>NZ_JBVIXO010000008.1:0-329443 GCF_055593565.1 Streptomyces sp. NPDC040718 | reverse complement strand
ACCCTCACCTTCACGATCTGCACCGGCCAGGAGGAGTCGCGGAAGGACGGGATCGCGACGATCGAGTCGATCCGCGAGCTCAAGCGCCGCCACCCGGATGTGCAGACGACGCTGGGTCTGTCGAACATCTCCTTCGGCCTCAACCCGGCCGCCCGTGTCCTGCTCAACTCGGTCTTCCTGGACGAGTGCGTCAAGGCCGGCCTGGACTCGGCGATCGTCCACGCCTCGAAGATCCTGCCGATCGCGCGGTTCGACGAGGAGCAGGTCAACACCGCGCTCGACCTGATCTACGACCGGCGCGAGGGCGACTACGACCCGCTCCAGAAGCTGATGGCGCTGTTCGAGGGCGTCAACACCAAGTCCCTCAAGGCCGGCCGTGCCGAGGAACTGCTGGCCCTGCCGCTGGACGAGCGGCTCCAGCGCCGGATCATCGACGGCGAGAAGAACGGCCTGGAGACCGACCTCGACGAGGCCCTCCAGACCCGCCCCGCCCTCGACATCGTCAACGACACCCTGCTGGAGGGCATGAAGGTCGTCGGCGAGCTGTTCGGCTCCGGCCAGATGCAGCTGCCGTTCGTCCTCCAGTCCGCCGAGGTCATGAAGACCGCGGTCGCCTACCTCGAACCGCACATGGAGAAGACCGACGACGAGGGCAAGGGCACCATCGTGCTCGCCACCGTCCGCGGCGATGTCCACGACATCGGCAAGAACCTCGTCGACATCATCCTCACCAACAACGGCTACAACGTCGTCAACATCGGCATCAAGCAGCCCGTCTCCGCGATCCTGGAGGCCGCGCAGGAGCACAAGGCCGACGTGATCGGCATGTCGGGCCTGCTGGTGAAGTCGACGGTGATCATGAAGGAGAACCTGGAGGAGCTGAACCAGCGCAAGCTGGCGGCGGACTACCCGGTGATCCTCGGTGGCGCGGCCCTGACCCGCGCCTATGTCGAGCAGGACCTCCACGAGATCTACGAAGGCGAGGTCCGCTACGCCCGTGACGCGTTCGAGGGCCTGCGGCTGATGGACGCGCTGATCGCCGTCAAGCGCGGAGTCCCCGGGGCTGCCCTGCCCGAGCTCAAGCAGCGCCGGGTCGCCAAGCGGGACGCTCCCGCCCTCCAGGTCGAGGAGGCCGAGGAGAGCGGCGGCCGCTCGGACGTGGCGGTCGACAACCCGGTGCCCACCCCGCCCTTCTGGGGGACCCGCGTCATCAAGGGCATCCCGCTCAAGGACTACGCCTCCTGGCTGGACGAGGGCGCCCTGTTCAAGGGGCAGTGGGGCCTCAAGCAGGCCCGCGCCGGCGGAGCCACCTACGAGGAGCTCGTCGAGAGCGAGGGCCGTCCGCGCCTGCGCGGCCTCCTGGAGAAGCTCCACACCGAGAACCTCCTGGAAGCGGCCGTGGTCTACGGCTACTTCCCCTGCGTCTCCAAGGGCGAGGACCTGATCATCCTCGACGAGCAGGGCAACGAGCGGACCCGGTTCACGTTCCCGCGCCAGCGCCGCGGCCGCCGCCTGTGCCTCGCGGACTTCTTCCGCCCGGAGGAGTCCGGCGAGACCGACGTCATCGGCCTCCAGGTCGTCACCGTCGGCTCGAAGATCGGCGAGGCCACGGCCAAGCTGTTCGAGTCCGACTCCTACCGCGAATACCTGGAACTCCACGGCCTGTCCGTCCAACTGGCCGAAGCCCTCGCCGAGTACTGGCACGCCCGGGTCCGCGCCGAGCTCGGCTTCGGCGGCGAGGACCCCGAGAAGGTCGAGGACATGTTCGACCTCAAGTACCGCGGCGCCCGCTTCTCCCTCGGCTACGGCGCCTGCCCCGACCTGGAGGACCGTGCGAAGATCGCCGACCTCCTCCAGCCGGAGCGGATCGGCGTCCACCTCTCGGAGGAGTTCCAGCTCCACCCGGAGCAGTCCACCGACGCCCTGGTGATTCACCACCCCGAAGCGAAGTATTTCAACGCACGCTGACACGAACCGGCGTACACTGGTCGGTCCCAAACAGGCCGGTCACCTGTTCCCGAGGGGATGTCCCCGCGGGGCGAGGTGACCGGCCTTGTCGTCCCCAAGAGAGGCGTACGCATGACCAGCACCGTTCCCGCCCCCGTCGCCCGCACGGCCGACGGGCACGCCCTGCAGGCGGTGCTCCTGGACATGGACGGCACCCTCGTCGACACCGAGGGCTTCTGGTGGGAGATCGAGGAGCAGATCTTCCTGGAGCTCGGCCACCGCCTGGAGGAGTCCTGGCGGGACGTGGTCGTCGGCGGCCCCATGAGCCGCAGCGCCTCCTTCCTCATCGAGAGGACCGGCGCCGCCATCGGCCTCGCCGAGCTGAGCGTCCTGCTCAACGAGCGCTTCGAGGCCCGCATCGCCGACCGGGTACCCCTGATGCCCGGCGCCGAGCGCCTGCTGAGCGAGCTGGCCCGGCACAACGTGCCCACCGCCCTCGTCTCCGCCTCGCACCGCCGCGTCATCGACCAGGTGCTGCTCACCCTCGGCCGCGACCGCTTCACCCTGACGGTCGCCGGCGACGAGGTCCCCCGTACCAAGCCCCACCCCGACCCGTACCTGATCGCCGCCGGAACCCTGGGCGCGCACCCCTCGCGCTGCGCCGTGATCGAGGACACCGCCACCGGCGTCGCGGCCGCCGAGGCGGCCGGCTGCCGGGTCGTGGCCGTCCCCTCCGTAGGCGCCATCGAGCCCGCGCCCGGCCGGACCATCGTCCGATCGCTGGAGGACGTGAACCTCCCGTTCCTGCGCTCCCTGATCACTCCCATGAACTGAGCGCGCACGCTCCGTACCGAACGGAACGAGGGCACACCCAGGCCTCGCGGGAGGATCTTCCGCCTCTAACCCCGGAGGCCGAAATTCCACCCCTTCCGTAAGAGATTTGCCGGGTGACCTTGGTCACCCGGGAAGCCCCCGCAGAGCCCGACCGCAGGCTCCGGGGGCTTCCTTTGTGTCCGGATTGATCATCTCCTGACCGCATCTGCGAAGACTCCGGCATAAGCGGTAAGTCCGCACCCATCACGGTGCGATTACACCCCAACTCCTGCCAGTTCCAGCCATCCCGCCCCGGCCCACTAATGTCGTCGCGGGCACTCCGCACGCACCCTTGCCGCACCGGCCGCGCACCCTTGCGCCGGTACGCGCGTGGACCGATCGTCAAACACCGGCCCGATCGTTCCGCCCTGAACGGGCGACCGCCGCGAAGTGCCCTCTACGCCGCTTTGAACAAGTGCCGGGTGAGGGAGTACTTCCAGCATGAACCGCAAGACCATGGTGCTGACGGCCGCGATCGGCCTGCTCACCCCCGCGCTGTCCGCATGCGGCAGCGCGAGCGGCGGAGGAGCAGCGTCCGGAGCGATCGTCGTCGGTACCACCGACCGGTTCGAGGCAGCCGACTACGCCCCCGCCCCCTTCGACCCCGCCTACGCCTATGACGCCGGCGCCTGGAACATCCTGCGCCAGACCGTCCAGACGCTCGTGCGCACCCCGCGCGGCGGCGGCCAGCCCGTCCCCGAAGCCGCCTCCGACTGCCGCTTCACCGACACCGGCAACGAGAGCTACCGCTGCACCCTGCGGCCCGGTCTGAAGTTCGCGAGCGGTGACCCGGTCACCGCCAAGGACGTCAAGTTCTCCATCGACCGCGTCCGCGCCATCAAGGACGAGAACGGCCCCTCCGCCCTCCTCTCCACCCTCGACACCGTCGAGACCAAGGGCACCGACACCGTCGTCTTCCACCTCAAGACGGCCGACGCGACCTTCCCGTACAAGCTCGCCACCCCCGCCGCCGGCATCGTCAGCGAGAAGGACTACGAGGCCAAGAAGCTCCGCCCCGGCTTCACCGTCGACGGCTCCGGCCCGTACACGATGAAGGCCGAGGTCAAGGACAACCACCTCGTCCGCGCCGTCTTCACCAAGAACCCGAACTACAAGGGCGACATCAAGCTGCAGAACGACAAGGTCGAGCTGCGCACCTTCGACGACTCCGCCACCATGGGCAAGGCGCTCACCGACGGGAAGATCCACGTGGTCTCCCGCACCCTGTCGCCCGCCCAGATCACCGAGTTCGCCAAGACTCCCCCCAAGGGCGTCAAGCTCACCCCGATGCCCGGCCTGGAGATCCGCTACATCGGCTTCAACACCGACGCCCCCACCGTCAACAACAAGGCCGTGCGCCAGGCCCTCGCCGCCGCCGTCGACCGCAACAACGTGATCTCCAAGGTCTACGGCAAGTCCGCGCAGCCCCTGTACTCGCTCGTCCCCACCGCCGTGCCCGGCCACGTCAACTCGTTCTACAACAAGTACGGCGAGGCCAACACCGCCAAGGCCGCCGAGCTCCTCAAGGCCGCCGGGGTCAAGACCCCCGTCAAGCTGACCCTGAACTACACCACGGACCACTACGGCGACGGCACCGCCGCCGAGTTCGAGGCCCTCAAGACCCAGCTGAACTCCACCCAGCTGTTCGACATCACCGTCCAGGGCAACGAGTGGGGCACCTTCCGACCCGCCCAGAAGAAGGGCGACTACGCCGCCTACGGGCTCGGCTGGTTCCCCGACTACCCGGACCCCGACAACTTCCTCGCCCCGTTCCTGGAGCAGGACAACTTCCTGGGCACGCCGTACGCCAACACCGCGGTGCGCACCAGGCTCATCCCCGAATCCCGCCGCGCGGCCGACCGCAACGTCGCCGGGCCCGCGATCACGGAGATGCAGGACATCGTCGCCGACGACGTCCCCGTCCTGCCCCTGTGGCAGGGCAAGCAGTACGTCGCCGCACGCGACGGGATCACCGGAGTGGAATGGTCGGTCAACGCCATCTCCGACCTCCAGCTGTGGGAACTCGGCCGGGGTGTAAGCGGCTGAGACCGGCAGGACCGGCGGCGGACGTCGCAGGCCGGCGCAACGACCAGACAAGACTGTGAAGGAATTCGCGTGAAGAGACGTAACCAGTGGTTGGCAGCCCCGCTCGGCGCGGCCACTGCCGCAGCGCTGCTCAGCGGTTGCGGTTCGCAGGACGGCTCCGCCGCCGGCAACGGCAAGGGCGTGGTCATGGGCATATCCGACAAGGTGAAGTCCACCGACCCCGCGTCGGGCTACGACCCGGGTTCCTGGCTGCTCTTCAACAACGTCTTCCAGTCCCTGCTGACGTTCCCCAAGGGCGGCACCACCCCCGAGCCCGACGCCGCCCAGGCCTGCAACTTCGAGGGCGGTGACAGCAAGGTGTACAAGTGCACCCTGCGCAGCGGCCTGAAGTTCAGCAACGGCAACAGCCTCACCTCGAAGGACGTCAAGTTCTCCTTCGAGCGCACGCTGAAGATCAACGACGCCAACGGCCCCGCCGTGATGCTCTCGTCGATCTCCAGCATCGAGGCCCCCGACGAGAAGACCGTCGTCTTCAAGCTGAAGTCGTCCGACGCCACCTTCCCCAGCAAGATCGCGTCGGGCGCGGGCGCCATCGTCGACCACAAGGAATACCCGGCCGACAAGCTCCGCACCGACAACAAGGCGATCGGCTCCGGCGTCTACAAGCTGGACGCCTTCAGCGACAAGAGCGCCAACTTCTCGGTCAACGACTCCTACAGCGGCAAGGCCAAGGCCAAGAACACCGGCGTCACGCTGAAGTTCTTCAACGGCGACCAGGCCGGCCTGAAGACCGTCCTGGAGAGCGGCGACGTCGACTTCGCCTTCCGCGGCCTCGCCGCCAAGGACATCGCCGGCCTCGCCGCCACCAAGACGGGCGACAACAAGGTCGACGTCGTCCAGGGCACCGGCGCCGAAGTCGAGCACCTCGTCTTCAACGTCAACGACCCCGTCGTCGGCAAGCTCCCCGTCCGCAAGGCGATCGCCTACCTCGTCGACCGCGAAGCGCTCGTCAAGGACGTGTACGCGGGCACCGCCGCCCCGCTGTACTCGATCGTCCCGGCCGGCATCGCCGGACACACCACCCCGTACTTCGACCGCTACGGCGGCTCGCCGCAGCTGGAGAAGGCCAAGGCGGTCCTCAAGGCCGCCAACATCACCGGCAAGATCAAGCTGACCCTGTGGTCCACGCCGTCCCGCTACGGCCCGTCCACCGACCACCAGTTCCAGGTCATCGCCAAGCAGCTCAACGAGAGCGGCCTCTTCGAAGCCGACGTCAAGTCCGTCGAGTTCGAGCAGTACGAGAAGGACATCGAGGCCGGCAAGTACGGCGTCTACGTCAAGGGCTGGGTCCCCGACTACCCCGACGCCGACAACTTCACCCAGCCGTTCTTCGGCCCGGACAACGTCCTGCGCAACAACTACGACAACAAGGAGATCAGCGGGACCATCATCCCCGCGACCTCCACCAAGTCCGACCGCACCGCGGCCAACACGGACTACACCCGGCTCCAGGACATCGTCGCCGACGAGCTCCCGATCCTCCCGCTTTGGCAGAGCAAGCAGTACGCCGTCGCCCGCCAGAACGTGACCGGTCTCCAGTGGTCCCTGGACGCCTCCACGGTCTTCCGCTTCTGGGAGATCAGCAAGGGCTGACCCGCCCCGGACACACCTCCGCCCCGGCACCCGAGAAGGGAGCCGGGGCGGAGCCGTACCCGCACCCGTACGCGCTACTGCGCGCCCGGACGCACCAGACCGCTCTCGTACGCGTACACCGCCGCCTGTACCCGGTCGCGCAGCCCCAGCTTCGTCAGCACGTGCCCCACGTGCGTCTTCACCGTCGTCTCGCTCACGAACAGGTCCGCCGCGATCTCCGCGTTCGACAGGCCCCGGGCCACCAGCTTCAGCACCTCCACCTCACGCTCGGTCAGCGTCCCCAGCGTGGCCGGCAGGCTCTCCTCACCCGACGGCAGATGACCCGCGTACTTGTCCAGCAGCCGCCGCGTGATGCTCGGCGCCAGCATCGCCTCACCCGCCGCGACCACCCGGATCGCCTGCACCAGCTCGTTCGCCGGGGCGTCCTTCAGCAGGAACCCGCTCGCCCCCGCCCGCAACGCCTCCACCACGTACTCGTCCAGATCGAACGTGGTCAGCACCAGCACCTTCGCCGGCCCGTTCCGGTCCGGCCCGGTGATCTGCCGGGTCGCCTCCACCCCGTCCATCCGCGGCATCCGGATGTCCATCAGCACCACGTCCGGCTGCAGCACCCGCACCTGCTCCAGCGCCTGCAGACCGTCCCCGGCCTCACCCACCACCACCAGGTCCCCCTCCGCCTCCAGGATCATCCGGAAGCCGGTGCGCAGCAGTGGCTGGTCGTCGACCAGCAGGACGCGGATCGCCACGGGGTACCTCGTATTCGTCGGGCGGCAACGGCGGACGCCGCCCATTCTGCCCTGGCCGGACGATCAGGAACCGACCGGGCGATCCGCCCCGTCCCTGGGCCGCACCACCAGCGGATACACCGGGGGAGTACCCCCGAACTCCGGACACACCGCCTGATGGTCACACCAGCCGCACAGCTTCGTCGGCCGCGGCCGCCAGTCACCCGTCTCCGTCGCCTCCCGGATCGCCTCCCACAGCGCGTGCAGCTTCCGCTCCACCCGCTCCAGATCCGCCGGCACCGGGTCGTACGTCAGCACGTCCCCGCTGCCCAGGTACACCAGCTGAAGCCGCCGCGGCACCACCTGCCGCAGCCGCCACACCACCAGCGCGTAGAACTTCATCTGGAACAGCGCGCCCTCCGCGTACTCCGGCCGCGGCGCCTTCCCCGTCTTGTAGTCGACGATCCGCACCTCACCCGTCGGCGCCACGTCCACCCGGTCGATGATCCCGCGCAGCCGCAGCCCCGACTCCAGCTCCGCCTCCACGAAGAACTCCCGCTCCACCGGCTCCAGCCGCGTCGGGTCCTCCAGCGTGAACCAGCGCTCCACCAGCGCCTCCGCCTCCGACAGCCAGCGCGCCAGCCCCGCCCCCTCGTCCCCCTCCGGGAACAGCTCCGCCAGCTCCGGCTTCGCCTCCAGCAGCCGCTCCCACTGCCCCGGCAGCAGCTCCTTCGCCCGCGGCACCGTCCGCTCGTGCGCCGGATGATCGAAGAGCCGCTCCAGCACCGCGTGCACCAGCGTCCCCCGCGTCGCCGCCGCACTCGGCTTCTCCGGAAGCCGGTCGATCACCCGGAACCGGTACAGCAACGGACACTGCATGAAGTCACCGGCCCGCGAAGGGGACAGCGAGGTCGGCCGGGAAGCACCCGAAGAAGCATCTGCGGAACCGGCACCGGGGGTCGTCGTCATGCGTAAAACCCTACGACCCGGAACGGACAGCACGCGCATACCATCGACTACTGGCCCCTCGCACTGCATGATCGGAGCATCACACCGCGCAACAGCGCACCGCGCCCCCGACGCGACGTGGACCACACTGGAAGCACCGCACGAACGAAGGAAGACCGTGGCAGACACCGACGAAACCGGCGAGCGCAGGTCCAAGCGCTCCGACCCGGGCGGCGGCATCCTCATGGGCCGCCCCTTCGGGGTGCCCGTCTACGTCTCGCCCAGCTGGTTCCTCGTCGCCGCACTCATCACCTGGGTCTTCGGAGACCAGCTCGACCGGGTCCTGCCCGACCTCGGCCCCGCCCGCTACCTCGTCTCGCTCTTCTTCGCCGTGGCCTTCTACGCCTCCGTCCTCGTCCACGAACTCGCGCACACCGTCGCCGCGCTCCGCTACAAGCTCCCCGTGCGCCGCATCCAGCTCCAGTTCTTCGGCGGAGTCTCCGAGATCGAGAAGGAATCCGAGACCCCCGGCCGAGAATTCGTCCTCGCCTTCGTCGGCCCCCTCCTCTCCCTCGCCCTCGCCGGCGCCTTCTACCTCGGCATGAAGGCCGTCCACCCCGCCACCGTCCCCGGCGTCCTCCTCGCCGGCCTGATGGTCTCCAACCTCCTCGTCGCCGCCTTCAACCTCCTGCCCGGCCTCCCCCTCGACGGCGGCCGCATGCTCCGCGCCGTCATCTGGGGAATCACCGGGAAACCCATGACCGGCACCGTCGCCGCCGCCTGGGTCGGCCGCGCCCTCGCCGTCGCCGTCCTCATCGGACTGCCCCTCCTCACCCAGACCGGCGTCCTCGGCAACCACACCCGCGAAATCGGCGGCATGGACACCGTCATGGACGCCCTCCTCGCCGCGATCCTCGCCGCGATCATCTGGACCGGCGCCGGCAACAGCCTGCGCATGGCACGCCTGCGCCAACACCTCCCCGACCTGCGGGCCCGCACCCTCACCCGCCGCGCCATCCCCGTCCAGACCGCGACCCCCCTCTCCGAAGCCCTCCGCCGCGCCAACGAAGCCGGAGCCCGCGCCCTCGTCGTCGTCGACGGCCAGGGCGACCCCACCGCCATCGTCCGCGAGACCGCCATCGCCTCCGTCCCCGAACACCGCCGCCCCTGGGTCGCCGTCAGCACCCTCGCCCAGGACCTCACCGACGGGATGAAGGTTTCCGCCGACCTCACCGGCGAAGAACTCCTCGACCACCTCCGTGCCACCCCCGCCACCGAGTACCTCGTCCTCGAACCCACCGGCGAGATCTACGGCGTCCTGTCCACCCTCGACGTCGAGAAGGCCTTCGTGAAGGCCATGGCACGGCCCCAGTCCTGAACCCAATACACTGGTCACATGTCCGAACCGACCGGTGCCGCCCGCCGACGCGGGCCCTTCGAGGTCGGGGACCAGGTTCAGCTCACCGACCCCAAGGGCCGCCACTACACGTTCACGCTCGAAGCCGGGAAGAATTTCCACACCCACAAGGGTTCCTTCCCGCACGACGAGCTGATCGGTGCTCCCGAGGGCAGTGTTGTCCGTACCACGGGGAACGTCGCGTACCTCGCGCTGCGCCCCCTGCTCCCCGACTATGTCCTGTCCATGCCCCGCGGTGCCGCCGTGGTCTACCCCAAGGACGCGGGCCAGATCCTGGCCTTCGCCGACATCTTCCCCGGCGCCCGCGTCGTGGAAGCAGGAGTGGGCTCCGGCTCCCTGAGCAGCTTCCTGCTGCGCGCCATCGGCGACCAGGGCATGCTCCACAGCTACGAGCGCCGCGCGGACTTCGCCGAGATCGCCACGGCCAACGTCGAGCGCTACTTCGGCGGCCCCCACCCCGCGTGGCAGCTGACCGTCGGCGACCTCCAGGACAACCTGTCCGACACCGACGTCGACCGCGTCATCCTCGACATGCTCGCCCCCTGGGAGTGCCTGGAGGCCGTCTCCAAGGCGCTCGTCCCCGGCGGCATCCTCTGCTGCTACGTGGCGACCACCACCCAGCTCTCGCGCACCGTCGAGTCCATCCGCGAGTTCGGCTGCTACGCCGAACCGCAGCCGTGGGAATCGATGATCCGCAACTGGCACGTGGAAGGCCTCGCCGTCCGCCCCGACCACCGGATGATCGGCCACACCGGCTTCCTGGTCACCGCCCGCCGCCTCGCCGACGGCGTCGAGCCGCCCATGCGCCGCCGACGCCCCTCCAAGGGCGCCTACGGCGAGGACTACGAGGGCCCCGGCAGCGACCGCTCCGCATAACCGCTCCACGGAGCAGGCCCCGCCAACACGGAAGCGCTGTGGCGCAGTTCCCCGGACCGACCGGGAACTGCGCCACAGCGCCTCTTCGTTGTCGGGACGCGGTGTTGTCGGGACGCGGTGCCGCGCGGGTCCGGCCCCAGCCGTTCCACGCCTGTGTGACGTGTGGCACGATGCTGGCTCCCCGTCACCCTTCGCACAGGAGACACCCGGCGTGCTGCACAGCCCCACCGACCTGGCGCACCGTCGCACCAGGCCCGTCCACTGGCTCGCCACGGCCACCGCCCTCGCCGCCGTCATAGCCGGCGCCGGACTGCTCCAGCCCGGCCGGGCCACCGGAGCCGCCGCCGCGCCCGGCCCGGACGCCGCCCGGGGCCCCACGGCCCCCGACGCGCACGCGGCCGCGTACCCGCTGGACTGCAAGGGATCCCCGCACGCCGTCACCGAAACCGCCCAGGGCGACCTCGACGGCGACGGCCGCCCCGAGACCGTGGCGGCCGTCCGCTGTGACGCCGGCTCCGGCACTCCGCCCCACGCGCTCTACGTACTGGCCCAGGACCCTGCCGAGGGCTCCGCCCCCCGGATCGTCGCGACCCTCCTCGACGCCGGACAACGCCGGACCGCGACCGGCCTCACCGTGCGCGACGGGTACGTCACCGCACGGCTGCTGGGCTACTCGTCACCCTCCGTGCCGCGCTACGAGCCCGATGTGAAGCAGCTCGCCAAGTGGCGCTGGACCGGCGGGAAATTCCGCCAGGAGCTGACGGACTCGGCCGCCGGACGTGTTTGAACCGTCACTCCGCGTCCGGGCCGTACACCTCGACCCTGTCCGAAACGCGGCGCACGTGGATGCAGTCGCCCGGACATTCCTTGGCCGAATCGACCACGTCCTGCAGCAGCACCAAGGGAACCGGAGTGGTCGCCCCCGCCTCCTGGAGCAGCTCGTCCTCGGCGCTCTTCACGTACGCCAGACCATCGATGTCCAGCTCGAACACCTCCGGGGCGTACTGCACGCAGATGCCGTCCCCGGTGCACAGGTCCTGGTCGATCCAGACCTCCAGCGGCTCCCCGGCCCCGTCGGAACCACCCGTCGGGGCCTCCTGCTGCACGGTCATATCTCCTGCCGTTCCCTGCTCTGAGTGATCCGTCCCGACCACGACTCGCGGCAAGTCGCGCGAGCCCTGACGGGTGTTGAACGCTTCGACCTTACAACCGGCTGCTTTCCGATGTTGAAGGGTGGGTATTTCCCTGGCGTGAGGGAGTACGCAAGGGTGAAGATCGGACACACCTCTACCGTCTTTGTGATCTAGGGGTTTCAATCACCACCAGCCCAGGTAGGGTCAGGAAGCGTCCAGCTCCCCTTGGAGGAGGTGAGGACCGTGGCAGCCCACGACGACGACATCAACCGCGGCATCCGGCCCGGGCGAGGGTCTGAGGACCCCGCTGGCCAGGTTGCCTATCTCGAGCAGGAAATCGCCGTCCTGCGACGCAAGCTCGCCGACTCTCCGCGACACACGAGGATTCTCGAAGAGCGGATCGTCGAGCTCCAGACGAATCTGGCAGGCGTCTCCGCGCAGAACGAACGACTGGCGAATACCCTCCGTGAGGCCCGCGACCAGATCGTGGCCCTCAAGGAAGAGGTCGACCGGCTCGCACAGCCGCCGGCCGGCTTCGGTGTCTTCCTTCAGGCGAACGAGGACGGCACCGTCGACATCTTCACCGGCGGGCGCAAGCTCCGCGTGAACGTGAGCCCCAGCGTCGACCCGGAAGACCTCCGGCGCGGCCAGGAGGTCATGCTCAACGAAGCGCTCAACGTGGTCGAGGCCATGGAGTTCGAGCGGGCCGGGGACATCGTCACCCTCAAGGAGATCCTCGAGGACGGCGAGCGCGCCCTGGTGGTCGGGCACACCGACGAGGAGAGGGTGGTGAGGCTCGCCGAGCCGCTCCTGGACATCACCATCCGCCCCGGCGACGCCCTCCTGCTCGAACCCCGCTCCGGCTACGTCTACGAGGTGGTCCCCAAGAGCGAGGTCGAGGACCTGGTCCTCGAAGAGGTCCCGGACATCGACTACGAGAAGATCGGCGGCCTGGGCGACCAGATCGAGCTGATCCGCGACGCCGTCGAGCTCCCCTACCTCTACCCCGACCTTTTCAAGGAGCACGAACTGCGGCCCCCGAAGGGCATCCTGCTCTACGGCCCGCCCGGCTGCGGCAAGACGCTCATCGCCAAGGCCGTCGCCAACTCCCTTGCCAAGAAGGTCGCGGAAGTGACCGGGCAGGCGGCCGGCAAGTCGTACTTCCTGAACATCAAGGGCCCCGAGCTCCTCAACAAGTACGTCGGCGAGACCGAGCGGCACATCCGCCTCGTCTTCCAGCGTGCGAGGGAGAAGGCGAGCGAGGGCACCCCCGTCATCGTCTTCTTCGACGAGATGGAATCCCTCTTCCGCACCCGCGGATCCGGAGTCAGCTCGGACGTGGAGAACACCATCGTCCCCCAGCTGCTCGCCGAGATCGACGGCGTGGAAGGCCTGGAGAACGTCATCGTCATCGGCGCCTCCAACCGCGAGGACATGATCGACCCGGCCATCCTGCGGCCCGGACGACTCGACGTGAAGATCAAGATCGAGCGCCCGGACGCCGAGGCGGCGAAGGACATCTTCGCCAAGTACCTCAAGGCCTCCCTCCCGCTCCACACGGACGACCTCAGCGAACACTCGGGCTCGCCCCAGGTGGCCGTCCACAGCATGATCCAGACCGTCGTCGAGCAGATGTACGCCGAAACCGAGGAGAACCGCTTCCTCGAGGTCACGTACGCCAACGGCGACAAGGAAGTCCTCTACTTCAAGGACTTCAACTCCGGCGCCATGATCCAGAACATCGTGGACCGGGCGAAGAAGATGGCCATCAAGGCCTTCCTGGAACACAACCAGAAGGGCCTGAGGGTTTCCCACCTCCTCCAGGCCTGCGTGGACGAGTTCAAGGAGAACGAGGACCTGCCGAACACCACCAACCCGGACGACTGGGCCCGCATCTCCGGAAAGAAGGGCGAGCGGATCGTATTCATCCGCACGCTCGTCACCGGAAAGCAGGGCGCGGACACCGGACGCTCCATCGACACGGTGGCGAACACAGGTCAGTACCTCTGACGGAGCGAGGCGGCCGCGGGTGCCTCTCACGGCACCCGCGGCCGACTGCTTTACCACCCCGCATTACCGCCAGCCACCCCCGCCTTACCGGCCGCCTTTTTCAGCCGGTGACGAGGCGAATTCAATGACTGAAATGATCTCCCCACCAGCGCGGAGTGGTTCTAGGCTCTTCCGTACCGCCGGTCGCGCAGTGCGGGGACGGGCACCGCACACGACGCACAGGAGCACCAGCGGTACTTGAGCGCCGCTCCCGAACGGGAGCGCCGCCGGGCAAGGAGGGCCGCATGACCGTACGGCGAGTAATGGGGATCGAAACGGAGTACGGGATCTCCGTTCCGGGGCACCCGAACGCCAATGCCATGCTCACCTCGTCCCAGATCGTCAACGCCTACGCGGCGGCGATGCACCGGGCGCGACGCGCCCGCTGGGATTTCGAGGAGGAGAATCCGCTGCGGGACGCCCGCGGCTTCGACCTCGCCCGCGAGGCCGCCGACAGCAGCCAGCTCACCGACGAGGACATCGGCCTCGCCAACGTCATCCTCACGAACGGCGCGCGCCTCTACGTCGACCACGCCCACCCCGAGTACAGCTCGCCCGAGGTCACCAACCCCCTCGACGCCGTGCTCTGGGACAAGGCCGGCGAGCGGATCATGGCCGAGGCCGCCGAGCGCGCCGCCCAGCTGCCCGGCGCCCAGCCGATCCACCTCTACAAGAACAACACCGACAACAAGGGCGCCTCCTACGGCACGCACGAGAACTACCTGATGAAGCGGGAGACCCCCTTCTCGGACATCGTGCGCCACCTGACCCCCTTCTTCGTCTCCCGCCAGGTCGTCACCGGTGCCGGCCGCGTCGGCATCGGCCAGGACGGCCGCGAGCACGGCTTCCAGATCAGCCAGCGGGCGGACTACTTCGAGGTCGAGGTCGGGCTGGAGACCACCCTCAAGCGCCCCATCATCAACACCCGCGACGAGCCCCACTCGGACGCCGAGAAGTACCGCCGCCTCCACGTGATCATCGGCGACGCGAACCTCTCCGAGATCTCCACGTACCTCAAGCTCGGCACGACCGCGCTCGTCCTGTCCATGATCGAGGACGGCTTCATCAACGTCGACCTCGCCGTGGACCAGCCCGTGCGCACCCTCCACCAGGTCTCCCACGACCCGGACCTCCAGCACCTCGTCACGCTGCGCAGCGGGCGCACGCTGACCGCCGTGCAGCTCCAGATGGAGTACTTCGAGCTGGCCAGGAAGTACGTGGACGAGCGCTTCGGGACGGACGCGGACGAGCAGACCAAGGACGTCCTGGGGCGCTGGGAGGACGTGCTCGGCCGGCTGGAGACCGACCCGATGAGCCTGGCGGGGGAGCTGGACTGGATCGCCAAGCGGGAGATCCTGGAGGGCTACCGCAGGCGCGACGGACTCGGCTGGGACGCGGCGCGCCTCCACCTGGTGGACCTCCAGTACTCGGACGTACGGCCCGAGAAGGGCCTGTACAACCGCCTGGTCGCCCGCGGCAAGATGAAGCGGCTGCTGGAGGAGCCGGCCGTGGAGCGGGCCGAGAGCAAGCCCCCGGAGGACACCCGGGCGTACTTCCGCGGCCGCTGCCTGGAGCAGTACGCGGACGACGTCGCGGCGGCCTCCTGGGACTCGGTGATCTTCGACCTCCCGGGCCGCGACTCCCTCCAGCGGGTCCCCACCCTGGAACCCCTGCGGGGGACCCGCAACCACGTCAAGGAGCTCCTGGACCGCTGCCGTACGGCGGAGGACCTGGTCCGGGTGCTTTCGGGGCAGTGAGGTGGCCTGAAAGGCCTCCGGCCCGGGAATCATGAAGGCACCCGGATGTTGTGAAAGTACGGGGACGAATGCCGGACCCTCCTTGTAGGGTCCGGCGTAGGGTCTGATCTTGAGAGGTCCCGAATCCCGGGGTCTCTCCGTGTGAGCGTGCGAACCGAGCGGGGTGAGGTAGACATGGCGACCAAGGACACCGGCGGCGGACAGCAGAAGGCCACTCGCTCGACCGAAGAGGTCGAGGAGCAGGCCGCGGAAGCGCAGTCCGACCTCAAGGAGCGGCAGGAGAAGCTCTCCGACGACGTCGACTCGGTCCTCGACGAAATCGATGATGTGCTCGAAGAGAACGCTGAGGATTTTGTTCGAAGCTTCGTTCAGAAGGGTGGCCAGTAAGCCCATCTCGCCTTCGAATTGAAGGCGAGTCTGGTGGGGTGGGGCCATGTCTGCGGAATCGAAGCTATGTCGTGGGTGTGGCCATCACCAGCCGCTCAGCTCGTTCGCAGCGAATCGGGCCACCAAGGACGGGCTGCAAGCCAGATGTCGTGAATGCGTGGCGACCTATGGAGCTGAGCGTTATCGGCGGCTCCAGGCAAAGAAGGGCAGGCGCGTTTGGGACGGGGCAGAGGTGCCACCTGGCTGGAAGCAGTGCCGATCCTGCGGTGAAGTCAAGCCGCACAGCGAGTGGCACAAGAATGCGACTGCCTCGGACGGCCTCGCCACCTGCTGCAAGCCGTGCAAGGCGGCTCGTGGACGAGCAGGTCATCTCAAGCGTTCCTACGGCATCACCGAAGATCAGCGCGACGAGATGACCGCTGCCCAGGGCGGGGTCTGCGTGATCTGCCGATCTGCTCCCGCCGAGCACGTGGATCACGATCATCAGACGGGTAAGGTCCGAGGCGTACTGTGCTTCAGCTGCAACGCAGCCCTGGGGCAGTTCAAGGATCGGCCGGACGTCATACGGCGTGCAGCCGCTTACGTGGAAGGAAACCTGTGGAACCCAACACTCGTAGCACAGGGCGTCTACCGGCAGCCTTCCTGACGCCGGGGTCGTCGTCCTTCATGGACTTCCTGGGCGCCCACGCGCCCGAGATGCTGCCGGGGAACCGGAAGCTCCCCGAGGGGATCGTCGAGGCGCCGCACGGGACGACCATCGTCGCCGCCACCTTCCCCGGCGGGGTCGTCCTCGCCGGTGACCGGCGGGCGACCATGGGGAACATGATCGCGCAGCGGGACATCGAGAAGGTGTTCCCGGCCGACGAGTACTCCGCGGTCGGCATCGCCGGTACGGCCGGCCTGGCCGTGGAGATGGTGAAGCTGTTCCAGCTGGAGCTGGAGCACTTCGAGAAGGTGGAGGGGGCGACCCTTTCGCTGGAGGGCAAGGCCAACCGGCTCTCGACCATGATCCGGAGCAATCTGGGCATGGCCATGCAAGGTCTGGCCGTGGTGCCGCTCTTCGCGGGCTACGACGAGGCCAAGGAGAAGGGCCGGATCTTCTCCTACGACGTGACCGGCGGCCGCTCCGAGGAGCACGGTTACGCCGCCACCGGCTCCGGTTCGATCTTCGCCCGGGGCTCCATGAAGAAGCTCTACCGCCCCGACCTGTCGGAGGAGCAGGCCACCACGCTGGTCGTGCAGGCGCTGTACGACGCCGCCGACGACGACTCGGCGACCGGCGGGCCGGACCTGTACCGCCACATCTACCCCATCGTCACCGTCATCACCGACGAGGGCTTCCGCCGGCTGGACGACGACGAGTCGCAGGAGCTCGCCCGCAAGGTGACGGACCGCCGGCTCCAGGAGCCCGACGGTCCGCGTGCCGCCCTGCTCTGACCAGTCCTCGTCTCGTCGCCCAGAAGAAAGGGACGGATAACCGGTGTCGACTCCGTTCTATGTGTCACCCCAGCAGGCCATGGCAGACCGGGCGGAATACGCCCGGAAGGGTATCGCCCGCGGCCGCAGCCTCGTCGTGCTGCAGTACGCCGACGGCATCGTGTTCGTCGGCGAGAACCCGTCCCGCGCGCTGCACAAGTTCAGCGAGATCTACGACCGGATCGGCTTCGCGGCCGCCGGCAAGTACAACGAGTACGAGAACCTGCGGATCGGCGGCGTGCGCTACGCCGATCTGCGCGGCTACACCTACGACCGTGACGACGTGACGGCGCGCGGTCTGGCGAACGTGTACGCGCAGACGCTCGGCACCATCTTCTCCTCGGCCGGCGAGAAGCCGTACGAGGTGGAGCTGGTGGTGGCCGAGGTCGGCGCGACGGCGGCCGGGGACCAGATCTACAGGCTGCCGCACGACGGCTCGATCGTGGACGAGCACGGCTCGGTCGCGGTCGGCGGCAACGCCGAGCAGATCAGCGCCTACCTCGACCAGCGGCACCAGGACGGGATGACCCTGCCCGACGCGCTGAAGCTGGCGGTGCAGGCACTGTCGAGCCAGGCGAACGGTGCGGACAAGGCCATTCCGGCGGAGCGGCTGGAGGTCGCGGTGCTGGACCGGACGCGGTCGCAGCAGCGCAAGTTCAAGCGGATCCGGGGCCGGCAGCTGGCGCGGCTGCTGGAGGCGGACGTTCCGGCGGCGGCCCAGGCGGACGCCGTGTCGAACGACGAGGTGTCGGAGGACGACTCCGAGTAGTCCGCGGTGCGTGGGCCCCGGTCCGCCCCCTCGGGGGCGGGCCGGGGCTTTCGCATGCCTAGAGCGCGGGGGCGGGGCCGGTGGAGTCGCGGACGGTGAGTTCGACCGGGATCTCGGGGGCGGTCCAGGGGGTGCCGTCGAGGACGGCGAGGAGGGCGGTCATGCCCTGTTCGCCGACGCGCTCGGCGGGCAGGGCGACGGTCGTGAGCTCGGGTTCGACGGCGGTGGCGAGGGCGAGGTCGTCGACGCCGGTGACGGAGAGGTCCTCGGGGACGCGCAGGCCCAGGCGGCGGGCGGCCTTGCAGACCCCGGCGGCGAGGATGTCGTCGTCGCAGACGACGGCGGTGGGCCGGTCCCGGGGGTCGGCCAGGGCGGTGCCGGCGACCTCGCGGGCGGCGTCGACGGTGAGCGCGGCGCGGGCGGTGCGCAGGGCGGCGTGGGGGCGCAGGAGGGCGGCGAGGGCCTCGGCGCGGATGTCGAAGGTCCAGGAGTCGACGTCGGCGGCGAGGTGGAGGAAGCGGCGGTGGCCGAGGGCGAGGAGGTGCTCGGTGACCTGGCGCATGCCGTCGGTGATGGCGAGGTTGACGTGGGCGGCGGCGCGGCCGGAGGTGGGGTCGCTGTCGAGCATGACGAGGGGGAGGCCGTCGCCGCCGAGGGCGTCGAGGGCGTCGGTGGCCATGGAGGAGGCGATGACGCCGTCGAGGGCGGCGCGGGCGGAGGCGAAGGGGTCCCGGGCGGGGCCGGTGCCTTCGGGGGAGGGGTAGAGGACCACGCCGAAGCCGTGCTCGGCGGCGACGCGGGCGGCGCCGGTGTAGACGCGGGCGAAGAACTCGTTGGTGAGGGCGGGGACGACGAGGAGGGCGGTGCGGGTGCTGCCGAGGCGGAGGTTGCGGGCGGCGAGGTTGGGGCGGTAGCCGAGGGTGGTGGCGGCTTCGCGGACGAGGGCGGCGGTGCGTTCGGAGACGCGGCCGCGCCATTTGTCGCCGAGGACGAGGGAGACGGTGGCCTGGGAGACCCCGGCGGCGGTGGCGACGTCGCGGCTGGTGGGTCTCGTCACAGGTGGCTCCCGAAATGCGAGGTGGGGCGGGTGCGGGTGGTTCGCCGGGTGGACCCCGGGTCTGCCGCCATGGTACGTATGACGTGTCTCGTTATACGTATTACCCCGGCTGGGTCCGGGCAGAAGGGGGCGGTCATGGCCGCGGGTTACGCGGAGCTGCTCAGGACCAGGTACGCCGCGAGGCTGCTGGCGGGCACGCTGATAGGCCGGCTGCCGAACGGCACGGCGGCGATCGCGATCGTCCTCTTCGTCCGGGACCAGGGCGGCAGCTACAGCCTGGCCGGCGCGCTGGCGGCCGTGTACGGGCTCGCCAACGCCGTCGGACAGCCCCTGCTGGGCCGGGCGGTGGACCTGTACGGGCAGCCGCGCGTGCAGCTGCCCGCGGCCCTGGTGTCGGCGGCGGGCATGGTCTGGCTGGCGCTGGCCGGTACGGACTCGGTGGCGTCCGCGTACGCGGCGATGGTGCTCTCCGGTCTGTTCACGCCGCCGCTGGAGGGCGGTCTGCGGGCGCTGTGGCCGGGGGTGCTCGGCGGCCGCGAGGAGCGGGTGCACGCGGCGTACGCGATGGACGCGGTGGCCCAGGAGGTCATGTACACGGTCGGGCCGCTGCTGGTGACGCTGTGCGTGTCGCTGTGGTCCCCGGCGGTGGCGCTGCTGGTGCTCAACGCTGTCGGCGTGCTGGGCGTGCTGTCGGTGGTGCTCTCCGAGCCCTCGCGGACCTGGCGTTCCGCGCCGCGCGAGGCGCACTGGCTGGGCGCGCTGCGCTCGCGCGGGCTGCTGGCGCTGCTGGGCGCGTTCTTCTTCGTCGGCATGGCGCTGGGCTCGATCGCGGTGGCCGCGGTGGCGTACGCCGACGAGCACGGCGGCCAGGCGGTGTACGGCTGGCTGATGGCGGCGCTGGGTCTGGGCGCGCTGGTCGGCGGTGTGCTCTACGGGGCCCGGCAGTGGGCGGGGGCGCCGGAGCGGCGGCTGCGGGTGCTGGTGGCGCTGCTGGCCGTGTGCTACCTGCCGCTGGTGCTGGACGTGGGGCCGGTGGCGATGACGGCGCTGTCGGCGCTGGCGGGCGTGTTCCTGGCGCCCTCGCTGGCGTGCGCGTTCATCGTGGTGGACCGGCACGCGCCGGCCGGCACGGTGACGGAGGCCTTCTCCTGGCTGGTGACGTTCTTCGGCGTCGGCGCGGCCATCGGCACGGCGGCGGCGGGTCCGGCGCTGGAAGCGGGGGGCACGGCGGCCGGTTTCGCGGTGGCCTGCGGTGGTGGAGCCGCGGCCCTGCTGGTGCTGATGCTGACTCAGCGGGCGCTTGCCGGGACGGGCCGCAGCCGTGCGGTGGCGGGGTCGGCGGAGGGCGCGGCGGAGGCCGTCGCCGAGCCGTTGATCAAAAACTGACCGGAACGCCGTTCTCGAACTCGGTTTCAGAAGAGTGCAGAAGGCGTAATGTTCAGTCATGGACCGCCGCATTTTCGGGCTGGAGAACGAGTACGGCGTCACGTGCACGTTCAGGGGACAGCGCCGACTGTCTCCTGACGAAGTGGCGCGCTACCTCTTCCGCCGTGTTGTGTCATGGGGCCGCAGCAGCAATGTCTTCCTGCGGAACGGCGCCCGCCTCTACCTCGACGTGGGTTCACATCCGGAATATGCAACACCCGAATGTGACAACCTGACCGAACTGGTCACTCACGACAAGGCGGGCGAGCGCATTCTCGAAGGCCTGCTCGTCGACGCCGAACGCCGCCTGCACGAGGAGGGAATCGCGGGCGACGTCTACCTCTTCAAGAACAACACCGACTCGGCGGGCAATTCGTACGGCTGCCACGAGAACTATCTCGTGGCGCGGCACGGAGAATTCTCCCGCCTGGCGGACATCCTGATCCCGTTCCTCGTCACGCGCCAGCTGATCTGCGGCGCGGGCAAGGTGCTGCAGACACCCAGGGGCGCGGTCTACTGCGTCAGCCAGCGGGCGGAGCACATCTGGGAGGGCGTCAGCTCCGCCACGACCCGCTCCCGGCCGATCATCAACACCCGCGACGAGCCGCACGCCGACGCGGAGCGCTACCGCAGGCTGCACGTCATCGTCGGCGACTCGAACATGTCCGAGACGACGATGCTGCTCAAGGTGGGCGCCACCGACCTCGTGCTGCGCATGATCGAGGCGGGCACGGTGATGCGGGACCTGACCCTGGAGAACCCGATCCGGGCGATCCGGGAGGTCAGCCACGACATCACGGGCCAGCGCAAGGTGCGCCTGGCCAGCGGCCGGGAGGCCTCGGCGCTGGAGATCCAGCGGGAGTACTTCGACAAGGCCCTCGACTTCGCCGACCGGCGGGGCATCAACACCGGCGTCGTGGCGCAGGTCCTGGAGCTGTGGGGCCGCACCCTGGAGGCCGTCGAGGCGCAGGACCTGGACCGGATCGGCACCGAGATCGACTGGGTGATGAAGTACCAGCTGATCGAGCGGTACCGGGCCAAGCACAACATGACGATGTCCAATCCGCGGGTCGCCCAGATAGACCTCGCGTACCACGACATCCACCGCCGCCGGGGCCTGTACTACCTGCTGGAGCGCAAGGGCCAGGCGGCGCGGGTGTGCAACGACCTGAAGATCTTCGAGGGCAAGTCGGTGCCCCCGCAGACCACCCGGGCCAGGCTGCGCGGCGACTTCATCCGCCGGGCGCAGGAGCAGCGGCGGGACTTCACGGTCGACTGGGTGCACCTGAAGCTCAATGACCAGGCGCAGCGCACGGTGCTGTGCAAGGACCCGTTCCGGTCGGTTGACGACCGGGTGGAGAAGCTCATCGCCGGTATGTGACGAAACGGCGCGTCAGGGGACCCCGTGCGCGGTGGCGTACGGGGTTCCCGCACGCCACCGCCTTGTCGCGCAGGGGTCAGCCCGTAGAGTGGGCCGCTACGACGGACCATTCCAGCGACCCTGAGGACCATTGTGCGACGCCGAC
The DNA here is from genome assembly GCF_055593565.1 of Streptomyces sp. NPDC040718. NCBI lineage: Bacteria > Bacillati > Actinomycetota > Actinomycetes > Kitasatosporales > Streptomycetaceae > Streptomyces > Streptomyces sp. NPDC040718. The sequence continues at coordinate 307,379 of NZ_JBVIXO010000008.1, read as the reverse complement.
TTGCTGCCGCGCTCATCGTGCCGGCTCTGATGCTCACCGCGGCCTGCGGAGGGGGCGACGACTCGAAGAAGGAGTCCTCGGCGTCCCCGTCGGCCAGTGCCGGCAAGACCGAGGTGCCGAAGCCGGTGGCGTCGGCCGACCCGATGCCGACGGTCGCCGGTGAGGCCGGCAAGAAGGCGGAGATCACCGTCCCCAAGGGCGAGCCGAGCGGCAAGTTCGTGGTGAACACCCTCAAGGAGGGCACCGGGCCGGAGATCAAGAAGGACGATCTCGTGGTCACCAAGTACACGGGCAAGGTCTGGAAGAGCGGCAAGGAGCTGTCCGGCTCGTACGACCCGGAGGGCCAGCCGCTGGTCGTCCCGGCGGGTTCGCCGCAGATCCTGCCGCTGTTCAGTGACGCGGTGCTGGGCAAGAAGGTCGGCAGCCGGGTGCTGGTCGTCGCCCCGCCGGCGGCGGCGTTCGGTGACCAGGGCCAGCCGCAGCTGGGTGTCGGCCCGAAGGACAACCTGGTCTTCGTCCTCGACGTGGACTCCGTGCTGCCGAAGAAGGCCGAGGGCACCCAGGCGCCGATCCCGTCCGACCTCCCGCAGGTGAAGGCCGACGAGGACAAGGCCGCGACGATCACGATCCCGAAGAACGACCCGCCGAAGGAGCTGGTCGACAAGGTCCTGATCGAGGGCAAGGGCCCGGAGGTCAAGAACGGCCAGACCGTCTACATGCAGTACAGCGGTGCGGCGTGGGCCCCGAACCAGGGCAAGGACGCGGCCAAGCTCTTCGACACCTCCTGGAAGACCGGCCAGCCGTTCTCGACGAAGATCGGCCAGGGTCAGGTCATCGAGGGCTGGGACAAGGGCCTCGTGGGCAAGAAGGTCGGCAGCCGCGTGCTGCTGGTGATTCCGCCGGAGCAGGCGTACAAGGACCAGGCCAAGGGTGAGGACCTGCCGGCCAACTCCACGCTCGTCTTCGTCGTGGACATCGTCGGAGCAGTGTAAGACTGTTCCGGTTGTACATCGTTTCGTACGTATGAGGAGCAGTTCCGTGCGCGAGCTCGAGAAGCCCGAGATCGACTTCCCCGACGGTCCGGTCCCGACCGACCTGGTCATCGAGGACATCTGGGAGGGCGACGGCCCGGTGGCCGAGGCCGGCAAGAAGGTCTCCGTCCACTACGTGGGCGTGGCCTTCTCCTCCGGTGAGGAGTTCGACGCCTCCTGGAACCGCGGCGCCCCGCTGCAGTTCATCCTGGGCATCGGCCAGGTCATCCCGGGCTGGGACCAGGGCGTCCAGGGCATGAAGGTCGGCGGCCGTCGCAAGCTGACGATCCCGGCCCACCTCGCCTACGGCGACCGCGGCGCCGGCGGCGCCATCAAGCCGGGCGAGACGCTGATCTTCGTCTGCGACCTGATGGGCGTCTGATCTCACCCGCTGTGATCACCGAGGGCCCCCGCCGTGAGGCGGGGGCCCTCGCTTTTGCCGGGGACCGCGGGGGCGGTACGGTCAACGGTCACGAGTGTGTGCCTAAGAGTGGGGGAAGGGCGTCGATGGCGATCGCCAAGGCCGAGCGGCTGATGAACCTGGCGCTGTGTCTGCTGGGGACGCGCCGTCCCCTCAGCAAGCGTGAGCTGCGCGGTTCCATCGAGGCCTACCTCGAAGCAGGGAACGACGAGTCCTTCAACCGGATGTTCGAGCGCGACAAGGACGATCTGCGCGAGCTCGGTCTGGTGATCGAGACCGTGGAGAACCTGGAGGGCGAGACCGGCTACCTGGCACGCCGGGACAGCAACCGGCTGCCGCCCGTCTCCCTCGACGCGGAGGAGGCCGCCGCCCTGGGGCTGGCGGCCAAGGTGTGGCAGCAGGCCCGGCTGGCCGGGGCGGCCAGCGGCGCGCTGCAGAAGCTCCGCGCGGGCGGGATGCCGGAGGCCGGCGATCCGTACGAGGGCCAGCACAGCGCCATCGAGCCGCGGATCCCCGTCCACGAGGCGGCCTTCGAGCCCCTGATGCTGGCCTGCCGCGACCGGCGGCCGGTGGTCTTCGAGTACCGCAAGTCCAACGCGGCGCGGCCCGAGCCCCGCCAGGTGGAGCCGTGGGCCCTGGAGTGCTGGCGTGGCCACTGGTACCTGGCCGGCTACGACCGCGACCGCGGGGCGGAGCGGGTCTTCCGGCTCTCCCGGATCACCGGAAAGGTCCGCTCCCGGGCCGGGAAGTACACCGCCGACGTGCCGGACGTGGTGACCGTGCGCGAGACCGTTGCCGCCTGGGCCGGTGAGGGCGCCGAGCGTTCTGCGCTGATCCGGCTGCGCTCGGGGGCGGGCTACCCGCTGCGGGCCAAGGCCACCGCCGTGCGCGAGGGCGGCGACGGCTGGGACGAGCTGGAGATCCCGTACGGGCACGGGCTGGACGCCTGGCTCGTGGAGTTCGGCCCGGACGTGGTCGTGGTGGGGCCGGCCGACCTGCGCGCCGACGTGGTGGACCGGCTGCGCGCCGTCGCCCAGGGCCCGGCCTGATCCGAGCGACACGGCCCGACCCGAACAACAACAGCAGCAACGCCCTGAGGGGGAGACGTAGCAGCATGGCCGCCAACGCCATCGACCAGACCCGCCGGATGCTGTCCCTGGTGACCTACCTGCGGGAGCGCCCGGGCGCGCACGTCGCGGACGTCGCCCGCGCCTTCGGGATCTCCGAGGACGAGCTGATCTCGGACCTCGACGTGCTGCCCATGTGCGGCACCAGCTTCCGCGGCGGGGACCTGCTCGACATCGACACCGACGGCGACCGCATCTGGTGGCACAACGCCGACGCCTCGGGGGAGTCCACCGCCGAGCCGCTGCGGCTCGCCGCCGACGAGGCGACCTCCCTGCTGGTCGCCGCCCGGGCGGTCGCGACCCTGCCGGGGCTGCGCGAGAGCGACCGGGACGCGCTGCTGCGGGCCACCGCCAAGCTGGAGGCAGCCGCCGGCGAGGCCGCCGGGGCCAGCTCCCGGCTGTCGGTGACCTTCGAGTCCGAGGGCGGGGTCTTCGCGGACGTCGACCGGGCCATCTCCGAGCGGCGCCGGCTCTGGCTTCGCTACTACTCGCCCGCCCGCGACGAGCTCACCGAGCGCACCGTCGACCCGATCCGGCTCTTCGCGGTCGGGCACACGTACCTGGAGGGGTGGTGCCACCTCTCCGAGGCCCGGCGCACCTTCCGGCTCGACCGGGTCGCCGAGATCCGGCTCCTCGACGAGCGGGCCGAGCCGCCCGCCATCGAGCCCCGGGACCTGTCCGTGGGCCTGGTGCAGCCGGCCGCCGAGGACCCTGAGGTGGTGGTCGAGGTGGGCCCCGGCGGGCGCTGGGTCGCCGAGTACTACCCGCACGACAGCGCCGAGGAGCTGGCCGACGGCGGGCTGCGGATCACGCTGCGCAGCCCCGACCCGGCCTCGCTGCGCAGGCTCGCGCTGCGCCTGGGCCGCGACGGGCGGATCGTGTCGCCGCCGGAGCTGGCGGAGAGCGCCCGGAAGGCCGCTGGAGAAGCACTCGCGGGGTACGGGGAACAGGTCTAGAGGGAGCGGGGAGCGATGTCGCGTTCAGCAGGTCTCGTACCGGTCACGTTCAAGGCCGCCTGTCCCGAGTGCCGGGCGCGCTTCGAGCTCGCGGCGGACGCGCTGCGCCTGGCCATCGGCGGCAGCCGGCGCGCCACGTTCTACTCCTTCACCTGCCCCGAGTGCGCGGCGGCGGTCCGCAAACCGGCCGGTGAGCGCATCGTGGAGCTGCTGACGGGCGGGGGAGTGAGCACCCTGCGCAGCGTGTGAGGGCGGGGCGCTAGGCTCTTGGCATGCTGTGGCCGATGCTCGCGATCGCCCTGGGATTCCTCGGGCTCGCCGTCCTGTCCGTCCTCGCCCTGCGGGTCTTCCTGGAGGTGCGGCGGCTGTCCGGGCAGGTCGCGCTGGCCAGCCGCCGGATCACCGAGGCCTCGGGCGACCTGGAACGGGCCGCCGCCGACCTCGCCCGGGCCGGGCGGGCGGCGGCCCCGTAGCGGTGGCGCCACGAGCATGTGGTCCTCTGGATATGGAAACCGTGGAGCCGGACCCGTACCGTCGGTGCGGCAGGCAATCGTGGAGACCCCCGGGGATTGCCGGGCGTTAACCCGCGGGGGTTACGATCCATGTCGGAGCGGTACCGGATCTTTGTCCGGTATCGCCAGGCCACCACAAACCAGCCGTTTCGGTGAGTAAGGAAGACACACATGATCGGCAATCTGAAGCCCCTTGAGATCCTTCTGATCATCGCTGTCATCGTTCTGCTGTTCGGCGCCAAGAAGCTCCCCGAGATGGCCCGCTCGCTCGGCAAGTCGGCCCGCATCCTCAAGAGCGAGGCCAAGGCGATGAAGAAGGACGGCGAGGCCGAGGCCGACGCCGCCGCTCCCGCCGACCAGGCCGCGCAGCAGCCCGTCGCCCCGCGCACCATCCAGGCCGCGCCCGGTGACGTCACCAGCGCCCGGCCCGTGAACGAGACGAACCGCACCACCCAGGGCTGACGCGCGGCGGTCGCCCGTCACGACAGTCATCTGCAACGAGACAAGGGACGTGGGTTGCTCAAGTCTGCCCGCAAGCAGGAGAAACGAGACCGGCAGGCGAAGGACGCCGAAGGGCGGATGCCGCTGGTCGAGCACCTGCGTGAGCTGAGGAACCGGCTGCTGAAGTCGGTTCTGGCGATCATCGTGGTCACGGTCGTCGCGGCCTACTTCTACCGGCCGATCATCGACTTCCTGCTGGAGCCGATGCTGTCGTCCGTGGGCTGCACCAACGGCGCCACGCACCAGCGCAACGGCGCCCCCTGCGCCGAGATGACCACCAACGGCCTGACCGCGCCCTTCTCCATCGCGCTGAAGGTCGGCCTGTCCGCCGGCATCGTGCTGTCCGCCCCGGTCTGGCTCTACCAGCTGTGGGCGTTCGCCGCCCCCGGCCTGCACCGCAACGAGAAGAAGTACGCGCTGAGCTTCGTCGCCGTCGGCGCGCCGCTCTTCATCGCCGGCGCGGTACTCGCGTACAAGATCCTGCCGCAGACGGCGGAGATCCTCCTCGGCTTCACCCCCGACCACGTCAAGAACCTGCTCCCGGTCGACGACTACCTCGACCTGGTCACGCGCATGGTCGTGGTCTTCGGCCTCGCCTTCGAGCTGCCGCTGATGCTGGTGCTGCTGAACTTCACCGGAGTCCTCACCGCGAAGCGGCTGGGCAGCTGGTGGCGCGCCATGGTGCTCGGCATCACGGTCTTCGCCGCGTTCGCGACGCCCACCGGTGACCCGGTGACCATGCTGACGCTGGCCTCCCCGATCGTGGCCCTGTACTTCGTCGCCCTGGGCATCTGTCTGCTGAACGACCGCAGGCGCAAGCGCAACGACCCCGACGCCGGCCTCGACGACGACGAGGCCTCCGAGCTGGACCTGACCCCCGCCCCGATCGGCGCGACCGGAGCGGCCCCGTCCGCTTCTGCGCTGCCCGGTCAGGACGACGGCGGACGCCGCCAGATCAACGGTTACGACGACGCCACCTGACAGGTAGGTTCCGGTGGGTGAGCGCTGAGATCACCCTCTTCGTCAATCCCACCGCGGGACGCGGCCGGGGCGCGCACGCCGCGCAGCCGGCCGCTTCCGCGCTCCGGGCCGCCGGCTTCTCCGTACGGACCGTCGTCGGCACCGACGCCGCCGACGCCCTGGCCCGGCTGCGCGCCGCCGTCCGCGAGGGCACCGGAGCGGTGATCGCGGTGGGCGGCGACGGGATGGTCTCCCTCGCCCTCCAGGCCCTGGCCGGGACGCTGGTCCCGCTGGGGGTGGTCGCGGTCGGCACCGGCAATGACTTCGCCCGCTCGCTCGGACTGCCCGTGCGCGACCCCGCCGGGGCCGGCCGGCTGGCCGCCGAGGCCCTCAAGGAGAGCCGGATCCGGGAGATCGACCTCGGCCGGGCGGCCGGCAGCTGGTACGGCACCGTGCTGTGCTCCGGCTTCGACTCGCGGGTCAACGACCGCGGCAACCGGACCCGGCTGCCGCTGGGCCGCTTCAAGTACGACCTGGCCATCGCCCTGGAGCTGGCCGCCTTCCGGCCCTTCCCGTACCGGATCACCCTCGACGACGGCCCGGTCATCGAGACCGAGGCCACCCTCGTCGCCGTCGGCAACGGCTCCTCGTACGGCGGCGGGATGCGCATATGCGCCGACGCCGTGCCCGACGACGGGCTCTTCGACGTCACCGTGGTCGGCGACTGCGGGCGCGCCACCCTGCTCAAGGTGTTCCCGCAGGTCTACAAGGGGACGCACCTGTCCCACCCCAAGGTCACCGTCCACCGCGCCGCCAAGGTCACCCTCGAAGCCCCGGACCTCACCGCCTACGCCGACGGGGAGCCGCTGGGCCCGCTCCCGGTGACCGCCGAGTGCGTCCCCGGGGCGGTCCGGCTCCTCACATAAATGATCGCGACTGTTGTCAGAGGCGGCGGGTAGGCTCGAAGACAAGATGACCGAAGAACTCTCACCCGCCGAGCGGTACGCCGCTGCCCGGATCCGCGCCGCCGAAGAGGCCTCCGCCCTGGCCCCCTTCCGCGAGATGTACGAATTCGACCTGGACCCGTACCAGATCGAGGCCTGTAAGGCACTGGAGGCCGGCAAGGGCGTCCTGGTGGCCGCCCCGACCGGCTCGGGCAAGACCATCGTGGGCGAGTTCGCCGTGCACCTCGCCCTCCAGCAGGGCCGCAAGTGCTTCTACACGACGCCCATCAAGGCCCTGTCCAACCAGAAGTACGCCGACCTCGTCAAGCGCTACGGCGCCGCCAAGGTGGGCCTGCTGACCGGTGACAACAGCGTCAACGGCGACGCCCCCGTGGTCGTGATGACCACCGAGGTGCTCCGCAACATGCTCTACGCGGGCTCCCAGGCGCTCAGCGGCCTCGGCTACGTCGTGATGGACGAGGTGCACTACCTCTCCGACCGGTTCCGCGGCGCCGTCTGGGAGGAAGTGATCATCCACCTCCCCGAGTCGGTGACCCTCGTCTCGCTGTCCGCGACCGTCTCCAACGCCGAGGAGTTCGGCGACTGGCTCGACACCGTCCGCGGCGACACCGAGGTCATCGTCTCCGAGGAGCGGCCCGTACCGCTGTGGCAGCACGTGATGGCCGGCCGGCGGGTCTACGACCTCTTCGAGGAGGAGTCCGACCACGGCGGCCGCGGCTCCGCCCGCCGCGAGGTCAACCCCGACCTGCTGCGCATGGCCCGCGAGGAGAACAGCCGCGGCTACAGCCCCAAGGACCGGCGGCGCGGCAAGATGGTCCGCGAGGCCGACCGCGAGCGCGAGCGCCGCTCCCGCAGCCGGATCTGGACGCCGGGCCGCCCCGAGGTCATCGCCCGCCTGGACAGCGACAACCTGCTGCCCGCCATCAACTTCATCTTCAGCCGGGCCGGATGCGAGGCCGCCGTCCAGCAGTGCCTGTACGCGGGCCTGCGGCTCAACGACGACACCGCGCGCCTGAAGGTCCGTGAGATCGTCGAGGAGCGGACCGCCTCCATCCCCGCCGAGGACCTGCACGTCCTGGGCTACTACGAGTGGCTCGAAGGCCTGGAGCGGGGCATCGCCGCGCACCACGCGGGCATGCTGCCCACCTTCAAGGAAGTCGTCGAGGAGCTGTTCGTACGCGGCCTCGTCAAGGCCGTCTTCGCCACCGAGACCCTCGCCCTCGGCATCAACATGCCCGCGCGCACGGTCATCCTGGAGAAGCTCGTCAAGTGGAACGGCGAGCAGCACGCCGACATCACCCCCGGCGAGTACACGCAGCTCACCGGCCGGGCCGGGCGGCGCGGCATCGACGTCGAGGGCCACGCGGTGGTGCTGTGGCAGCGCGGCATGGACCCGGTGCAGCTCGCCGGGCTCGCCGGCACCCGCACCTATCCGCTGCGCTCCAGCTTCAAGCCCTCGTACAACATGGCCGTCAACCTGGTCTCCCAGTTCGGCCGGCACCGCTCCCGCGAACTGCTGGAGACCTCCTTCGCGCAGTTCCAGGCCGACCGCTCGGTCGTCGGGATCTCCCGGCAGGTCCAGCGCAACGAGGAGGGCCTGGACGGCTACCGCGAGGGCATGACCTGCCACCTCGGGGACTTCGAGGAGTACGCGCGGCTGCGCCGCGACCTCAAGGACCGCGAGACCGACCTCGCCAAGCAGGGCGCGGCCCAGCGCCGGGCACAGGCGGCCGGTTCGCTGGAGAAGCTCAAGCCGGGCGACGTCATCCACGTGCCGACGGGCAAGTTCGCCGGGCTCGCGCTGGTCCTGGACCCGGGCGTGCCGGGCGGACGGAGCAACGGGCACCGCGGGTACGAGTACCACGAGGGCCCGCGCCCGCTGGTGCTCACCGCCGAGCGGCAGGTCAAGCGGCTCGCCGCGATCGACTTCCCGGTCCCGGTCGAGCCCATCGACCGGATGAGGATCCCCAAGACCTTCAACGCCCGTTCCCCGCAGTCCCGCAGGGACCTGGCGACGGCGCTGCGCAACAAGGCCGGCCACATCGACCCGAAGCGGCACCGGCCGGGCCGGGCCGCCGCGGCCGACGACCGCGAGATCGCCCGGCTGCGCGCCGAACTCCGCGCCCACCCCTGCCACGGCTGCGACGAGCGCGAGGACCACGCCCGCTGGGCGGAGCGCTACCACCGGCTCAAGCGGGACACGCAGCAGCTGGAGCGGCGCATCGAGGGCCGGACGAACACCATCGCCCGCACCTTCGACCGGATCCACGCGCTGCTCACCGAGCTGGACTACCTGCGCGAGGACGAGGTCACCGTGCACGGCAAGCGGCTGGCCCGGCTCTACGGCGAGCTGGACCTGCTGGCCTCGGAGTGCCTGCGCGAGGGCGTCTGGGAGGGGCTGAACCCCGCCGAACTGGCCGCCTGCGTCTCGGCGTTGGTCTTCGAGGCGCGGCAGTCCGACGACGCGGCCCCGCCCAAGGTGCCGAACGGCGCGGCGAAGGCGGCGCTGGGCGAGATGGTCCGCATCTGGGGCCGGCTCGACGCGCTGGAGGAGGAGCACCGCATCAACCAGGCGGAGGGCGTGGGCCAGCGCGAGCCGGACCTCGGCTTCGCGTGGGCGGCCTACCAGTGGGCCTCCGACAAGAGCCTGGACGAGGTGCTGCGCGAGGCGGAGATGCCGGCCGGCGACTTCGTGCGCTGGTGCAAGCAGGTCATCGACGTCCTCGGGCAGATCGCGCAGGCGGCCCCCGCCTCGACGGCCCCGCCCTCCTCGGCGGGCGGGAGCACGGTGGCGCGCAACGCCCGCAAGGCCGTCGACGCCCTGCTGCGGGGTGTGGTGGCCTACAGCTCGGTCGGATAGGCGCGTTCGGGGCTTCGTCCGAAGCCCGCTCCCGCCGGGGCCGAACCGGCCCGGGACCGGGCGGGCCGGCCCTGCGCAAACAACCTGGTCTTCGGCCTGATCGAGGGCGTCATGCTGGTCCGCCGCCGCGATCCGGAGCGGCCGGTCGCGGCCTTCGCGGAGGCCGCGGCCGACGCGGCCCTGCGGATCGCGGGGCTCACGCCGCCGGGCCGGCCTCCCAGCCCGCCCGGTCCTCCCACGCCTGGAGGGTGAGCCCGGTCTCCAGCCGGTGCCGGGTGCCGGTGACCGGGTCGGTGAAGGCCAGGGTCCGGGCCAGCAGCTGGAGCGGGCGCCGGTAGTCCGCCGGATCCGCCGCCTCAGCGACCACCGGGTAGACGGGATCGCCCAGGATGGGCAGGCCCAGGGAGTTCATGTGCACCCGCAGCTGGTGGGTGCGCCCGGTGTGCGGGGTCAGCCGGTAGCGGCCCAGCCCGCCCCGGACCTCCGCGAGTTCGACCAGGCTCTCGGCGTTCGGCTCGGCGCCGGGCACCTCGACCGCCGCCATCACCCCGCGGGTCTTCTCGATGTGGCTGCGGACCAGCCGGGGCAGCTCCAGCGACGGGTCGTGGGGCGCGAGGGCCTCGTACTCCTTGCGCACCCGGCGCTCCTGGAACAGCAGCTGGTAGGCGCCGCGGTCCTCGGGCCGGATGCTGAACATGACCAGCCCGGCCGTCATCCGGTCCAGGCGGTGCGCGGGGCTCAGCGCCGGCAGGTCCAGCTCCCGGCGCAGCCGGGCCAGGGCGGTCTCGGTGACGTGGCTGCCGCGCGGGGTGGTCGCCAGGAAGTGCGGCTTGTCCACCACCAGGAGGTGCCGGTCGCGGTGGACCACGCCGATCGGGAAGGGTACGGGCGGCTCGGGCGGCATGTCCCGGTGGAACCAGAGCCAGCCGCCCGGCTCGTACGGGTCCTCGTGCCGCAGCACCCGTCCGCCCTCGCCCAGCACCCGGCCGTCGGCGAGGAGGCGGGCCATGGACTCGGAGCCGCGCGTGCCTGCGTAACGCTCGGTCAGGTAGGCGCCGAGCGTCGGCCACCGGCCCTCGTGGTCGGGGGGCAGGCGCATCCGCACCGGGTCGATGCCGGCCTGCTGGGGGAGGGGTGCGGGCGGGATGTGGGATCTGCGGGTCATCGGGACCAGGGTAGGCGGCTACTTCTGGGTGAAGGTGCCGAGGTGGTTCTGGTCGAGGTACTCGACGCGGACCGTGCCGTCGGAGAAGAACACCCCGGTACGGCCGACGGCGTTCTCGCCGGCGGTCTCGAAGCTGAAGGTGTCGCCGTCGTAGTGGGTCAGGGGGAAGCGCATCGGCTTCGGCCCGAGGGAGAGGACCAGGCCCTTGCCGGAGGGGTCGGCGGTGACGGTGAGGGGGCCGTAGTACGGGTTCTCGTACGTGCCGGTGTAGACGCTGTCGTCGCGGGCGGGCTTCGCGCCGGCCGGGGGGTGGGCGTAGTCGGTGTCGGACCGGACCGCGTCGTCCAGCTGCCGGTACGCGCCGGCGATGATCGCCATCCAGTCGGCGGTCGGCTTGCCGTGCTCGGCGATGTCGAAGAAGTCCAGGGCGACGGAGTCCGCCAGGCCGACGGGCGAGCCGTTGGTCAGGACGACGATGCCGAGGCGCTCCAGCGGGACCATCGTGACGTTGGTGTTGGCGCCGAGCTCGAAGCCCCCGGAGTGGCTCAGGCGCAGCCGGCCGGCGTCGTCGTAGTTGACGTTCCAGCCGAGCCCGTAGAACTGCGGGGTGCCGCGCGGGGTCTGGGCCTGGGAGACGATCTCGGGGACCCGGGTGCGGGCGAGGGTGTCGGCGGGGATGACGCGCTTCCCGTCGAGGGTGCCGGTGTTCAGCTGGAGCCGCAGCCAACGGGCCATGTCGCGGGCGGTGGAGCTGGCCCCGCCGGCCGGGGTCTGGGCGTCGGCGTCGCGGACGTAGCGGGGGCTCCAGGTGCCGTCGGGGTTCTTCACGTGGCCGGAGGCCCGGTCCGGGGCCTTGGCGTAGGCGGAGAACTCGGTACTGGTGCGGGTCATCCCGGCGGGCCTGAAGAGGGTGTCCTCGCTGAGCTTCTGCCAGCTGACGCCGTGGTCGCGGGCGACGGCCTCGGCGGCGGCGGTGAACCCGAAGTTGGTGTACGCGTAGCTCGCGCGGAAGGGGGTCAGCGGCTCCTCGCGGAGGTGGCCGAGGATGTACGCCTGGTCGTAGCCGAGGTCCTCCAGGAGGTCACCGGCGTGGTCGGGGAGCCCGCTGCGGTGCGAGAGCAGGTCGGCGGGGGTGACGTGCGAGGTGACCCAGGGGTCCTTGAGGGCGAAGCCGGGGAGGGTGCCGGCGATGGGCTCGTCCCAGGCCTCGGGGGAGGTCAGGGTCCCGGCGATGACGGTGGACGTGACCGGCTTGGAGACGGAGGCCAGCTGGAACACGGTGTCGGGGCCGACCTTGGCGGTGTCGCCGGTGCGGCGGAGACCGAAGCCCTTGAGGTAGACCACCTCGTCGTCGTGGACGACGGCCACGGAGACGCCGGGGACGCCGGTGCGGCGCATGCCGTCGGCGATGGTGGCGTCGAGCCGGGCGATCGCGGCGGCGACGGCGGCGTCGGTGAGGCGGGGCGCGGGGGGTGGCGGTGGAGTGGGCCCCGGCGGCGCGGCCCCTGCCGCGGTGGCCGCGGAGACCAGCAGCACCGCGGCCCCGGCGAGTCCGGCCGCGCGGAGCGTACGCATGGGGCCATTGTCCGCCCTGCGCCCGCGGCGCGCCGCTCGGGAGCGGGTGGGTGTGCCGCTGCGCGGGCTGCTCCCCGCCCCGCCCTTCGCCCGTTCCCCCGGGGCTGTGCCCCCGGACCCCCTGGGGGGCTCCGCCCCCAGACCCTCCCCGCCCCGAACGCCGGCGAGGCTGGATTTCGCCGGCCGGGCCGACCCCGCGCAGCGGCCGAGCCTCAGGCGGCGGCCGGGGTGGGGACGTCCTGTTCGGCTTCGACGGCGGCGTTCCAGTCGCGCTTGATCGCGCGCCAGCCCTCGTCCGTCTCGCCGAGGCGCCAGTACCCGGAGATCGACAGCCGCTCGCGCGCCACGCCCCGGTCCAGGCGGAGGTGCCGGCGGAGTTCCTTCACGAAGCCCGCCTCGCCGTGGACGAAGGCGTGCACGTCCGAGGACGGGAAGTGCAGGGAGGTGACCGCTTCGACCAGGGCCGCGCCCACCGGGCGGTCGCCGCGGTGCAGCCACACCGGGGTGATGCCGTCCGGGGTGCGGACGTCCTGTTCGTCCGCCGGGCCGTCGATCTCGATGAAGGCGTGCACCCGCGCGCCCCGCGGCATCCGCTCCATCGACGCCGCGATCGCCGGCAGCGCGCTCTCGTCGCCGGCGAGGAGGTGCCAGCCCGCCAGGGGGTCCGGGGCGTAGCCGCCGCCGGGGCCGAGGAAGTGGACGAGTTCGCCGGGCCGGACGCGGGCCGCCCAGGGGCCGGCCAGGCCCTCGTCCCCGTGGACCACGAAGTCGAGGGTCAGTTCCAGGCGGGCCGGGTCCCAGGCCCGGACGGTGTACGCGCGCTGGCGGGGCCAGGCCTCGCGGTGGTGCGTCGCGCGGATGACGTCCATGTCCCACGGCTCGGCGTACCGCACGCCCTCGGGTGCGAAGAGGAGTTTCACGTAGTGGTCCGAATGCGCGCCCGCGCCGAAGCCGGCCAGCCCGTCGCCGCCCAGCACGAGGCGGACCATGTGCGGCGTCAGCCGTTCGGTGCTCACGACGACTGCGGTGCCGACGGTGCGGGCGCGTCCTTCTGCCACGGTGTCTCCCCTTACGACTTACGAAGCTTAGGATTACCTAACCTAGCATCTCATGGGCGCAGCGCGCTGCTCAGACGTGACACCGCTCCTCCCAGACCCCACCGACGGGCGAGCGCGTCGACCATTTCGGGACGGGCGGGGAACTGGGGCAGGGCCGGGTCGAAGGCGGGCAGCGGGACGTCCGAGGCCACCTGGACGACCTTGGGGGCGACGGCGAGGTACGGACGGGACTCGTCCAGGCGCTTGCGCTGGGTGGGGGTCAGCTTCGACTTCGGGTCGCCGACCGCCGCGACGATCCCGGCCAGGTCCCCGTACGCGTCCAGCAGCTTGGCCGCCGTCTTCTCGCCGATGCCCGGCACGCCCGGCAGGCCGTCGCTCGGGTCGCCGCGCAGCAGCGCGAGGTCCGCGTACCCGGGGCCGTCCACCCCGTACTTCTCGCGCAGCCACGCCTCGTCGGTCACCTGGAGCGTCCCCACGCCCTTGAGCGGGTACAGCACGCGGCGCTGCCGGGCGTCGTCCACCAGCTGGTAGAGGTCCCGGTCGCCGGTGACGATGTCCACCGGGCCGGTGGCCCTGGCGGTGAGGGTTCCGATCACGTCGTCCGCCTCGTACCCGGCGACCCCCACCCGGGCGATGCCGAACGCGTCCAGCGCCGCCTCGATGATCGGCACCTGCGGGGCCAGGGTGTCCGGGGTCTCCTCCACGTCCGGGCCGGTCTCCGTCTCCTCCGCGACCCGGTGCGCCTTGTAGGACGGGATCAGCTCCACCCGCCAGTGCGGCCGCCAGTCGGCGTCCATGCAGGCCACCAGGTCGTCCGGGCGGTGGTCCTGCACCAGCCGCCCGATGAAGTCGAGGAGCCCGCGCACGGCGTTGACAGGAGTGCCGTCGGGGGCCTTCACGGAGTCCGGCACGCCGAAGTAGGCGCGGTAGTAGAGGGAGGCGGTGTCCAGGAGCATCAGGCGTCGTGTCGTCACGCAGACGATGATGCCGCACCGCCGACGGCACGCCCGGGTCACCCCGGGTGACCTGATCGTCACTCAAACAGTTCGCCCGGCGCGCGCGTTCGCGCACCCTCGCGGAGGGTGTGGATCACCGGCAGGGCGCTCCGCCCGTCCGGCCGTGCCCGTCCCCGTCCTGTGAGGGTGCCGCATGCCCCGTCGCGGAGTCGCCCGCGTCCTCGTCGCGAGCACCGTGCTGTCCCTGCTCCACGCCGGCTCCGCCGCGGCCCGCGAGGGGGCCCCGGATCCGGCCGCCGGCCCCGCCGCGGCCCGGCTGAGTCCCGGCGAGCTGCGCGAGCGGGTCCGCCGGGAGGTGTCGCCGGCGGAGTCGCGCGGCCTGGGCCCCGAGCTCGCCGAGGCGCACGCCCGTACCCGCCTCGCGATGCGCGACGAGGCCGACCGCCCGGACGCCGCAAGGGCCGCCCGCCTCAAGTCGCTGACCGAGTCCCAGGCCAGGGCGAACGCGGGCTTCCGCCCCGCGGTGTACGGCGCGTTCACGGAGTACTTCGACTCCCCGGACTTCGGCGCGCACACCGCCCTGCTCCCCACCGGCAAGGTGCTGCTGTTCTCCTTCGAGCACACCGGCGCCGGCCGGGCCTTCCTGTGGGACCCCGCGAAGGGCACCGGGGCCGGTTCGTTCACGAAGGTCACCCCGCCCCCGACCGCCCTGTTCTTCCGCACCGGCCACTCCCTGCTGCCCAGCGGCCGCCTGGGCGTCTTCGGCGGCACCGCCGACGGCGGGCTCTCGCTGGTCTTCGACCCCTGGACCGAGACCTGGAGCCGCGAGCAGGAGACGGCCACCGCCCGCCGGACGCCCTTCCCGGGCGGGGCCGGGCCGCTGTGGGGGACCAGGGCCCCGGCGATGGAACGCTTCCCCGTGCTCGGGCACCCCCTCGCGGCCGCCGGCCCCTCGTACGCGCCCGCCGCGGGCCGCCCCGGCGACAACACCGTCCTGATGCCCGACGGGACCCTGCTCACCGCGAGCGGCGCCTACGACATCCACGACTACGCGAGCGGCCTGCTCACCCCCGCCCCCGATCTGAGGTTCCGCCAGCTGGAGCTGCGCGACACCAAGGGCGGCTGGCGGCTCGGCCCGGTGCAGCGGCTGCCGCGCGGCCACCACGCCGGCGCCCTGCTCCTGCCCGACGGCCGCGTCGTGATCACCGGTGACGAACTCCAGCAGACCGCCCACGACGCGGACCTCCGCGACGACATGCACGGCACCATCGAGATCTACGAGCCCGCCTACCTGCACCAGGGGCCCCGGCCCCGGCTCGACGAGGTGCCGGCCGCACCCCTCGCTCCCGGCGACCGCTTCCTGGTGCGCACCGGCACCCCGGACCGGGTACGGCGGGCCGTGCTGCTGGCCCCGTCGGGCGCCCCGCACACCGCCGGCACCGGAGCCGGCCGCAGGCAGGTCGAACTGCGCATCGAGCGGCGGGAGGGCGGACTCCTCACCCTCCAGGCCCCGCCCGCGTCCGCGGCCCCCGGCCACCACATGCTCTTCCTCCTCGACGCGAAGGGCGTGCCCAGCGTCGCGCGCTGGGTCCGGCTGACCTGAGCCGGCCGCCCCCGCACCCCCGCCTCCTCCGCCCCACACCCAGGAGACCCGATGGACGACGCGCAGCCCCTCACCCCCGCCCGCAGAACCGTCATCCGGGCCGGGGCGGCGGCCGCCGCCGCGCTGGCCGTGTGCCCGTACGCCGCCGGAGCGGCGAGCGCGGCGACAGCGGCGACGCCGGGTACGGCGGGGACGGCTGCCGGGCCCGCCCCTGCCGCCGCCGAGTCCGCCGCCCTGCCCCTGCGCGCCGACCGCACCATCCAGGGCGACGTCCTCGCGGGCTCCCGCAAGGACCACGCCTGTCTGCTGCTCCTGCACTTCCACGACGCCGAGCGGGCCCGGACCTGGCTGGGCCGGCTGCTGCCGGACATCTCGACCACCGAGGAGATGGCCCGCTTCAACGCCGCCTTCAGCGCGGCCCGGCTCAAGGCGGGCGGCGCCGACCCGGCCGGGCTCTCCGCCCAGTGGACCGGCCTGTCCCTGACCCACGCCGGGCTGAGCCTGCTCGCCGGGCGCGATCCCTTCCCGGCCCTGCCCGCCGGCAGCACCGCCGAGGCGTTCGCGCAGGGCCCCGCCGAGCGCGCGGAGGCGCTCGGCGACACCGGCGACAGCGCCCCGCACACCTGGCTGTTCGGCGCCGAGGAGCCCGAGCGCGCCGTGCACGCCGTACTCAGCCTCTCCGCGGACGACCCGGCCCGGCTCGCCGCCGCGGTCGCCCGCCACAAGAAGGCCCTCGGCCCGGCTGGCGGCGAGGTCGTCTTCCGGCAGAACGCGGGCAAGCTCCCCGGGGCGCTGAAGGGGCACGAGCACTTCGGCTTCTCCGACGGCATCAGCCAGCCCGGCGTGCGCGGCTTCCACGCCCCAGACCCGGCCGACGCGACCACCGTGAAGGGCAAGCCCGGCACCCGGCTCGTGCCGCCCGGGGAGTTCCTCGTGGGGCAGGAGAAGGTCGGGCGCCGGCCCGCCGGACTGCCCGCATGGGCCACCGGCGGCTCCTTCCAGGTGGTCCGCCGGCTCGCCCAGGACGTACCCGGCTGGTGGGCCCAGGCCCGGGAGCGGCTGGCCGACCTGAAGAAGGCCGGGGCCGCGCCGCCGGAGGCCACCGAGACCTGGGTCGCCGCCCGCCTCGTCGGCCGCTGGCCCGGAGGCACCCCCATCGCGGGCTGCCCGCTCGCCGAGCAGCCCGCCCCTCTCGGCACCGACCCGGACGCCGCCCTCAAGTACGCGGGCGACCCCGACGGCTGGCACACCCCGCTGTTCGCCCACATCCGCAAGGGCAACCCGCGCGACGGCCTCGTCCTCACCCCCGGCCGGCCGCCGCTGGCCGCCGCCGAACTCGACGGACGGCGGATCATCCGGCGCGGCATCCCGTACGGCCCCGCCTACGACTTCGACCGGCCCGCCCACGAGCAGGAGGCCCCGCGCGGCCTGGTCTTCGTCGGCTACCAGGCAGACCTGGTGCAGCAGTTCGAGTTCCTCACCAAGCGGTGGATCAACGACCTCGACTTCCCGCCCGCCCGCAACCCCCGCGTCGGAGCGGATCCGGTCCTGGGCCCGGAATCGCCCGTCACCTTCGAGGCCGAGTCCGCGACCGGCAGCCGCGCCACCACCCTGGGCTTCGGCCGGTTCGTCCGCACCGAGGGCGCCCTCTACGCCTTCACGCCCTCGCTGCCCACCCTGCGCGCCCTGGCCGAAGGCAGGCTCGACCGCTCCGTCGAGGTCCACGGCGGCACCGTCCTGCGCGCCGGCGACGTCCTGGACGCGGGGGCCGTGCGGCTGTCCCTCCAGGCCGACGGGGACCTCGTCCTGCTCGACTCCGGCGGCAACCGGCTGTGGAACGCGGGCACCGGGGGGAAGGGGAAGGAGGCCGTGTTCTCCGCCGACGGCGACCTGACCGTGCGCGCCGCCGACGGGTCGAACCTGTGGAGCAGCGGCACCGCCGGCCACCCGGGAGCCCGGCTGCTGGTCCGTCCGGCCGGTGACATGGTGATCCTCGCCGGTGACCGTGCGCTGTGGCGCGAGGGCGGGGGCCACGTAGGGTGACGGGGGACCCACGGGAATCCGCCGGGTCGAGGCCCGGAGGGCTCTTGCGCGCGAATCCGGGGGCGGTTGCTGCGTAAGGTGCTTACAGCACACCGATGTGCGATGAGGACAGGGGAGGGCAGCCCCGACATGAACGGCAAGGAAGACGGAAACATCGCGGACGCCACGGACGGCAGGGAGTACGCGCCCGCGAGAGCGGGCGCGCCCGACGCCAACGACAAGGAGAAGGACTCCAAGGAGCCGCTGCGGGTCGGCGTCGCCGTGCGCAAACGGCGCCGCGCGCTGCACCTGACCCTCGCCGCCGTCTCGGCGCGCAGCGGCCTGTCCGTCCCCTTCCTGAGCCAGATAGAGAACGAGCGCGCCCGCCCCAGCATGCGTTCGCTGGAGCGGGTCGCGGACGCGCTGGAGACCACGGCCGTGGACCTGCTGGCCGCCTCCGACACCGCGCGCACGGTGGACCTCGTACGGGCGGGGGACGAGTCCGGGCTCACCCCGGTGATGGGCGTACGCCCCCTCGTGCGCGGTCACCACCAGCTGCACGCGCTGGAGTTCACCGGCGACCAGGACGCCGGCCGCGAGTACCAGCACCGCAACGACGAGCTGATGTACGTGGTCTCCGGCGCCTGCCAGGTGGAGGCCGAGGGCCGGGCGTACCGGCTGGAGTGCGGCGACGCGCTGTTCCTGTCCGGCGGGGTGCGCCACCGCTGGCGGGCCGCCGGCGACGACACCAGGCTCCTCGTCGTGGCCGTCGGCGACCACATCCACGCCACCTCCGAGCCGCCCTCGCCGGAGCACTGAGCCGGTGCGCGTCGTCTCGCTCGTACCGTCCCTGACCGAGGCGGTGGCGGTGTCCGCCCCCGGACGGCTCGTCGGGGTCACCGACTGGTGCACGCACCCGGCGGACCTGGGCGGCGCCGTACGGATCGGGGGGACGAAGAACCCTGACGTACGGGCGGTCGTGGAGCTGCGCCCGGACTTGGTGATCGCCAACGAGGAGGAGAACCGGGCCCCGGACCTGGACGCGCTGCGCGCCGCCGGGCTGGAGGTGCTGGTCACCGAGGTCCGGGACCTGCCACAGGCCTTCGCCGAGCTGGACCGGGTCCTGATCGGCGCGCTGGGGCTGGAGCGGCCCGAGTGGCTGGACCGGGCCGAGGAGGCCTGGGCGGCGGTGGAGCCCGTCGGCCCGCTCACCGCCTTCGTGCCGATCTGGCGGCGGCCCTGGATGGTGCTGGGCCGCGACACCTTCGCGGGCGACCTCCTGGCCCGCCTCGGAGTGCGCAACGTCCACTCCGGGCATCCGGAGCGGTACCCGAAGGTGCCGCTCGCCGAGCTGACGGCGAGCGGCTGCGATCTGGTGGTGCTCCCGGACGAGCCCTACGCCTTCACCGCCGGGGACGGCCCCGAGGCCTTTCCGGACCTCCGGGCCGCCCTCGTCAGCGGGCGCCACCTGACCTGGTACGGGCCCTCGCTGGCGGAGGCCCCGGCGGTTCTGGGGGCGGCGATCAGGCGTTCCTCGGCAGCAGCCGGCCGCTGACCAGCCCGCGCAGGGTGTGTACGGCGGCGAGCAGCCAGGCGGTGACCAGGCCGAGGAACAGGGCGGTGGCCAGCCAGGCGAAGGCGTCCAGCCCGGTGTGGCGGGCCAGCCCGGCGGCGCCGGTGACGCAGGTGCCGACGGGGAAGGTCAGCGCCCACCAGGTCATCGCGAAGCCCATGCCGTTCCGGGCGGCCCGGACCAGCATCGAGGCGGCCAGGGCCAGCCACAGCAGGGCGAAGCCCATCACGGGCACCCCGTAGACCACCGCGAAGGCGCCGAGGGCGTGGGCGTAGGAGGCGTCGACGGCGCCGGGCGCCACGTCGGCGAGCTGGTTCACGGCGGTGGTGGACTGGCCGAGGGGGCCGAGGACCAGGAAGAGCGCGGGGGTCAGCGCCAGGGGCAGGGGGCCGCTCACGATCAGCCGGCCGAAGACCAGCGGGAGCAGCAGCAGGGTGGCCATGAGGCTCACGCCGAACATGGCGTAGCAGGCCAGCAGCAGGGCCTCGCGGGGCTGCCCGGCGGGCAGGTGGGGGACCAGCAGGGGGCCGACGGCGGCGGAGACCATGGGCGAGACCACGGGCAGCAGCCAGACGGGGGAGGCCTGCGAGGCCTCGACCTTGTGCCGGACCACCATCAGGTAGGGCACGGCGACGGCCACGACCAGGCCTGTCAGGGTGCCGGCGGTGAAGAGCACGGTGTCGACGGCCACGGCGGCGCCGGTCCCGATCAGGTCCTTGCCGACGATGAGCGTGCCGCCGCCGACGGCCAGCAGGGCCATCGCCAGGCACCCGTAGAAGGGGGCGACGGCCGGGTCCAGGAGGTGGGCGCGGGCCTGGTCGCGGTGGTGCAGCCAGTGCCCGGCTCGGGCGGTCAGCAGGACGGCGAGGGCCACGGCGGACAGCGCCCAGACGAGCTGGCAGGCCACGCGCTGGCCCGGGAGCTGGTAGGGGAGGGTGGCCCCGGCGTTCGCGATGATCGCCGTACCCATGACGGAGGCGTACCAGTTGGGGCCGAGGTGGCGCAGCGCGGGGGCCTTGTGGGTCCGGGGCGCGAGGGTGATGACGGTGCGGGGTCGCACGGTGGTGGTGGCCATGGGTCCAGCGTCCCCGTCGACCAGGGCCGTACGGCAGAGGCCGTACTTCTATGAGGCCATAAACTGATGTTATGGCTGATGAGGAGACGGTTCCGCTCGCACACCGCGTGCCGGACCTGGGCGCGCTGGAGCTGCTGCTCACGGTGGCCCGGGTCGGCAGCCTGAGCGGGGCCGCACGGCACCTGGGCATCACGCAGCCGGCGGCGAGCAGCCGCATCCGGGCGATGGAGACCCGGCTCGGCGTGGCCCTGGTGGACCGCTCCCCGCGCGGCTCGACGCTCACGGCGGAGGGGGCGCTCGTCACGGACTGGGCGCGGCGGGTGGTGGAGGCCGCCGAGGCCTTCGACGCGGGCGCGCAGGCGCTGCGCGGGAAGCGGGACTCGCGGCTCCGGGTGGCGGCCAGCATGACCATCGCCGAGTACCTGCTGCCCGGCTGGCTGATCGCCCTGCGCGGGGAGCGCCCCGACACGGCGGTGTCCCTGCACGCCGGGAACTCCGCCGACGTCGCCCAGCGGGTCCTGGCGCACGAGGCCGACCTCGGCTTCGTGGAGGGGATGGGCGTCCCCGACGGGCTGGACTCCGCCGTCATCGCGCAGGACCGCCTGGTGGTGGCGGTGGCACCGCAGCACCCCTGGGCGCGGCGCTCGAAGGGGGTGGACGCCGGGGAACTGGCGGCGACGCCGCTGATCCTGCGCGAGCGCGGCTCGGGCACCCGCCAGGTCCTCGACGCCGCGCTGGCCTCCTCCGGAGGGCTGGCCGTGCCGCTGCTGGAGCTGGCCTCGACCACCGCCGTCAAGGCGGCGGCGCTGAGCGGGGCCGGGCCGTGCGTCCTGTCGGAGCTGGCCCTGGTGGACGAGCTGGCGGCCCGCCGGCTGGTGGAGGTCCCCGTCCCGGGCGCCGCCCTGGCCCGCGCCCTGCGCGCCGTCTGGCCGGCGGGCTCCCGCCCGGCGGGGCCGGCGCGGGACCTGCTGTCGCTGACCCGGCGGCGTACGTAGGCCGCACGTACGTCGGTCCGGGGCACCGGCGGCGGACCGGGCCCCCGGCCAGGGGAACGTGATCTTCTGATCACGGAGCCGGGGAAGGGCCGGGGGCGCCGCGGCCGGCGGTGCGTCAGGAGACCGAGACCCCGACCGGGACGGCCCGGCGGGCGGCGGCCGCCTCGACGAAGGAGGCCATCACCCGGGTGTCCTTGTCCCGTTCCGGGTGCCACTGGACGCCCAGCACGTAGCGGTCGCGGTCGGGGTCCTCGATGGCCTCCACCGTGCCGTCGTCCGCGTACGCCGAGACCACCAGGCCCCGGCCCACCAGGTCCACGGCCTGGTGGTGGTAGGTCGGGACCTCCGCCTTCTCCGGGACCAGCTCCGCGTAGCGGGTGCCCGCCACGGGGGTGACGGGGTGCCAGGAGGTGACCCCCGGGGTGTGGACGTGCCCGTCGATGTGCTGGAGCAGGGTGCCGCCCAGGGCGACGTTCAGCGCCTGCATGCCCCGGCAGATGCCGAGTACGGGGAGCTCCAGCTCCAGGGCGGCGCCGATCAGGGCGAGTTCCCATTCGTCGCGGACCCGCGCGGGGGGACCCGTACGGGGGTCGCGCGCGGCCCCGTAGCGCACCGGGTCCACGTCCGGGCCGCCCGAGACGATCAGCCCGTCCAGCCGGCCCAGCACCTCCGCCGCCCGTTCCGATTCGTCCGGCGGGAGCAGCACGGCCGCGCCGCCCGCCGCCTGGACGAGCTCGTAGTACCCGGAGGGCACGAGCGACGTGGGGAGGTCCCACACGTTGTAACGGGTGGATTCCTCCACGTAGGTGGTGATGCCGATGAGCGGCCTGGGCACGGATTACCTCCAGGATGGTGCCGTATCAAGGGGCGGGACAAGGCTCTCAGTCGCGGGTCAACTCCGCCTCGGCTTCCGCAAGCGCGGCGGCTTCTTCCTCAGGTGCGGAGGCCACGAGGTGGTGCCGACTGTAGATCGCGAAGTAGGCGAGGGCGACGGCGTACACGGCGAGTGCGATGAGTGCCGCGTCCTTGTCCACCAGGAAGGTGGCGACGAGGGCCGAAAGGGCGAGTACGAAGGCGACGGAGGAGGTCAGGACCCCTCCGGGGGTGCGGTACGGCCGGTCCAGGGCGGGCTCGCGGCGGCGCAGCACGATGTGCGAGAGGGCCATCAGGGCGTACGAGATGGTCGCGCCGAACACGGCGATGTTCAGCATCCGCGCGCCGTTGCCGGTGGCCGCCGCGAGGGCGAATCCGATGGCGCCCGGAATCACCAGTCCGAGGTACGGGGCCTTGCGCTTCGAGGTGAGTGACAGGAAGCGCGGCAGGTAGCCGGCCCGGGACAGGGCGAAGAGCTGGCGGGAGCCGGCGTAGATGAGCGAGAAGAACGAGGCGACCAGCCCGGCCAGTCCGGCGTAGTTGACGAAGCGGCTGAGCGCGGTCGGTCCGTCGTCCCCCTCCAGGGCGACGACGAGCGGGTTGCCCGCGGTCTTGACGGCGTCGGCGCCCTGGGCGCCGGTGGCGGCGAAGAAGGTGATCAGGGCGAGCAGGGCGAGGACGCCCATGGAGATGGCGAGGGCCTTCGGCATGGAGCGGACCGGGTCCTTGGCCTCCTCGGCGGCGAGCGGGACGCCCTCGACGCCGAGGAAGAACCACATGCCGAAGGGGAAGGCGGCCCAGATGCCGAGCACGCCGAACGGCAGCCAGGAGCTGGAGCCGAAGGCGCCGGCGTCCACGGGGATGTCGTCCAGGGAGCCCGCGTCGAACTCGGTGAGTGCTCCGAGCGCGAAGACCAGCAGCGCGGCCACGGCGATGGCGGTGACGACGAGGCTGAAGCGCAGCGCCTCGCCCACGCCCCACAGGTGGACTCCGATGAAGATGACGAAGCAGCCGAGGTAGACCGGCCAGCTGGAGGTCAGTCCGAACAGGCCGAGCGATTCGACGTAGTCGCCGATGAAGATGACGATCGCCGCCGGGGCCAGGATGTACTCGATGAGGATGGCGGTGCCGGTGAGGAAGCCGCCCCACGGGCCGAGCGCGCGGCGGGCGAAGCCGTAGCCGCCGCCCGCCGTCGGCAGGATCGTGGACAGCTCGGCGAGGGAGAAGACGAGGCAGGCGTACATGGCGCCCATCAGGACGGTGGCGATGGCAAGGCCGCCGAAACCGCCCTTGTCCAGGCCCACGTTCCAGCCGGAGAAGTCGCCGGAGACGACGTACGCGACGCCGAGCCCGGTCAGCAGCAGCCAGCCGGCGCTGCCTCGGCGCAGGGTGCGGCGCTCCAGGTACTCGGCGTCGGCGTCGCCCTTCGCGGCGGGTGGTGCGGATACGGGCAGCGGTGCGATGTCGTCGGCCATGTGCGCTCCTGCCTAGGGCACTGCGATGCAATGGTTGTGAGGCGTACCTTTGCGTCAACGGCGTGGCACGCGCAAGACCCCTGCGTTAAACAGGGGTTACGAAAACCTCTCGAACCCCTCGTGTCGCTCGAACCCCTCGTGCCTCTCGAACCCCAGGCGCCCCCACCGCCGTCGCCCGCGTCAGGCCAGGAAGCCGCGCAGCAGGGCCGCCGTCCCGCAGCAGTGCTCGCGCATCACCGCCCGCGCCGCCTCGGCGTCCCGCTCCAGTACCGCCTCCACCAGGACCGTGTGCTGCTGCTGGGAGTGCTCCAGGTTGCGCACCAGCAGCGGGATGCAGTCCAGCAGGTCGTTCACGGTCGCCCGGACGGCCGCGTACTGGGCCGTCAGAGTGGCGGAGCCGGCCAGCTCGCACAGCGCGAGGTGGAAGAGGGTGTCCTGGCGGCGGTACTCGGAGAGCGGGGCGTCGTGGGTGGCCGCCAGCGCCGCCAGCAGCCGCTCGGCCTCCTCCTCGGACAGCCCCTGCGCGGCGCACAGCCCGGCCGCGCCCACCTCCAACACCTCGCGGAAGCGCAGCACGTCCTCGATGTCCACCCCCGCCACGCGCCGCCGCAGCTCCTCCTCGGCACCGCCCGCCGGAGTGTCGGGGCGGGCCAGCACGAACGTTCCGCCGTACCGGCCGCGCCGGGCCTCCACCAGGCCCTGGTCCTGGAGCACCTTGAGCACCTCGCGCAGGGTGACCCGGCTGATCCCCATCCGCTCGGCCAACTCGCGCTCGGGAGGCAGCCGTTCCCCGCCGGGCACCAGGCCCAGCCGGACCACCTGGAGGATCTGCTCCAGGGCCTCCTCGAAACCGTTGCCCGCCCGCACCTGCCGCAGCACGGGATTCAGCCGCGCGATCGAGCCACCGCCGCTCTCCGTGTCGGTCATCTCGGTTCCTCCCCTTCCCAAGCAATGGTTCTATTCAATACCTTAGGCCTCCTCGGCTCACCGAAGGAGAGATTCCAGTGGTAGACCGCATGCCGCCGCTCGCGCCCGAGGAGCTCCGTGCCCTCGTGGCGAGCGGTGAGATCGACACAGTCGTCCTGGCCTTCCCCGACATGCAGGGACGTCTTCAGGGCAAGCGGTTCGCCGCACAGTTCTTCCTCGACGAGGTCCTCGCCCACGGCACCGAGGGCTGCAACTACCTCCTCGCCGTCGACACCGACATGAACACCGTCGACGGCTACGAGATGTCCTCCTGGGACCGGGGCTACGGCGACTTCGCCATGCACCCCGACACCGCCACCCTGCGCCGCATCCCGTGGAACCCCGGCAGCGCCTTCATCATGGCCGACCTGGCCTGGAACGACCGCTCCCCGGTCGTCGCCGCTCCCCGGCAGATCCTGCGCCGCCAGCTGGAGCGCCTCGGCGAACTCGGCTACACCGCCATGGTCGGCACCGAGCTGGAGTTCATGGTCTTCCAGGACACCTACGAACAGGCCTGGAACGCCAACTACCGCGGCCTGACCCCCGCCAACCAGTACAACATCGACTACTCCGTCCTCGGCACCGGCCGCGTCGAGCCCCTCCTGCGCCGCATCCGCAACGAGATGCAGGCCGCCGGCCTGGTCGTCGAGTCCGCCAAGGGCGAGTGCAACCTCGGCCAGCACGAGATCGCCTTCCGCTACGACGAGGCGCTCACCACCTGCGACCAGCACGCCGTCTACAAGACCGGCGCCAAGGAGATCGCCGCCCAGGAGGGCGTCTCGCTCACCTTCATGGCCAAGTACGACGAGCGCGAAGGCAACTCCTGCCACATCCACCTCTCGCTCACCGACTCCGACGGACGCAACGCCATGGCCGGCTCCGACGGCGACCAGGAACACGGCATGTCCACCGTGATGCGCCACTTCCTGGCCGGCCAGCTGGCCGCACTGCGCGACTTCTCCCTTCTCTACGCCCCGAACATCAACTCGTACAAGCGTTTCCGCCCGGGATCCTTCGCGCCCACCGCGGTCGCCTGGGGCTACGACAACCGCACCTGCGCCCTGCGCGTCGTCGGCCACGGCCGCTCCACCCGCTTCGAGAACCGCCTCCCCGGCGGCGACGTCAACCCCTACCTCGCCGTCGCCGGCCTGGTCGCGGCGGGCATCCACGGCATCGAGAACCGCCTCGAACTCCCCGAGCCCTGCACCGGCAACGCCTACACCGCCGACTACGCCCACGTCCCCGCCACCCTGCGCGAGGCCGCGGAACTCTGGGAGAACAGCGAGATCGCCAAGGCCGCCTTCGGCCCCGAGGTCGTCGCCCACTACCGCAACATGGCCCGCGTCGAACTCGACGCCTACGACTCCGCGGTCACCGACTGGGAGCTGCGCCGCTCCTTCGAACGCCTGTAACCCCCGAACCCGAACACCAGGAAGGCACCCACGTGTCCGATGTGCTGGAAGTGTTGAATCCGGCCACCGAGGAAACCGTCGCCGTCGTCCCGGCCGCCACACGGGACGACGTCGACGCAGCCGTCGCCCGGGCCGCCAGAGCCCAGCGCGCCTGGGCGGCGGCACCCCCCGGAGACCGGGCCCGGCTCCTGCGCCGGTTCGCCGCGGTCGTCGACGGACACATCGAGGAACTGGCGCAGCTGGAAGTCAGGGAGGCCGGCCACACCATCGGCAACGCCCGCTGGGAAGCCGGCAACGTCCGCGACCTCCTCGACTTCGCCGCCGGGGGAGTGGAACGCCTCTCCGGCCGGCAGATCCCCGTCGCCGGCGGCATCGACGTCACCTTCCTCGAACCCCTCGGCGTCATCGGCGTGATCGCCCCCTGGAACTTCCCCATGCCGATCGCCGCCTGGGGCCTGGCACCCGCCCTCGCCGCCGGCAACGCCGTCATCCTCAAGCCCGCCGAGACCACCCCCCTCACCGCCCTGCGCCTCGCCGAACTCGCCCTCGAAGCCGGGATCCCCGAGCACCTCTTCCAGGTGCTCCCCGGCCACGGAGCGGTCGCCGGCGACGCGCTCGTCGAACACCCCGGCGTCGCGAAGATCGTCTTCACCGGCTCCACCCGCGTCGGCAAGCAGATCATGGCCAAGTGCGCCGACCGGGTGAAGCGCGTCACCCTCGAACTCGGCGGCAAGAGCCCCAACATCGTCTTCGCCGACGCCGACCTCGAAGCCGCCGCCGCAGCCGCGCCCATGGCCTTCCTCGACAACACCGGCCAGGACTGCTGCGCCCGCACCCGGATCCTCGTACAGCGCTCCGCCTACGACCGCTTCCTCGAACTCGTCGCCCCCGGCATCGAGTCCGTGGCCGTCGGCGACCCGCTCGACGAGAAGACCCAGATGGGCCCGCTCATCTCCCGCGCCCAGCTCGACCGCGTCCGCTCCTACGTCACCGACGACCTCACCGCCATCCGCGGCAAGGCCCCCGAGGGACCCGGCTTCTGGTACCCGCCCACCCTCGTCACGGACGCCGCCCCCACCGCGCCCGTCGCCGCCGAAGAGGTCTTCGGGCCGGTCGCCGTCGTCCTCCCGTTCGACGACGAGGAGGACGCCGTACGCCTGGCCAACGCGACCGAGTACGGCCTCTCCGGCTCCCTCTGGACCCGCGACGTCGGCCGCGCCCTGCGCGTCTCCCGAGCCGTCCGCGCCGGGAACCTGTCCGTCAACTCCCACAGCAGCGTCCGCTACTGGACCCCCTTCGGCGGATACAAGCAGTCCGGGCTCGGCCGCGAGCTCGGACCCGACGCCCTCACCGCTTTCACCGAGACCAAGAACGTCTTCATCAGCACGGAGGCCTGAACCCCATGACCGACCGCACCGAAGAGATCGTCTGCCGCCGCCTGGTCGGCCGTACCGCCGTCATCACCGGAGCCGGCAGCGGCATCGGCCTCGCCACCGCCCGACGCCTCGCCTCCGAAGGCGCCAACATCGTCTGCGCCGACATCGACCCCGCCGCCGGCAAGGCCGCCGCCGAAGAGGTCGGCGGCACCTTCGTCCAGGTCGACGTCACCGACAAGGAGCAGGTCGACGCCCTCTTCAAGACGGCCTTCGACACCTACGGCTCCGTCGACATCGCCTTCAACAACGCCGGCATCTCGCCCCCGGACGACGACTCCATCCTCACCACCGAGCTCGACGCCTGGCGCCGCGTCCAGGACGTCAACCTCACCTCCGTCTACCTCTGCTGCAAGGCCGCCCTCCCCTACATGCAGCGCCAGGGCCGCGGCTCCATCATCAACACCGCCTCCTTCGTGGCCATCATGGGCGCCGCCACCTCCCAAATCTCCTACACCGCCTCCAAGGGCGGCGTCCTCGCCATGTCCCGCGAGCTCGGCGTCCAGTTCGCCCGCGAGGGCATCCGCGTCAACGCCCTCTGCCCCGGACCCGTGAACACCCCGCTGCTCCAGGAGCTGTTCGCCAAGGACCCCGAGCGCGCCGCCCGCCGCCTCGTGCACATCCCGCTCGGCCGGTTCGCCGAACCCACCGAGATCGCCGCCGCCGTCGCCTTCCTCGCCAGCGACGACTCCTCCTTCATCAACGCCACCGACTTCCTGGTCGACGGAGGCATCTCCGGCGCGTACGTCACCCCCCTGTAGACACCCCCGGCACCCCCAGCACCCCCCACCCGACAGCCGGGCGTCGCACGACGCCCGGCTGTCGTGCTCCACCGTCCCCGACGCCCCCGCAAGGAGTGCCAGTGCCCCGACCCAGCACCAGACGCCGGTTCCAGGCCGCCGGCGCCGCCGCCCTCATAGCGGCCGGCTCCCTCGCCGCCGCCGGACCCGCCCGTGCCGCCGACCACCCCGCCTGCACCACCCCCGAGCTCGCCGCCGGCTGGTACGGCGACAACCAGACCCGCCTCCAGCGGCTCATCGACCAGTACGGCCGCTGCAACCCGTACCGGCCGTCCCGCACCAAGCCCGTCGCCGTCTTCGACTGGGACAACACCGTCGTCAAGAACGACGTCGGCGACGCCACCATGTTCTGGCTCCTGCGCAACGGGAAGGTCCGCCAGCCCGCCGGCGGCGACTGGACCACCACCAGCCGCCACCTCACCCCGGCCGCCGCCCAGGCCCTCTCCACCGCCTGCGGCCCCCTCGCCCGCCCCGGCACCCCCCTGCCCACCGGCACCCCCGCCGGCGCCGCCTGCGCCGACGAGATCAACGCCGTCTACGGCACCGCCGCCACCCGCACCGGAACCGCCGCCTTCGCCGGCTGGGACCGCCGTACGACCGAACCCGGCTACGCCTGGCTGGCCCAGCTGACGCAGGGCTGGACCGCGAACGAGGTACGCGGCTTCGCGGCCGCCGCCCGCACCGAGAACCTCGCCGCGCCCATCGGCACCAAACAGCAGGTCGGCACCGGCACCGCCACCGGCTGGGTCCGCTACTACGACCAGCAGCGCGACCTCGTCGACAAGCTCCGGCGCGCCGGCTTCGACGTCTGGATCAGCTCCGCCTCCCCGCAGCCCGTCGTCGAGGTCTGGGCCCGCGGCGTCGGCATCGACGCCGCCCACGTCATCGGCATCCGCAACACCACCGCCCGCGACGGCAGGCTCACCGCCCACCTCAAGGGCTGCGGATCCGTCCCCGACGGCGCCGACACGATGACCACCTACATCGACGGCAAGCGCTGCTGGATCAACCAGGAGGTCTTCGGAGTCCGGGGCCGCGCCGCCGAGAAGGTCCAGCCGGCCGCCCGCCGCCAGGTCTTCGCCGCAGGCGACTCCGACACCGACATCTCGTTCCTGCGCGACGCCACCGCCCTGCGGCTGGTCCTCAACCGCAACAAGAACGAACTGATGTGCCGCGCCTACGACAACAGCGACGGCAAGTGGATCGTGAACCCGATGTTCATGGAGCCGAAGCAGCAGAAGCCCGGCCCCTACCCCTGCTCCACCACCGGCTACGTCGACCACGACGGCACCGCCGGCCCCGTCCGCCGGGGCGACACGAGCGTCATCCCCGACCAGACGGACACCGTCTTCTGACACCCCTACAGGAAGGTCCGCCCCTCACCCCGGTAGGTCGGAACCGAATCCACGACCCGGTCCCCCTCCACCAGGTGCAGGGTGTCGAACCGCTCGCACAGCTCCCCGGCCTTCGCGTGCCGGAACCACACCCGGTCGCCGATCAGCAGGTCGTCGGCCGGGCTCCCCAGCAGCGGCGTCTGCACCTCGCCCGCACCCTCCTGCGGGTCGTAGCGCAGCCCCGCCGGCAGGTACGGCACCGGCAGCCGGTCGGCGCCCGCCGCCCCCGACGCCGGATAGCCCCCGCCCAGCACGGTCACCACCCCCACCCCGGGCCGCCGCACCACCGGCTGTGCGAACAGCGCGGCCGGACGCCCCCGGAACGTCGTGTAGTTGTCGAACAGCCGGGGCACGTACAGCCCCGACCCGGCGGCGATCTCCGTCACCGCGTCCTCGGCGGACGTCTCCGCCACGCTCCCCGTACCGCCGCCGTTGACGAACTCCAGGTCCGGCACCACCGCCCGTACCGCACGCACCGCCTCCGCCCGCCGCACCGCCAGCTCCTTGCGGGCCGTGCTCTGCATCAGCCGGATCATCCGCGACCGCACCGGCCGCCCGGCCAGCGCGTCCCCGACCCCGGCGACGTGCCCCTCGTAGCCCATCAGGCCGACGACCCGGAACCCCGGCCGCGACGCCACCACCCGCGCCAGCTCCGCCAGCTGCCCCGGCTCCCGCAACGGCGACCGCCGCGCACCGACCCGCACCCGGCCCCCGAACATCCGCAGGGCGGTGTCCAGTTCCAGGCAGACCCGGACCTCCTCGGCCCCGCCGTCCCGCGCCCGGTCGATCAGCTCCAGCTGCGCCGGGTCGTCCACCATCACGGTGACCGCCCGCGCGAGCTTCGCGTCCCCGGCCAGCTCCGCGAACCCGGCCCGGTCGGCGGACGGATAGGCGAGCAGCACGTCCTCGAAGCCGGACCGGGCGAGCCACAGCGACTCGGCGAGGGTGTAGGACATGATCCCCGCGAACCCGGGCCGCGCCAGGACCCGTTCGAGCAGCGCCCGGCACCGCACGGACTTGCTGGCCACCCGCACCGGCTTCCCGCCGGCCCGCCGGACGAGGTCGTCGGCGTTGGCGTCGAAGGCGTCCAGGTCCACGATGGCGAGGGGCGCGTCCAGATGCGCGGTCGCCCGGTCGTACCGGGCCCGGTCCGAAGTCATGGGCGGCAGCTTGCCAGACGCTTTTACCGGTGGGTAGGCCCTTGCCCTGGCCGGGCGCTGTTCGGGCCCCACCGCTGTGCGGGGCGGTCGCCGTTGCCCGGGGCTCCGCCCGGACCCCGTTGCGCTCAAACGCCGCGCGGGCTGGAATTTCGCTGCGCGAAATCCAGGCCCGCCGGCACATCCCAGCCCCGGCGTTTGAGGCGCGGGGGTCTGGGGGCGGAGCCCCCAGGAGGGGGCCGGGCGAAGCCCGGGGAACGGGCGAAGGGCGGGTAGGGGACCCCGCCCCGCGCAGCGGCCCGCCCTGTGCGGCCCCCGCCACAAGGGCAGGGGCCCGGCCAGGGCAAGGGCCCCGTAGAGTACGGGCAGGCAGCCGTACGGAACGGGGGGCGGAGCCGCCGCATGACCACGACGACACCACGGACCGAGGTCCTGGACGCCCCCGGCCCGCCACCGCACCGGTCCCGCCGCCACCCCGTCAGGGTCGTCACGGCCACCGCGTGCGCCCTCCTCGGCACCGCCCTCCTCGCCGGCGCAGCCGCCACCGCCTGGAGCGACCACCGCGCCGCGCACCGCCCCCTGCCCCCCGACGCCGCCTACCGCCAGGCCGCCTCGCTGTGGCGATCGGCACCCGTGGACGGGCTCCTGCCCCCGGTCCTGGACGCCCCCGACGCCGGCCCGGGCGGAGCCGACCGCAGCTGGACCCGGATCGCCCTCGCGCCCGACGCCGACTGCGCGGCCCTGCCCGCCGACTGGCGGACCGCGCTCGCCGCCACCGGCTGCACCCGCGTGCTCCGCGCCACCTACACCGACGCCACCCGCAGCTCCCTCGTCACCGTCGGCCTCGTCTTCACCCCCGCCGACGCCACCGCCATGGCCGCCCTCCGGGGCCGCCTCACCGTCCCGCCCGCCTACGAGTACGCCGACGCCCGCCGCGCCGCCTGGACGGCCACGGTCTCCGCCCAGGCCCCGGCCGTCGTCTACACCGTCTCCGCCTTCGCCGACGGCCGTACCGTCGACGCGCCCGTCCCCGCCGAGGAAGCGGTCCGCCAGGACGCCACCGGCACCGTCGCCGAAGCCGGGCTCGGCCACGACGCCAAGGCCGCCGCCGACCGGGTCGAACAGGCCCTCACCGCCCTCGCCGCCCCGGACACGGCGCCGGGCGCGGCACCCGGCGCGGCACCCTCGAAGGGGGCTGCCCGATGAACCCGACCCCCCTGCGCACGGCGGCCGCCGCCGGCCTCGCCGCCGCCCTCCTCGCCGTGACCGCCGCCCATCCCGCCGCCGCCGACACCATCCGCGACCGGCAGTGGGGCCTGCTCGCCCTGCGCGCCGAGGAGGCCTGGGGCACCACCCAGGGCGACGGGGTCACCGTCGCCGTCCTCGACACCGGCGTCGACGCCACCCACCCCGACCTCACCGGCCAGGTCCTCGAAGGCACCGACCTGGTCGGCATGGGCGCCGGCCGCGGCGACCGCGCCTGGGCCCGCCACGGCACGGCGATGGCCAGCATCATCGCGGGCCGGGGCCACGGACCCGACCGCTCGCAGGGGGTCCTCGGGATCGCGCCCCACGCGAAGGTCCTGCCGGTCCGGGTGATCCTCGAAGAGGGCGACCCGGGCCGGAACAAGGCCCGCGACAGCAAGTCCGGCGCCCTCGCCGAGGGCATCCGCTGGGCCGCCGACCACGGCGCCGACGTGATCAACCTCTCGCTCGGCGACGACAGCGACTCCGCCCACCACGAGGCCGCCGAGGACGAGGCCGTCCAGTACGCGATCGGCAAGGGCGTGGTCGTCGTCGCCTCCGCGGGCAACGGCGGCGAACGCGGCGACCACACCTCCTACCCCGCCGCCTACCCCGGGGTGATAGCCGTCGCGGCCGTCGACCGCCAGGGCCGCAAGGCCGCCTTCTCCACCCGCCACTGGTACGCCACCGTCGCCGCCCCCGGCGTCGACGTGGTCATCGCCGACCCCGACCGCTCCTACTACGAGGGCTGGGGCACCAGCGCCGCCGCGGCCTTCGTCTCCGGCGCCGTGGCCCTCGTCAAGGCCGCCCACCCGGGGCTGTCCCCGGCGCAGGTCAAGAAGCTGCTGGAGGACACCGCCGCCGAGCGCCCGGCCGGCGGCCGCGACGACGCCCGGGGGCACGGCACGGTCGACCCCGTCGCCGCGCTCCAGGCGGGCTCCGCGCTGCGCCCCGAGGCCCCCGTCCCCGCCGCCGTCGCGGCCGGGCGGCGGTACTTCGGCCCCGGCCCCGAGCGGGCCCGCCCCGCCGGGCACCGGAAGGTGCCCGGGGTCCCGGCGGCCGCGGCCGGCGGAGCGGCCCTGCTGGTGCTGGCCGCCGTACTGGCCCGGCGCCCGCGCGCCGCACGGCGGGACACCTCGGGATAGGGTCGGTTGATTGTGGCGACCAAGAACATTCCAGACCCCGGTTTCTCCGACGACGACGGCACCGCCGACCCCCGGCTGAGCGCCGCCCTGGCCGCCTGGGCGGCCGACCGGGCGGCCGAACCGCAGCTGCTGGCGGCGCTGAAGGACGCCCGGCTGCTGGTGCCCGTCGTGGCCATGCTCGGCGAGGTCGAGACCGACCCGGAGACCGGCCTCAAGCGCGAGAAGACCAGCGACATGGCCGTGCCGACGCTGACGGCGGGGAACCGGCGGGCACTGCCCGCCTTCACCTCGATCGCCTCGCTGGCCCTGTGGGACCCGGCGGCCCGCCCGGTCGCGGTCCCGCTGCACCAGGCGCTCGCCGCCGCCGCGCACGAGAAGGCCGACACCGTCGTCATCGACCTGGCGGGCCCCGTCCCGTACCAGCTGACCGGCCCCGCGCTGCTCGCGCTGGCCGAGGGCCGCACCGACGCCGACCCGCTGGCGGACCCCGCCGTGCGCGAGGCCGTACGGGCCGCCGTGGCCGCCGAGCCCGCCGTGCTCCGCGCCCACCTGGGCCGGGGCGGCGTCGGCGCCGACGGCACCCTGGCCGTCGTGCTCTCCGCCGACGCCGAGCCGGCCCCGGCGGCCCGCCGGGTGGCCGAGGCCCTGGCGGCGGACGAGACCCTGCGCGGCCGGCTCGTGCGAGGCCTGGACCTGGCCCTGCTCCCGGCCGGTGCCCCGGTGCCGCCGGGGGACGCGCTCTTCACGCGCTGAGGACCCCGTACGTACGCCGAAGGGCCGCCCGCGGAGATTCGCGGGCGGCCCTTCGGCGTACGAAGCGGAATCCGGGGCGGGATCAGGCGTAGACAGGGCCCGTGAACTTCTCGCCCGGGCCCTGGCCCGGCTCGTCCTGGACGATGGAGGCTTCGCGGAAGGCCAGCTGGAGCGACTTCAGGCCGTCGCGCAGCGGGGCGGCGTGGAAGGAGCTGATCTCGGTGGCGCTGGCGGTCACCAGGCCGGCCAGGGCGGTGATCAGCTTGCGGGCCTCGTCGAGGTCCTTGTGCTCGGAGTCCGGCTTGTCCAGGCCCAGGTTGACCGCCGCGGCGCTCAGCAGGTGGACGGCCACCGTGGTGATGACCTCGACGGCCGGGACGTCCGCGATGTCGCGGGTCATCTCGTCGTAGTCGGGAGTGGTGGAATCGGAGGGCGTCGCGTCAGTCATGCGCTCCACGATAGGTCGTGCGGCGGCCTTGCATTGCGTGGGGTACTATGTACATCGACCGGCCGGACACCTATGTGCCCGGCCCACAAGTGGAGGCTCCGATCTCCCACCCGACCACCCTCCGGGGAGGCGGGTCTTCCGGTCAGGTGGTATCCATCGTTCCGTACGGACGATGGAAAGCCGCCTAGTTGCGCCCCGCGGTTCGCACGCGGCGGTGCTCCGGTCGTTTTGGAGCCCCTGCCTGTGCCCGGCGGGGCTTTTTTCGTTCTCCGCCCGGTGAGGTCTGACGACAAAAGACGTCAGCGGTTGTCTGCCAGGCAGCCGTGTGGTGCTACCGAGGAGGATCCATCAGCACCGAGCCCCGCATCAACGATCGGATTCGCGTCCCTGAGGTGCGACTCGTCGGTCCCAGCGGCGAACAGGTGGGCATTGTTCCGCTTGCGAAGGCGCTTGAGCTCGCGCAGGAGTACGACCTGGACCTGGTCGAGGTCGCGGCTTCCGCTCGCCCGCCGGTCTGCAAGCTCATGGACTACGGCAAGTTCAAGTACGAGTCGGCCATGAAGGCCCGTGAGGCGCGCAAGAACCAGGCGCACACGGTCATCAAGGAGATGAAGCTCCGGCCGAAGATCGACCCGCACGACTATGACACCAAGAAGGGTCACGTCGTTCGGTTCCTCAAGCAGGGCGACAAGGTCAAGATCACGATCATGTTCCGTGGTCGCGAGCAGTCCCGGCCGGAGCTCGGCTACCGACTGCTGCAGCGTCTCGCTTCGGACGTCGAGGAGCTCGGCTTCATCGAGTCGAACCCGAAGCAGGACGGCCGAAACATGATCATGGTTCTCGGTCCGCACAAGAAGAAGACCGAGGCGATGGCCGAAGCCCGCGAGGCGCAGGCCGCCCGCAAGGCCGAGCGCCAGGGTGGTACCGCCGCCGACGCCGCTCCGGCCGAGACGGAGGCCGACCCGGCCGTCGCCGAGGTCGAGGCCGAGGTCCAGGTCGAGGCCGACGGCTCCGCCGAGGCCAACACCGAGGCCTGATCCCGGGGCAGACCCGTCCCGGATCACCCAACAACATGACGCTCCCGCGAGCCGGTCCCCGGACCGGCGGGAGCGCCACCGACGAGGAGATAACGGCGCCATGCCGAAGAACAAGACGCACAGCGGTACCAAGAAGCGCTTCAAGGTCACCGGCTCCGGCAAGGTGCTCCGCGAGCGCGCCGGCAAGCGCCACCTGCTCGAGCACAAGTCGTCCCGCATCACCCGCCGCCTGACCGGCAACGCGGAGATGGCTCCCGGCGACGCCGCGAAGATCAAGAAGCTTCTCGGCATCTGATGTCCTCCGCTCCCCTGAGGGAGCGGGACGTCAAGACCGGGACCCCATCGAATTCCGGGCCGTGTGACGACATCCACGGCCCCGCTACAAGGAGTAAAAAGTGGCACGCGTCAAGCGGGCAGTAAACGCCCACAAGAAGCGCCGGGCGATCCTCGAGGCGGCCTCCGGCTACCGCGGTCAGCGTTCGCGCCTGTACCGCAAGGCCAAGGAGCAGGTCACCCACTCGCTGGTCTACAACTTCAACGACCGCAAGAAGCGCAAGGGCGACTTCCGTCAGCTGTGGATCCAGCGCATCAACGCCGCTGCCCGCCAGAACGGCATGACGTACAACCGCCTCATCCAGGGTCTGAAGGCCGCCAACATCGAGGTGGACCGCAAGATCCTCGCCGAGCTGGCCGTCAACGACGCCAACGCGTTCGCCGCGCTGGTCGAGGTCGCGCAGAAGGCCCTCCCGGCCGACGTCAACGCGCCCAAGGCCGCTGCCTAAGGCCTGGCCGGCCGCGTAAGCAGTCGGCATCCTCGGACCCGCAGGCGATTCGCCTGCGGGTCCGAGTGTTTTCCCGCACGGCGTCCGCGCCCTCGCACCGCCCGTGCCCGCACCGCTCGCGCCCCCGCGCGCCCCGCACCCCGAGAGGGACCGCACAGACCATGGCCGACCTGGGTCACCACGAGCTGATCTCCCCCCGATCCCCGAGGGTGGCCGCCGCCCGACGGCTGGCGCGGCGCAACTTCCGCACCAAGGAGCGCCGGTTCATCGCCGAGGGCCCGCAGGCCGTCCGCGAGGCGGTCGAGCACCGCGGGGCCCAGGGCGCGACCCTGATCGAGCTGTTCGCCACCGTCGAGGCCGCCGAGCGCTACGCCGACATCGTGGAGGCCGCCCTGCTGGCCGGGGCCCGCGTGCACCACGCCTCCGACGAGGTCCTCGCCGAGGTCTCGCAGACCGTGACCCCGCAGGGCCTGGTGGGCGTCTGCCACTTCCTGGACTCCCCGTTCGAGGAGATCCTGAAGGCCGGGCCCCGGCTGGTCGCCGTCCTCGCCCACGTCCGCGACCCCGGGAACGCCGGCACGGTGCTGCGCTGCGCGGACGCCGCCGGCGCCGACGCCGTGGTGCTGACCGACGCCTCCGTCGACCTGTACAACCCGAAGTCCGTACGGGCCTCCGTGGGCTCCCTCTTCCACCTCCCGGTGGCCGTCGGCGTACCGGTGGAGCAGGCCGTGGAGGGGCTGCGGGCCGCCGGAGTGCGGATCCTGGCCGCCGACGGGGCCGGGGAGGACGACCTGGACGCCGAGCTGGACGCGGGCACCATGGGCGGGCCCTCCGCCTGGGTCTTCGGGAACGAGGCCTGGGGCCTGCCCGAGGAGACCCGGGCGCTCGCGGACGCCGTGGTCCGGGTCCCGATCCACGGCAAGGCGGAGAGCCTGAACCTCGCGACGGCCGCCGCCGTGTGCCTCTACGCGTCCGCGCGTGCACAGCGGGCGCCCGGAGGGTGCCGCTCCGTGACCCCCAGCTAGTAATGTGGCCGCCCGGGGGCCCACTGAGCTACCCGGAGATGTGGGGTACGGGGACATGACCGTCGGTACGAACAGCTCGCCAGGGACCGCCGACGCGGCCGAGGAGCGGTTCGGGGACGCCGCCCCGGGGGCCGGCCCGTCCGCGTCGGGCCCCCCGGGCCCCGACGCGCCGGCCGCGCCCGCCGCCCCGGGTGCACCCGGCTCCGCGGGCCCGGTCCTCGCCGGCAGCCCCGACGGCCTGGGCTTCGTACCGCAGCAGGCCGGACCCGGCGGCCGCGCCCAGGACCGCGACGCGGGCACCCCCCCGCCGGGCGCCGCGGCCGGTACGCGCACGCCCGGCGGGGACGCGCACCGGCCGGCCGTCCCCGGCACCGGCGGGCGCGGCAGCGCCCTTCCCGCGGACGGCGCGGCGGGGAGCTCCGGGACCGGGGGCCCCGGCGACGGGCCGGAGGGCCGCACCCCCGGCCGGGAGGCCGGCTTCGGCATGGACCCCGACGAGCTGCCCGACGGGCTCGTCGTCGCCGACCACACCGGACACGTCGTCTGCTTCAACCGGGCCGCCTCCCGGATCACCGCCATCCCCGCCGGCCAGGCCATCGGCGCCCGCATCGAACGCGCGCTGCCGCTGGAGGACCTCGAAGGCCGCCGCTGGTGGGCGCTGACCGACCCGTACGGGGGACTCGCCACCCGGCGCGGCCAGCCCGAGCGCAACCTGCTGCTGCCGGGCGGCCGCGAGGTGCTCGTCTCCGCCCGCTACGTGCGCACCCACCCCACCGGCCCCCTCAGCCGCCTCGTGGTCACCCTGCGAGGCACCGAGGCCCGGCGCCGCACCGAACGCAGCCACGCCGAGCTCATCGCCACCGTCGCGCACGAGCTGCGCTCCCCGCTGACCTCGGTGAAGGGCTTCACCGCCACCCTGCTCGCCAAGTGGGAGCGGTTCACCGACGACCAGAAGCGGCTGATGCTGGAGACCGTCGACGCCGACGCCAACCGCGTCACCCGGCTGATCGCCGAACTCCTCGACATCTCCCGCATCGACTCCGGCCGCCTGGAGGTCCGCCGCCAGCCGGTCGACCTGGCCGCCGCCGTGGGCCGCCACGTCCAGGCGCTCACCGCGAACGGCCAGGCCCCCGAGCGGTTCCTCGTACGGGTCAGCAGCCCGCTGCCCGACTGCTGGGCCGACCCGGACAAGATCGACCAGATCCTCGGCAACCTCCTCGAAAATGCGGTGCGCCACGGTGACGGAACCGTCACCATCGACGTGGCACCGCACGAGAAGGGAACAGCCGTCACCGTGACCGACGAAGGCCCCGGGATCCCCGAGGAATCGATGGCCCGCGTCTTCACCCGCTTCTGGCGGGGGAGCAAGCGCGGCGGCACCGGCCTGGGCCTGTACATCGTCAAGGGCATCGTGGAGGCCCACGGCGGCACCATCACGGTCGGCCGCGGCCCCGGAGGCGGCGCAGAGTTCCGATTTATCCTGCCCGTGAGCGCCCCGGCCTACCTCACCCAGTAACCCTGCGGAGAGTCCCACCGGGCGGCCCACGGGCTCCTCCACCCCCGGCGGCCCTTAGACTCGTCCTTTGGCACCCTTGTGTCCTTGTGCCGATCGAGCCCGAGGCGTTTCGATCACGTCGCGCGGGGACCCACCAGCCAGCCATCGGAAGTACGGGAAGAGATGTCGGCACCGAACAAGTCGTACGACCCTGTCGAGGTCGAGGCACTGAAACCGGAAGAGATCGAGCGCATGCGGGACGAGGCGCTCGCCGCCTTCGCGTCCGCCGGCGACCTCGACGAGCTCCGCGAGGCGAAGACCGCGCACATGGGCGACCGCTCGCCCCTCGCGCTCGCCAACCGCGAGATCGGCGCCCTGCCGCCCCAGGCCAAGGCCGAGGCGGGCAAGCGCGTCGGACAGGCCCGCGGCGCCGTGAACAAGGCCTTCGGGGCCCGCACGGTCCAGCTGGAGGCCGAGCGCGACGAGCGGGTGCTGGTCGAGGAGGCGGTGGACGTCACGCTGCCCTACGACCGTGTGCCCGCCGGCGCCCGCCACCCCCTGACCACGCTGATGGACCGCATCGCGGACATCTTCGTCGGCATGGGCTACGAGGTCGCGGAAGGCCCCGAGGTCGAGGCGGAGTGGTTCAACTTCGACGCCCTCAACTTCACGCCCGACCACCCGGCGCGCCAGATGCAGGACACCTTCTTCGTCCGGGGCCCCAAGGGCACCGAGGGCGACGAGTCCGGCGTCGTGCTGCGCACCCACACCTCCCCGGTGCAGGCGCGCTCGCTGCTGGAGCGCAAGCCCCCCGTCTACATCGTCTGCCCGGGCCGCGTGTACCGCACCGACGAGCTCGACGCGACGCACACCCCGGTCTTCCACCAGGTCGAGCTGCTCGCCGTCGACGAGGGCCTGACGATGGCCGACCTCAAGGGCACCATCGACCACATGGTCAAGGAGCTCTTCGGGGAGCAGACCACCACCCGGCTGCGCCCGCACTTCTTCCCCTTCACCGAGCCGTCCGCCGAGATGGACATGCAGTGCTACGTCTGCCGCGGCGAGTCGGTGGGCAACCCCGACCGCCCCTGCCGTACCTGCTCCAGCGAGGGCTGGATCGAGCTCGGCGGCTGCGGCATGGTCAACCCCAAGGTGCTCACCGCCTGCGGTGTGGACCCGGAGAAGTACAGCGGGTTCGCCTTCGGCTTCGGCATCGAGCGGATGCTGATGTTCCGTCACAACGTTGAAGACATGCGAGACATGGTCGAGGGTGACGTGCGCTTCACCCGGCCGTTCGGGAGTGAGATCTGATGCGCGTCCCGCTTTCCTGGCTGCGGGAGTACGTCGACCTCCCCGCGGGCGAGACCGGCCGTGACGTGGCCGCCAAGCTGGTCGACGCCGGCCTCGAGGTCGAGACCGTCGAGACGCTCGGCGCCGGCCTCAAGGGCCCCCTCGTCGTCGGCCAGGTGCTGACCATCGAGGAGCTCGAAGGCTTCCGCAAACCGATCCGCTTCTGCACCGTCGACGTCGGTACCGCCAACGGCACCGGCGAGCCGCAGGAGATCGTCTGCGGCGCCCGGAACTTCTCCGTCGGCGACAAGGTCGTCGTGGTCCTGCCCGGCGCCGTCCTGCCCGGCGACTTCGCGATCGCCTCGCGCAAGACGTACGGCAAGACCTCGCACGGCATGATCTGCTCCGGCGAGGAGCTCGGCATGGGCGACGACGGCACGCACGGCATCATCGTGCTGCCGCCGGAGTACGAGCCCGGCACCGACGCGATCGAGCTGCTCCAGCTCGTCGACGAGGTCCTCGACATCGACATCACCCCGGACCGCGGCTACTGCATGTCCATGCGCGGTGTGGCCCGCGAGGCCGCCACCGCGTACGGCCTGCCGCTGCGCGACCCGGCGCTGCTCGACGTGCCCGCGCCGAACTCGTACGGCTACGCCGTGCAGATCTCCGACCCGGTCGGCTGCGACCGCTTCACCGCCCGCACGGTGACCGGCCTCGACCCCGAGGCGCGGTCCCCGATCTGGCTCACGCGC
This sequence comes from Streptomyces sp. NPDC040718, assembly GCF_055593565.1. NCBI lineage: Bacteria > Bacillati > Actinomycetota > Actinomycetes > Kitasatosporales > Streptomycetaceae > Streptomyces > Streptomyces sp. NPDC040718. Next base: position 266,539 of record NZ_JBVIXO010000008.1, on the reverse strand, counting down.
CGCCTCCAGAAGGCGGGCATGCGCCCGATCTCGCTGGCCGTGGACGTCACCAACTACGTGATGCTGGAGCTCGGCCAGCCGCTGCACGCCTACGACCGCGCGCGGCTCGACGGCGCGATCGGCGTCCGCCGTGCCGAGCAGGGAGAGAAGTTCACCACCCTCGACGGGGTCAAGCGCACGCTCGACGCCGAGGACCTGGTGATCACCGACAGCAGCGGCCCGATCGGGCTCGCCGGTGTCATGGGCGGCGCGAACACCGAGATCGCCGACTCCGTCACCGACCCGGAAACGGGCACCGTCACCGGCACCACGGACGTGGTGATCGAGGCCGCGCACTTCGACTCCGTGTCGATCTCGCGCACCGCCCGCCGCCTGAAGCTCTCCTCCGAGGCCTCCAAGCGCTTCGAGCGGGGCGTCGACCCGCAGGCCGCCGCCGCGGCCGCGCAGCGGACCGTCGACCTCCTCGTGCTGCTCGCGGGCGGCACCGCCGAGGCCGGCGTCACCGAGCTCACCGCCCCGGGCGCCCCGCGCACCATCGCGATGAGCGCCGACCACCCGGACCGGGTCGCGGGCATGGAGTACGGCCGCGAGACCGTCGTGCGCCGCCTCCAGGAGATCGGCTGCGACGTCTACGGCCAGGACGAGCTCGTCGTCACCGTCCCCTCGTGGCGGCCCGACCTCGCCGAGCCCAACGACCTCGCCGAGGAGGTCATCCGGCTGGAGGGCTACGGGAACCTCCCGTCCACCCTGCCGCAGGTGCCCTCCGGCCGCGGCCTGACCGCGCGCCAGCAGCTGCACCGCCGGGTCGGCCGCGCCCTGGCCGGCGCCGGCTACGTCGAGGCGCTGAGCTACCCGTTCATCGGCGAGGGCGTCTTCGACCAGCTCCAGCTGCCCGCGCACGACGCGAGCCGCCAGGTCGTCAAGCTGGTCAACCCGCTGTCCGACGAGGAGCCGGCGCTGCGCACCACGCTGCTGCCGGGCCTGCTGGGCGCGCTGCGCCGCAACGACAGCCGGGGCAGCCACGACCTCGCGCTCTTCGAGACCGGCTCGGTCTTCCGTGCCGCCGCCGAGGCGGGCGTCGCCGTACGCCTGCCCGTCGACCGGCGTCCCACGGACGAGGAGGTCGCCACCCTGGACGCGGCCCTGCCCGCGCAGCCGCGGTACGCCGCGGTCGTGCTGGCCGGTGCCCGCGAGCAGGCCGGCTGGTGGGGCAAGGGCCGTCCGGCCGACTGGGCGGACGCCGTCCAGGCCGCCCGCGCGCTGGCCGTCGAGGCCGGCGCCGAACTGGTCGTCCGCCAGGGCCAGTACGGCCCCTGGCACCCGGGCCGCTGCGCCGAGCTGGTCGTCACCGTCGACGGTGTCGAGCAGGTCATCGGCCACGCGGGCGAGCTGCACCCGCGCGTGGTCAAGGCCATGGGCCTGCCCGCCCGCACCAGCGCCATGGAACTCGACCTGGACCGCCTCGCGGCGGCCGGCGGCGAGGCCGTGCAGGCGCCCCGGATCTCCACCTTCCCGGTGGCGACCCAGGACGTCGCGCTGATCGTGGACGCCTCCGTGCCCGCCTCGGCGGTGGAGGACGCGCTGCGCAAGGGCGCCGGCGAACTGCTGGAGTCCCTGCGGCTGTTCGACGTGTTCACCGGTGAGCAGGTCGGCGAGGGCAAGAAGTCCCTCGCGTACGCGCTGCGCTTCCGCGCGGCCGACCGGACGCTGACGGCCGAGGAGTCCACGGCGGCGCGCGACGCGGCCGTTTCGCTGGCCGGCGAGCGGACCGGGGCGGTGCTGCGGGGCGCGTAGCGCTGCCGCTCGAGCTGCTCTGAGGGGCGCGTCCGGATCACCGGGCGCGCCCCTCACCCGTTCGGGTGGGATCCGGGTGCCCTGCGGGGCCGTTCCCCTACCCGCCCTTCAACCTCCCCCAGACTCCGTCCGGGGGGACCCCAGGCCTCAATCGCCGGCGTTCGAGGCGCGGGTCTGGGCGGAGCCCGGGGAACGGTGGAAGGGCGGGTAGGGGACCGCTCCGCGCAGCGGCATGCACGCGCACGCCGCGACACATCGGCGGCCCCGCGCAGCGGCCGGCGGTCACGCCCGCGCGGCTGGCTGCGGGCGCGCACGCCGCGCGGGCCGGCCGCGTACGACCGGTGCGGACCCGCCCGGCCCGGGGGGAGTGGAACGGCCCGGGCGGACCCGTGTCACCGGCGGAGCCGCTCCGCACCGGGCCGGTGGACGGACCCGGTACGGAACCGGCCCGGCTCCGGCGGGTCCGGCGACCAACCGGACCGCGGCGGAGCCGTGGTGCGCCGCCCGCGCCCGCCATGGAGTGTCGGGCAGACAGCGGGGCGGGCGGCGCGGTGCCGGGTCGTCGCACTGTACGAGGGGGAGCCGACGACCGGGCGGCCTCCTTGGCGAGGCTCTTAAGTGAACCGCCCCGGGGCCCCGAGCGGCAGGGTGCGCAACGCATTTATGCGCGCACTCGGTTCACACCCCGTGTGAAGGAAACGCGGAACGGCCCCGCGCGCACCGCTCAGCCACTAGCCTGAATCGGACGAGCCCTTGGAGGGGCCCATGCAGCCCAATGCACTGCTCGACGCCCTCCTCGCCGAGGCGGGCATGTCCCACGCCGGACTCGCCGCGCATGTCAACCAGGCGGGCCGGTCCCGCGGACTCGCGCTGCGCTACGAACACACCGCGGTCTCCCGCTGGCTGAAGGGGCAGCGCCCCCGCGGCCAGGTGCCCGACCTGATCTGCGAGGTGCTGGGCGGGCGGCTGCGGCGGCCCGTCGGGCTCGACGACATCGGGCTCGGGATCCCCGGCCGGCTGAGCCCGCACGGCACCCGGCTCAGCGGCTTCGTCGACCGCGCCACCGCCCTGTGGCGCTCCGACGAGCTGGGCCGGCCCGCACAGCTCACGGCGCAGGCCCTCACCGGCACCCCGGCCGTGATCCCGGTGTGGGAGTGGGAGAACCCGCCCGAGGACGCCGACGTGTCCCGGGTGGGGCGGCGGCCGATCGGGCCCGAGCACATCGAGATCCTGCGGGCCGCCCGGGTGCACTACGAGCTGATGTACCGGCGGGCCGGCGGGATGGCCACGCGGGCCCGGATCGTGCGCTTCCTCGGCAGCGAGACCGCCCCGATGCTGCGCGGGACCTACTCCGACGAGGTCGGCCGTCCGCTGCACCGGGCCACCGGGTCCCTGGTGGCGGTCGCGGGGATCTGCGCGTACGACTCCGACGCCCACGGCCTCGCCCAGCGCTACTTCCACCAGGCGCTGCGGCTCGCCAAGGCCAGCGGGGACCGGGGGCTCGGGGCGTACGTGATCGCCCTGCTCGTCAACCAGTCGCTGCACCTGAAGGAGTACCGCCAGGCCGTGGCCTTCGCCGAGGCCGCGCTGCGCGCCGCCGGCCCGGACACCACCCCTGCGCTGGGGGCCGACCTGTACGCGATGCAGGCCAAGGCCTACGCGCAACTCGGTGACACCACGGCCGCGTTGGCATGCATCCGGCGCGCCGAGGCGGCCGCCGAGCGGATCAGACCCGGTACCGAGCCCGCCGAGACCGGCTACGTACAGCCCGGGCTGGTCAACGTACAGGTGGCGGAGGCCCTGTTGAGCCTGGGGGACCTCGCCGGCGCGCACGAGCAGGCGGCCGAGGCGGTGGGGACCCCGGCGCACGACCGGGGGCGGGTGCACCGCCTGGCGATGCTGTGCGAGATCCAGCTGCGGCAGGGGGAGGCGGACCGGGCGGTGGCCTCGGCGGCCGAAATGGCGGAGCGGGCCAAGGGGATGGAGTCGCTGCGCCTGCGGGACCGGCTGCGGGCCGTCCGGGAGCAGCTGCTGAGCAGCGGGTGCTCCGGCGCGGAGGAGACCGCGTACCTCATCGACGGGGCGCTGCGCGTTCCCCTCTGAGGCCGTCAGCTGCTGCCATGTTGCCACCAACGGATGCGGAAGGTGGCATTACCGTGCAGTGGACGAACCTGAGTGAGCAGACCGTGTACAAGAACCGCTGGTTCGATGTGAACCTCGCGGACGTGGAACTCCCCGACGGCCGGCACCTGGACCACTTCGTCATCAGGCTGCGGCCGGTCGCCGTCGCCACGGCGGTCAACGAGGCCGACGAGGTGCTGCTGCTGTGGCGGCACCGGTTCATCACCGACAGCTGGGGCTGGGAGCTGCCCGCCGGGGTGGTCGAGGACGGGGAGCCGGTCGAGGCGGCGGCCGCGCGGGAGATGGAGGAGGAGTCGGGCTGGCGGCCCGGCCCGCTCCACCACCTGATGACGGTGGAGCCCTCCAACGGTCTGACCGACGCCCGCCACCACCTCTACTGGGCGGACGGGGCCGAGTACGTCGGCGAACCGGAGGACGCCTTCGAGTCCTCGCGCCGGGAGTGGGTCCCGCTCAAGCTGGTCCCGGACATGATCGCGCGGGGGGAGATCCCGGCCGCCAACATGGCGGCCGGGCTCCTCCTGCTGCACCACCTGAGGCTGGGCCGACCCTAGGCCGCCCGGGTGGTTCAGCCGTACGGGTAGAAGCCCGAGCCCGTCTTGCGGCCCAGGCGGCCCGCGTCCACCATGCGCTGGAGCAGCGGGGGAGCGGCGTACAGCGGCTCCTTGTACTCGGCGTACATCGAATCGGCGATCGAGGCGATGGTGTCCAGGCCGATCAGGTCGGACAGCTTGAGCGGGCCCATCGGGTGGGCGCAGCCCAGCTCCATGCCGTTGTCGATGTCCTCGCGGCTCGCGATGCCCGACTCGAACATCCGGATCGCGGACAGCAGGTACGGAACCAGCAGCGCGTTGACGACGAAGCCGGACCGGTCCTGGGCGCGGACGGCGTGCTTGTTCAGCACGTCCCGCACCAGGGCCTCGGACCGCTTGACGGTCTCCTCGCTCGTCGTCAGCGCCGGGATCAGCTCGACGAGCCGCTGCACGGGCGCCGGGTTGAAGAAGTGGATGCCGATGACCTGGTCGGGCCGCGAGGTCGCGACGGCCAGCTTGACCAGCGGGATCGAGGAGGTGTTGGAGGCGAGGATCGCGTCCGGGCGGGTGATCACCTGGTCCAGGACCTGGAAGATCTCCGTCTTGACCTGCTCGTTCTCGACGACGGCCTCGATGACGAGGTCGCGGTCGGCGAACTCGCCGAGGTCGGTGGTGAAGGAGAGCCGGGCCAGGGTGGCGTCCCGCTCCTCCTCGCTGATCTTGCCGCGTTCGGCGGCCTTGGTCAGCGAGTTGTGCAGCCGGGTGCGCCCGATCTCCAGGGCCTCCCCGGTGGTCTCGGCGACCTTCACCTCAAGACCGCTGCGGGCGCACACCTCCGCGATGCCCGCGCCCATCTGGCCACAGCCCACCACGCCGACCCTGGTGATGTCGGTCGGGAGGGTAGAGAGGTCCGTCACATCGTGCCTTTCGCTGCTCATCCATCGCGGGTCCCCCGTGTTCGGCAGTGGTAACTGCATCCCGGCGCCCGCCACGCCCCCCGACGTTACTCCCGCGTTGCCCCCGGCGGCGGGCCGGGGCGGGGCATGCTGTGCCCACGCAGAGCATTGTCACGGAGAGGAACGGAGTCGTCACATGGCGCACATCGGGCGGCGGGGACTGCTGGCAGGGGCGGCGGGAGCGCTGGCCGCGACGGCGGCGGCCCCCGCGGCGGCGGATGCGGCGGCGGGGGCCGCAGCGGGGGTACGGGAACCCGCCGGGCCACCGGGGGCGGTGCCGGCGCGGGCCGCCACGGCCGGCGGCCGGGCGGGGACCGCGGAGTTCCGGGGGATGTGGATCGCGACCGTACAGAACGTCGACTGGCCCTCCGAGAGCGGGCTCTCCGCCCGGGAGCAGCGCGCGGGGCTGATCAAGCTGCTCGACGCGGCGGTGGCGCGCCGGCTCAACACGGTCATCCTCCAGGTCCGCCCGGCCGCCGACGCGTTCTGGCCCTCGACGCGCGAGCCCTGGTCGCAGTGGCTGACCGGGGTGCAGGGCCGCGACCCGGGCTGGGACCCGCTGGGCACGGCCGTCGCCGAGGCGCACGCGCGCGGGCTGGAGCTGCACGCCTGGTTCAACCCGTACCGGGTGGCCAACCACACCGACCCCTCCCGGCTCGCCGCCTCCCACCCGGCCCGCCGCAACCCCGGCTGGACCGTCGCCTACGGCGGCAGGCTGTACTACAACCCGGGGCTGCCCGAGGTGCGGTCCTTCGTCCAGGAGGCGATGCTCGACGCCGTCTCCCGCTACCCGGTCGACGCGGTGCACTGGGACGACTACTTCTACCCGTACCCGGTCGCGGGGGAGTACTTCGACGACGACGACGCCTTCGCGGAGCACGGCGGCTCCTTCACCTCCCGCGCGGCCTGGCGCCGCCACAACACCGACACCCTCGTCCACGAGATGTCGCAGCGGCTGCGCACCCTCCACCCGGCGGTCCGGTTCGGCGTCAGCCCGTTCGCGGTGTGGCGCAACCAGGGCACCGACCGGCTGGGCTCGGCCACCCGGGCGCTGCAGACGTACGACGACCTCTACGCGGACACCCGCAAGTGGGTCCTGGAGGGCTGGGTCGACTACGTCGCCCCGCAGGCCTACTGGCACATCGGGTACGCGGCGGCCGACTACGCCGAGGTCGTGCGCTGGTGGGCGGAGACGGTCGCCGGCACCGGGGTGGACCTGTACGTGGGCGAGGCGCTGTACCGCTGCGACGCCCGCAGTTCCACCACCGCCTGGCGCGATCCCGCCGAGCTGTCCCGGCACCTGACCCTCGCCCGCCGGTACGCGGAGGTCCGCGGCCACTCCTACTTCTCGGGGAAGCACGTGGTCGCGGACCCCAATGGAGCGCTGGCCAGGGTCGTCGCCGACCACTACCCGACGGCCGTGCCGCCGCGCTGACTCAGCGCCAAGTGGCGGACTTGCCCTCGGGCTTGTCCGGATGGCGTACGACGCAGTCGGGGCCGGGGGACATGACGGCGTCGTGCCCGTCCGGGAAGTGGACCCGGTACGGGGGGGCGCCGTTCTCGCCCAGGACCTCGACGATCTCGCCCACCCTGTCGTGCTGGCCAACGACCCTGCCGTGCTGCACCAGCTGGTCGCCCTCGGTCGCGCGCATCTGCTGACCTCCCTCGGAGCCGGTCCGATCCGGTGCCAGTAGTTTAGGCCGATCCGAGGCTATTTGACCCGTTGAGTCACGGTGATGCAGACGAGGACCGCGCAGGCCGCCAGCGGTGTGGCCGGGGACAGGTGCTCGCCGAGCAGGGCCACCGACCACACCAGGGTCAGCAGCGGCTGGGCGAGCTGGAGCTGGCTGGCGCGGGCGGTGCCGATCTCGGCCATGCCCCGGTACCAGACGTAGAGCCCGAAGAAGTTCGAGCCGGCCGCCACCCACAGCAGACCGCTCACCCCGTGCCAGGTCAGGTGCACCGGCTCGGACGCCAGCGCGAACGCCGCGCCCGTCAGGCTCAGCGGCAGGCACAGCACCAGCGCCCAGCCGATCACCTGCCAGCCGGGCATCGAGCGCGCCAGCCGCCCGCCCTCGGTGTAGCCGGCCGCGCACACCAACAGCGCCCCGAACAGGTAGGCGTCGCCGGCGGAGGGGGCGCCGCCGCTCTGGGCCAGGGTGAAGGCGAGGATCACCACGGCCCCGGCGACGGCCGCGCCCCAGAAGCGGCCCGACGGGCGGTTGCCCGTACGCAGCGCCGAGAAGGCGGCGGTGGTCAGCGGCAGCAGCCCCACCACGACGGCGGCGTGCGAGGTGGTGGAGGTGCGCAGGGCCAGCGTGGTCAGCAGCGGGAATCCCACCACCACCCCGCCCGCCACGACGGCGAGCCCGGCCCAGTGCTCACGGGCCGGCAGCGGCACCCGCCCGGCCAGCAGGAAGGCGCCCGCGACGGCGGCGGCCAGCACGCTGCGCAGGGCGACGAGGGACCAGGGGCCGAAGCTCTCCAGGCCCCAGGCGGTGGCGGGGAAGGTCAGCGAGAACGTGACCACCCCGAGCAGGGCGAGGGCGGTACCGCTGCGTGCGGTGGTCCGGCCGCCGTCCTCCACCTGCACCGCTATCGAGGTCGGGCGAGTAGCGCTATTCTGTGCTGTCATGTACGAGCGTAGCAGTGTGGCCGAGCTGGCAGAATCCCTGCGGTCGGAGCTCGACCGCTACCCGGTGGGTGGAAAGCTCCCGTCGAGCCGGGCCATGGTCGAGCGCTACCGGGTCAGCCCCGTCACCGTCTCCCGGGCCCTCGCGCAGCTCGCCGCGGAGGGGCTCGTCGTCACCCGGCCCGGCGCCGGGGCCTTCCGGGCCCACCCGCGTACGAGCGACCCCGCGCCCGGTGACACCTCCTGGCAGGAGGTCGCCCTCAGCGCCGAAGGCGCCGGGGAGGTCGCCCCGCGCTCCGTGGACGCCAGCGGGGTCGCGAACTCCCTCGCGGTACCGCCCGCCGGGGTCATCGAGCTCAACGGCGGCTACCTGCACCCCTCGCTCCAGCCCGAGCGGGCCATGGCGGCCGCCCTGGCCCGCGCCGGACGCCGGCCCGGGGCGTGGGGGCGGCCGCCCATGGAGGGGCTGCTCGAGCTGCGCGACTGGTTCGCCCGCGAGATCGGCGGCGCCGTCGGGTCGGTCGGAGCCGCCGACGTGCTGATCACCGCCGGCGGGCAGAGCGCGCTGACCACCGCCGTGCGGGCGCTGGCCCCGCCCGGCGCCCCGATCCTGGTCGAATCGCCCACCTACCCCGGGCTGCTGGCCATCGCCCGCGCCTCCGGCTGCCGGCCGGTACCCGTCCCGGTGGACGCCGAAGGGGTCCGGCCGGAGCTGCTGGCCGCCGCCTTCGAAGCCACCGGCGCACGGGTCTTCGTATGCCAGCCGCTGTTCCAGAACCCGACCGGCGCCGTGCTGTCCGCCACGCGCCGCACCGAGGTGCTGCGCATCGCGCGGGCCGCCGGGGCCTTCGTGGTCGAGGACGACTACGCGCGCAACCTCGCCCACGAGGACGCCGGCCCGCTGCCCGCGACGCTCGCCGCCCAGGACTCTGACGGGGTCGTGGTCCACGTCCGGTCGCTGACCAAGGCCACCTCGCCCAGCCTGCGGGTCGGCGCGCTCGCCGCCCGGGGCCCGGTACTGGACCGGCTGCGGGCCATCCAGGTCGTCGACAGCTTCTTCGTGCCCCGGCCCCTCCAGGAGGCCGCGCTCGAACTCGTCGGAGCCCCCGCCTGGCCGCGCCACCTGCGCGCCGTCGCCGCCGAGCTGCGGCACCGGCGCGAGGTCCTCGCCGGCGCCCTGCGGCGGGAGCTGCCCGGCGCCGAGCTCACCCACCTGCCCTCGGGCGGCTTCCAGCTCTGGGTGCGCCCCGGCGGGGACGGCGACGACGCCGGGTTCGCGGCGGCCGCCCTGCGCGCCGGGGTCGCGGTCACGCCGGGCCGCCCGTACTTCTGCGCCGAACCGCCCGCCGCGCACGTCCGGTTGAGCTTCGCCGGGGTGTCGGGGCCGGGGGAGCTGGTGGAGGCCGTGCAGCGGCTGCGGGGCGGACTGCCCGAGGGGCTGCTCGGCAGGGCGTCCGGGGGTGCGGGCGGGGGCGCGTCCGGGGGTGCGTAAACCCCGTTGAGGGGGCGGTGGAACCGCTCTAGCCTGCGCCTATGACCGAGATCGAGATCACCTCCCTGGCCGTCCGACCCGAACTGGCGCCCCGGCTCTGGGACATGGAGGACTCCTGGCCCGAGTTCGCCCAGAACGACCCGATCGCCTGGCTGCTCTACCCGCGCATGGTGGCCGAGTTCCCCGCGTACGTCTTCATCGCCACCGACGGCGACGAGGTCGTGGCCCGGGCCTTCAGCGTCCCCTTCGCCCTGCACACCCCCGAGCGCGGCGGGGTCCTGCCCGGGCAGGGCTGGGACCGCGTCCTGATGTGGGCCTTCTCCGACCAGCGGCGGGGTGTCCGGCCGGACACGGTCACCGCCCTGGAGATCTCGATCGCCCGCGGCCGGCAGGGCGAGGGCCTCTCCGGCCGGATGCTCACCGCCATGCGCGAGGGCGCCCGCGCGGCCGGGTTCACGGAGGTCGTGGCCCCGGTCCGGCCGAGCGGGAAGCCCGCCGAGCCGGAGACCCCGATGGCGGAGTACGCGTACCGCACCCGCGAGGACGGTCTGCCGTACGACCCGTGGCTGCGGGTCCACGTCCGCGCGGGGGCGGTCATCGACTCGGTGGCCCCGGTGTCGATGACCATCAGCGGCACCCTCGACCAGTGGCGCGGGTGGACCGGACTGCCCTTCGACACCCCGGGCCCGGTCCGCGTACCCGGGGCGCTCAGCACAGTCCACTGCGACCCGGAGCACGACCGCGCGGTGTACCTGGAGCCCAACGTCTGGGTCCGCCACCCGCTCGGCGCCGACGCGGCCGTCTCCGGATGATCGAGGTCCGCTCCGCCGGACCGGGCGACGGCGACGCCCTCGGAGAGATCCACGCCGCGGCCTGGGAGGCCGCGTACGCCCCCTTCTTCGCGCCGGACTTCGCCGCCGAGGGCGTCCGCGGCCGGCGCACCCGCTGGCACGCGCGGCTCGCCGAGGACCCGAGGACGCTGCTGCTGGCCGAGGCCGGCGGCCGCCCCCTGGCCATGTCCTGGTCCGGGCCCTCCGGGACCCGGCCGGGCCTCGCGGAGATCCTCAGCTTCTACGCCCACCCCGACGGCTGGGGCACCGGCGCCGCCGCCGTGCTGATGGAGGCGACGCTGGCCCGGCTGCGCGCGGACGGCTTCACCCGGGCCCACCTGTGGACCCTGCGGGACACCCCGCGGTCCCGCCGCTTCTACGTCAAGTGCGGCTTCGCCGGGACCGGGGCGGTGCGGGACACCGACTTCGGCGACGGCCGCCCGCTCGGACAGGTCGAGTACGAACGGGAGTGCTGAGCCGGGCCCCCGCCCGGTCGACACCCCCGATCCGGCGCGTGAGCATGGATGGAGACAGGCACCGTCGGCCTCCCCGGGAGAGAAGGACGAGACCCCGGACTGCGGTGAAGGAAGTGATGGACATGAGGGCAAGCGCCCGGCTGTCCGCCATCGCCCCCCTGCTGGTCTCCACGCTCCTGATCGGGCCCGTCGCGTCCGCCCATCCACCGGACGCGACCTCCCGCGCGCCCGCCGGGACGTGCCGGATCGAGAGCACCGGCACGGGTCTCCTCCCGGCCGCCCGCACCGTCGACGGCGTCGCGTGCGGCGGCCGGGCCCCCGTGAAGCCGCAGGAGCCGCAGGCGCCGCAGCCGACGGGGGAGGACAGCGCCAAGGCCGAGTACGACAAGGGCTTCCGGGCGGGCTTCCAGGCGGTCAAGAGCGACTGCCGGGCCGGGCCGCCCCGCACGGCGAGCCCGCCCGACCCCAACTGGACGGACGGCTATGACGCCGGTGCCGCGCTCGCGGCCAAGACCTTCTGCGGGGGCCAGGACGCCGGCCGGTAGTGGGGAGGCCGCCCCGCGCCGCAGGCCGGTCCGGCCGCCGGACGAGTTCTTTGCATAAAACTGCATAGGTACGTATAGTCATGCCATCGAGGAGGAGGGTCCGATGGTGGTACGTGTAGCGGTGGCCGGAGCGAGCGGATACGCGGGCGGTGAAGTCCTGCGCCTGCTGCTCTCGCACCCCGAGGTGGAGATCGGCGCGCTGACCGGCCACTCCAACGCCGGACAGCCCTTCGGCCCCCTCCAGCCGCACCTCGTCCCGCTCGCCGGACGGACCCTGGAGGCGACCACGCCCGAGGTCCTCGCCGGCCATGACGTCGTCTTCCTGGCCCTGCCCCACGGGCAGTCCGCCGCCGTCGCCGCGCAGCTCGGCGACGACGTCCTCGTCGTCGACATGGGCGCCGACCACCGGCTGAAGGACTCCGCCGACTGGGACAGGTTCTACGGCGCCCCGCACGCCGGCACCTGGCCCTACGGTCTCCCCGAGCTCCCCGGCGGCCGGGCCGCCCTGGCCGGGACCAGGCGCATCGCCGTCCCCGGCTGCTTCCCGACCGCCGTCACCCTCGCCCTCTACCCCGCCTACCAGGCGCGGCTGGCCGGGCCCGAGGCCGTGATCGTCGCCGCCACCGGCACATCCGGCGCCGGCAAGGCCCTCAAGGCGAACCTGCTCGGCTCCGAGGTCATGGGCACCGTGACCCCGTACGGCGTCGGCGGCGCCCACCGGCACACCCCCGAGATGGTGCAGAACCTCTCCCCGCTCGCCGGGGAGCGGGTCTCCGTCTCCTTCACCCCGAACCTCGTGCCGATGCCGCGCGGCATCCTCGCCACCTGCTCCGCCAAGGCCCTGCCCGGCACCACCGCGGAGTCGCTGCGCGCCGCGTACGAGAAGGCCTACGCCGACGAGCCCTTCGTCAGGCTCCTCCCCGAGGGCCAGTGGCCCACCACCAAGGCGGTGTACGGCTCCAACGCCGTCCACGTCCAGGTCGCGTACGACGGGTCCGCGCAGCGGATCATCGCCATCAGCGCGATCGACAACCTCACCAAGGGCACCGCCGGCGGTGCGGTGCAGAGCATGAACATCGCCCTCGGGCTCCCCGAGGCACTGGGTCTTTCCACGATTGGAGTGGCGCCGTGAGCGTGACGGCTGCACAGGGATTCACGGCGGCGGGCATCGCCGCCGGGATCAAGGCGAACGGCAACCCCGACCTGGCCCTCGTGGTCAACAACGGGCCGCGACTGGCCGCGGCGGGCGTCTTCACCTCCAACCGCGTCAAGGCCGCCCCCGTCCGCTGGTCCGAGCAGGTCCTGCGCGGCGCGACCGTCAGCGCCGTGGTCCTCAACTCCGGCGGCGCCAACGCCTGCACCGGCCCCAAGGGCTTCCAGGACACCCACGCCACCGCCGAGAAGGTCGCCGCCGTCCTGGGCGGCGAGCACAACGCCGGCGAGATCGCCGTCGCCTCCACCGGCCTGATCGGCGTCCTGCTCCCCATGGACAAGCTGCTCCCCGGCATCGAGACGGCTGCCGCCGCCCTCTCCGCCGACGGCGGCGAGGACGCGGCCATCGCCATCAAGACCACCGACACCGTCCACAAGACGGCCACCGTCTCCCAGGGCGGCTGGACCGTGGGCGGCATGGCCAAGGGCGCGGGCATGCTCGCCCCGGGCCTGGCCACCATGCTCGTCGTCCTCACCACCGACGCCGACCTCGACAGCGCCACCCTCGACAAGGCCCTGCGGGACGCCACCCGCACCACCTTCGACCGGGTCGACTCCGACGGCTGCATGTCCACCAACGACACCGTGCTGCTGCTCGCCTCCGGCGCCTCCGGCCACGTCCCCGCGTACGAGGCCTTCGCCGACGCCGTACGGACGGTCTGCGACGACCTCGCCCGCCAGCTGATCGGCGACGCCGAGGGCGCCAGCAAGGACATCCGCATCGAGGTGATCGGCGCGGCCGACGAGCAGGACGCGGTCGAGGTCGGCCGGTCCATCGCCCGCAACAACCTGCTCAAGTGCGCCATCCACGGCGAGGACCCCAACTGGGGCCGCGTCCTGTCCGCCATCGGCACCACCCGGGCGGCCTTCGACCCGGACCGGCTGAACGTGGCCATCAACGGCGTCTGGGTCTGCAAGAACGGCTCCGTCGGCGAGGACCGCGACCTGGTGAGCATGAAGGACCGCGAGGTGCGCATCACCGCGGACCTGTCCGCCGGCTCCGAGTCCGCGGTCATCTGGGCCAACGACCTCACGGCCGAGTACGTCCACGAGAACAGCGCGTACAGCTCATGAGCACCGCGAGGCGCCACACCGCGCTCCCCAAGGCCGAGATCCTCATCGAGGCCCTGCCCTGGCTCACCCGGCACAACGGCAAGATCGTCGTCATCAAGTTCGGCGGCAACGCCATGATCGACGAGGACCTGAAGGCGGCCTTCGCGCAGGACGTGGTCTTCCTGCGCCAGGCCGGCCTGCGGCCCGTGGTCGTCCACGGAGGCGGCCCGCAGATCAACGCCCAGCTCGACAAGCAGGGACTGGTCAGCGAGTTCAAGGCCGGCCTGCGGGTCACCACCCCGGAGGCCATGGACGTCGTACGCATGGTCCTGGCGGGCCAGGTCCAGCGGGAGCTGGTCGGCCTGCTCAACCAGCACGGCCCGCTGGCCGTCGGCATGACCGGCGAGGACGCCCACACCATCACCGCGACCAAGCACACCCCGCAGATCGAGGGCGAGGCCGTCGACATCGGCCGGGTCGGCGAGATCACCGCCATCGACACCGGCGCGATCGAGGCCCTGCTCGCGGACGGCCGGATCCCGGTCATCTCCTCCATCGCGCGCAGCGCCGACGACGGCCACGTGTACAACGTGAACGCCGACACGGCCGCCGCCGCGCTCGCCGCCGCACTCGGCGCCGAGACGCTGATGGTCCTCACCGACGTCGAGGGCCTCTACGCGGACTGGCCCAACAGCGACGAGGTCATCAGCCGGCTCACCGTCAGCGAGCTGGAGAAGCTCCTGCCCGAGCTGTCCAGCGGCATGGTGCCGAAGATGGAGGGCTGCCTGCACGCGGTGCGCGGCGGAGTCAGCACCGCCCGCGTGATCGACGGGCGGGTCCAGCACTCGATCCTGCTGGAGATCTTCACCGACGAGGGAATCGGCACGATGGTCGTGCCCGACGCACAGGGAGGGGACAGCAAGTGAGCGGCAACCAGGAGACCGGCAACCAGCGCTACGCCTCCCGCTGGAAGGGGGCGCTGACCAACAACTACGGCACCCCCGCCCTGGCCCTCGTGCGCGGTGAGGGCGCGCAGGTCTGGGACGCGGACGGCAGGCAGTACACCGATTTCGTCGGCGGCATCGCGGTCAACGCCCTCGGCCACGCCCACCCGGCGGTCGTCTCCGCCGTGACCGAGCAGATCACCACCCTCGGCCACGTCTCCAACCTCTACGCCTCCGAGCCCGTCCTCGCGCTCGGCGAGCGCCTGCTCCAGCTCTTCGGCCGCGAAGGGCGCGTGTTCTTCTGCAACTCCGGTGCGGAAGCGGTCGAGGCGGTCTACAAGATCGGCCGACTGACCGGGCGGACGCACATGGTCGCCACCGGCGGCGGCTTCCACGGCCGGACCATGGGCGCCCTCGCCCTCACCGGCCAGCCCGGGAAGCAGGCGCCCTTCCTGCCGCTGCCCGGTGACGTGACGCACGTCCCCTACGGCGACGTGGAGGCCCTGCGGGCCGCCGTCACCGAGGAGACCGCCTTCGTCCTCATCGAGCCGGTCCAGGGCGAGAACGGCGTGGTCGTCCCGCCCGCCGGCTACCTGACGGCCGCCCGCGAGATCACCCGGGCCACCGGGACGCTGCTCGCCCTCGACGAGGTGCAGACCGGCATCGGCCGCTGCGGCAGCTGGTTCGAGTACCAGCAGCACGAAGGCGTCGAGCCCGACCTCGTCACGCTCGCGAAGGGCCTCGGCGGCGGCCTGCCCATCGGCGCCGTGGCCGCCTTCGGACCGGCCGCGGACCTGCTCCAGCCCGGCCAGCACGGCACCACCTTCGGCGGCAACCCGGTCGCCTGCGCCGCCGGCCTCGCCGTGATCGACACCATCGCCGCCGAGGGGCTGCTCGACCGGGTCAAGGCCCGGGGGGAGCGGCTCCGCTCCGGAATCGAAGCCTCCGGTCACGGGCTGGTCTCCCACGTCCGCGGGTCGGGCCTGTTGCTGGGTATCGTGCTGACGGAGCCGCTCGCACCGAAGGTGCAGCTCGCGGCCCAGCAGGCCGGATTCCTGGTCAACGCGCCCGCCCCCGACGTGGTACGGCTGATGCCGCCGTTCGTCATCACCGAGGCCGAGGTGGACGCGTTCGTCCGGGCACTTCCCGGCATCCTCGACTAAGCGGGACGATCCGGAGAATGAGACGACGATGAGCCAGGCGCAGGAACCCGAGCAGAACGGCGGCCCCTCCGTTCCGCAGACCCGCACCGCCCGCCACCGCCGGATCGTGGACATCCTCAACCGGCAGCCGGTCCGCTCCCAGAGCCAGCTGGCCAAACTGCTCGCCGACGACGGGCTGAGCGTCACCCAGGCGACGCTCTCCCGCGACCTCGACGAGCTGGGCGCGGTCAAGATCCGCAACACCGGCGGCGAGCTGATCTACGCGGTCCCCAGCGAGGGCGGCTTCCGCACGCCCCAGGCACCGCTCGGCGAGTCGGCGAAGGAGGAGCGCATGCGGCGCCTCTCCGGCGAACTGCTGATCTCGGCGGAGGCCTCCGCGAACCTCGTGGTCCTGCGCACCCCGCCCGGCGCGGCCCAGTTCCTCGCCTCGGCGATCGACCAGGCCGAACTCCACGCGATCCTCGGCACCATCGCGGGCGACGACACCCTGATGCTCATCAGCCGCGACCCGGCCGGCGGCCAGGCCCTGGCCGACCACCTGCTGCGCCTGGCGCAGAAGGAGGGCTGAAGCCCTTCAGTACCGGGTCACGGCCAGGGCGCCGCTCTCCGTGCCGATCGCGATGTGCGGGCGGCGGCGGGGGTCCGCCCAGCGGAGCAGCTCGCGCATGGCGCCACGGGGGACGGAGACGCAGCCGGCCGTGGCGCCCTTGCCGTCCACGTGCAGGAAGATGCCCGCGCCGCGGCCGCGCACCGGCTGCTCGTAGTTGAAGCCGATGACCAGGGCGTGCGCGTACTGCTGCTCGTACGTCACCAGGTGCTCGGACTCGCCCGGCGCGCAGTCGGCGGGCAGGGGCTCCGTCCAGCGGTTGTAGGCGGCCGAGGCGTTGTCCTGGCACCACCACGAACGGTCCGTCACCCGCCGGTAGGCGTACTCCGTTCCGGCCGGGGCGCGCGCGATGCCGAAGGCGTACGGCAGCCCGTACAGGCCCGCCGGGGTGGTGTCCGTGCCCTGGACCCGGGCCGTGCCCTCGGTCAGGCCGTTCGCCCCGAACCGGGCGGGCGCCCTGCCCGCCTCGAACCAGCGCCCCGCGCGCCGGTCCCACCAGGTCAGCGTCCCCGTCGTGGACCCGGGCGCCGGGGCGACGGCGGTGATCAGCTGGCTGCCGCCCCCGGTGTCGGCGAGGCGGGCGGGCAGCGGGTCGGGGCCGTACGGGAAGAGCCCGGCGAGGATCAGCGAGCCCGTGAGCAGGGCGGTACGCAGCACACGTCAGACGGTACGGCCGACGGGCGCGGCGGCGGCGCAGGCAGGCCGTGGACGGGCGTCACAGCAGCCGCATCCGGTGGACGTCCAGCACCCGGGCCGCCCGTGCCAGCAGCAGGCCGAGCTCCGCGTGGTGCGCCTCCCCTTCGTCGAGGGTGCTGAGCCAGTTCCAGTTGATCACGGCGCTCCGCGCCTGAAGGCCCAGCCCCGGGTCCGGGTCCGTCATCATGGCCACCGAGGCCCGCAGTTCGGCGCTCCCGCCCCGGCCGCGCAGCAGCCGGAACGCGGCCCGGCGGACGTGCGCGGGCCACTCGGGCCCGGTACGCGCGGCCAGCGCGGCGGGGTCCAGCCGCTCGGCCGCGCGGAGCAGGCTGAACGCGGCCTCGCGGGACGCCGAGGCGGACGGGTCCTCCAGCAGCGCGAGCAGCACCGCGTCCTCGACGTCGAGGCCCAGCGCGCGCAGCCCGGCCACGGCGGCGGCCCGCACCGCGCCCTCGGGGTGGTCCAGCAGGGCGTGCAGCAGCGGCCCGTCGGCCTGTCCGGCCACCTCCCGGAAGCCGGTCACCGCGTACCGGGTCACCCGCTGCCGGTCCGTGACGAGCTCGCGGTAGTGCGCGTACGGGTCGCCGCCGTCCTGGCGGAGCAGCCGGCGGGCGCAGGACCGGACCTGGCCGGCCGGGTCCGCCAGGTGGTCCACGGCCTCGGCCGCCCGTCCGGCCCGGCGCAGCGCCGTCACCCCGGCGGCCCGCACCGCGACGAAGCGGGAGCCGAGCAGGGCGTCGACGGCCCCGTCGTCCGGTCCGCCGGCGGCCATCGCCGCCAGGGCGGCGTCGGTCCACACCCGGCCGGTCACCGGATCGCGCTCGGCGGCGGCCCGCCGGGCGAGCTCGTGCGCGCCGTACTGCCCGCAGGCGGAGGCGACCCGGGCCGCGAAGCGGCGCGTCGGCCGGTCGGCGCTGCCCGCCAGGCGTTCGAGCATGCCCTCGCGCTGCGGGGCGGTGAGCGAGTTCCAGCTCCAGGTCGTCGACGGCAGCCCGGGGCGCCACCATGCGGCGAGGAGGGAGTACCGGCCGCTCAGAGCGGCCTCCAGCTGCTCCACCGCCCAGCCTCCGTGCTCGCGCCCGCCCAGCCGCAGGGCGAGCGGGACGAGTGCCGTCAGCACGTGGGCGGGGTCGTCGGCCACCGGCCGGTTCAGCGCCCGGCGGGCCCGGTCCCGATTGCGGACGGGGTGCTGGGCCACCACCCGGCCGAGCACCCTGCGGGCGCGGTCGCGGACCTGGGGGACCCAGTCGGCGCACCGGATCACCAGGAGCGCCGGCGGCGGGCTGCGCCACGCGGCGAGCGCGGCCATGCGCACCCGCCCGTCGGGGTGGCACAGCCGGGCCTCCAGCCGGCCGCCGCCCTCCCACGTGCCGTGGGAGCGCTGGAGGCGGCGCACCTCCTCGTCGAAGCCGATCCAGGCGTCCGGGCCGTTTCCGACGAGCTGGGCGGTGACCGGCGATTCGTGCCCCTGCAGCAGGCTCATGGCCACGTTGCGTCCCCATGACGCGTTCTCCGCCGCGCTCCACATGCGCCCTCCCCGGGACCGTTCCGCTCGCGCGATCGTAGGCGGCCGCAGGCGGGCGGTGCTCCCGATATACGGGCTGGTCAGCCGGGGCCACCGAACCTCGATTGACGAAACATACGGAGCAATGCATAGTTATGCCTACACCTCGGCCGGTCGCGCGTCGCATCGCGCCGTGAATCGTTTGACGCTGTACCGAGACGGCCTCCCCGCTTCCTGCGCGGCGGGGAGACCGTCGCACCACGACCCTCATGAGGAGCAGTAGCTGTGAGCAGCAACAACGGTGACGTCCGGCTCTGGGGCGGCCGGTTCGCCGACGGCCCGTCCGAGGCCCTCGCGAAGCTGTCCGCGTCGGTCCACTTCGACTGGCGCCTCGCGCCGTACGACATCGCCGGCTCCCGCGCCCACGCCCGCGTGCTCGCCAAGGCGGGCCTGCTCACGGCCGAGGAGCTCGACCGCATGATCGCGGGCCTCGACCAGCTGGAAGCGGCCGTGGCCGACGGCTCCTTCACCGGCACCATCGCCGACGAGGACGTGCACACCGCCCTGGAGCGCGGCCTGCTGGAGCGGCTCGGCCCCGACCTCGGCGGCAAGCTCCGCGCCGGCCGCTCCCGCAACGACCAGGTGGCCACGCTCTTCCGGATGTACCTGCGCGACCACGCGCGGATCATCGGCGGGCTGGTCGCCGACCTCCAGGACGCGCTGGTCGGGCTCGCCGAGGCGCACCCGGACGTGGCGATGCCGGGCCGGACCCACCTCCAGCACGCGCAGCCCGTCCTGTTCGCCCACCACGTACTGGCCCACGTGCAGTCCCTGTCCCGGGACGCCGAGCGGCTGCGGCAGTGGGACACGCGGACGGCGGTCTCCCCGTACGGCTCGGGCGCCCTGGCCGGCTCCTCGCTCGGCCTGGACCCGGAGGCGGTCGCGGCCGACCTGGGCTTCGAGCGCGGCTCGGTCGGCAACTCGATCGACGGCACGGCCTCGCGCGACTTCGTCGCCGAGTTCGCGTTCGTCACCGCGATGATCGGGATCAACCTGTCCCGGATCGCGGAGGAGATCATCCTGTGGAACACGAAGGAGTTCTCCTTCGTCACCCTCCACGACGCCTTCTCCACCGGCTCGTCGATCATGCCGCAGAAGAAGAACCCGGACATCGCGGAGCTGGCGCGCGGCAAGTCGGGCCGCCTCATCGGCAACCTGACCGGTCTGCTGGCCACCCTCAAGGCGCTGCCCCTGGCCTACAACCGGGACCTCCAGGAGGACAAGGAGCCGGTCTTCGACTCCTGCGACACGCTGGAGGTGCTGCTGCCGGCCTTCACCGGGATGATGGCCACCCTCACGGTGAACCGGGAGCGGATGGAGGAGCTGGCTCCGGCGGGCTTCTCGCTCGCCACCGACATCGCCGAGTGGCTGGTCAAGCAGGGCGTGCCCTTCCGGGTCGCGCACGAGGTCGCGGGCGAGTGCGTCAAGGAGTGCGAGGGGCTCGGCATCGAGCTGGACGAGCTCACGGACGAGCAGTTCGCGAAGATCTCGGAGCACCTGACCCCCGAGGTCCGCACCGTCCTCAACGTCCCCGGCGCGCTGGCCTCCCGCAACGGCCGGGGCGGCACCGCCCCCTCGGCGGTCGCGGTCCAGCTCACCGAGCTGAAGGCGGACCTGGTCATCCAGCACGCCTGGGCGGTCCACAAGCAGTAGCGGGTACGGCCCGGAGGGGCGGTGCGGGCCACGGGCCCGCACCGCCCCTCCGGCGTGTCCGGGGGCGGCGGACGGCGGTTCAGCCGGTCCGCGCCCCGGCCCAGCCGGCCAGCGCGTCGAAGTCCGGCCGGGTCAGGCCGATGCGCTCGTCCACGTGCATCAGCAGGGTGTGCGCCGGGTGGCGCTGGTCGGCGTACTCGCGGTCCATGGCCGTGATGTCGTCGTCGATCCAGGCGAAGGGCCGGGCGCCCGCGTACTCCAGGACGTACTGCGTCTTCCAGAAGGTGCCGCGCGGCGCCCGGCCGTGCATCACCGGCCAGTCGATGAAGGGGAGCCGCGGCAGCCCCAGGTGCGGGCCTATCCAGTCGTTCGCCTCGTCCTTCCAGGTGGTGGCCCAGACCAGGTCGTACGAGTCCGCCAGCGCGAGCAGCTCCGCGCCGTGGCCGTGGTTCAGCCAGACCCGCAGCGGCTTGCCGTCGGTGAAGCCGGTGGGCCGCATCCGGTGGGTGGTGTAGCCCTCGGGGCGACGCTGGGCCTTGGCGGCGTAGGGGTTCAGGGGGCCGTCGACGTCGATCAGCAGCAGTGGCTTCATGGCTCCAGACTTCTTCACGGTCCGCCCCCAGGGCGATCCGTTTTCCTTGATCGGGATCAATGAATGAGACATGCGCGTCTCATTCGGGGTATGCTTGTCTCATGGCCATGGATCGTGACCAGGTGCTCCGCGACGCGGCGGCCCTGCTTTCCCGCAAGTCGACCGCGACGATGGACGAGGTCGCCCGCGCCGCCGGCATCGGCCGCGCCACCCTCCACCGGCACTTCGCCGGACGCGACGCCCTCGTGCGGGCCCTCGAAGACCTCGGCATCCGGGAGTTCGAAGGCGCCTTCGACCGGGCCCGCCTCGACGAGGGGACCGCCGTGGACGCCCTCCGGCGGCTGATCGCCGAGACGGAGCCCAACGCCCAGCTGCTGGCCTTCCTCGTCACCGAGAACCAGCTCTTCGAGGGCGACGAGGTCAACGAGGGCTGGGCCCGCCTCGACTCCCGCGTCAACGCGCTCTTCAAGCGCGGACAGCAGGAGGGCGACATCCGCATCGACCTGAGCCCCGCATGGCTCACCGAAGCCCTCTACGGCCTCGTCGGCAGTTGCGCCTGGGCCGTCATGGACGGCCGGGTCGCGGCCAAGGACTTCCAGTACATGATCACCGAGTTGCTGCTCGGTGGCGCACGACGGAGTGTGGAGTGATGACCCGAACCGAACAGCTGCACCGGGGGGCGGGGGCGGAGGAGAAGGGCAGGGGGCGCTGGCTCGCCCTCTCCGTGCTCGTCCTGGCCGTCCTGCTGGTCGCGGTCGACGCCACCGTACTCGGCCTCGCGACCCCCTCCCTCAGCGAGGACCTCAAGCCGTCCGGCACCCAGCTGCTGTGGATCGGCGACATCTACTCCTTCGTCATCGCCGGCCTGCTCGTCTCCATGGGCTCCCTCGGCGACCGCATCGGGCGCAAGAAGCTCCTCCTCACCGGAGCCACCGCCTTCGGCGCCGTCTCGGTCCTGAACGCCTACGCGACCAGCCCCGAGATGATGATCCTGGCCCGCGCCCTGCTCGGCGTGGCCGGCGCCACCCTGATGCCCTCCACCCTCGCGCTGATCCGCAACATCTTCCACGACCCGCGCGAGCGCAGCCTCGCCATCGGCATCTGGGGCGCCACCGCCTCCGCCGGCGCGGCCGTCGGCCCCGTCGTCGGCGGAGCCCTGCTCCAGCACTTCTGGTGGGGCTCGGTCTTCCTCATCAACCTCCCGGTGATGATCGCCCTGGTCCTCGTGGGCATCCGGCTGCTGCCCGAGTCCAAGAACCCCGTCGCGGGCCCCTGGGACCTCCTCAGCGTCGCCCTGTCCCTCGTCGGCGTCATCGGCGTCGTCTACGCCGTCAAGGAAGTCGCCACCCACGGCGCCACCCCCGGCGTCTGGATCGCCGCCACCCTCGGCGCCGCCTGCCTCTACGCCTTCGTGCGCCGCCAGTTCACCCTGGCCTCCCCGCTGCTCGACATGCGGCTCTTCAAGCACCGCGGCTTCTCCGGCGCGGTCCTCGCCGACCTGCT
The DNA here is from genome assembly GCF_055593565.1 of Streptomyces sp. NPDC040718. Taxonomy (NCBI): domain Bacteria; kingdom Bacillati; phylum Actinomycetota; class Actinomycetes; order Kitasatosporales; family Streptomycetaceae; genus Streptomyces; species Streptomyces sp. NPDC040718. Next base: position 244,155 of record NZ_JBVIXO010000008.1, on the reverse strand, counting down.
GACCGTCTTCGGCCTCTCCGGGCTCGTCTTCTTCCTCTCCCAGTTCTTCCAGCTGGTACAGGGCCGCGACCCCCTCGAAGCCGGACTCGCCGAACTGCCCGCCGCCATCGGCGCGGTGGCCACCGGCCTGGTCGCCGGCAAGTACGCCCGCAAGTACTCCGTACGCGTCATCGTCACCGGCGGCCTCGCCGCCATAGGCCTGGCCCTCGCGGCGCTCACCGTGATCCACCGCGAGACCGGCTACCCGCTGCTCGGCGCCGCCCTGCTCGTCGTCGGCCTCGGCGCCGGCTTCTCCTTCACCGTCACCGCCGACGTGATCCTCTCCAGCGTCCCCAAGGAGCAGGCCGGTTCGGCCTCCGCCGTCTCCGAGACCGCGTACGAACTCGGCGCCGCACTCGGCATCGCCCTGCTCGGCTCCGTCGTCACCGGCGTCTACCAGGGCTTCACCGCCCCGGCCTCGGTCCCCGCCCCGGTGGCCGACGCCGCGCACGAATCGCTCGGCGGCGCCGTGGAGGCCGCCCGCGCCCTGGACCCGCAGACCGCCCACACCATGGTCGGCGCGGCCCAGGACGCCTTCGTGGACGGCCTGCGGCTCGCCTCGGGCGTCGGCGCCGCCGTCCTCCTGGCCACCGCGGCGGCCGCCTGGTTCCTCCTCAAGGGCCAGGAGCTCCAGGAAGGCGTCGAACACTGACGCACCGCCGGACGACGGTGTCCCGAACTCCCGGACGGCTTCGGCGGAATTGACAGCCCGTCGGAGCCCGGGACACCATCCCGGCGATGGAGATCAACGACCTGACCCCGGCCGAACGACGCGTCGTCGACGCCTTCCCGCGCGGCGAGGCGGTCGACTTCCGCGAGAGCCCCGACGAGACCTCCCACGACGGAGCCGGCTGGGGACCCGGTCGCACCGTCCGCGCCGAGGTGCTGCGCAACCTCCTCGTCGGGGGCGCCGCCGAGGAGGGCCGCGTCGCCGGGATCAAGCTCTACGGCGCGAGGATCACCGGCAAACTCGACCTGAAGTACGCGGTCGTGGACCACCCCATCCGGATGCGGTCCTGCTGGTTCGAACGCAAACCCATGATGTACGGCGCCCAGCTGCGCGCCCTCGTCCTCGGCGACTCCACCCTCCCGGGCCTGACCGCCGCCACCGTACGCGTCGAGATCGTGCTCAGGCTCTCCGGCTGCCGCATCGACGGCCCCGTCCGGCTCGCCGGCGCCAAGATCGCCGGCGGCCTCTTCCTCCAGGGGGCCGTCATCCGGCAGGGCAGCCTGCCCGACGAGGCCGATGAGCCCCCGCTCCAGCTGAACCACGCCGAGATAGGGACGGACATCATGGCCGACGGCCTCACCGTCCACGGCCAGTTCCGCATCAACGGAGCCGGCGTCGCCGGCCAGATCAGCCTCGACGACGCCCGGCTCCTCAACCCCGGCGGCATCGCCCTGCACGCCGAGACCCTGACCGTGGGCAGCGACCTGCGCGGCCACCGGCTGCACGCCGAGGGCATGGTCAACCTCACCGGAGCCCGGATCCCCGGCCAGGTCATACTGACCCGTGCGAGCCTCTCGAACCCCGGCAACGTGGCCCTGCGCGCCAGCTCCGCCGTCATAGGGGAGTTCTGGCTGCGCAAGGCCCCCGCCATCGACGGCATCGTCAACCTGCGCCGCAGCCAGTTCGACATCCTGTGGGTCGAGCCGTCCGTCTGGCCGCCCCTGGTCCGCACCGACGGGCTCACCTACCGGCTGCTCCACCCCCACCTGCCCGCCGAGGAGCGGCTGCCGCTGCTGGAGCGCGAGGAGGACGGCTACCTGCCGTACGCCTACGAGCAGCTGGCCGCCGCCTACCGCACCGTCGGCGACGAGGCCGCCGCCCGCACCGCCCAGCTGGCCAAACTGCGCCGCCACCGGCGCACCCAGCCCCGGCACACCCGGCTCTGGGGCCTGCTCCAGGACGCCACCGTCGGCTACGGCTTCCGGCCGATGCGCGCGGCGGCCTGGCTGCTGGCGCTGACGCTCACCGGGACCGTCGCATACGGGATCACCCCGCCCCGGGCGCTCAAGGCGGGGGAGGCGCCGGAGTTCAACCCGCTCTTCTACACCCTCGACCTGATGCTGCCGATCATCGGCTTCGGCCAGGAGGGGGCCTTCGCGCCGGCCGGCTGGTACCAGTGGCTGTCGTACCTGCTGATCGTGACCGGCTGGGTCCTCGCCACCACCACGGCGGCGGGCGTCAGCCGGTCACTCCAGCGGTAGCAGCAGCCCTCAGGCCGCCTTCGCCTTCGTCGCGTACATGTCCACGTACTCCTGGCCCGACAGCCGCATGACCTCGGCCATCACCGAGTCGGTCACGGCGCGCAGCACGTAGCGGTCGCGGTCCATGCCCTCGTAGCGGGAGAACTCCATCGGCTCGCCGAAGCGGATCGTGACCCGGCCCGGGCGCGGCATGCCCGCGCCGCCGGGCTGGAGCTTGTCCGTGCCGATCACCGCGAACGGGACCACCGGGGCGCCCGTCATCAGGGTCAGGCGGGCGATGCCGGTGCGGCCGCGGTAGAGCCGGCCGTCGGGGGAGCGGGTTCCCTCGGGGTAGATCCCGAAGACCTTGCCCTCCTCCAGGATCCGGCGGCCCGTCATCAGCGCGGCGACGCCGCCGTTCGCTCCGTCCCGGTCCACTGGGATCATGCCGGAGCCAGTGAAGAACCACGCCATCAGACGGCCCTTGAGGCCCTTGCCCGTCACGTACTCGTCCTTGCCGATGAAGTGGACCGTGCGGTCGCACACCAGCGGCATGATCATCGAGTCGATGAAGGTCAGGTGGTTGCCCGCCAGGATCACCGGACCCGTGCCCGGGATGTTGTCGAGCCCCTCCACCTTGGTGCGGAACATCAGGCGGATGACCGGTCCGACAGTGGCTTTGATGAGCGCGGTACGGAACAACGTGAGCCCTCCGGCATCGAAAAGCGGCTTTCGCACCACACGGCGGTAGTGCAGGTGAGGACGATACTCGCGGGTCGCCCCTGTTGGCACATCGGGTTCACGAGGTGGATACGCAGTGTTGACACACGTTTCCGCCATGTTCCGGCGGAGCCCACCCCCGCGCCACCCTCCTTTGCCTACCATCGCCACGCCGATCCGGGCTTCCACGCCCCCCGGAGATCCCGGGGCCGCGGGCCCGGTCCAGAACGAGGAGTGGCACGGATGACACAGGGTGGGGCAGCGCGGCGCACGGTCCTCGGAGCGGCCGTACTGGCGGCCGGAACCGGAATCACCGGACTGACGGCGGGAACCGCCTCCGCCGCCCCCGGCGACCAGGGAGAGCGGCAGGGAGAGCGCCAGGGGGAGCAGGGCGAGAACGGACACGGCGACGGCGGCGGCTACCGCGACCTGCCCGTCCCCTTGGTCATCGGCCACCGCGGCGCCAGCGGCTACCGCCCCGAGCACACCCTCGGCTCCTACCAGCTGGCCCTCGACCTCGGCGCCGACGTCATCGAGCAGGACCTCGTCCCCACCAAGGACGGCCACCTCGTCTGCCGGCACGAGAACGAGATCGGCGGCACCACCGACGTCGCCGACCATCCCGAGTTCGCCGGCCGGCGCGCCACCAAGACCGTCGACGGGGTCTCCGTCACCGGCTGGTTCACCGAGGACTTCACCCTCGCCGAGCTGAAGACCCTGCGCGCGAAGGAACGCATCCCCGCCGTCCGCCAGCGCAACACCCTCTACGACGGGCTGTGGGCGGTCCCCACCTTCGAGGAGGTGCTGCGCTGGGCCAACCGCGAGGGCCGGCTGCGCGACAAGCGCATCTGGCTGCACGTCGAGACCAAGCACCCCACCTACTTCCGGGGACTGGGCCTCGGCCTGGAGGAGCCCCTCGCCAGGCTGCTGCGCCGCTACGGCCGCGACGGCCGCGACGCCGCCGTGTTCCTCCAGTCCTTCGAGCCCTCCAGCATCCAGCGGCTCTCCCGCCTGGTGTCCGCCCCGCGCGTGGTGCTGCTCTCGGCGGCGAACACCCGCCCCTGGGACTTCGAGGCGGCCAAGGACCCCCGTACGGTCGCCGACCTGGTCAAGCCCGAGGGCCTCAAGTGGATCGCCGGCTTCGCCCAGGGCATCGGCCCCACCCTCGACCTGATCGTGCCGCGCGACGCGGCCGGCAGGCTCGGCACCCCCACCACCCTCGTACGCGACGCCCACGCCCGGGGCCTGGTGCTGCACCCCTACACCGCGCGCAACGAGAACAGCTTCCTGCCGGCCGAGTACCGCAAGGGCACCGACCCGGCCGCCTACGGGGACGCCTTCGGCGCCTTCAAGAAGTACTTCGAACTGGGCATCGACGGCATCTTCACCGACAACCCCGACACCGGACTCCTCGCCGCGGAGGCCTTCCGCCCCGGCCGGGGCGTCAACCGCTAGGCCCCCGCCCCCGAACGGGTGGGCCGGGCCCGGCGGGGAAACCGCCCGGCCCGGCACCCGCGTCCCGCCCGGCATGGACCTGATACAGGAACCCGACCTGCTCACGGAACTGGGCCCGCTGCTCTCCGCCGAGGCGGCCGCGGAGGCCCCGGCCGCCGGAGTGGAGGCCGCCGACCTGGAACAAGCCGTGTGGGTGCGGTTGCTGGAACGCGGCCCGCGCGCCCCCTTCCCCGCCGGCCGCGCCCGCTGGCTGCGGCGGGCGGTGCGCGCCGAGGCCCGCCGCGCCCGCCGGCGGGCGCGGCGCGAGGTCCCGTACGGCGCGACCCCGGCGGACGTGGCGGGCGAGCCCGAAGACGCCCTGCTGCACGGCGAGGAGAACCGGGCCCTCCGATCGGCGGTCGCCCGATTGCCGGGACGCTGTCCGGAGCTGATGGCCGCACTTCTGTCGCCCCGAGACCTGACATACCGTGAAATCGCAGGAGAGTTGGGTATCTCACAAGGAAGTTTGGGGCCGGTACGTTCCCGCTGCCTGGGATGTCTGCGCAGAATGCTCGCTGTCGAGGTTGCGGCTCCTGGCCCTTGGGGAAAGGAGCGGTAGACCGGAGAGCTACCAGGTGAGCGGGAGGCATGCGCACATGGGCATGAGCGTGACCATTTCGGCGGCGGCCGCCGAAGACGCCGAGCAGATTTTCAAGCTGCAGTATCTGGCGTTCCAGCGGGAGGCCGAGCTGTACGGCAACTACCTCATCCAGCCCCTCACCCAGTCCCTGGACTCCCTCAAGGCGGAGCTGGCCTCGGACACCGTCCTGGTGGCCCGGCTCGGCGACGAGGTGGTGGGCACGGTGCGCGGCAGCATCGGCGAGGACGGCACGGCGAGCATCGCCAAGCTGTGCGTGCACCCGCGCCTGCAGGGCCACGGCCTGGGCGCCCGGCTGCTGCGCGGCGTCGAGGAAGCCCTCGCCGGGCACGCCGGCACGACCCGCTTCCGCCTGCACACGGGCCACAAGAGCGAGTCCAACCTGCGGCTCTACCGCAAGGCCGGCTACGCGCAGGTCGGCAACCGCACCGCCTCCGACGGCATGCGCCTGGTCATCCTGGAGAAGGACGCCAAGGACACCGACTACGCCGTCAGCGCCTGAGCGGTCTCCGGTCCGGGGGTGTTCCGCAGCGACGGCGGGACACCCCCGGACCGGTTCCACGGCCCCGAGGCCCGAAGGCCGAGGCCGTACGGCTCAGCGCTTGGAGCGGAGCCAGAGCATTCCGGTGACCGGCAGGATCACCGGGATGAAGAGGTAGCCCCTCCCGAACTCCGACCACACGGTCGCGTCCGGGAAGGCCTCGGGCCGCACCAGCGTCCAGGCCCCGACGGCCAGCACGCCGGCGAGTTCGACGCCGCAGCACACGAGCGCCGCCCGCCGGGCCCTCTCCCCGCCGCGCACCAGCGAGTACGTGATGAAGGCGTAGGCCACGGCCGCCGCCGCCGAGAGCGAGTACGCCAGCGGCGCCCGGTCGAACTCGGTGGAGATCTGGTAGGCGGAGCGCGAGATCGCGCCGACCACCATGACCCCGTAGAGCCACACCAGCAGCAGCCCCGGACCGGAGACCAGTCGCTTGCGCCCGGCGGGCGGGGCGGTCGTCGTGTCAGGCACCGGATCCCCAGATGTCGTAGAGCCGTACTTCCAGCACGGCGAGGACGACCGCGCCCGCGGCCACCGTCACCGAGCCCCACTTGGTGCGCTCGGTCAGCGAGAGCATCCCGGCCGCCGGTACCGCCGCGAAGGCGCCCAGCAGGTAGGCCACGAAGATCACCGTGCCCTGTTCGGGCTTCTCGCCCCGGCCCAGCTGGACCAGGCCGACCACCAGCTGCGCCAGGACCAGCACGGTCACCACGGCCATGCCGATGAAGTGCCAGTCCTTGGTCGGCTGGTCCCGCCATGCGGCGTGGCCGCACCAGGCGGCGAGGGCGAGTGCGGCCGCGCCGATGGCGACCGTCAGGGCGACGAGCATGCAGCGAGGGTATTACGGGCCCAAAGACCCGATGCGCCCGCCCCTCGCGGCGGGTTTTCCTGGAAGGCATGAAGCTGCATGCCGATGCCCTGCTGTTCGACAACGACGGCACCCTCGTCTCGTCCATGGAATCGGTGCACCGCTGCTGGACCCTCTGGGCCCGGGAGTACGGCGTACCGGACGAGGACTTCGCCCGGGTGGAGCTGCACGGCCGCCCCGCCGCCGAGATCATCGCCGAGCTGCTGCCCGAAGGCGTACGGGCGGAGGCGCTGGCCCGGATCGAGGCCCTGGAGGTGTCGGACGTACCCGGCGGCGTCGTCCTGATGCCCGGGGTCAAGGAGCTGCTGAACGCCCTGCCCGCCGGCCGCTGGGCGGTGGTCACCTCCGCAACCCGCCCGCTGGCCGAGGCACGGCTGCGCGAGGCGGGGATCGACTTCCCGGAACTGGTGACCGCCGAGGACATCACCCGCGGCAAGCCCGACCCGGAGCCGTTCCTGCTGGCCGCGCGGCGCCTGGGCGTGGACCCGGCCCGCTGCGTGGTCTTCGAGGACGCCCCCGCCGGGCTGGCGGCCGGACGAGCGGCCGGCATGCGGACCGTGGCCTTGACCACAACGCACCCGGCCGCCGAGCTCGAGGCGGACGTGGTGGTCCGGGACCTCTCGGCCGTGTCCGCCCTGGTCAGCGGCAGTGGAATCACGCTGGAGACGGAGAGCCGAAGCTGACTGGTTCAGTCCAATGGTGTCCGGAATGCGGCCGAATTCCGTCCGCTATCCGGACAGTGTTGATCGGTGAGTCGCCATGTCTGCTTTACTGGGGCACATGACCACGACGAGCAGCCGCACCCTTGCGACCGAGGCGACGATGACGCCCGGTGCTCGTTGTATGTGTCGAATGTGCGCCTTCTGAGGGCCCCTTCACGCAGTCTCGCGCCCCGAAGCGAGACCGGCCGAGCCGCTCCGCCACCCCAGTCGCACCACACCGCCGACTGATCCCCGGTACGGACCGCTCCTGCCCCGCGCACGTGTCGACACCATCGTTTTGTGACGGTTAGACCCGTATCGCGTCCCCAGATGTTTGCCCCGTGCACGGCATCCGCACCCCGTGCACTCGACAGCGACGGAAATCCTGTGATCACCACATCGGGCCTCACGAAGGTCTACCAGTCCCGTGGCCGCGAGGTCACCGCCCTGGACGGCGTCGACCTGCACGTCCGCGAGGGCGAGGTCTACGGAGTCATCGGCCAGAGCGGCGCCGGCAAGTCCTCCCTCATCCGCTGCGTGAACCTGCTGGAGCGCCCCACCAGCGGCACCGTCACCGTGGACGGGGTCGAACTCACCGCCCTCGCCGGCCGCGGCCGCCGCGCCGGCAAGGAACTCCGCGAGGCCCGCAGCCGCATCGGCATGGTCTTCCAGCACTTCAACCTGCTGTCCTCCCGCACCGTGCAGGCCAACATCGAGCTCCCCCTGGAGATCCTCGGCGTCTCCGGCCGCGAACGCTCCCGCAAGGCCCTGGAACTCCTCGACCTCGTCGGCCTCGCCGACAAGGCCAAGGCCTACCCCACCCAGCTCTCCGGCGGCCAGAAGCAGCGCGTCGGCATCGCCCGCGCCCTCGCCGGCGACCCCAAGGTGCTCCTCTCCGACGAGGCCACCAGCGCCCTCGACCCCGAGACCACCCGCTCCATCCTCCAGCTGCTGCGCGACCTCAACCGCCAGCTCGGCCTCACCGTCCTGCTCATCACGCACGAGATGGACGTGGTCAAGGCCGTCTGCGACTCCGCCGCCCTCATGAAGCGGGGCCGGGTCATCGAATCCGGCACCGTCGCCGAACTGCTCGCCACCCCCGGCTCCGAGCTCGCCGGCGAACTCTTCCCCGTCAGCGGCACCGCCACCGGCCCCGACCGCACCGTCGTCGACGTCACCTTCCACGGCGAGGCCGCCACCCAGCCGGTCATCTCCCAGCTCTCGCGCACGTACAACATCGACATCTCGATCCTCGGCGCCGCCATGGACACCGTCGCCGGCCGCCAGATCGGCCGCATGCGCATCGAACTCCCCGGCCGCTACGAGGACAACGTGGTGCCCGTCGGCTTCCTGCGCGAGCAGGGCCTCCAGGTCGACATCGTCGACGACGACTCCGACCTCGACTCCGAGATCGCCGCACTGGTCAAGGATGGTGCCAAGTGACCTGGTCCGAGATGCAGCCCCTGCTCACCCAGGGCACCTACGACACCCTCTACATGGTGCTGTGGTCCACCCTGGTGACCGTCCTCGGCGGACTGCCCATCGGCATCCTCCTCGTCCTCACCGACAAGGGCGGCCTCCTGCAGAACCAGCCGCTCAACAAGGTCCTCGGCGTGATCGTGAACATAGGCCGCTCGCTGCCGTTCATCATCCTGCTGATCTTCCTGATCCCGGTCACCACCGCCGTCGTCGGCACCTTCATCGGCCCCACCGCCATGATCGTCCCGCTCGCCATCGGCGCCGTCCCCTTCTTCGCCCGGCTCGTCGAGACGGCCGTCCGCGAGGTCGACCACGGCCTCATCGAGGCCGTCGAGTCCATGGGCGGCGGCATCCCCACCCTCATCGGCAAGGTCCTGCTCCCGCAGGCCCTGCCCTCCCTGGTCGCCGGCGTCACCACCACCGTGATCACCCTCGTCGGCTACTCCGCCATGGCCGGCGCGGTCGGCGGCGAAGGACTCGGCTCCAAGGCCATCACCTACGGCTTCCAGCGCTTCGAGACCGGATTCATGTTCGCCACCGTCGCCGTCCTCATCGCCCTCGTCACGGTGATCCAGCTGATCGGCGACGGCGTGGTACGCGTCCTCGCGCGCCGCGGCCGGACAGCCTGAGAGACCTCCCAGACTTCCCCAAAAGGAAAGCCCGCACTTGTCGTGCTTGGGCCACCACCCCGCGAACACCCGCGAAAAGCAAGAAAGGCACTCTTCGTGCGCAAGAACACCAAGGCCACCGCCATCGCCGCCGTCTCCGCCGCGCTCGCCCTCGGCCTCACCGCCTGCGGCAGCTCCTCGGACCCCTCCACGGCGGCCAAGACCGACGGCGGCAAGGTCGACGAGAGCAAGCCGCTGGTCATCGCGGCCTCCCCGAGCCCGCACGCCGACATCCTGAACTTCGTCAAGGACAAGCTCGCGGCCAAGGACGGCCTCAAGCTGGAGGTGAAGGAGTTCACGGACTACGTCCTGCCCAACACCGCCACCGAGCAGGGCCAGGTCGACGGCAACTACTTCCAGCACAAGCCGTACCTCGACGACTTCAACAAGAAGAACGGCACGGACATCGTGCCCGTCGTGAACGTGCACCTGGAGCCCCTCGGCCTCTACTCCAAGAAGGTCAAGGCCCTCACGGACATCAAGCCCGGCCAGACCATCGCCGTCCCCAACGACACCACCAACGAGGGCCGCGCCCTCCAGCTGCTCGCCGCCAACAAGCTGATCACCCTCAAGGACGGGGTCGGCACCAGCGCCAAGCTGTCCGACATCACCGACAAGAAGGGCCTGGAGTTCAAGGAGCTGGAGGCCGCCACGGTCCCGCGCGCCCTGAACGACGTCGACGCCGCCGTCATCAACGGCAACTACGCCCTGGAGGCCAAGCTCTCGCCCGCCAAGGACGCCCTGGTCCTGGAGAAGGCAGAGGGCAACCCCTACGCCAACTTCCTGGCGGTCAAGGACGGCAGCCAGAACGACCCGCGCATCCAGAAGCTCGCCAAGCTCCTGAACTCCGACGAGGTCAAGAAGTTCATCGAGGAGAAGTACCAGGGCTCGGTCGTCCCGGCCTTCGGCACCCCGGCCGCCTGACCCAAGACCGCCTGGTAGACGCCGGATTCCCGGCCCCGCGCACCCTCCCGGGCGCGCGGGGCCGCGGGCTTCCCGCGGCCTGCCCGCTTCCGGGCAGCCCGGCCCTGCACATCCCCGGGCCGATGCTGCATGCTGTGGCCTACGACCCGCACAAACGGTCCCGCACCAACGGTTCCGTACGAACGGTCCCGTACGGACGGTCCCGCCCCAAGGTCCCAGGCATGGAGCTGCGCATGACTACCACCTTCCCGGACGTCACCATCAGCACGGACCGGCTGGTGCTGCGCCCCTTCGAGGAAGAGGACGTCACCGCGCTCGCCGAGATGATGAACGACGAGCAGATCACCGCCTGGACCTCCGTCCCGCACCCCTACACCCCCGCCGACGCCCGAGCCTGGGCCACCGTCCTCTCCCACGCCGAGCGCACCGAGGGCCGCGGCATCGTCTTCGCCGTCACCGAGTTCCTCACCCAACGCCTCGTGGGCATCGTCCACCTCCGGAACACCGACTGGCGCACCCGCACCACCGAAGTCGGCTACGTCACCGCCCCCTGGGCCCGCGGCGAGGGCTACGCCAGCGAATCCGTCCTCGCGGTCGCCCAGTGGCTCCTGCGCGACCGGCGCTTCGAAAGACTCGAACTGCGCACCGCCGCCGACAACACCGCCTCCCAGCAGGTCGCCCAGAAGATCGGCTGCATCAGCGAAGGCGTCCTGCGCAACGTGGCGATAGTGCGGACCCAGGCGGCCGACGGCAGCTGGACCGACACCCGCACCGACCTCATCGTCTGGAGCCTGGTCCCCGAGGACCTCGACGACACCGACGAGTACGACGTCTACGAGAGCCGCCACGCCAACCCCGGCCCCGCCGGCCGCCCCGGCCACGACGACGGCTACCCCCTGCGCCGCCGCGCCGACGCACACGGCTACGCCGTCGGCGCGGACCGGCACTGACCCGATGACCGGGTAGTCTCACCATGACCCCTGAAACCCCCTGAAACCGCCTGGCGAGGCCGAAGGCGCCCAAGGCGGCTTCCCCACCCCCCACCCCAGGAGACCGACACGATGGCCGACCGGGTCACGGTGATCGGCTGGGACGGCTCCCCCCTGACCGCGGCCGCCCGCTCCGCGCTCTCCGCCGCCACCCTCGTGGCCGGAGCCGCCCACCACCTCGCGCTCCCCGAGATCCCGCCCGGCGCGGAACGCATCCGCCTCGGCAGCCTCGGCCTCGCCGCCCGCCGCATCGCCGGCCACCGCGGCACCGCCGTCGTCCTCGCCGACGGCGACCCCGGCTTCTTCGGCGTCGTCCGCACCCTGCGCGCCCCCGAACACGGCCTCGAAGTCGAAGTCGTCCCCGCCGTCTCCGCCGTCGCAGCCGCCTTCGCCCGCGCCGGAATGCCCTGGGACGACGCCCAGGTCGTCGTCGCCCACCCCCGTACCCTGCGCCGCGCCGTCAACGTCTGCCGCGCCCACACCAAGGTCGCCGTCCTCACCTCACCCGGCGCCGGCCCCGCCGAACTCGCCCTGCTCCTCGAAGGCGTCCACCGCACCTTCGTCATCTGCGAGGAACTCGGCACCGACCGCGAACGCGTCACCGTCCTCACCTCCGACGCCGCCGCCGACCACAGCTGGCGCGACCCCAACGTCGTCATCGTCATCGGCGGCGCCGGCCCCGCCCCCGCCGCCGCGGACGCCGGCTGGCTGCTCGGCCGCGGCCCCGGAACCGCCCCCGTACGCGGCTGGGCCCGCCCGCAGCCCGCCGCCGACGGACCCCCGCCCGGCGAAGGCGAGTCCGTCCAACTGCGCGCCGCCCAGCTCGCCCGCCTCGGCCCCCGCACCGGCGACCTCCTCTGGGACATCGGCGCCGGCTCCGGAGCCCTCGCCGTGGACGCCGCCGGCCACGGCGCCGCCGTCATCGCCGTCGACGCCGACCCGCGCGCCTGCGAACGCGTAACCGCCGCCGCCCGCAAGCGCGGAGTCCAGATCCAGGTGGTCTCGGGCCGCGCTCCACACGTACTGGAGAACCTCCCCGAACCCGACGTGGTCCGCGTCGGCGGCGGCGGACCCGCCGTCATCGCAGCCGTCGCCGAACGGCGCCCCGAACGGATCGTCAGCCACGCCTCCACGCGCGACGAAGCAGAGGCCATCGGCCGCACCCTCACCGAACACGGGTACGCCGTCGAGTGCGCCCTGCTCCAGTCCGTCGGCCTCGACCCCCGGACCTGGGCGGAACAGGAGCGTTCCGTGGTGTTCCTGCTGGCAGCCGAACGCCCCGTGAACCGCTGACGCGGAGCCCGGGGTAGGCTGGCCGATCGTCGTACCGCCCTGGTGGACGCGCGACGTGGCGCAGTCCACAGCGGACCGTGCCGGTTTCTGGCCGACACGGAGGCCGACGAGCGCGACAATGCTCAGGAGTTGTTGTGCGTGCGCACGCGAGAGGGCGCACCGCGCGACGACCCCGCACGGCAAAGTCCGCACGGCGGGCCCGTTGGGCGGCCGGGCGATCGAAGAGGCAACACCGATGGGCGAGGGGTACGCATGACTGACACCGGCCAGGTCCCGGGCGAGGGTCACCCGGACAACACGGGCATGGTGGATCAGCAGGGCATTCCCGCTCCGGTCCCGCCGATGCCGCCGCTGCCCCCGATGCCGCCGCAGGCCCCGGCCGGCTACGCCTTCCAGGACCTCGTGGACGACCCGTCCGAAGCCGAGGACGAGGAACTGCTCCTCATGCCGAGCGGCCACGGGCAGGGCTCCTGGAGCGACCCCCAGGTCGTCCCGCCGGTCCCGGCCTACCCCGGCGACTTCCCGGCGGAGCCCGTCTACACCGAGTACCCGCAGGCCCCCGCCGCCGGTTACCCCGAGCCCGGACACCTCGGCTTCCCGGACCCCGGCCACCCCGAGGCCTTCCCCGCGCCCGGACAGCCCTTCCCCGGACAGCCCGCGCCCGGCTTCCCCGAGGCGGGCTTCCCCAGCCCCGGCGCCGGCCCCGACGCCTTCCCCGACCCCGCCGCGTACAGCGCAGGCGCGCACGAGACCGGCGGCCGCGACTCCGGCTCCCTGGACCTCGGCGGCCTCGTCGCCCCGCCCGGGGCCCCCGCCGCCGCGCAGGTTCCGCCCGCCGCCGCCGTGATGCCGCCGCGCCGCCCGCTGCACATGGGCCCGCCCGTGCCCGACGCCACCGGGGGAGTCGTACGCTCCCTCGCGGACCGGGGCCCGGCCGCCGCGCCCGCCGCGCAGGTTCCGCCCGCCGCCGGTGTGGCGCCGGGTGTGCAGGTGGCCCCTGGTGCGCAGGTCGCTGGTGGTGTGCAGGTCGCCGCCGGCGTGGCGCAGGCCGCGGCCGGTGAGCAGGCCGCCGCTGCCGAGCAGGCCGTTGCCGCCGAGGCCGTTGTGGCGGAGCAGGCCGTTGCCGTCGAGCAGGCCGCCGTGCAGGCGGAGCCCGTCGTGGCGGAGCCGGTCGTGGCCGTCGAAGCCGTGGCCGTCGCGCCGGAGCCCGTCGCCGCCGAGCCCGTCGTGGTGCTGGCCCCCGAGGTGGCGGCCGCAGCCGCTGCCGCCGCTGTCGCGTCCGCCGCCGAGGCCGCCGCGCAGGGTCCCGAGGCCGTTCCGGCGCCCGAGGGCGCGCCCGCGGACCCGGCTGCCGCCGCCGTCCCCGGTCCCGAGTACCTGGACCTGCCGGCCGCCCCGCCGCAGCCCGGCGAGGTCCCGCCGCAGCCCGGCACCCCGTGGACGGTCGTGCCGGCCGAGCCCGCTGCCGCCGCCGAGCCCGTAGTGGTCCTGGCCCCCGCCGTTCAGGCCGCCGCCCCGGTCGCCGAGGCTCCCGCCGCCGAGCCGGCGCCGGAGGCCCCTGCGGCGGAGCCCGCCGCGCCGGACCTTGCCGGGGCCGCTCCGGCCGTCGACGAGGCCCCTGCGGCTCCCGAGGCCGCCGAGGCCGCCGTTCCCGCCGCCGACACCCCGGCCGAGGCCGTGGCCCCCGCCCCGGAGGCCGCGCCCGCCGCCGAAGCCGCGCCCGTGGTCGCGGAGCCGGCCGGGCCGGTGCAGGCCGCCGGGCCGGGCGAGCCGCCCGTCGCCGGACCGGCCGTCCCCGCCGAGCCGCAGGGCCCGGCCGAGGGCACCGAGCCGGCCCCCGCAGAATCGGTGGTGCAGGCCGCGGCCCCGGTCGAGGCCGCCGCCGAAGCCGCCCCGCAGCCCGCCGCCGAAGCCGCCGAGCCGGTCGAGGCCGTTCCGGCGGAGCCGGCCGAGGCCGGACAGCAGCCCGCCGAGGCCCCGGAGCCGGCGGAAGCCGAAGCCGCCGAGCCCGCCCCCGGCGAAGCCGAGGCCGCCGCCGAGGCCGAGGCCGTACCGGCGGAGCCCGTCGGCGAGCCGGCCCCCGGGTACGCCGACGCCGAACGCGAGGCCGTCCTGCGCGTGATGCGCGAACGCCGCGACATCCGCAAGGGCTTCCGCACCGACCCCATCCCGCACGAGGTACTGCTGCGCGTCCTTGAGGCGGCCCACACCGCGCCCAGCGTCGGCCACTCGCAGCCCTGGGACTTCGTCGTCATCCGCTCCGCCGAGACCCGCCGGACGATGCACGAGCTCGCCCAGAAGCAGCGCGAGGCCTACGCCAAGTCGCTGCCCAAGGGCCGGGCCAAGCAGTTCAAGGAACTGAAGATCGAGGCCATCCTCGACACCCCGGTGAACATCGTCGTCACCGCCGACCCCACCCGCGGCGGCCGGCACACCCTCGGCCGGCACACCCAGCCGCAGATGGCCCCGTACTCCTCCGCCCTCGCCGTCGAGAACCTCTGGCTCGCCGCGCGCGCCGAAGGCCTGGGCGTGGGCTGGGTCAGCTTCTTCGACGAGCGCGAGATGGTCCGCGCGCTGGGGCTCCCCGAGCACCTGGAGGTCGTCGCGTACCTGTGCGTCGGCTACGTCGACGAGTTCCCCGAGGAGCCGGAGCTGATGCAGGCGGGCTGGTCCCAGCGCCGCCCGCTGGCCTGGGTCGTCCACGAGGAGACGTACGGCCGTCGCGCGCTGCCCGGCGAGGCCCCGCACGACCTGCTCTCCGAGACCGTCGCCAGCATCCGCCCGCTCGACGCGAAGGCGCTCGGCGAGGCCTGGGAGCGGCAGAAGCGCATGACGAAGCCGGCGGGCGCGCTCGGCATGCTGGAGATCATCTCCGCGCAGCTGTCCGGCCTGTCGCGGGTCTGCCCGCCGCCGATCCCGGAGCCCGCCGCCGTCGCGATCTTCGCCGGTGACCACGGTGTCCACGCCCAGGGCGTCACCCCGTGGCCCCAGGAGGTCACCACGCAGATGGTGGCCAACTTCCTGGGCGGCGGGGCCGTCTGCAACGCCTTCGCCAACCAGGTCGGCGCCGAGGTCTGCGTCATCGACGTCGGCGTGGCCGGGGACCTCCCCGCCACCCCGGGCCTGCTCCCGCGCAAGGTCCGCCCCGGCACGGACGACCTGTCCGTCGGCCCCGCGATGTCCCGCGAGGAGGCCATCGCGGCCATCGAGGTCGGCATCGAGACCGCGCGCGACCTCGTCGCGGCGGGCAACAAGGCGCTGCTGACGGGCGAGATGGGCATCGCGAACACCACGGTGTCCGCCGCTCTCATCTCCGTCTTCACCGGCGTGGACCCGGCCGAGGTCACCGGGCGCGGCACCGGCATCAACGACGAGACGCACGCCCGCAAGGTCGACGTCGTCCGGCGTGCCCTGGAACTCCACCAGCCCGACCCGAACGACCCCATCGGCGTCCTCGCGGCCATCGGCGGCCTGGAACACGCCGCGATCGTCGGCCTGCTCCTCGGCAGCGCCTCCCTGCGCACGCCGGTCATCCTGGACGGCGTGAGCGCCGGAGCGGCCGCCCTGGTGGCCCGCGCCATCGCCCCCGAAGCCCTGTCGGCCTGCATCGCGGGCCACCGCAGCGCGGAACCGGGCCACGTGGCCGCCCTGAACAAGCTCGGCCTGCGCCCCCTGGTCGACCTGGACCTCCGCCTCGGCGAAGGCACCGGCGCCCTCCTGGCCCTCCCCCTGGTCCAGAGCGCGGCCCGCGCGATGCACGAGGTGGCCACGTTCGACGCGGCGGGCGTGACGGAGAAGTAACCCCGGCACCGGCCTGAGCCCCCGCCCCGCTCAACGGGGGGGGCGGGGGCTTTGCCGTACGGGGCCACGGTGCGGGCCCGCTATCTCCCCCTCGACCCCGCGGGTGGGCGGTGGTTGCCCGCCCGCCCCCTTGTCTGCGGGCCGGTGGGTGGGGGCGGGGTCTCCCTGGACGGGATCAGGGCTGGTTCGGGGGTTTCCCGTCAGTCCCATCGTCCTTCCGGGGCGGGCCGGTCCCTCAAGGGCGCTCCTTCGTCGCGTCGCTACGCGATCGCCTTCGGCGCCCCTTGACCGACCGTCCCGCCCCGGAAAGACAAGGACTGCCGGGAAGCCCCCGAAAGAGCGGCACGGTCCATGGTTGGAGGGACGGGCCTGTCAGCGATGAGGCGGGGGGCCGGGCGCTGGCGTGTCAGGCATCCGGGCTCGTTCAGCCCTGGCTCAGGGTCGGGGGCCCGGCTACCTGCACCAAAGGACGATCAGAGCCCCCTGCGGAGTACCCAGGCGCGCCAGATCGCTACGCGCTCCTCATTTCTCAGCGTCCGTCGGCCGTCTGGGGCCGCTGCTGTCATGAGACAGCGCCCAGGACAGCGAATGGCTCCACCAGGCGCGAGAGATCGCTACGCGCTCTTCGCGTCTTGGCGTCTGCGGTCCGCCCGGGGCTGGTTGCGCGCTCGGCAATTTCCTCGCCTGCGGGGCTGCTCTCGGGGCGTCGGCGGATTCCAGGGATCATGGTCTCGGCTGAGGGCTAGGGTGCCCGTAAGACTATTCGCGCTGTGGTTTTCGACGTGGGCGAGTGCTTGGTGGACGAGACGCGGGAGTACGGGACCTGGGCCGACTGGCTCGGGGTGCCGCGTCATACGTTCGCCGCGATGTTCGGTGCCGTTATTGCCCAGGGGCGTGATTATCGGGAGACGTTCCAGGCCTTCCGGCCGGGGTTCGACCTCTATGAGCAACGCGAGGCCCGCGCGGCTGCGGGGCAGCCCGAGCAGTTCGGCGAGGGCGATCTGTAGGCGGATGTTCGGCCCGCCCTGGCGCAGTTGCGGGCCGACGGGCTGTGGTTGGGCATCGCCGGCAATCAGAGCGTTCGGGCTGGTGGGATCCTGAGGGACCTTTTCGCCTCGGACGTGGACCTGATCGGTACCTCGGACGACTGGGGCGCGAGCAAGCCCGACCCGGAGTTCTTCGTCCGTGTCGCGAAGGTCGTGCCCTTCGCCCCGGAGGAGATCCTCTATGTGGGCGACCGGGTCGACAACGACCTCAGGCCTGCCGCTGCGGCAGGTATGCAGAGCGCCCTCATTCGGCGGGGGCCGTGGGCCACCATTCAGTGGGAGACGCCCGAGGCGGTGGAGCTGCCGACCTTCAGGGTTGACAGTCTCATCGAACTACCGGGCCGCATCGCTGAGTTCAACGGCTGAGCGCGCTGAGAGTCGCAGCCCAGCCGTACAGCCGGTCGTCGAGGTCGCGTACGCACTCCTCGTGTTGCCATTCCGCGAGTGCCTGTCGCGCCGCGCGGACCCTCTCCATGCCGGTGGCGTACCAGTGCGTTTCCAGTTGTTCCAGCGCTCGGACGGCGAAGGCGCAGGCAGCCTCGGGGGCACCGGCCGCAGCCTCCACAGCTGCCAGGTCAGGGAGGACCACCGTGCGTTGCTTGTCCGCATCGGAGGGGAGGGCCTCCAGGACGTTGAGGAGAGTCTCTCTGGCTTGCGGGAGATGACCGGCGATGAGCTGGGTGTTCCCCTTGAGCGCGGCGAGCCGGACCGCGCTGAACCAGTCCATCCATTCCGGTGAGACGTGCTCTGACCCGTCGGCCAGGACACCTTCGCCATGGGTGATCAGGTTCAGCGCCGTCCTGGTCCGTCCGCAGCGTGTCTCGCACTCGGCCTCGACGGCGTCCAGCCATGCCATGAATTCGGCGGAGGCTGGTCCTCGGCGGGCGTAGGTCCGGGCCATCACCATCCGTTCGACGGCCCCATCGCGGTCGCCGTTCCATCCCGGAACAAAAGCCGTGTGGGCCAGAACTGCGGCGCCGAGCAGTGAATCATCCGCCTCTCCTTCGGCTTGCAGAGCGCGGAGCCATGTGTCACTGGCCTGCTGGGGATCCCGCAGGTCGAAGAACTCGATTCGGCCGGCCAAGAGGAACGACTCGGCCAGCGCCGCCGCGAGGATCTGCCGAGTGACGCCCGCTGTGGCAGGCAGGAGCGCCTCACCGAGCATGGCATGGGCGCCCACCGCAGGGTGGAGGACATTCGGTGCAACCGTCCAGTACAGCCGCCGGTGCGCTCGCGTGACGCCAAGGTATTCGGTGGCAGCGCTGCTCGGTTGCATGGCTGTGGGGGTCTGCACAGCCGTTCTGGGGTGTGACCGAGATACGCGTCAAAGGGGCAACGGGATGATCTTGAAGCCTTGAGCGCCCGTCACCCATTCGGCTCAGTGTCGTTGGTGGTGATGTTGAGCGTCGTCTGGGGCCTGGGGTGGGTTGTGACATCGATTGAACGGACCGCGTATCCGCGGTTCAAGCGGCTGATCACCGCGCATGAGCTGCATCTGTTCTTCTCCCCGAGCCGCGATGAGCTGGAGTGGGCGGCCGATGCCACGGACTGCGATGAGCATCTGCTGGCGCTGCTGCTGATGCTGAAGTCGCACCGGCGTATGGGGTGTTTCCCCACGCTGAAGGACGTCCCGGAGATGGTGGTGGACTTCGTCCGGCGGGCGGTGGAGCTGCCGGAGGGCACGCTGCCGGTGTACCGGGCGGAGCGGACCGCCAAGCATCACCGGGGCCTGGTCCGCAAGCAGGCCGGCGTGACGTATGACCAGGCCAAGGCCCGGCAGATCGTCGAGCAGTCGATCCGCAAGGAAGCCGTGGCGAAGAACCGCCCGGCGGACCTCATCAACATCGCGCTGGAGAAGGTGGTGGAGGCCGGGCTGGAGCTGCCGGGGTTCTCCACCTTCGACAAGATGGCCTCGAAAATCCGCACCGAGGTGAACGCCTCGATCTGCGCGGGTATCCACGACCGCATGAGCGCCGCTCAGCGGGCCGGGCTCATGCGGCTGCTGGAGGAGCGCGACAGCGACGGGACGACGCTGTTCAACCGGCTGAAGAAGCCCGCCAAGGGCCCGACCTGGTCGCACTTCAAGAACCTGACCAAGCGTCTGGAATGGCTGGACGAGCTCGGCGACACCGACGTGTGGATGGACGGGGCCGCCGCGGGGAAGATCACCGACTTCGCCGGGGAGGCGGACGCGGCGGACGCCTCGGAGCTGCGGGACTTCGTCCCCGTCAAACGCATCGCGCTGGTCGCCGCTCTGACGCACAAGGCGAGGATGCGGGTGCGGGACGACCTGGCGACGATGTTCTGCAAGCGCGTGGCGACGAAGATCAAGAAGGCGAAGGCGGAGCTGGAGGAGATCCGGCTCGCCGAGCGGGAGATCGTCGAGGCTCTGATCGGGAACTACCGCACGGTGCTCAAGCACATCGACGAGGGCGGCCCGGCCCAGGCGGCGCTCACGAAGGCCGCGGCCATGACCGCCGAGGCCCGCCAGGCCCTGGAGGGCCTGGACGAGGAGGCGTCGGTGGACGAGGTCGCGACGCGGCTGGAGGGCAGGGTCTCCCCGGCGGTCCTCGCTCTGGTGAAGGCCCAGGTGGTGCAGGCCAGCGGATTCGGCGCGGTCACCCGCGCGGTGGAGGGCTTCGGTGGGTTCGCGAAGCAGTACGAGCAGATCGAGAAGGTCTCTGCCCATCACGGCAACTTCTGGGAAGTGCTGCTGTACGGGCAGATCGGCCGGGACCGGGCGGTGATGTTCGACCTGGCCGACAACGACAAGCTGAAGTTCACCGCGACCAGCGAGGACAGCCGGGTACTGGACGCCCTCGCGCACGCCCAGCGGCACCAGGCGGCCCGCGGCGACTACATCACCGCCTTCAACGAGGAGGACAAGGAGGTCGACATCTCCTTCGCCACCCAGAACTGGCGCAAGGCCGTGGTCGACAAGACCCGGACTGGGCAGTTCGTGCGCAAGCACTTCGAGGCGATGGTCTTCACCGCGCTCGCCGAGGAACTGCGCACCGGCGACGTCGCGGTGGTCGGCTCGGAGGAGTACGCCGACTGGTCCGAGCAGCTGCTGGCCTGGGAGGTCGTCCAGGAGACGCTGGGGTCCTACCTGGTGGAGGTCGGCCTCGCCGAGGCGGGCGAGAGCGCCGATTTCGACGCGACGTTCTTCCGCCGGCAGCTGGAGGACAAGCTGCGAGGCGCCGCCGCGGCAGCGGACGCCGGGTACCCGGAGAACGACGGCCTGGTCATCGATCTGGAAACGGGCATCCCCTCGCTGAAGGCGTTCAGGGCGGACGGCCAGCGGCCCTCGGCGAAGCGGCTGGAGCAGGAGATCAAGGCGAGGATGCCGGAGCGTTCCCTGATGGGGATTGTGGCCCGGACCGCGTACTGGGTGGAGTGGTGACGCCGTTTCGGCCCCCCATCGGGCAACGAGCCCAAGCTCACCGACCCCTTGGGCCGCTACGTGATCGTCACGTTCGTCAAGGGCACCAACATGGGCCCGTACGAGGCCGCCCGACACATTCCCGGCGTGAGCGGGCACGAGCTGTCGTACGTCGCCAACAAGCACTTCTCCATCGTGCTGCTGAACGAGGCGATCTCCGACCTGGTGAACGCGCACGCCCGCCTGGACATCTCGCAGGCATGGGGCGACGGGACCGCCGTCGCGGCGGACGGCACCCACATGGACACCTATCTCGACAACCTGCTCTCCGAGACGAGCGTCAGGTACGGCAAGCCGGGCGGGATCGCCTATCACCACGTCTCGGACACCTACATCGCGCTGTTCACGCACTTCATCCCGTGCGGCGTGTGGGAGGCCGTCTACATCATCGAGGGCCTGCTGAAGAACACCAGTGAGGTGCAGCCGACCACCGTGCACGCGGATACCCAGGGCCAGAGCTTCCCCGTCTTCGCGCTCGCCCACCTCCTGGGCTTCGACTTGATGCCCAGGATCAGGAACTGGAAGGAACTGACCTTCCACCGGCCCTCCAAGCAGACGGAGTACGTGGACATCGACGCCCTGTTCGGCGAGCCGGGCAAGAACGTCATCGACTTCGACCTGATCGAGTCCCAGTTCCGCCACCTGATGCGAGTGGCCGTCTCCGTACGCGAGGGCACCATCTCCTCCTCCACGCTGCTCAAGCGGCTGCGCTCCGGGTCGCGGAAGAACGCCACCTACGCCGCCTTCCGCGAGGTCGGCCGCGTGATCCGCACCGTCCAGCTCCTGCGCTACCTCTCGGACGCGCCGCTTCGCCGGCGGGTGACCGCGGCGACCAACAAGGTCGAGTCGTTCAACCGGTTCTCCCAGTGGATCGGCTTCGGCAACCGCGGCGTCATCGCCGACAACGACCCGATCGAGCAGGAGAAGGCGATGAAATTCAACGCCCTGCTCACGAACATGGTGATCTTCCACAATGCCCTGGACATCGCCGAGATCATCCGCCAGCTGCTGGAAGAAGGCTGGGAGATCGACCCCGAGGACCTGGCCCACATCTCGCCGTACCTGACCGAGCACGTCAACCGGTTCGGCGAATACAGCACGCACGAACTCGGTATCCAGCCGGAAGCGTACGACCCGAAGCTTGACGTCGACTTCACCCCGCTCCGTGAGCAGAGTCTGATCGCCGCCGGCCTCGGTCAGGCCGCTTGCCCCAACGTTCTCGCCTACGCGGCCGCCCTATTTTTTGGATCGGGATGCGGGTCGGCTATGTGGTGGGCCGCAGGAAGCGGACGACGGCGTCTTTCTCCATGTCGACTTCCCGCTGGATCTGAGGGGGGACAGGTTCGAACGCATCCACCTTGATGGAGCGCGCGCCGGAGCCACGGCTCCAGGTGGCGATGGCCAGGCCGTCGGCGATGACGGTCGGCCGGATGAGGCCGCCTCCTGGCCAGACGCGGGCCTGGTGGAGAGCGGGGACGGACATCTCGCGAGTGCGGTAGCCGATCAGGTAGTTGTCGTAGGCGGGCAGCATGCGAACGTCTGGAGTGTCAGACGGGCCCGGGAGTTCCTCCACCCGTCCGGCGAGCATGGTCAAGCCGCCGTACTTGGTGATCACGCCGGATTCCGCCAGCAGTTTTCAGGCCCTGCGGGCCCAGGTGACCGGCAGCCCGGACCAGGCGGCGTAGTCCTCCAAGGTGGCGGGGGCGTGCGCGGCCAGGTAGCGACGGGCCAGCTCGGCGAGAGCAGCGCCTTCCTCCCCCCGGGCGCCCCCGGTGGTGGGCAGCCAGTCGTCGAGCAGTACATACGTGGCCTCACCGGCGCGCTGCGGACCGTGACAGAGGACGCCAGTGAGTGCCGCGTGGCGGATCAGGTGGAAAGGCTCCTGCCCGTCCGGCGAGATACCGAGGGTGGTGAGGTGCTCGGTCAACTCGGCCCGGGTAAGCGGGCCGTGCGCGGCGAGAACGCGCCGGATGAGATAGTCGGCGCGCTGGCGCAGATCATCGTCCAGGCCCAGCTGCTGGTAGCGGCGGTTGGTTGCGGCAAGAATCCGCGGGGACAGCAACCGCAACACCCAGCGGGCGTCGTCGCTGGGAATGGTGTGCAGGGTGCCGCGCACGTACCAGCCGCGGACGATGCTCCGCTCTTTCTCGTATGCCGTGCGGATGGCCTGGGCGGTGATGTCCCGGCCGCGTACCCGGATGCCCAGGTCGGAGGCTGTGGCGTCTTGGGCCTGGATGGCGAAGACCCGTCGGACGACCGCCTCGGCAGAGTCCTCCCGTGCTCCGCCGGCCAGGGCCTGAGCGTGGGCCCTCAGCCGGCGGACGCTCTCGTGGTCAAGCATCGGGCTGTGCCTCTCGGCCAGCGCGGTCAGGAGACGGCCTTGTCGAGGATGTCGGCGAGTTCGGCGGGCGCGGAAAGCATCGGCCAGTGCCCGGTGGGCAGGTCGAAGCGCCGCCACGGCGGCTGGTTCAGGTAGGCCAGCATCGGAACCCCGGCATCCAGCAGCCCCGTGAAGTCATGGCACGCCACCAGGACACGGTCCACACCGGGACCGGGCTCGGCCGGGCCGGCGAGACGCTGGGTGAAGGTACCGAACGGCTGAGGGGTGGCACCCGTGCGCAGAGCGTCGAGCTGGCCCTCATCGAGCCCGTCGAGGCTGCTGGACAAGCCCAGGACCTCAAACGGCGGCATCGGTAGCCGCCACCCGTGGCCAGAAGCGTCGACCTGCTGGCGCAGCTGGTCCGCTGCTTGCGGTGGCATGAGGTCGAGCATGCACATGCCTGCGGCGAACGGGGCGCTGTCCACGTAGATCACGCGTTCCAGCCGGTCGCCGAGACGTCCAGCTGCCCCGGTGACCGGGGCAGCCGCGTAGCTGTGGGCGACCAGCGTGACGTCGCCCAGATCGTGCTCTTCGACGAATCCCGTGATGTCCGCGATGTGCGTGTCCAGGTCTGTCTGAGGGCCGCCCTGGTCGGCGTGTTCGGCCAGGCCGGTCAGTGTCAGCGGCAGCGCCGTGTGGCCGCGCTCCCGCAGAGCTCGGGCGGTGTCTTCCCAGGCCCATGCCCCGAGCCAGGCGCCGGGAACGAGTACGAAGGTGGCCATGTGATCTCCCTGAAGTGAGGTGCTGCGGGGAGCGTAAAGTCGATACAGGACAGAATCCGCCCTGAAATGCCGAGTGATCCATGTCGCATCCCCTGACCCGTGTGCTGACCCTGCTGGAACTCCTCCAGTCCAACGCCCGGCTCACCGGGGTGGAGCTGGCCGACCGGCTGGACACCGACGTGCGCACGGTGCGCCGGTACACCGCGCACCTGCGGGAACTGGGCATCCCCGTGGAGGCCGAACGTGGCCGCTACGGCGGCTACCGACTGGCCCGCGGCTACCGCATGCCCCCTCTGGTCCTCACCAATGACGAGGCCCTCGCCGTCGTTCTTGGCCTGCTCGCGGCAGAACGTCTGGGCATGGGCACTGCCGCGCCGGCCAGTGCCGGTGCCTTGGCCAAGATCGAGCGGGTGCTTCCGCATGCCCTGCGCGAGCCGCTCGCCGCCATGCGGGAGACCCTGTCGTTCACCGCCAACGCCGTGATCGGTCAGGCACCCGGAACCGGCGTCCTGCTGGCACTGGCCCAGGCCTCCCGCGCCCGCGCGACCGTCGGTATCAGCCACCAGTCCTGGCGCCAGGAACACACCGAACGCGACATCGACCCCTACGGCGTGGTCTTCCACACCGGCCGCTGGTACGTCGTCGGCCACGACCACCTCCGCGACAGCCTGCGGACCTTCCGCATCGACCGCATCGCCTCCGTCACCCCCCGAGCCGACAGCTTCACCGCACCCGACGGCTTCGACCCCGTCGCCCATCTGACCTCGACCCTCGCCCAGGGGCCATACCGCTGGCAGGTCGAGGTGACGATCCATGGCCCCCTCGATGAGATCGCCCGCCGGCTGCCGCGCCCAGCGGTGACCCTCACCGCCCAGCCCACCGGCGTTCTCATGCACGCACGGGCAGAACGGCTGGACGGCATGGCCCACATGCTCGCCTCCCTGGAGTGGCCCTTCACCATCCACCATCCCGACGAACTACGGCAGGCGCTCAAGAATCTGGCCGCCCAGCTCACCGCAGCCGCCCAGCGGAGACCGGAAGAACTACCGCAGTAAATGCCGGATTTACTGCGGCGGATCCCCTACCGTGATCATCGCGACCTGTGGCGGGCCTACCCGGCCACCGGGGCGACGTGTACGCATTGACTGCGGCAGTACCGGAAGGGTGGGACGGCGTGACGATCGAACCGGTGACCGAGCTCGGGAGCGGGGGGCGCGCTTCGGTTGCCGAGCGCTCGGGTCGTACCTCTGTCCGCCCCGCCCGCGTCGTACACCGCGGCGGTCGAGCGCTACCTCACCGGCGCGGGCATCGCGAAGTCCTCCGCACGGATCTACCGGATCTCGCTGACGACGTGGGGATGGATGCTCGCCGGCGAACCGGCGCCGACCGGACCCGCCCGCCGAGGCGCGAAGCCGCCCGTCTTCCCCGTCACCGCGATCGACGACCCGGCACTGCCGGAAGTCCTGTCCGAGCTGGCCGCCGCGCGGGCAGACGAGATGGACGCCGACACCGTCAACCGTGAACTGTCCATCGCCCGCAAAGCGATCGGCTGGTGGCAGCGCCAGGGCTGGATCGAAGGCGATCCCACGATCGGCATCGAGCGGCGGCCGGCACCGCCGGACCGCACGAAGGCTCTCGCGGAGAACCAGATCGCTGCCCTATGGCGGCTGGACGTGGCCCTGCGGGAGAAGACGCAGTGGAAGATGCTCTACGAGTCCGCCGCACGGGCCGACGAGGTGCTGTGTCTCAACGTGGAAGACTGTACCCGCAGGACAAGCGCGGCAGGATCACCGCTAAGGGCGGGGCGACGGAGTGGATTCACTGGCAGTCCGGCACTGCCCAGCTCCTGCCCCGCCTCATCGCCCGCCGTACCCGCGGCCCGCTGTTCCTCACCGACCGCAAGGCCCCGGCCGGAACACCGACGCTCGACGTGTGCCCGGAGACCGGCAGGGCCCGGCTCTCCTACCGCCGCGCTGAGGAGATCTTCGAGGAGAACACCCGGCTACTGGCCAACCCCCTCGCCTCACCCGAGGACATCGAGGACCTGGACGGCTGGACCCTGCACCGGCTCCGGCACAGTGCTCTGACGCACGAGGCCGAAGACGGTACCTCGACCCCGATGCTGCTGGCCCGCTCCCGCCACGCCTCCGGCCGATCCCTGGAGCGATACGCCCGCCCCGGCGTCGACTCGGTCGCCCGGCACGTCGCCGAACGCGACCCCGCTGCACGTCGCCGCACGTAAATCCGAGCGGATCAGGGCTTCAAGATCATCTCGTTGCCCCTTTGGCACGTATCTCGGTCAGACCCCGTTCTGATGCGCGGAATCCGTGTGCGTCGAGTCGTCAGTGTCCGGTCGTGCCCGGCCGGCGGAGTGAACCCGAGGGCCTCGATGTCCTGCCCGAGCAACTCGGTCAGTGCCTGTTGCGCGGCGACGTAGGGCCACGGCGGGGTGTCGGATTCCCACCGTCTGACCTGACGGACGTCGATTGAGACGCCACGTTCGGCGAGGGCCTCTACAAGGGCTTGCTGCGAGAGGTAACCGACCACTGTCCCAGGAAGTCCTCCACAAAGCCACCTCCCGCTGCAACGGATCAAAGGAGGTCCTCAAATAGGCGTCAGAGGACCTTGAGAAGTCCTTGGGCTAGGTCTTCTCCGGGGCGATCCTTCACTTCCCGGCATGAATGCAGCCCGGGAAACCCCGCTCGCCAAGGGAGGCAGGAACCGCCCCATGACCATCCACACCGATCCACCTTCGTCGGACTGGCCCTGGCCCCGCCCGGAACCCGTGCTCATACCCAGCCAGGACCTTCTGGATCGCGCACGTCGCGGCTGGGCGCGCTTCCTCGACTCCATGGAGGAGCCACCCCATGAGTGAGCAGTACGAGTACGTCCCCCACCGCCTCCTCCGTCGCCCCGTGCGTGACATCGCCTCCGGTGCCGAAGGGGAGCTGATGGCGGTGATCAACGAGAACGTCTCGGACTCCGTCGTCCACGAGCGCTGGATGGAGCTGGCGTACATCCGTGGCGCGTCCGGCCGGGAGTTCACGACCGCCGTCGGCAAGGTCCAACCCGCCGACGACCAGCCCAGGACGGCAGTCAGACGCCGAGAACCGGGGAGCGCGTAGCGATCCGACGCGCCTGTCGTGCCGGGGAGCCTCTCCGGCCGTCTTTTGGTGCGGGTATCAGCCCCGGACGGCCGTCGGACGCCAGATATGAGGAGCGCGTGGCGATCCGGTGCGCCTGGGGGCTCCGTGGGGCGGTCTGGTCGTCCTTGGGTGCGGGTAGTCGCGCCCCGGACCGGGGCCTGGGCGTCAGAGGGGCCGGATGCCCGGGCGGGCCCCTGGCCCCTCGCGCATCTCTGACAGGCCCGTCCCTTGCCCTTGGACCGAGCCGTTTCTTCGGGGGTTTCCCGGCAGTCTTTCGGGGTTCCGGGGCGGGCCGGTCGGTCAAGGGTCGCCGAAGGCGATCGCGTAGCGACGCGACCGGAGGGAGCGCCCTTGAGGGACCGGCCCGCCCCGGAAGGACGATGGGGCTGACGGGAAAGCCCCCGCCCGCTCCGATTCGGGCCGTGGGAATCCCGCCACCCCCACCCCGACCAGCCGAAACCCCCTCCCCGAACTTCGCCCCCGCAGGTACCACCAGCGCCGATGGGTCGTATCGTGGTCCCGGACGGGCGCCCCGCACCGCGTGCCCGACCAGCCGCTCCAGCGCAGCAGCGGCAGCCGCTGTCCACACCCCGCCGCATCAGGAGCCGCAACCGCCATGGCAAACCCGGCACACCCCGCCTACCCCGTAGGACTCCGTCTGGCAGGGCGCCGCGTCGTCGTCATCGGCGGCGGGCAGGTCGCCCAGCGCCGGCTGCCCGCGCTCGTCGCGGCCGGTGCCGACGTGCTGCTGATCTCCCCCTCCGCGACCCCCTCCGTGGACGTGATGGCGGAGACCGGCGAGATCCGCTGGGAGCGCCGCCGCTACCAGGACGGCGACCTCGACGGTGCCTGGTACGCGCTGATCGCGACCCGGGACCGGGCCGCGAACGACGCCGCCTCCGCCGAGGCCGAGAGCCGCCGCGTCTGGTGCGTGCGCGCCGACGACGCCGACGCCGCCACCGCCTGGACCCCGGCCACCGGCCGGGTGGAGGGCGTCACCGTCGCCGTGCTCAGCGGCAACGACCCCCGCCGCTCCGCCGCCGTGCGCGACGCCGTCGTCGAGGGGCTGCGCGACGGCTCCCTGACCGCCGCCCGTCCCCGCGTCCCCGGTGTGGCCCTCGTCGGCGGCGGGCCCGGCGACCCGGACCTGATCACCGTGCGCGGCCGCCGCCTGCTCGCCGAGGCCGACGTGGTCATCGCCGACCGGCTCGGCCCCCGCGACCTGCTCGACGAGCTCCCGCCCCACGTCGAGGTCATCGACGCCGCGAAGATCCCGTACGGCCGCTTCATGGCCCAGGAGGCCATCAACAACGCCCTCATCGAGCACGCCAAGGCCGGCAAGGCCGTGGTCCGGCTCAAGGGCGGGGACCCGTACGTCTTCGGCCGCGGCATGGAGGAGCTCCAGGCCCTCGCCGCCGAGGGGATCGCCTGCACCGTCGTGCCGGGCATCTCCAGCTCCATCTCGGTGCCGAGCGCCGCCGGCATCCCCGTCACCCACCGCGGGGTGGCGCACGAGTTCACCGTGGTCAGCGGCCACGTCGGACCGGACGACCCGCGCTCCCTCGTCGACTGGGCGGCCCTGGCCAAGCTCACCGGGACGATCGTCATCCTCATGGGCGTCGACAAGATCGGCCTGATCGCCGAGGCCCTGGTCCGCCACGGCCGCTCCGCCGACACGCCCGTCGCGGTCGTCCAGGAGGGCACCACCGCCACCCAGCGCCGGGTGGACGCCACCCTCGCCACCGTCGGCGAGACGGTCAAGGCGCAGGAGGTCCGCCCGCCCGCCGTCATCGTGATCGGTGACGTCGTACGCGTCAACGCACCCCTCGCCGACGCCTGACAGGCCGTTGGCACCGCACCCAGGACAAGGCAGTATCACCCTGTGGCTGATCTCATCACCATCGAAGACCCCGACGACCCGCGCCTGCGCGACTACACGGGCCTGACCGACGTCGAGCTCCGGCGCCGCCGCGAGCCTGCCGAGGGCCTGTTCATCGCCGAGGGCGAGAAGGTCATCCGGCGGGCCAAGGACGCCGGGTACGAGATGCGCTCGATGCTGCTCTCGGCCAAGTGGGTCGACGTCATGCGCGACGTCATCGACGAGCTCCCCGCCCCGGTGTACGCCGTCAGCCCGGACCTCGCGGAGCGGGTCACCGGCTACCACGTGCACCGCGGCGCCCTCGCCTCGATGCAGCGCAAGCCGCTGCCCACGGCGCAGGAGCTGCTGGCCTCGGCCCGCCGGGTCGCCGTCATGGAGGCGGTCAACGACCACACCAACATCGGGGCCATCTTCCGCAGCGCCGCCGCCCTCGGCATGGACGCGGTGCTGCTGTCGCCGGACTGCGCGGACCCGCTGTACCGCCGCTCGGTGAAGGTGTCGATGGGCGCGGTGTTCTCGGTCCCCTACGCCCGCCTGGAGGCCTGGCCCAAGAGCCTCGACACGGTACGGGAGGCGGGCTTCAAGCTCCTCGCCCTCACCCCGCACGAGAAGGCCTCGCCGATCGACGTGGCCGCGCCGCAGACCCTGGACCGGGTCGCGCTGATGCTGGGCGCGGAGGGCGACGGCCTGTCCACGCAGGCGCTGGTCGCCGCCGACGAGTGGGTACGCATCCCGATGGCGCACGGCGTGGACTCGCTGAACGTGGGCGCGGCCGCGGCCGTCGCCTTCTACGCGGTGGCCGGCAGCGGCCGCGCGTAGCCGCAGTCCCGCACGAAGGGGTGCCCCGCCGGCCGGCGGGGCACCCCTTCAGAGCTTCTGCGCGAGGGCGATGCCCAGGGCCACGATCAGGGTCACCACGACGAACACGATCAGCCGCTGCCGCAGCAGCCTCGGGTCCGGCCGCGACGGGCGGCGCCCGGTGCCGGTCGTACGCGGGCCGGGGCGGCCCCCCGTACGCCCGGCGGTGGATCCGGGGTTCCGGGACGACGAGGGCCGCGGCTGGGGCCCGCTGTGGGGCCCCTGCGCCCTGGCGACGGGGGTCGTGCCCCCGGTACGCCGCTCCGTGCTGCGGTCCGCCTGGCCCGGGCCCCGCCCGTCCGGCCGCGCGACGGGCCGCTCGACCCGGGCCCGCTGGACCGGCGGGCGCCCGTCGCCCAGCCCCTGCGCCTCGCGGGCGGCGATCTCCTTGAGCCGCATCGACAGCTGGAGCGTGGTCGGCCGCTCCTCGGGGTCCTTGGCCAGGCAGGCCCGCACCAGCGGGGCGAGCGCGTCCGGGACCCCGACCAGGTGCGGTTCCTCGTGCACCACGCGGTACAGCATCACCTCGGAACTGCCGTGCCCGAAGGGCGAGTCGGCGGTGGCCGCGTAGGCGAGGGTGGCACCGAGGGCGAACACGTCGGTGGCCGGGGTGACGGCGGCGCCGCGCACCTGCTCGGGCGCGAGGAAGCCGGGGGAGCCGACGGCGGTGCCCACGTGGGTGAGGGTGCTCGCCCCGGTGGCCCAGGCGATGCCGAAGTCGATGATCCGGGGGCCCTTGGGGGAGAGCAGGATGTTCGAGGGCTTCAGGTCCCGGTGGACCACCCCCGCTTCGTGCACGGCGACCAGGCCCTCGGAGAGCGCGGCGCCGATCGCGGCGATCTGCGCGGCCGTCAGGGGCCCTTCCTCGGCGACCTTGTCGTGCAGCGAGGGGCCGGGCACGTACTGGGTGGCGAACCACGGGCGTTCCGCGTCCAGGTCGGCGGCCACCAGCCGCGCCGTGCAGCCGCCGCGGATCCGCCGGGCGGCGGACACCTCGCGCGCGAACCGGGAGCGGAACTCCTGGTCCTCGGCCAGGTCGGGCCGGATCACCTTGAGGGCCACGCGCTGGCCGCGCCGGTCCGACCCCAGGTAGACCACGCCCATGCCGCCGGCGCCGAGCCGCCGGTGCAGCCTGAACGAGCCGACGACACGCGGGTCCTCGCGCCGGAGCCGCATCATCGCCATGTCCACCCCGCTGACGGTCGTCCTGCTGACCTGGCACAGCTTACGGACCATCCGGCACGAGCGCTCAGAGGCCGCGCCCTCACCGGGGGGTTCGATTGTCAGTGCGGGGCAGGCCACTTGAGGGTGTGACAGGTCTTGACCCAGCCCGACGCCCGACCCGGGCGCCCCGGCCCAAACACCCCTCGGGCCAAGGGGTTTGGCGGCCGAGCCGGTCCCGCGCCGGGTCCGCTCCGAGGGGGAACGGCCCGATCCGGCGGGCGGGGCCGTCAACACCCCGTACGAAGACACGCGTGTGCGGGGAGTGACGGAAGTGAGCGAAGTCACTACCCTCCGATGACCCCCTCCGGGAACACCCCCACTACGGGGGAGGGATCTCCACCCAGGGGAGTACGCGAGGGCCGGCCTCGTCATCCTCCTGGAGGCCCGGCAATGGGTACGAGGGCATGAGGCCAGGCGCCTTTCGGCCGCCTAGTGTTGAAGACAAGCGGCGGGTGGCGCACTCGTCCCCCGAGGTCACAAGCCCGCCGCTGCCAGACGACAGGGAGAGGACCATGGCGGACATCGCACGGCAGGGACGCAAGGCATTCGCGTTCAACGGCCATGAGTCCGGTACGCGCCACCCGCTGGTGGCCGCGGCCATGGTCCTCCCCCTGGCCGCCCTCCTGCTCTTCCTCTTCGGAGGCTTCGAGCAGGTGGCGGCGCAGGCGTCGTCCGTGGGCGTGATGCTGGGGCGCTGAGCGGCGCCCCGGGTCCGGAAGAGCGGTCCGGGCCGGGTCATCGGCCTGTCGCACCCCGTGGGGACGGGGGCGCGACGGACGGCAGGTGAAGGGTGCTGCCCGTACGACTGGGGAGTCGGACGGGCAGCACCCTTTTTCGCGTCCCCGTGCCGGAGGCGGACAACGCGGAAGCCCCGGCCGTCGTGACGGCCGGGGCTTCCGGGCGGTGCGCGATACTGGGATTGAACCAGTGACCTCTTCCGTGTCAGGGAAGCGCTCTCCCGCTGAGCTAATCGCGCGGGCTGCGGCAAGTAACCGCAGGTCGAACAAGGTGTTGCAGGTGTTGCGTGCGCGATACTGGGATTGAACCAGTGACCTCTTCCGTGTCAGGGAAGCGCTCTCCCGCTGAGCTAATCGCGCGGGGATCCTTACGGACCAGGTCCTTGCGGACCAGTGGACGATACTGGGATTGAACCAGTGACCTCTTCCGTGTCAGGGAAGCGCTCTCCCGCTGAGCTAATCGTCCTTGGAGGTGGAGACGGGATTTGAACCCGTGTAGACGGCTTTGCAGGCCGTTGCCTCGCCTCTCGGCCACTCCACCTCGGAGTGCGCAGGGGTTCTCGGGAAGATCCCCCACTCAGAGCGGACGACGAGACTCGAACTCGCGACATCCACCTTGGCAAGGTGGTGCTCTACCAACTGAGCTACGTCCGCAGTGTCACCGTGTTCGCTCCGGGGTTTTCCCCGGCGCTCCCTGGCGACGTGTTGAACTCTAGCGGATTCCCGGGCCAGCTCAAAAACGCGTTTCCGCAGCGTGCTGCCACCCGATCACCGGAGGTCACCCGTCGGTCACCTCACCGGCGCCATCGCGCCACCGGTCATAGACTCGCAGCCGTGCACGACCTGCCTCCCCTGGCCCGCTTCGGCGGCCTTCTCGCGACCGACCTCCGAGACGTCACCAGCGACCCCTCGGCCCTCGACTCCACCGGGTTCTGGGCGGTGACCGCAGACTTCGAAGGCCGGCTGGTCTGCGCGCGCTTCGGGGACATACGCCCCGACCCCGTACCCGCGCCCGCCCCCGGGGCCTGGCGGGGGCCGGCCGCCGACCGGTGGTCCTCCTCGCTCGACCGCTCCGCGTACGTCGCCGGTGTCCGGCGGATCCGCGAGTACATCGCGGCGGGCGAGGTCTACCAGGCCAATCTCTGCCGGGTGATGTCCGCGCCCCTGCCGGACCCGGCCGCCGCCGACGTGGACGCCCTGACCTCGCTCCTCGCGCGAGGCAACCCGGCCCCCTATGCAGGAACGATTCGGCTCAGGGCCCACGGCGTCGAGATCGCCACCGCCTCCCCCGAGCTCTACCTGAGCCGCGACGGCCGCCACATCGAGTCCGGCCCCATCAAGGGGACCGGCCGCACCGCCGCCGACCTGCTGCCCAAGGACCACGCCGAGAACGTGATGATCGTGGACCTCGTACGCAACGACCTCGGCCGCGTCTGCTCCACCGGCTCCGTCGCCGTCCCCGAGCTGTGCGCCCTGGAGGAACACCCCGGCCTCGTCCACCTCGTCTCCACCGTCAGCGGCGAACTCGCCGAGGACGCCGGCTGGCCCGAGCTGCTCACCGCCACCTTCCCGCCCGGCTCGGTGACCGGCGCCCCCAAGTCATCGGCCCTGCGGATCATCGAGGAGCTGGAGACCGCCCCCCGCGGCCCCTACTGTGGGGGCATCGGCTGGGTCGACGCCGACCGGGGCACCGCCGCGCTCGCCGTGGGTATCCGCACCTTCTGGATCGACCGCGAGGCACCCGGCGGGCCCCGCCTGAGCTTCGGCACCGGCGCCGGCATCACCTGGGGCTCCGACCCCGAACGGGAATGGGCCGAGACCGAGCTGAAGGCCTCCCGGCTGGTCGCACTGGCCTCCGGCGGGCCCCTGCCCGGCGTACACGAGACGACGCACGACCTGAGTGGAGGAACCGTACGGTGAGGATCTGGCTCGACGGCACGCTGCGCGACGCCGATGACGCGAAGGTGTCCGTACTGGACCACGGGCTGACCGTGGGCGACGGGGTCTTCGAGACGCTCAAGGCCCAGGACGGCACCCCCTTCGCCCTCACCCGCCACCTGGAGCGGCTGACCCGCTCCGCGCGCGGCCTGGGCCTGCCGGACCCCGACCTCGACGAGGTCCGCCGCGCCTGCGCCGCCGTGCTGGAGGCGAACCCGGTGCCGCTCGGCCGGCTCCGGATCACCTACACGGGCGGACTCTCCCCGCTCGGCTCCGACCGCGGCGAGACCGGACCCACCCTCGTCGTCGCCGTCGGCGAGACCGCCCGCCGTCCCGACACCACCGCCGTGATCACCGTTCCGTGGGTCCGCAACGAGCGCTCTCCGCTGACCGGCCTCAAGACCACCTCCTACGCCGAGAACGTGGTCGCCCTCGCCCGGGCCAACCGGGCGGGAGCCTCCGAGGCGCTCTTCGCCAACACCGTCGGACAGCTCTGCGAGGGCACCGGCTCCAACGTCTTCGTCGTCCTCGACGGCGAGCTCCACACCCCGCCCGTCGCCTCGGGCTGCCTCGCCGGCATCACCCGCGCCCTGGCCGTCGAATGGACCGGGGCGAAGGAGACCGACCTGCCCTTCGACGCCCTGGAGCGCGCCGAGGAGGTCTTCCTGACCTCCACCCTGCGCGACGTACAGGCCGTGCACCGCGTCGACGGACGCCTCCTGACCGGCGCTCCCGGCCCCGTCACGGCCAAGGCCATGCGCGTCTTCGACGAGCGCGCCGCGTCCGACATCGACCCCTGAGCGTCCCCCCGAGCGCCCCACGCCCCGTGGTCACGGCGGCGCG
This sequence comes from Streptomyces sp. NPDC040718, assembly GCF_055593565.1. Lineage (NCBI taxonomy): Bacteria > Bacillati > Actinomycetota > Actinomycetes > Kitasatosporales > Streptomycetaceae > Streptomyces > Streptomyces sp. NPDC040718. The sequence continues at coordinate 209,635 of NZ_JBVIXO010000008.1, read as the reverse complement.
GGGCGGGTAGAACTCGACGATGACCACCACCCTGCGGCCGAGCGGGCCGCTTCAGCAGAGCGACTCCGGCGCGCGCTCGCGCCCGTACGAGGTCCGCGTCAACAGCAGGCGCGTCGGGGCGCTGCTGGTCGCCGCCGACACGCCCTTCGGGGCGACGGTGGGGGAGATCCGGGACCTGGCCATCGACGAGCCGGACCGCCGCCGCGGCCGCGCCACCGTCGCGGCGCTCGCCGCCGAGGAGGTGCTGCGCGGCTGGGGCTGCCGGCGCGTGAGGATCTCGGTCCCGGCCGGCTCCGCGGGCGGGCTGCGGCTCGCCGCGGCCCTCGGGTACGCCGAGTACAGCCGGAACATGGCCAAGGACCTCCCCGGCGCCCCGCCCGACCTCTCCGCCAGGGTCCTGGGCCGGCCCATGACGCAGCCCGAGTACGAGGCCTGGAACGTACGGGCCCGCGCCGACTACGCGGCGAGCTGGGTCGCCCGGGGGATGCCGGAGGAGGCCGCCCGGGCCACATCGCGGGCCGACCACGACGCGCAGCTCCCGCGGGGGCTCGCCACCCCCGGGGTCTCCTTCGCCGTCCTGGAGGCGGCCGGCACCCCCGTCGGCCACGTGTGGGTGGCGGCGCGGGGGGAGGGCTCGTACGTCTACGACGTCGCCGTCGCCGAGGAGCACCGGGGCCGCGGACACGGCCGCGACCTGATGCTGCTCGCGGAGCGCACCGCCATCGCCGCCGGCCACCGGGTGCTGGCGCTGCACGTGTTCACCGCGAACACCCCGGCCCTGCGCCTGTACGAGTCCCTCGGCTACCGGCCGACCGACCTGAACTACGCGAAGGAGCTGCTCTAGGCCGGTTCTTCCGCGAGCAGCCGGTCCGCGATCTCCTCGATGCGGGCGCGCAGGCCCTCCTGGCTCTTGCCGCCGTCCAGGCGCTCGCCGCCGATCACGTAGGTCGGGGTGCCGGTCACGCCGATGGCCTTGCCCTCGGCCTGGTCGGCGTCGACGATCAGGATGTGCCGGCCGTCGACCAGGGCGGTGTCGAACTCCTCGACGTCCAGGCCGAGTCCACGCGCCACGTCGAGCAGTACGGCCTCGCCGCGCTCGCCCAGTTCGGCGGTGCGGGCGAGCACGGCCTCCGCGTACGGCCAGCCCTGGCCCTGTTCCGCGGCCTCCTCGGCGGCCTGCGCGGCGGCGAAGGCGTGCTTGTGCTTCTCCAGCGGGAAGTGCCGCAGCCGGATGTCCAGCCGGTCGCCGTAGCGGGCCCGCAGGGCGCGCACGTCGTCCAGGGCGCTGTGGCAGTCCGGGCACTGGAGTTCGCACCAGACTTCGAGGATCACGGAATCGGTCATGCGGACAGTCTCCCAGACCCCCTGAGGAGGAGATCCGACCCCGAGATGTCCCGGAGATCCGCGCGGACGGGCCCGTGGGCATGGTCGCCGCGGCGGGGGCCGGTGCAGGATGGAAGGGACAGATCACCCGCCGCCGACCGCCGGAGGACCGCATGCTCGCCGAGACCATTTGTTCCGCGGTGTCCGCGGCGGGCCTGGGCATCGCCGCGCTGACCGCGTACCGCAAGCGCTTCCTCGCCGCCACGCGGATCGCGGCGTACTCGCTGGTGCCGGTGGGCCTGGTGCTGACCGGCGTGGTGGAGTGGGTGTCCGGGATGGTCTTCAGACCGACCGTCTGGATCGGATTCGGCCTGCTGGGCCTGGCCTGGGTGCTGTTCATGACCACCCGGGCCGTGGAGCGCCGGGGCCTGGGCCGGGCCCCCAAGGCCCCGAAGGCGGCCACGGGCGCCCCGGGCCGGGAAGCCGTCGCCCCGGGCGCCTCGGTGCCCTCCCTGGGCGAGGGAGGCCGTCGGGGCGCCGGACCGGCCCCCGCCGCGGCGCCGGCGGACGACTTCTCCGACATCGAGGCGATCCTGAAGAAGCACGGGATCTGACGCCCCGGGCGACACCCGGGCGAGACCTACGCCAGGCCCACGGTGAACGCCGCGCGGTAGCCGGTGCCGTCCGGGGCCGGGGCCAGGGTCATCTTCCCGTCGGCGGCCCGGTAGCGGTCGTCGTGGGCGTTGGGGTCGCGGGGGGCCTTGCGGCGCGTGTACGGCTGCCGCCCGTAGACCTCCTTCAGGAAGGCGTCGGGCAGGAAGAACTGCGAGGTCGTCTCGGAGCGCTCGTCGGGGCGGACCTTGAAGTGGATGTGCGGCGCCAGCCCCGCGTACCAGCCCGGCACGATCGTCTCGAAGGTGCAGCGGCCGGAGGCGTCGGTGACCTGGACGCCGCGCAGCCAGGTCTGCCCGCCCTCCGAGTACACGCCCGCCGCGTCGGCCTGCCAGATGTCGACGGCGGCGCCCGCGAGCGGCCGGCAGCCGTCCTTCACGCGCACCACCGTCAGCTCCAGCCGCAGCGGTACGCCCTCGCGGCCCTCGGTGACGTCCGAGCGGGTCCGGCCCCGGCCGACGTAGTTCGGGCCCGCGCCCGACGTCACGGCCAGCACGCACCCCGGCGTGGCGCCGCCCGACGGCGCCGGAGCCGCCCTGCCGGGTGTGGCCGGGCGTGCGCAGGCCGCCGTCAACGCGGCGATCCCGGCGGATCCGGCGGTCAGCAGGAGGGCCCGACGGCTGGTCGGGGAAGTGCCCTGGTCGGTCATGCGAACCTCTCGCGCGTGCGCCCGGGGCCGTCGCGTGCGGACGGCCGCCCACCGCGCCCACCGTCCCGCACACCGGCGTCCGGGCCCGCGACCGACACACGGCCGACCGGGTCCCAGGGAGTGTCCGGCGGATCACGGCCGGCGGCCCGGTCCGCCGGGCATTCCTTAGCGGATGGGGACGCCGGCGCGGGGGAGAAGCCGGGGGGAACCACCTGATCTGACGAGAGACGGGGAACTGCCCCGCCGATCATGGCGTGTTGAAGGCGGGACCGGGGCGCGCTGCGCGATCATCGCCCCGACATGCTCGACACATCGCAGGGTGAGCCGTCGGCACCCGCCTCCGAGGCCCCCATCGCCCGGGCCGCCGCCGCTCTGGCTCCCGAGCCCTCCCCGGCCGCCTCGGCCCCCGCCGCGGCCGAAGGGCGGGGGTGCCTCTTCGCGCTCTCCCAGCCGCCGCTGATGATCTTCCTAGCGGTGGTCGGGACCCTGCTGCTGCTCGCCGCCCTGCACGACCTGTATCTGCTCTGAGCCCTCGGGCCGGCCGTCCGCCTCCTTGCGGCGGGCCCGGTACGCGGCCACGTGCAGCCGGTTCCCGCAGGTCCGGCTGTCGCAGTAGCGGCGCGAGCGGTTCCGGGACAGGTCCACGAAGGCCCGCCGGCAGTCCGGGGCCTCGCAGCGGCGCAGCCGCTCCTGCTCGCCGGAGACCACGATGAAGGCCAGCGCCATGCCGCCGTCAGCCGCGAGGTGGTCGCCCACCGAGGCGCCCGGCGCGAAGTAGTGCACGTGCCAGTCGTAGCCGTCGTGGTCGGTCAGCCGGGGGGTGGTGCCGGCCGTGGCCACCAGCTCGTTGATCAGTGCGGCGGCCGCACGGGAGTTCGGTGCCGCGAAGACCTGGGCGAACTTGCCCCGCACCGTCCGCACCCCGGCGAGGTCGCGGGAGCCCAGCTCGCCGACGTCGCTGATCGAGTGCTTCTCGACGAAGCCGCGCAGCGCCCCGATGTCGGACAGCCCGTCGGGCTGCTCCGGCTCGGCCGCGGTGTTCACCAGCGCGACGACGACGTCGAGCGCGCGACGGGTGTCGTGGGGGATCTGCACGGGGTCGCTCCCTGGGTGCCGGGCCTTGCGGCGGCGGGCCGCTGCCGCCCACTGGGGGCCGACAATAGCGCTTACCGCGGGAAAGGTACCCGAGCACACCGGCGCCGCCCCCGCGGGTGGCTTCCGCGGAGACAGCGCCGGCACTGCCGTATGTGGTTGTCCGTCCCGCACCGTCGCCCCGAGTCGGACGGTGGCGGGCTGGGGGCCTGGCTCAGCTTTCGGCCAGGATGTGGGACAGCTCCTTGTCGAGGTCGAAGTGCCGGTGCTCGGTCCCGGGTGGGACCGCGGCGTCCGTCCGCTTGAGGAACGACTCGAGGGCTCGGGCGGGCGCTTCGAGCAGCGCTTCTCCCTCCGGTGAGCTCAGGGCGATGCAGACGACGCCCTGACCGTGGCTGCGGGACGGCCAGACGCGGACGTCGCCGGTACCGGTGGGCCGGTGGAGGCCCTCGGCGAGGAGGTCGCGGGCGAACACCCATTCGACCGTCTCCTCGGCGCCGGTGTGGAAGGTGGCGTGCACGGCGTAGGGGTCGGCCGTGTCATACCGCAGGCCCGCGGGAACAGGCAGTGAGGACTCGCTCGACACAACGAGGCGCAGGTGCAGCTCGCAGCTGACCGTGGTGTTCATAAGCGCCAGGGCCTTTCGCTCAGTGTGCGCTCGGGGATTCGCACGTCGGCGAAATCGACATGCCACCTACGGTGCCGTTGTAAACCCCTCTGACCGTTTTGCGGACCTCTGGGTCCCTCGGACGGCGGATCCAAACCGGCATTCACGTGTGCTTCGGGCTCCGGTAGATTCGACGCCATGAATACGGGGAGTGACCGCGGAACCAACGAATCCGCCAACACCGAGCCGGCCGCCGACGAGGCGCCGCACGAGTCGAAGGCGCCCGCCTTCATCAAGGCCAACCGCAGCCTGCACCTGAGCTGGCAGGTCGGCGTCTTCGTCGTCGGCCTCGCCGTCATCGGCGCGGGCGTCGCGATGCTGGTCCTGCCCGGGCCCGGCTGGGTCGCGATCTTCGCGGGCCTCGCGATCTGGGCCACCGAGTTCGCCTGGGCCTCCCTCGTCCTGCGCTGGACCAAGCGCAAGGTCACCGAGGCCGCGCAGAAGGCGCTCGACCCGAAGGTCCGGCGCCGCAACATCATCCTCACCAGCGTCGGCCTCGCCATCGCGGCTGCGCTGATCGGGTTCTACCTGTGGAAGTACGGCCTCACCCTGCCGTGGGACATCAAGGACCAGTGACCGGCCGTTCCGGCGCCCGTCCGGTGCCGGTCCGAGGGTGGTCACGGAGCACCGCTGACATGCGGTAATGTTTGCGGTGCGTCCGGGCGATTAGCTCAGTGGGAGAGCACTTCGTTCACACCGAAGGGGTCACTGGTTCGAACCCAGTATCGCCCACCCGGAGCAGAGGCCCGGAGACTCGGAAGAGTCTCCGGGCCTCTGTCGTACCCGGCGCCGGGAACCGATCGCCGCGGCCGGCCCTCAGCGCAGCCGCGCGATCGCCTCCCGCAGCCGGCGCGCGTCACGCAGCCGCTTCTCGTACGTCGCGCCCACCACCAGCAGCAGCAGGCCCGCCAGCGCCGGCGGCAGCCAGCGCGGCAGCACGCCCACCACCTGGACCACGTACGGGGCCAGCTCGTGCAGGGCCACCGCCGCCAGCACCGCACCGCCCAGCAGCAGCGGCGCCCGGAGCCGGCGGTGCGCACCCGCCAGGGTGAGGGCCAGCGCCGCCGTCCCCAGCAGCAGCGGCCGCTGCCAGTGCGCGTCGCCCCAGGCGGCCACCAGGCTCGGCAGCAGCGTCGCCCCCAGCCCCGGCCCGTACGCCGGCCAGGACGAGGCCCCCGGATCCCGGCGGCGGCGCAGCAGCCCCACCGCGAGCGCCGGCACCGACACCGGCAGCGTGTACGCCTCGGGCACCGCCACCCCCGATGCCGCCAGCCGCACCCAGGCGGCCGCCACGAACAGCGCCCCCGCGGCCCAGCCCAGCGCACGCCGCTCCACCCGCAGCGCCGCCCCAGCGCACACCACCCCGGCCAGACCGAGGACCAGCGCCAGCACCGGCGCGTCCCCCACCGCGAGCGCCACCGCCACCGCGCCCGCCCCGGCGGACGCCACCTCCGCGGCGACCCGCACCCGGCCCAGCCGCGGCGCGAGCGCCACCACCAGCGCCGGGACGGCCAGTACCGCCACCGCCCGCCAGGACCAGGGCAGGCCCGCCACCGCGCCCAGTACCACCGTCAGGGCGGCCGCGTACCCGACGGCACCGACCGCGCACCCGGCCCGCACCGGCACCGCGGCGGCCCTGTGGGCGGCCCCCAGGGCGCAGCAGGCGCCCAGCAGCCCGAACACCGCGCAGGTGGCCGCCCGGCCGTCCAGCGCCCCCAGGGACACGCTGAGGGCCCCCACGGCCGCGCACCCCCCGGCTGCGAACGCCACCGCCCGCACCGGAGCCCGCAACGCCGCCACCCCGGCCGCGGCCACCACGCCGAGCTGCGCGGCGAACACCGCCCACGCCGGCAGGCCCGGCCGCACCGGCGCGGCGAACAGCGCCGCCCAGCCGCACACCACCGCCGCCGCCCCCGCCACCGGCCGCGGCAGCACCCCGCCCGGCAGCCACAGCGCGGCCGCCGCGAGCAGCAGCACGACCGCGAGCCCCGCACCCGGCCCGCCCTGCTGCGGGGCCGAAGCCGCCCACACCTCGCGCAGCACCACGGCCCGGGCCGCGAGCACCACCGCCACCGCCGACAGCCCCGCGAGCGCCCCCGCGGCGGCCACCCCCGCCCCGGCCCGCAGCAGCCCGCGCCGCACCGGCTCCGGGACCCCGCCCGCCCGCACCGCCGCCGCCGACAGCGCGAGCGCCGCCGCCACCCGCGCCGCGACCGCCCACCACACGGAGCCCGCCCCGGCCGGGACCAGCGCCCCGGCCGCCGACACCACCGCCAGGCCCCCCACGAGGGCGGCCGCCGAAGCCCGCGGCTCGCGCCAGGCCACCGCCACGCCCAGCAGGCCCCCCGCCGCCAGCAGCAGCGCCGGCCCGGCCGCACCCGGCTCCGCGAGGGACCGCGCCAGCCCCACCGTGAGCGCCGTCCCGCCCAGCAGCCCCGAGCACACCCACGCGGGCACCCGTACCGCCCGGCGCGCCACCGCCACCGCCAGGGCCGCGTCCAGCGCCGCCGTCGCCAGCAGCGCCGCGCCGGCCCCCAGCGGGCCCGCCCCCGCCGCGGCCGCCGCCAGCGGCAACGGCAGCTGCGCGGCCCCCACCGCGGCGAGCAGCGGCAGGCGCAGCCGGCCCAGGGCCGCCCCGTACCCGGCCCAGACCCCCGCCAGTACCGCCGACGCCCACGCCGCGTACGCGACCCCGTCGGCGCCGGACAGCCCGACCGCGTGCACCGCGTACGCGTCCAGCACCGTCAGCAGCAGCCCCACCCCCGCGACGGCCTCGGCCGTCGACCGCAGCCCGCGCCGCAACAGCGCGACGGGCGCCGCGAGCGCCGCCGCCGTCAGCAGCGCCAGCACCGCCGAGCGCCCGCCGATCCCCAGGGAACCCCAGCTGACCAGCGTGAACGCCAGCGCGGCCACCGCCAGCAGCACCGCGCCCAGCGTCAGCAGCACGTTCTGGGCGCTCGGCTTCGACGCCCCGGCCGGAGCCGGCTGCGGCGGGAACGGCGCGTACGTCCCGGCCGGAGCCGGCTGCGGCGGGAACGGCGCGTACGGCCCGTACGGCACCGGCTGCGCCGGGAGGCGCAGCAGCCAGTCCCGGCGGGCCAGCAAGTACCCGCGCCGGGCCTCCAGTTGGGTGAGCTCGGCGTCGATGAGCGCCAGCTCGTGGGCCGGCGGCAGGGGGGAGTCCATAGCCGGAGTGTGGCGCCCGTCACGCCATCAGGACATGGGCGTGCGTACTCAGATGCGCCCTGAGTACGTGCCCGGGGAGCCTCCCGCGGCGGCGCCCGGCGGGCCAGACTGGACCCATGCCGCGCTGGACGCACTACCGCTTCCGCAGCGTGTGGGACCTCGACGCCCCGCCCGCGCTCGTCTACTCCCTGCTCGCCGACGCCGCCCGCTACCCGGACTGGTGGCCCCAGGTCCGCAAGGCCGAGCGGATCGACGAGCGGACCGGGACCGCGCTGATCCGCTCGGCCCTCCCGTACGGGATCCGCGTCACCCTCACCGACCTGCTCCGCGACCCCGCGCGCGGCGTTCTCGAAGCCGCCCTGAGCGGGGACATCGAGGGCTGGGCGCGCTGGACCGTACGCCCCCGGGGAGCGGCCGGAGCCGGCGGCACGCGGGCCGTCTACGAGCAGGAGGTAGAGGTACGGGCCGCCCTGCTGCGGAGGTTCGCGCTCGCCGGGCGGCCGCTGTTCCGGCTCAACCACGCCCTGATGATGCGGGCCGGGCGACGCGGACTGCGGGCCCTGCTGGCAGCTCCGCCCGAAGCGGTTTGATCCGGCCCCGAGGCTCTTGTATTGTTCAGTGCGTTCCCGGGCGATTAGCTCAGCGGGAGAGCACTTCGTTCACACCGAAGGGGTCACTGGTTCGATCCCAGTATCGCCCACCGGGACAGGCCGGTCCGTCTGATGACGGACCGGCCTTCCGCATTTCCCGGGACCTTCCGGGACTTCCCGGACCCGCCCCGAGCCGGCCGGTCAGTCGGTCAGTCGGTCAGTCGGTCAGTCGGTCGGCCGCTCACGCGGCCTGCGGCAGCTCCGGGCGCAGCGGCCAGTGCGGATCCACCGCCTCCGGAGTGCCCTGCCGTGCGAACCACGCCTGCAGCCCCCGCGCCTGTGCCGCGTGCCACACCGCCTGGAGCGTGTGCAGCTCCGCCGGGGTCAGCCGCTCCAGCCGCGCCGCGAACCTGCGCCCCACCGCCCGTACGACCTCCAGCGCGGCCTGCGCGTCCACCGAGGCGTCGTGCGCCCCCTCCAGCTCTATCCCGTAGTGCGCGCACAGGTCCGTCAGCGTGCGGCGGCCCTTGCGGTAGCGGTCCAGGTGCTTGTCCAGGACCCGCGGATCCAGCACCGTCAGCGGCCGGTTGTCCAGGTACCGCGCCAGCGTCGACGCCCGGTGCCGGCGCAACTCCCGGTCCAGCAGCGTCAGATCGAACGGCGCGTTCATCACCACCACCGGCCGCCCCGCCATCTGCTGCTCGCCCAGCGCACGGGCTATCTCCTCCACCACCGGCGCCGGCCAGCGGCCGTTGCGCTGGAGGTGATCGTCGGTCAGGCCGTGCACTTCCGTGGCGCCCGGCGGCACCGGGACGCCGGGATTGACCAGCCACCGCGTGGAGCGGACCCGGCCGCCCGCACACTCCTGCACGACGAGCGCGGCGGACACGATCCGGTCCTGCTCGACGTCCACCCCGGTGGTCTCCGTGTCGAATGCGGCCAGCGGCCCCTCGTACCAGCGTGTCATGGTGAACTCCTCGTCCCCGGTCGGCGGATGGCCGCACCGGGCACCTCCGCCCCATGACGCGCCGACCCCCGCCGAATCCGTGATACCCGTGCTGTTTGCCCCGTACGCCGTTTGCGGGCAGCCGGGTGCGGAGACAACTCCCTCAGGGGGTCGCACGCATGACCGGTCGTCACCCCTCCACTCCCGTTCACCGTTCACGGCAGGGCCCGGAAGGCATGGGGAGCCGGCCATGGCGCTCACACAGCCCGAACCGGGCGGGGTGCTGCACGGACAGGGCGATCCGCCGACCGGACCGCTGCGCGGCACACTCGCCACCACCGCCTGCATGGAGACCCTCCAGGTGGGCTACCTGCACGCCGTAGCGGCCGCGGCCGGCTGCTCGCTCTCCCAGCCCTTCCCCGACAACGGCGTGGACTGGCACGTCAGCCACGGCGCGCCCGAGCACGTCGTCGACGACGAGGTGACCATCAAGGTGCAGCTCAAGGCGACCTACCAGATACCGCCCCGCCCCGCCGGGGCCAGCTTCGGCTTCACCCTGGACAACGAGCACCTGGTGAAGCTGGCGCGGACACCGGTCGCCGTCCACAAGATCCTCGTGGTGATGCTCGTACCGCGGCAGCGGGAACAGTGGCTGAGCGCCGGGCACGACCGGCTCGACCTGCGGCACTGCTGCTACTGGACCAACCTCGCCGGTCACCCCGTGACCGGCCGGCGCCGCACCACCGTACGGATCCCGACCGAGCGGATCTTCGACGACCGGGCGCTGTGCGAGATCATGACCCGGGTCGGGTCGGGAGGGACACCCTGATGGACCGGTACCCCGCGCACCTCGAACCGCTGCCCCGCCCGGGCCTCGACCCGGGCGCCCCCGATCCCGGGCAGGTCGACCCGCAGGTCCTCGGGGCGCTGCTGCACCGGCACGGCTGGCTGCGGCGCGGCGGAGCGGCCGGCCGCTACGGGCGCTGGACCCCGCCGGACCGGGCCGGGACCAGCCTGCTCGTCCCCGAGAACCGGGGCTTCCCCGACTGCGCCGACCTGCTGGAGGAGGCGCTGGGCGCGCTCTCCCGCAGCGGGGTGCCCTCCGCGCGGGAGGTGCTCCTCGGGCTGAGCGTGCCCAGCGACGAGGTCCGCTGGGAGCGGGAGGTCCCGCAGGGGCCGTACGGGTACCAGGGCGAGGCCGCCTGGCCCGCGCAGGAGCGGCTGCGCTCGGCCGCCCGCCGGCTGCTGCTGGCCGGGGCCCTCGCAGACCGCGCCCGCGCCGGATACTACGGCGCCCGCCACCGCGCCCAGGCCGAGCGCTTCCTGGAGGGGGTGCTGGTGGGGCCCGCCCCGGGCGGGCGCCGGCTCGCCGCGTACGTGCCCGTGGCAGGGGGGCGCGGGGCGGTGACGCGGCTGCACCACGCGCTGCACGCGGCGCGGGAGGCAGTGGACTACCGGAGGGCGACCGGCGGCATGGAGGCCTTCGACGCGGCGGTGGCGGCGGGGGTCAGCCGGGAACTCGCCGAGGCGCTGATCTCCCTGGTCCGGGGCTCGGAAGGGGCCCGGATCGGACTGGCCTGGGCACCGGCGGCCGGGGTCCCGGCGGGGTGCGCGGCACGGCCCGAGCCGGTGGAGTTCTCGCCGGGCGACCTGCCGGTGCTGCGCGAGGCCGCCGCCCGCTACACCCGGGCCGAGCCGGCCGTCGCCGTCCGGCTCGCGGGGGCCGTGGTCCGGATGCGGCGCTCGGCGTCCGGGGGCGGGGGGACCGTCCGGCTGCGGGTGCTGTCGGGTGCGGAGGTCCCGTACGTACGGGCCGCCCTCGACGAGGAGGGCTACCGGATCGCCGTCCACGCCCACCTCGCCGGACTGCCGGTCCGGATCAGCGGCCGGCTCTCCCGCCGGGGCGGCTTCCGCAGGCTGGCGCGGGCCTCGGGCGTGACACCCGTCCCGCTCGACGAGATGGAGCGGGACCGGCTGATGAAGTCCCTGGACGAGGCCTTCGACCCGGAGGACGTGCTCCCCTCGGACGACTAGCGACTAGGGGGCGACCGGTGAGGCGGCGTCCGGGCTCTTGGGGTAGAGCATCGCCGGGTCGCCCCGCTCGACCGTGACCGGGACGCCGCCGGTGATCTCCTCCAGCCGGGCCTTCAGGTCCTTGGACGCGGCCCCCGCCTCGGTGCTCGTCACCACGACCCCGGACGCGTCCCGGGCCGCCGAGAAGCTGTACAGGGGGAAGGCCGGCCGGCCCTGGTCGGCGGTGAGCCGGTCGACGGCGGCCCTGAGCGCGCGGTGCGTGTAGCGGCTCAGGTAGAGGTCGGCGCGGCCCGGGTCGACGGAGGGGTCGGCCTTCCGGGCGGCTTCCAGCAGCAGGCGGCCCCGGGCGAGGTCGGTCACGCACACCGCGACCCTGCCCGCGGGCCGGTCGGTGGTGTGGGTGCCGTAGACGTCCGCGAAGGCCCCGTACCCCTGGGCGCCGACGGCCTGCGACAGGCGCACGGCCTCGGGGGTGTTCGCGGGAGTCCCGTCGATGGTGGTGGGCGCGGCGCCGGGCTCGGAGCGGTCGGCGCCGGGGCAGGCCGGAGCCCCGCCCGCGGACGGCGACGCGGACGGCGGTGCGGACACCGGAGCGGGCGGTGCGGGCGGCTCGGCCACCGGGCCGGAACCGGCGGCGCCCCCGCAGCCGGTGAGCAGCGCGGCGGCGGCGATGCAGGTGAGCGTTACTGCGGTACGGCGCATGATTCCTCGTTCCCCCGGGTCCCCTGTGCATTCGGGCGCCCCTGGGACGTACCCGGCCGCCGGCCGGTTCCCCCGCGGCGCTACGCGGTGCCGCCCAGGGTGAAGGAGGCCATCCGGAGGCCGGGGACGGGGGTGAAGTCCGCGCCGCGGGTGAAGCCGAGGCGCTCGTACAGGGCGACCGCCGGGGTGTTGTCCGCGCCCGTGGTGACCCTGACCGGGCGGCCCGGGAAGAGCTCCGTGAGGGCGTGGCGCACCAGCAGCGAGGCGACGCCGCGGCGGAACCAGGCGGGGTCCACGCACAGCCGGTCGACGGACACGCCGTCCGGCGTCTCCTCCCAGGCCATGAACCCGGCGAGCGCGCCCGTCTCCGCGACGGCGCCCAGCCAGCTCAGCGGCCGCGCCCGCATCGCCTCCAGGCCCTCGCCGAGCGCGGGGATGCCGTCGAAGCCGATCAGCTCCGCCTCGACCGCGTAGGCGGCCCGGGTGATCCGGTGCACGGCGGCGGCCGTCGTGTCGTCGGCGAGGTCCAGCGGGCGGGGCTGCGGCATGGAGGCCGGTCCTTCCGGGTGCGCGGGGGCGGGACCGGCCACGCTACCCGGCGGGAAGGTCACGGACCGGGTGGTTTTCCGGCCGGGGCCGACGGGGCGGGACGGTGCGGGAGCCCCGCCCCGCGGGGCCGGGAGCCCCGCCCGCCCGCCGGCCCCGCGGCGGGGCTCGGGGACGCCCCCGGTAACCGTTTCGCGGGGCGGCCACTCCGCTCGGTACGATTCAGGCGCGCGGCGTTCGCTCGCGCACCCCTTGAGTCAGGAGAGACCGGTGTCAGACGTCCGTGTGATCATCCAACGCGATTCCGAGCGGGACGAGCGCGTGGTGGCCACGGGCACTACGGCGGCCGAGCTCTTCGCGGGCGAGCGCACCATCGTCGCCGCGCGCGTCGCGGGTGAGCTGAAGGACCTCTCGTACGAGGTGGAGGACGGCGAGACCGTCGAGCCGGTGGAGATCTCCTCCGAGGACGGCCTCAACATCCTGCGCCACTCGACCGCGCACGTCATGGCCCAGGCCGTGCAGGAGCTGTTCCCCGAGGCCAAGCTGGGCATCGGCCCGCCGGTCCGCGACGGCTTCTACTACGACTTCGACGTCGCCAAGCCCTTCACTCCCGATGACCTGAAGACCATCGAGAAGAAGATGCAGGAGATCCAGAAGCGCGGGCAGAAGTTCGCCCGCCGCGTGGTCTCCGACGAGGCGGCGCGCGAGGAGCTCGCGGACGAGCCGTACAAGCTGGAGCTCATCGGCATCAAGGGCTCCGCGTCGACCGACGACGGCGCGAACGTCGAGGTGGGCGGCGGCGAGCTGACCATCTACGACAACCTTGACGCCAAGACCGGCGAGCTGTGCTGGAAGGACCTCTGCCGCGGTCCCCACCTGCCCACCACCCGCAACATCCCGGCGTTCAAGCTGATGCGCAACGCGGCCGCGTACTGGCGCGGCAGCGAGAAGAACCCGATGCTCCAGCGCATCTACGGCACCGCCTGGCCCTCGAAGGAGGAGCTGAAGGCGCACCTCGACTTCCTCGCCGAGGCCGAGAAGCGCGACCACCGCAAGCTCGGCAACGAGCTCGACCTCTTCTCCATCCCGGACGAGATCGGCTCCGGCCTCGCCGTCTTCCACCCGCGCGGCGGCATCATCCGCCGCGTGATGGAGGACTACTCGCGCCGCCGGCACGAGGAGGAGGGCTACGAGTTCGTCTACTCCCCGCACGCCACCAAGGGCGCCCTCTTCGAGAAGAGCGGCCACCTGGACTGGTACGCGGAGGGCATGTACCCCCCCATGCAGCTCGACGGTGGTACCGACTACTACCTCAAGCCCATGAACTGCCCGATGCACAACCTGATCTTCGACGCGCGCGGGCGCTCCTACCGTGAGCTGCCGCTGCGCCTGTTCGAGTTCGGCACCGTGTACCGGTACGAGAAGTCCGGCGTGGTCCACGGCCTGACCCGCGCCCGGGGCTTCACCCAGGACGACGCGCACATCTACTGCACCCGCGAGCAGATGGCCGAGGAGCTCGACCGCACGCTCACCTTCGTGCTGAACCTGCTGCGCGACTACGGTCTGACCGACTTCTACCTGGAGCTGTCCACCAAGGACCCGGAGAAGTTCGTCGGCTCGGACGAGGTCTGGGAGGAGGCCACCGCGGTCCTCCAGCAGGTCGCCGAGAAGCAGGGCCTCCCGCTGACCCCCGACCCGGGCGGCGCGGCCTTCTACGGCCCGAAGATCTCCGTGCAGGCGCGCGACGCCATCGGCCGCACCTGGCAGATGTCGACCGTGCAGCTGGACTTCAACCTGCCGGAGCGCTTCGACCTGGAGTACACCGGCCCGGACGGCTCCCGCCAGCGCCCGGTCATGATCCACCGCGCGCTGTTCGGTTCCATCGAGCGGTTCTTCGCGGTGCTGCTGGAGCACTACGCGGGCGCCATGCCGCCATGGCTGGCCCCGGTCCAGGCCGTCGGCATCCCGATCGGCGACGGGCACGTGGAGTACCTGCAGGAGTTCGCCGCCGCGGCGAAGAAGCAGGGCCTGCGGGTCGAGGTGGACGCCTCCTCCGACCGGATGCAGAAGAAGATCCGCAACCACCAGAAGCTCAAGGTCCCGTTCATGATCATCGTCGGTGACGAGGACATGGCCGCGGGTACCGTCTCCTTCCGCTACCGCGACGGTTCGCAGGAGAACGGCATCCCGAAGGACGAGGCGCTGGCCAAGCTCGCCAAGGTCGTCGCCGACCGCGTCCAGGTCTGATCCAGGCCGGTCCAGGAGCGGGGCCCCCGGGAAGCGATCACTTTCCGGGGGCCCCGCTCGTTCGTCCTGGCGAGGTCATATGCTGCATGGCATGACGATTGAGCCGGAGCGGCAGAACGGTGTGGGCACGCACGACGGGTTCCAGCGGCTGTGGACCCCCCACCGGATGGCCTACATCCAGGGCGAGAACAAGCCGACCGGTCCGGAAGCCGGGGACGGCTGCCCCTTCTGCGGGATCCCGGAGATGTCCGACCAGGACGGCCTGATCGTGGCGCGCGGCAAGCACGTGTTCGCGGTGCTGAACCTCTACCCCTACAACGGCGGCCACCTCATGGTCGTCCCGTACCGCCACGTCGCCGACTACACGGAGCTCGACGGTCCGGAGACGGCGGAGCTGGCGGACCTGACGAAGCGGGCCATGGTCGCGCTGCGGAAGGCCTCGGGGGCGCACGGTTTCAACATCGGGCTCAACCAGGGCAGTGCCGCCGGCGCCGGCATCGCCGCGCACCTGCACCAGCACATCGTGCCCCGCTGGGGCGGGGACACGAACTTCATGCCGGTCGTCGGACACACCAAGGTGCTGCCGCAACTGCTCGCGGACACCCGCCAGATGCTCGCCGACGCCTGGCCGAACGACTGATCAGCCCGCAGCGCCCCCGCGCTGCTCCGCCAGGACCGCCTCCACGTCGAACTCGGCGAGGCCGAGCGGCGGCCCCGGCGGGGGCCGGCGCAGGGCCGTGCGGATCTTCTCGTTGACCTCCGCCAGGATCTCCCGGGCCCGGCGCTCCGTCCCGGCGGCCAGGGCCGCCTCCCGGGCGTCCTCGGCCTCCTTGCGCAGCGCCAGCGCGGGCGGCAGCGTGGAGAAGCCCTCACCGTGCAGCTTCCGCTTGACCCACCACATCTCGTCGTACGGGGCGTCCAGCGAGGCCATCGGCTTGCCCCAGCCCGGCAGCTTCTCGAACTCGCCCCGGTCGGCGGCCTCTCTGATCTGCCGGTCCACGAAGGACTCGAAGCTGACTCCCGGCGGCTTGCGCTCGGTCATGACGGCTCCCTCCCCGGGGCGGCTGGGTCCCTTCCAGGGTACCTACGCGTCGTAGACGTCCGCCTTGCGCGGGGCCGGCTCCTGGATCAGGCCGTTCATGATCGAGGAGCGGTTGGTGAAGGCCGCGGTGTCCACGCCGTTCTCCTCCAGCACCTTGAACGTGGCCGTGTGCACCGACCGCAGCACCGGGGCCACGGTGCGCAGGGCGTCGTCCGCCATGAAGCGGTGGCGCCACATGGAGCCCGCCCAGACGTGCCGCAGGCCGAAGGGCTCGGGCAGGACCAGCTTGCCGCCGAAGTACTCCAGCAGCGGCGGGTACCAGGTCAGCGGGGCGCGCGCGGCGAGGCGCACCACCTCCATGGTGTCCACCAGCGGCAGCGGCCGCTCCACCGTCTCCCAGAAGCGGATGGACTTGGGGACCTCGACCACCGGGGCCTTGGGCTTGGTGGTGAACAGGCCGTGCACCGGGCCGAGGGCGTGGGCGGTGACGTCCACGCGCAGGGTCTTGTAGAGGACGGTGACGGTCACCAGCATCGTGATGACGAGCTGGCCGTCCCAGAGCGGGTACTGGATGCCGAGGTAGTGCCGGTTGCCGGCGCTGAACTGCTGCTCGTTGCAGATCCGGGTGATCTCGTGCGGCTTGACCAGGAAGGTGTCGACGTCCTCGCCGGTCGGGCGGGCCACCTCGCCGGCGCCCTCGCCGACGGGGGTGACGATCCAGTGCTGGATCGAGGCGGGCGGGAAGCCGCCGGTGTGCAGGGGGCCGCGCTCCAGCTTGCGCAGCTGGGAGTCGATCGCGCGTATGACGTCCCAGCTGCGGAAGGGGTGGATCTCGTGCCCGTCCGTCTTGGGGTTCAGCTCCTCGGCCATCTGCCAGCTGCCCCAGCGGGTGCCCATGCCGAGGATGCCCTTGGGGCCGGCGTAGAAGACGGAGTTGCTGCGGTCCTCGGCGGTCAGCTTCGCCAGCTGGTGGCGGAGGTCCTCGCGGGCCTTCTCGTCGGGGTTGCCGGGGACCGCCTCGGGGATCTTGGCGGCGACGGGGGCGCCGCCCCCGAGGAGGCCGTCCCAGCGGGAGCGGAGGTCGGCGGCGGTGCGCTCGCAGATCCGGCGGGCCAGGTACCAGCCGAGGACGGGGGCGACGAGCGCGCCGAGCAGGTAGAGCTCCAGCAGGCCGCTGCCGGGCTGACGGTAGACCACCCGGTAGAGCAGCACCGCACCGACGAGGACCACTCCGACCAGTAGCGCGGTGCCGATCCAGGTGCTTTTCCTGCCCTCGCCCTTGGACAGGGATTTGCGCAGCTGGAAGAGGCCGAGCCAGAGCAGCAGTCCGGGCAGGAACACCAGGCCGCTGACCAGCATGATCAGGCGCAGCTTGCGGTCGCGCTCCTTGCGGATGCGCGAGGCGGCGAGGCAGTGCTCGACGACGGTCTGAGGGTCGGCGCCGAAGGACTGGATGAGCGGTTTGCGGCCGGAGCCGAGGGTACGGGCCTCGACGGCGCGGCAGAACGCCTCGCCGAGGTTGGGTTCGAGGAGGGAGATCTTCGGGGCCTTGACCGAGGCCGGGTGGTTCTCGCTGTTCGCCCCGAGTACGGAGGACAGCGCGGTGTCCTTGCCGCCGTCGCGGTACGCGGCGGAGGCGAGGGCGTTGGTCGCCGCGGTCTGGCCGCCGCCCCCCTGGAGAGGAATCTGTGCTCCGGGCCTGAAGTCGAAACCGTCGTCCGCCACCGCTGCCCCCATCGCCGTGCCACTGTGCTCTTTGCCCGTGGTGCCGTCGTGCTAGTCGTGCCGCCGCCGTTCGCGGCGTGTCGTGCTCGCGCCCGGTCGTGCTCGCGCCCGGGCGTGTCGCGCTCTGTCGTGGTCCGTTGTGCTCTCCGTCGCGGCGAAGAGCCTATATGCGTACCCGTCCCCATGGTCATGGGACAGGGAAACACCGCCCACCGCAAGCTGGTTGGGTGGGCGGTATCCGAGGTGCTATGTCAACTGGCTTCCCTTCTCAGCGTGTTCGCGCATCTTGTCCGCGAGGTGGGGCGGCATGGGCTCGTGCCGGGCGTACGAGCGGCTGAAGCGGCCCGTGCCGTGGGACACGGAGCGCAGGTCCACGGCGTAGCGGCCGATCTCGATCTCGGGGATCTCGGCGCGCACCCGGGACCGGCCGGGGCCCGCCTGCTCGGTGCCGACGACGCGGCCGCGGCGGCCCGCGAGGTCGCTCATGACCGGGCCGACGTACTCGTCGGGCACCTCGACGTCGAGTTCGGCGACGGGCTCCAGCAGGTGGATCGGGATGTCGGCGGCGGCTTCGCGCAGGGCGAGGGCGCCGGCCGTCTGGAAGGCGGCGTCGGAGGAGTCCACCGAGTGCGCCTTGCCGTCGCGGAGGGTGATGCGTACGTCGACCAGCGGATAGCCGGCCGCGATGCCGCGGGCGGCCTGGGCCCGTACGCCCTTCTCCACGGACGGGATGAACTGGCGGGGAACGGCGCCGCCGACGACCTTGTCGACGAACTCGATGCCGCTGCCGGGCGGGAGGGGCTCGACCTCGATCTCGCAGATGGCGTACTGGCCGTGGCCGCCGGACTGCTTGACGTGCCGGCCGCGCCCGGCGGCCTTGGCACCGAAGGTCTCGCGGAGGCTGACCTTGTGGGGGACGGGGTCGACCTGGACCCCGTAACGGGTCTTGAGCCGTTCCAGTACGAGGTCCTGGTGGGCCTCGCCCAGGCACCACAGGACGAGCTGGTGTGTGTGCGGGTTCTGCTCCAGCCGCAGGGTGGGGTCCTCGGCGACGAGGCGGGCCAGGCCCTGGGAGAGCTTGTCCTCGTCGGCCTTGCTGTGGGCCTCGACGGCGAGGGGGAGCAGCGGCTCGGGCATCGGCCAGGGCTCCATGAGGAGCGGGGCGTCCTTGGCGGAGAGGGTGTCGCCGGTCTCGGCGCGGGTGAGTTTGGCCACGCAGGCGAGGTCGCCGGCGATGCAGGTGCCGAGGGTGCGCTGCTGTTTGCCGAAGGGGGAGGTGAGGGTGCCGATGCGCTCGTCGACGTCGTGGTCCTCGTGGCCCCGGTCCTCCAGACCGTGCCCGGACACGTGGACGGTCTCCTCGGGGCGCAGGGTGCCGGAGAAGACGCGGACCAGGGAGACGCGGCCGACGTAGGGGTCGGAGGAGGTCTTGACCACCTCGGCGAGGAGCGGCCCGGAGGGGTCGCAGGTGACGTCGGGCCGGGGGGAGCCGTCGGGGGCGGTGACGGCGACGGGGGCGCGTTCGGCGGGGGTGGGGAAGCCGCCGGTGATCAGTTCGAGGAGCTCCACCGTGCCCAGGCCCTGGCGGGCGCCGTCGGCGGCGGGGGCGGCCATCAGGACGGGGTGGAAGGTGCCCCGGGCGACGGCCCGTTCCAGGTCGTCGATCAGCGTCTTGACGTCGATGTCCTCACCGCCGAGGTAGCGGTCCATGAGGGTCTCGTCCTCGCTCTCGGCGATGATCCCCTCGATGAGGCGGGAGCGGGCGTCGTCGATGAGGGCGAGCTCGGCGGGGTCCGGGTCGCGCTCGGCGCGCTCGCCGGAGGTGTAGTCGTACACGCGCCGGGAGAGCAGGCCCAGCAGGCCGTTGACGGGGGAGTGGCCGTCGGGTCCGGCCGGTCCGTGCAGCGGGAGGTAGAGCGGGATGACGGCGTCCGGGTCGTCGGCGCCGAAGGTCTCTCCGCAGACGGCGGTCATCTGGGAGTAATCGGCGCGGGCTGCCTCCAAATGGGTGACGACGATGGCGCGCGGCATGCCGACGGCCTCGCATTCGTCCCAGACCATCCGGGTGGCTCCGTCGATCCCGTCGGAGGCGGAGACGACGAAGAGGGCCGCGTCCGCGGCGCGCAGACCGGCCCTGAGCTCCCCGACGAAGTCGGCGTATCCGGGGGTGTCCAGGATGTTGATCTTGATTCCGGCCCATTCGACGGGGACCAGGGACAGCTGGACGGAGCGCTGGCGGCGGTGCTCGATCTCGTCGTAGTCCGAGACCGTGCCCCCGTCCTCGACCCGCCCGGCCCGGTTCACGGCCCCCGCGGTCAGGGCCAGGGCTTCGACCAGAGTGGTCTTCCCGGCACCGCTGTGGCCGACCAGCACGACGTTCCGTACGGAATCGGGGCGGTCGGCCGTCAGTGCCCTGCCGGCGGCTCCGGCTTGGTGTGATGTGGCTCCCATGCTTCTCGTGCCTCCTGGTGTCGCGGTGAGGAGGGTGATCGGGGTCCTTCGAGCTTTGCACTGCCGTCACACTGCGTCCATACGTGGTACCGGCCACGGTCGGATGCGCGGCGGGAGGGTGACGCGGAGGCGCGGCGGGTGGGGAGCGGGAGCGAACCGGTGGGTGCGCGGCGCTGCGGGCGCGGGGTGCTGGCTACGATGGGCCAGCCGGTGGCCGTTGTGGCCGCTCGGCCCAGCGACCCTCTGGGAAGGCCATGCTGAACAAGTACGCGCGTGCGTTCTTCACGCGTGTTCTCACGCCGTTCGCCGCATTTCTCCTGCGCCGGGGGGTGAGCCCGGACGCCGTCACCCTCATCGGCACCGCCGGAGTGGTGGCCGGAGCGCTGGTCTTCTTCCCCCGGGGCGAGCTCTTCTGGGGAACGATCACCATCACCCTCTTCGTCTTCTCCGACCTGGTGGACGGCAACATGGCCCGCCAGGCCGGGACCTCCAGCCGGTGGGGGGCGTTCCTCGACTCCACGCTCGACCGGGTGGCGGACGCGGCGATCTTCGGCGGCCTCGCGCTCTGGTACGCGGGCCTGGGCGACGACAACGTGCTGTGCGCGGTGGCGATCTTCTGCCTGGCCAGCGGGCAGGTGGTCTCGTACACGAAGGCCCGCGGCGAGGCGATCGGGCTGCCCGTCGCCGTCAACGGCCTCGTCGAGCGCGCCGAACGCCTGGTGATCTCCCTGGTCGCGGCCGGCCTGTCCGGCCTCCAGACCTTCGGGGTCCCCTCGTGGATCGGTGTGCTGCTGCCGGCCGCGCTGTGGATCGTGGCGGCGGGCTCGCTGGTCACGCTGATCCAGCGGGTCGTCACCGTACGCCGTGAGGCGGCCGAGGCCGACGCGGCGGCCGCCGGTGCCGAAGGCGGCGCGCTCTGATGGGCAAGGCACAGGACAAGCTGGTCGACGGGCTGTACGGGCTCGGCTGGGCGGGCGTGAAGAAGCTCCCCGAGCCGGCGGCGGTGGCCCTCGGCCGCAAGATCGCGGACGTGGCGTGGAAGCGGCGCGGCAAGAGCGTGCTGCGGCTGGAGTCCAACCTGGCCCGGGTGGTGCCCGACGCGACCCCCGAGCGGCTGCGCGAGCTGTCGCACGCGGGCATGCGTTCGTACATGCGCTACTGGATGGAGTCCTTCCGGCTGCCGGCCATGGACCCGGAACGGTTCGGCGAGGACGTCCAGCTGAAGGACGACCACATCCTGCGCGAGGCCATCGCCTCCGGGCGCGGGGTCATCGCCGCCCTGCCGCACCTGGCCAACTGGGACCTCGCGGGCGCCTGGGTCACCGGCCACCTCGGCGTCCCCTTCACCACCGTCGCCGAGCGGCTCAAGCCCGAGTCCCTCTACGACCGCTTCGTGGCCTACCGGGAGAGCCTGGGCATGGAGGTCCTGCCGCACAACGGCGGCGCCTCCTTCGGCACCCTCGCCCGCCGGCTGCGCTCCGGCGGGCTGATCTGCCTGGTCGCCGACCGGGACCTGTCGGCCTCCGGGGTCGAGGTGGACTTCTTCGGCTCCCGCGCCCGGATGCCCGCGGGTCCCGCACTGCTCGCGCAGCAGACCGGGGCGGTACTGCTGCCGGTCACCCTGTACTACGGCCGCACCCCGAAGATGTACGGCCGGTTCCACCCCGCGGTGGAGGTGCCCGAGCAGGGCACACGGACCGAGAAGACCGCCGCCATGACCCAGGCGGTCGCGGACGCCTTCGCGTCGGGCATCGCGGAGCACCCGGAGGACTGGCACATGTTGCAGCGCCTGTGGCTGGACGACCTGGAGGAGCGCCCGTAGTGAAGATCGGCATCGTGTGCCCGTACTCGTGGGACGTGCCGGGCGGCGTCCAGTTCCACATCCGCGACCTGGCCGAACACCTGATCCGCCAGGGCCACGAGGTGTCGGTGCTGGCCCCGGCGGACGACGAGACCCCGCTGCCCCCCTACGTGGTCTCGGCGGGACGGGCGGTGCCGGTGCCCTACAACGGGTCCGTCGCCCGGCTGAACTTCGGCTTCCTCTCCGCCGCCCGGGTGCGCCGATGGCTGCACGACGGCGTCTTCGACGTGATCCACATCCACGAGCCGGCCTCGCCCTCCCTCGGCCTGCTGTCCTGCTGGGCGGCCCAGGGCCCGATCGTGGCGACGTTCCACACCTCCAACCCCCGCTCGCGGGCGATGATCGCCGCGTACCCGATCCTCCAGCCGGCGCTGGAGAAGATCAGCGCCCGGATCGCGGTGAGCGAGTACGCCAGGCGCACCCTCGTCGAACACCTCGGCGGGGACGCGGTGGTCATCCCCAACGGCGTCGACGTCGACTTCTTCGCCAAGGCCGACCCGAACCCCGAATGGTCCGGGCAGACCCTGGGCTTCATCGGCCGCATCGACGAACCCCGCAAGGGCCTCCCGGTGCTCATGGCCGCCTTCCCCGCCATCGCCGAGGCCTGCCCGGACGTACGCCTCCTCGTGGCCGGCCGCGGCGACGAGGAGGAGGCCGTGGCCTCCCTCCCGGAGCACCTGCGCTCCCGGGTGGAGTTCCTCGGCATGGTCTCCGACGAGGACAAGGCCCGCCTGCTGCGCAGCGTGGACGTCTACGTCGCCCCCAACACCGGCGGCGAGAGCTTCGGCATCATCCTGGTCGAGGCCCTCTCGGCGGGCGCGGCCGTCCTGGCCTCGGACCTCGACGCCTTCGCCCAGGTCCTGGACCAGGGCGCGGCGGGCGAACTGTTCGCCAACGAGGACGCCGCCTCCCTGGCCGCGGCGGCGACCGCCCTCCTGCACGACCCGGCCCGCCGCGCGGAACTGAGCGCCCGCGGCTCGGCGCACGTACGCCGCTTCGACTGGTCGACGGTGGGCGCGGACATCCTGGCGGTCTACGAGACGGTCACCGCCGGCGCGGCCGCCGTCGCCACCGACGAACGCGTCCCCCTCCGCACCCGCCTGGGCTTCACGCGGGACACGTAGGGGCCGCGCCGCCGTGCGTAGAAGGTGTGGCGGAGTGGGTAGCCTCGCCCCTGCAAGGGCTGGGTGATCAGGGGGAGCCATCGTGTCCATCAGGCCGCGCTACCGACGTGTATCCGGGTTACAGAGGCAGTTCTTCAACCGTGAGGGACTGCTCGCCACGTACGACGAGGAACTGGCGGGCATCGCCGGCGGGCCCCGCATCCTGAACCTGGTGGGTGTCGGCGGTATCGGCAAGTCGCGTCTCCTCCAGCAGCTCCGCGCCCGTACGCCGGACACGTGCCGGACGGCGCGGCTGGACCTCCAGCTGCCGACCCTGCGGCAGCAGGAGGACGCCCTGGCCGTGCTCCGGACCGAGTACGGCGCCCAGGGGGTGAAGTTCGACCGCTTCGACATCGCCTACGCCGTGCTGTGGCAACGGGTCCACCCCCAGTTGCAGATGGACCGGAGGAACACCCCGTTCGCCGAGGAGAGCGAGGTGTTGTCCAAGATCCTGGACGACGCGATGGGTCTGCCGGTCTTCGGGACGGCGGCCGGGCTGGTGCGCCTCACGAAGCGGTCGATCTCCAACCGCCAGCGCAGGCACCGCATCGAGGCGGACCAGACACTGCAGGAACTGGACGGCCTGACCAACGCCGAGCTGGGCCACGCCGTGACCTACCTGTTCGCCGAAGAACTGCGCGAGTCGGCACAGGACCGCCCGTACGTCCTCTTCGTGGACGCCTACGAGGCGATGGTGCCGACACCGCTGCCGGGCGGCCGGAGCTTCGCCTCCGACGCCTGGCTGCGCGATCTCCTGGGCCAGTTGCACGGCGGTCTGACCGTGCTGGCCAGCCGGGAACCGCTGCCGTGGGCGGCGTACGACGCGGAGTGGGCGAGCGTGATCCGCAAGGCTCCGCTCGGCGGCCTGCCCATGGACGCCCGTCTGGACCTGCTGACCCAGGCGGGCATCGTGGAGATCCCCCGCCAGAGGTCCATCGCCGAAGCCAGCGCGGGGGTCCCGTTCTACCTCCACCTGGCCGTGGACACCCACGTGCAGAACGGAGGCCCGGTCGAGGATGCGGGGACCTCGGAGGAGATCGTCCAGCGCTTCCTCCAGCACGTGGCTCCGGACGAGGTGCGGATCCTCGAACTGCTCAGCATCGCCAGGACCTTCGACCTGGACGTCTTCCGAGCCGTCGGCCGGACCTTCGACCTCCCCACGAACCTGCTGACGTGGGAGTCACTGACCGCCTACTCCTTCGCATACCCGCTGAGCCAGGGCTGGTACAGACTGCACCAGCTGATGATCGCGGCCCTCCAACGCCATCTGTCCGAAGGGGTGAACCGGCAGGTGCACGCCGTGCTGCGACGGCACTGGGAAGGTCTCGCCGACCGGGTGGGCACCGGCGCGGAGGAGGCCGGCGTCGCCCGCTCCTCCCCGCTGCGCGAGGCGGTCTACCACGGGGTCCACGCCGGGGACCTGGAACCGGAGGAGATCCTCGGGCACGCCGACCGCGCCTTGGGCATGAGCGGTCGTCAAGCCGTCGACGGGATGGTCAAGGACCTCAGGGACCACCTCGCCCGGTCGGTGGCCACGGGCCGGGAGCGTTCCGGCTCCGAGGGGATCCGCAACGCCGCCGACTGCCTGGAGGCCGAGGCAAGGCTCGATCTCGGTGACGCCGCCGGAGCGACAGCACTGACCCCGGTACGCGACACCCCGGTCCACTCGCTCGTGGCCGCCCGGCTCGCCCTGGCCGGAGCGAACGCCCGCAGGATCGCGGGGGAGAGCACCTTGGCCGCGCAGATCTTCGAGCGGGTCTGGGAGGGCCACGAAGGCGAGGCCCGGGCCTTCGCAGGCTTCTGCCTGGCGGACATCCGGATGTGGCAGGGCGACTTCGCGGCGGCGTTCGCACTTGCCGAACGGGTCGAGGGGATCTGCGCACCCGGACAAGGCGTCATCCGGGGCGACCTGAAACGCCTCATGCACCTGGGGCACCGGTTCCTGATGGACTTCGGCAGTGCCGAATCACTGTTGTCGCAGGCGGAGGTGGAATACCGGGCGGCCGGAGCGGCCATCGGGCTCGCCAACATCCGTACGAACCGGGCCGAACTGCTGGTCTTCACCGACCCCGAAGCGGCAGTGGCCGAAGCGGCGGCGGCCCTGGAGATCCAGCGGGACCTCGGTGCCCAGCACGAGATCGGCAAGGCCTACACGGCCATGGCGATCGCGCAGACCCGGCTCGGCCGGCTGGACCGGGCCGAACAGTCGTTCCGCAACGCCAACACCGCCCTGGACCTGGCCGGCTACCGGTCGGGCCGGGCCCGGGCCGACATGTTCCGTGCCTTCATGCACCTGCGGCGGGGCGAACGTGCGAGAGCCGGAGAACTGCTCCTGCACGCGGCGCGCGAGTTCGAGGTCTGCGAGGTCTACCCCTCGCTGATCCTCGCCATCCACCGGGCCGCCGAACGGACCGGGCTCGGCGACCCGGAGCTGACGGAGATGGCCGACCGGGCGCGGCCGGCCGTCAGGCCGCTGGGCGACCCGGAAGCCGTGCGCCGACGCACGGAGGACGTCCTGTCGATGTTCGTCGAGGTGAACGAGTGATGTGGCTGGAACTCTACGAGCAGGCTGTGGAATCGGGCGAAGCCGCGGCCGGGTACTACAACCGCAACGTCGGGCTGCCGACTCCGGAAGGCAAGGTCAACGTCCGGATCCCGCTCGCCGCGGCGGACACCATGGACGTCCGGCTCTGGCAGGAGGAGGACGTACTCGCCTGCATCCGGCCGTACGTCGGCCGAGTGCCGGAGCTACGCCACGTCAGCCGGACACCGCGCTTCCAGGTCCACCACTTCATCGCCGGCCGGGTCCTGGACGGCTTCTCCCCGCGCGGAGCCGCGGTTCCGCCGCACGTCCTGGACGACGTCGTCACCCTCATGGAGCAGCTCACCCGCATTCCCCGCGAGAAGGCTCCCGCCTTGCCCGCGCACTGGCCCGGCCCGGGAGACAGTCCGGGTTTCGGACACCTGCTGGCCGACCTCACAGAGGAGGTCCACTCGACGTACGCGGGGGAATACCGGGAGGCCTTCGGCCTCCTCGGCATCCCCGAGGACCCCCTCGCCGTGGTGCGGCCCCTCTGGGATGGGCTCACGGCCAGGCCGTTCGCCGTTCTCCACGCGGACCTCCACCGCAAGAACATGATCGTCTCCGACGGTGCGACGTGGTTCCTGGACTGGGAACTGGCCCTGTGGGGCGACCCGATGTACGAGATCGGGATCCACTTCCACAAGATGGACTACCCGGAGGACCAGCGAGCCGAGGTCTTCAGCCGGTGGCGGGACAGGCTCCCGCCCGAGTACACGGCGGGTCCGCTCGCGGACCTCCGGCTGTACATGGACCACGAGAAGGTCAAGTCGGCCGTGGTCGACACGGTCCGCTATTCGAAGCAGCTGGCGACCTCCTCGCCGGCGGAACGCGAGTTCCTCGTCCTGAGGCTCGTGAAGAAGATCAATGCGGCCCGCCGGGTGTGGGGCTCACCGCCCGCGCTGACCCCCGAGCGGGTCGCCGAAGCCCTCGCTCCCTGGTGGAAAGGCCGGTAGTGGACGCCGTAGCCCTGTACGAGGAAGCCCGTAGGCGCGATACCGGCCAGTCGGGGTACTACAACCGGAACATCCGGGTGGAGACCGCCGACGGTCCGGTGATCGTCCGGATGCGCACCCACGGGGCCGAGGTCATGGACCTGGCCCTGTGGAGGGAACCCGAGGTACTCACGGCCATCGAGCACTACGTCCCCGCGGCCCCGCGCCTCCTCTACGCGGGCACCGACCCGGAGTTCCAGATCCACGGCTTCGTTCCGGGCCGCCGGGTCGACACCCTGGTCCCGGAGGGGGCCCGGCTGCCCGACGCCGTGCTCAAAGCCGTGGAAGGGCTCTTCGCGGAGATGCTGCGGATCCCGGCGTCGGCCCTGCCCCGGAAACCGGGGGACTGGCCGGGAGAGGGCGACACCCCGGCATTCGCCGACCGCCTCACCGCGCTGGTCCAGACGATCCGGCACAGGGGCGACCGGGCCGCCGAGGGGCTCTACGCGGCCCTGGGCGTACCGAAGGACCCCTGTGGCCTGCTGCGGGAACGCTTCCGCGGCATGACCGCCCGTCGCATGGGCCTGCTGCACGCCGACCTCCACCGGCAGAACATGATCCTCGGCGACAGCGGACGGGTGGCCTTCCTCGACTGGGAGCTCGCCCTGTGGGGGGACCCGGTCTACGACCTGGCCGACCACCTGCACAAGATGGGGTACACCCCGGAGCAGGCCCGTGAGGCCACCGCCGGATGGGAAAGGGCCGCTCCGGACGAGTGCCGCGCGGGATGGCGCCCCGACCTCGCCCACTACCTCGCCTTCGAGGCCGTGAAGTCCGCAGTGGTCGACACGGTCCGCTGGGGGCGCCGGATCGCACGGGCCGAGGACGTCGGGGAACGGAGACGGCTCGCGGGGGAACTCGCCGCCAAACTCGCTGCGGCCCGACCCCACTGGGAAGCGGGAGCACGGCCCGGACCGGAGCCCCGTGAGATCGAGGAGGCCGTGGCCCGCTGGGTCGCCTGAGCCGGCTCCTTCGTCCCGCAGCGGTCCGGGACGGTAGTGTCGCCGCCCGTGATCGAAAACCTTGTCTGGATCGCGGTGGCGCTCGGCGTCGTCGGGGTCTACCTCAGCTGGACCGCCGGGCGGCTGGACCGGTTGCACACGCGGATGGATGCCGCCCGGGCCGCACTCGACGCGCAGCTCGTGCGGCGGGCCTCCGTGGTGCTGGAGGTGGCCACCTCCGGGGCGCTCGACCCCGCTTCCTCGCTCGTGCTGTACGAGGCCGCGCACGCCGCGCGGCAGGCCGAGGAGGAGCACCGGGAGGTCGCCGAGAGCGAGCTCAGCCAGGCGCTGCGGGCGGTGTTCGCCGACGCGGACCAGGTGGAGGTGCTGAAGGCCGCCCCGGGCGGGGTGGAGGCCGCCGAGGAGCTGGCCGCGGCGGTGCGCCGGGTGCCCATGGCGCGCCGGTTCCTCAACGACGCCGTACGGGCCGCCCGCGCGCTGCGCCGCCACCGCAAGGTCCGATGGTTCAGACTGGCGGGACACGCGCCGTTCCCGCTGGCCTTCGAAATGGACGATGAGCCTCCGGTGGACCTCGCGGACCGTCCCGCCTGAGGTTCATAGGGCCGCGGGGGACAAGTGAAAGAGCCACCGGCTCCACATTGGCCCTTGTAGTGGACTGGTCGGTGGGGTTTTCTCAGCCGAGTACCGCCCGTCTTCCTTTCGAGTTCGTTTCGAGTGAGGTCAACCCGTGAGCACGCTTCCCACCTCTTCCCAGTCCGCTGAGTCGGCGATCGGCACCTCCCGCGTCAAGCGCGGCATGGCCGAGCAGCTCAAGGGCGGCGTGATCATGGACGTGGTCAACGCCGAGCAGGCGAAGATCGCCGAGGACGCCGGCGCCGTGGCCGTCATGGCCCTGGAGCGGGTCCCCGCCGACATCCGCAAGGACGGCGGCGTGGCCCGCATGTCCGACCCGAACATGATCGAAGAGATCATCGAGGCCGTCTCCATCCCGGTCATGGCCAAGTCCCGCATCGGCCACTTCGTCGAGGCCCAGGTCCTCCAGTCCCTCGGCGTCGACTACATCGACGAGTCCGAGGTCCTGACCCCGGCCGACGAGATCAACCACTCCGACAAGTGGGCCTTCACCACCCCCTTCGTCTGTGGCGCCACCAACCTGGGCGAGGCCCTGCGCCGCATCGCCGAGGGCGCGGCCATGATCCGCTCGAAGGGCGAGGCCGGCACCGGCAACGTCGTCGAGGCCGTCCGCCACCTGCGCCAGATCAAGAACGAGATCGCACAGCTGCGCGGCTACGACAACAACGAGCTGTACGCCGCCGCCAAGGAGCTGCGCGCCCCGTACGAGCTCGTCAAGGAGGTCGCCGAGCTCGGCAAGCTCCCGGTCGTGCTGTTCTCCGCCGGTGGTGTCGCCACCCCGGCCGACGCCGCCCTGATGCGCCAGCTCGGCGCCGAAGGCGTCTTCGTCGGCTCCGGCATCTTCAAGTCCGGCGACCCGGCCAAGCGCGCCGCCGCCATCGTGAAGGCCACCACCTTCTTCGACGACCCGAAGGTCATCGCGGACGCGTCCCGCAACCTGGGCGAGGCCATGGTCGGCATCAACTGCGACACCCTCCCCGAGGCCGAGCGCTACGCCAACCGCGGCTGGTAGTCACTGCCATGACCACCCCCGTTATTGGTGTCCTGGCCCTCCAGGGCGACGTACGGGAGCACCTGATCGCCCTGGCCGCGGCGGACGCCGTGGCCAGGCCGGTCCGGCGCCCCGAGGAGCTCGCCGGGGTCGACGCCCTGGTGATCCCCGGCGGCGAGTCCACGACCATGTCGAAGCTCGCCGTCCTGTTCGGCATGCTGGAGCCGCTGCGCGAGCGCGTGCGCGCCGGCATGCCCGTCTACGGCACCTGCGCCGGCATGATCATGCTCGCGGACAAGCTGCTCGACGGCCGTGAGGACCAGGAGACGCTCGGCGGCATCGACATGATCGTGCGCCGCAACGCCTTCGGCCGCCAGAACGAGTCCTTCGAAGCCAGGATCGACTTCGCGGGCATAGACGGCGGGCCCGTCGAGGGCGTCTTCATCCGCGCCCCGTGGGTCGAGTCGGTCGGCGGCAGCGTCGAAGTGCTCGCGACGTACGACGGCCACACGGTCGCCGTGCGCCAGGGCAACGTCCTCGCCACCTCCTTCCACCCCGAACTGACGGGCGACGACCGGGTCCACGCGTACTTCGTCGACATGG
This sequence comes from Streptomyces sp. NPDC040718, assembly GCF_055593565.1. Classification (NCBI taxonomy): domain Bacteria; kingdom Bacillati; phylum Actinomycetota; class Actinomycetes; order Kitasatosporales; family Streptomycetaceae; genus Streptomyces; species Streptomyces sp. NPDC040718. The sequence goes on along the minus strand of NZ_JBVIXO010000008.1, from coordinate 179,974 downwards.
TGCGCGCGGGGCTCTGACGAGCTCCCGGTAGGATCGTTGGTGAACACTGTTGGTTACGCGAAGGAGACAGGCGGATGTCCGGCCACTCTAAATGGGCTACGACGAAGCACAAGAAGGCCGTGATCGATGCCAAGCGCGGCAAGCTCTTCGCGAAGCTGATCAAGAACATCGAGGTCGCGGCCCGTATGGGCGGCGCCGACATCGAGGGCAACCCGACGCTCTTCGACGCCGTCCAGAAGGCCAAGAAGCAGTCGGTCCCGAACAAGAACATCGACTCCGCGGTCAAGCGCGGCGGCGGCCTCGAGGCCGGCGGCGCCGACTACGAGACGATCATGTACGAAGGCTACGGCCCCAACGGCGTCGCGGTGCTCATCGAGTGCCTCACCGACAACCGCAACCGTGCCGCCTCCGACGTCCGCGTCGCCATGACCCGCAACGGCGGCTCCATGGCCGACCCGGGCTCGGTCTCGTACCTGTTCAACCGCAAGGGCGTCATCCTGCTGCCCAAGGCCGAGCTCTCCGAGGACGACGTCCTGGACGCGGTCCTGGAGGCCGGGGCCGAAGAGGTCAACGACAACGGCGAGACCTGGGAGATCATCAGCGAGGCCACCGACCTGGTCGCGGTCCGCACCGCGCTCCAGGAAGCCGGCATCGACTACGACTCCGCCGACTCCAGCTTCGTCCCGACCATGCAGGTCGAGCTCGACGAAGAGGGCGCGCGCAAGATCTTCAAGCTGATCGACGCGCTGGAGGACAGCGACGACGTGCAGAACGTCTTCGCCAACTTCGACGTCTCGGACGAGGTCATGGAGAAGGTCGACGCCTGACCGGCGCCGCACCCTCCCGCTTTCCCTTCGGCGGGCCGACAGGACACACCCTGTCGGCCCGCCGTCGCATTGTCGGTGGGGGCGGATAGCCTGCACGGACAGGTGTCGGAAGAGGGGGCGGAGTGCGCGTACTGGGTGTGGACCCGGGGCTGACGCGGTGCGGTGTCGGCGTGGTCGAGGGAGTCGCGGGGCGGCCCCTGACCATGATCGGCGTCGGGGTCGTGCGGACGCCGGCCGACGCCGAGCTGGGGCAGCGGCTCGTCGCGATCGAGGCCGGCATCGAGGAATGGCTCGATGAGCACCGGCCGGAGTGCGTCGCGGTGGAGCGGGTTTTCAGCCAGCACAACGTCCGCACCGTGATGGGCACCGCCCAGGCGAGCGCCGTCGCCATGCTGTGCGCCGCGCGCCGCGGCATACCGGTCGCACTGCACACCCCGAGCGAGGTCAAGGCCGCCGTCACCGGCAGCGGCCGCGCCGACAAGGCGCAGGTCGGGGCGATGGTGACCCGGCTGCTGAGGCTCGCCGAACCGCCGAAGCCGGCCGACGCCGCCGACGCCCTCGCGCTCGCCATCTGCCACATCTGGCGGGCCCCCGCCCAGAACCGCCTCCAGCAGGCGGTCGCCAGGCACGCCTCCGCCCCTGCTTCCGCTGCCTTGAAAGGCCGTACCCGATGATCGCCTTCGTCAGCGGCCCGGTCGCCGCACTCGCCCCCACCCTGGCCGTGATCGAGGTCGGGGGAGTGGGCATGGCCGTGCAGTGCACGCCGAACACCATCGCGGGGCTCCGGGTGGGTGAGCAGGCGCGGCTGGCCACCTCGCTGGTCGTGCGCGAGGACTCGCTGACCCTGTACGGCTTCGCGGACGACGACGAACGCCAGGTCTTCGAGCTCCTCCAGACCGCGAGCGGGGTCGGTCCCCGGGTGGCCCAGGCGATGCTCGGGGTGCACACCCCGGACGCGCTGCGGGTGGCTTTCGCCGCGGGCGACGCGAAGGCGCTGACGGCGGTGCCGGGGATCGGGCCGAAGGGGGCCCAGAAGCTGCTGCTGGAGCTGAAGGGGAAGCTGGGCTCCCCGGCCGCCGTGGTGGGCGTCCAGCGTGCGCCGGCCGCGGCGGGGCCGGCGCCCTGGACGGAGCAGCTCACCGCCGCGCTGATCGGGCTGGGTTACGCATCGCGGGACGCGGAGGAGGCGGTTTCGGCCGTGGCGCCGCAAGCCGAGGCGGCCATTGCCTCCGGCGGTTCGGCGCCCGTTCCGCAGCTGCTGCGGGCCGCGCTCCAGTCGCTGAACCGGGCCCGCTGACGGGCCCCCGTGCCGCTGCGCGGGGCGAGGCCCCCTACCCGCCCTTCGCCCGTTCCCCGGGGGCTCCGCCCCGGACCCCGCGCCTCAAAACGCCGGCGGGGCCGGAAAGTCCGGCCCCGCCGGCGTTTGAGGCGAGAACGGGCGAAGGGCGGGGAGGGAACCGGCTCCGCGCGGCGGGACCGCGTACCCGGGTTGACCACCGCAACGACGTAGAAGGCAGACTGAACACCGTGAACTGGGACGACGAGAGCGACGACCGGATCGTGGCGGCCGCCGCCGACGGGGAGGACACCGCCGTCGAGGCGGCGCTGCGCCCGAAGGACCTCGGCGAGTTCGTCGGCCAGGAGAAGGTCCGCCAGCAGCTGGACCTCGTGCTGAAGGCCGCCCGCCAGCGCGGAGCCACCGCCGACCACGTGCTGCTGTCCGGCGCGCCGGGCCTCGGCAAGACCACGCTGTCGATGATCATCGCCGCCGAGATGGGAGCGCCCATCCGGATCACCTCCGGCCCCGCCATCCAGCACGCCGGGGACCTCGCGGCGATCCTGTCCTCCCTCCAGGAGGGCGAGGTGCTCTTCCTCGACGAGATCCACCGCATGTCCCGGCCCGCCGAGGAGATGCTGTACATGGCCATGGAGGACTTCCGCGTCGACGTGATCGTCGGCAAGGGGCCCGGAGCCACCGCCATCCCGCTGGAACTGCCGCCCTTCACCCTCGTCGGGGCGACGACCCGCGCCGGCCTGCTGCCGCCGCCGCTGCGTGACCGGTTCGGCTTCACCGGCCACATGGAGTTCTACGCCCCCGCGGAGCTGGAACGCGTCGTCCACCGCTCCGCCGGCCTCCTCGACGTCGAGATCGACACCGCCGGGGCCGCCGAGATCGCCGGCCGCTCCCGCGGCACGCCCCGCATCGCCAACCGGCTGCTGCGCCGCGTACGCGACTACGCCCAGGTGAAGGCCGACGGGGTGATCACCCGTGAGGTGGCCGCCACCGCCCTCCAGGTGTACGAGGTGGACGCCCGCGGGCTGGACCGGCTGGACCGGGCCGTGCTGGAGGCCCTGCTCAAGCTGTTCGGCGGCGGGCCCGTCGGGCTGTCCACCCTCGCCGTCGCCGTGGGGGAGGAGCGCGAGACGGTCGAGGAGGTCGCCGAGCCCTTCCTGGTCAGGGAGGGGCTGCTCGCCCGTACCCCGCGCGGCCGGATCGCGACCCCCGCCGCATGGGCCCACCTGGGGCTCGTCCCGCCCCAGCAGGGCGGCGGCGGACCAAGCGGACAACAGGGCCTGTTCGGGGCCTGACGGCGCGGAGGTTCGACCGGTCAGGAACTGCGGTGCCATGCTGGGCGTTGTTCCATCGGTGCGGACTCGCCTAGACTCCGCCGATGCCGACCCTTCGGGTCGGCGTGCCCACCCCCGTAGAAATGGCCGCTCCCTGGCGCGGCCGTGCGAAGGATCCTCGTCCCGTGAACAACATCAGCTTCTTGCTCCCGTTCATCGTGCTCATCGGGGCGATGTTCCTGATGACCCGGTCCGCCAAGAAGAAGCAGGCCCAGGCCGCTTCGATGCGCGACCAGATGACGACCGGCACCGGCGTGCGCACCATCGGCGGCATGTACGCCACGGTCAAGGAGATCGGCGAGGACACCGTCACCCTTGAGGTGGCCCCCGGTGTCCACGCGGTCTACGCGAAGAACGCCATCGGCGCCGTGCTGGAGGACGCCGAGTACAACCGGATCGTCCACGGCTTCTCCGAGGCCCAGGAGGGCGACGCGCCGGTCGTCCCCGACGACGCCTCCTCGCTGACCGGGGGCGACGCCCCCAAGCTCGACCTGGGCAAGAAGGACGAGCCCAAGGGCGACGACGAGCCGAAGGACGGCAAGACCGACGGCGAGCCCGGCGCCAAGTAGCGTCCGGCAGGGACCGCGGTGGTGTCCGACCGGCATCCGCCGCGGTTCCCGCAGTGAACTTCTGCGGGGGGCAGGGGTCCCCACCACACATTTCGTGGCCGTCCGCGCGCTGACCCGGCGCGGGACGGTTGGACAGGGAGAAACGACAAGGTGGCAGCACCGAAGAAGGGCCGGCGGCCCACGGGGGCTCAGGGGAGGCCGGGGCGCGCCCTGGCCTTCATCCTGATCGCGATGGTGGCGCTCACCGCGGGGATGTTCCTCACGAAGCAGACGACGCCCCGTCTGGGCATCGACCTCGCCGGCGGTACGAGCATCACGCTCAAGGCCAAGAGCGAGCCCGGCAAGCCGGACGCCGTCAACGAGACCAACATGAACACGGCGGTCGGCATCATCGAGCGCCGCGTCAACGGTCTCGGCGTTTCGGAGGCCGAGGTCCAGACGCAGGGCCGCGACCACATCATCGTGAACATCCCCAAGGGGGTGAACGAGCAGCAGGCCCGCCAGCAGGTCGGTACCACCGCCCAGCTGTACTTCCGCCCCGTGCTGGCCTTCGCCGACGGCGCCCCCGTCGCTCCGGAGCCGAAGCCGAGCACGTCCCCGGGTACGTCCCCGAGCCCCTCCGCGAGCGGTTCCGGTGCCCCGAAGGCCGACGGCTCCAAGCCTTCCGCGTCGGCCACCCCGTCGTCCAGCGCCACTTCCCAGGGCCGTGTGCTCAGCGAGGCCCTCAAGGCCCCGGGCACCCCCACTCCCTCGCCCTCGGCGAGCGAGTCGAAGAAGGCAGATGACGGCAAGGCCACGCCCTCCGCCCCGGCCCCCGCTCCGACCCCGGCGGCCGACCCGGCCGTTGCGGACCTGCAGGCGAAGTTCGCCGCGCTGGACTGCACCAAGGAGGACCAGCGCGCCGCGGCCGGCAAGGGCGTGAAGCCCACCGACCCGATGATCGCCTGTGGCCAGCGCGGCAACGCCTGGGGCAAGTGGGTCCTCGGTCCGGCCCAGGTCGACGGCCAGGACGTGAAGGACGCCCAGGGCGTCATCGACCAGCAGCGCGGTCAGTGGATCGTCACCATGCAGTTCACCGACAAGGGCGCCGACAAGTTCGCCAAGATCACCGGCGAGCTTGCCACCAAGCAGTCCCCCCAGAACCAGTTCGCGATCGTGCTCGACGGCGAGGTCATCTCCGACCCGTCCGTCAGCCAGGCGCTGACCGGCGGCAACGCCGAGATCTCCGGCGGTTTCACCCAGCAGTCCGCGCAGGACCTGGGCAACATGCTCTCGTACGGCGCCCTGCCGCTGTCCTTCCAGGAGGACAGCGTCACCACCGTCACCGCCGCGCTCGGCGGCGAGCAGCTGAAGGCCGGCCTCATCGCCGGCGCCATCGGCCTCGTGCTCGTGGTGATCTACCTGCTGGTGTACTACCGCGGCCTGGCCTTCATCGCCATCATCAGCCTCCTGGTGTCCGCGATCCTCACCTACACGATCATGGCGCTGCTGGGCAAGGGCATCGGCTTCGCCCTGAACCTGCCCGCCGTCTGCGGCGCCATCGTCGCGATCGGCATCACGGCCGACTCGTTCATCGTGTACTTCGAGCGCATCCGCGACGAGATCCGCGAGGGCCGCACCCTGCGTCCGGCCGTCGAGCGCGCCTGGCCGCGTGCCCGCCGCACCATCCTGGTCTCCGACTTCGTGTCGTTCCTCGCCGCCGCGGTGCTCTTCATCGTCACCGTCGGCAAGGTCCAGGGCTTCGCCTTCACGCTGGGTCTGACCACCCTCCTCGACGTGGTCGTGGTGTTCCTCTTCACCAAGCCGGTCATGACCCTGCTGGCCCGTACGAAGTTCTTCTCCAGCGGACACCCGTGGTCCGGGCTGGACCCGAAGCGGCTGGGCGCCAAGCCGCCGCTGCGCCGGTCCCGCCGCAGCGCGCCCGTTCCCGCCCCCGTCGACGCAAAGGAGGCGTGAGAGATGTCGAAGCTGGGAGATCTCGGCGCCAAGCTGTACCGCGGTGAGGTCGGCTACGACTTCGTCGGCAAGCGCTTTCTCTGGTACGGCGTTTCCATCCTGATCACCATCACGGCGATCGTGGCCCTGGCCGTACAGGGCCTCAACATGGGCATCGAGTTCAAGGGCGGCGCCGTCTTCACCACCCCGAAGACGGCCGTCTCCGTCGCCCATGCGACCGAGAGCGCGGAGAAGGCCTCGGGGCACGACGCGATCGTCCAGGAGCTCGGCACCGGCGGCCTGCGCATCCAGATCTCCGGTCTGGACACCGACTCCGCCGCCTCCGTGAAGAAGCAGCTCGGCACCGACCTCAAGGTCGACGCGAACCAGATCAACGCGGACCTGGTCGGCCCGAGCTGGGGCGAGCAGATCGCGAACAAGGCCTGGACCGGCCTCGGCGTGTTCATGGTGCTCGTGGTGATCTACCTCGCCATCGCCTTCGAATGGCGGATGGCCGTCGCCGCGCTGATCGCGCTGATCCACGACCTCACCATCACCGTCGGCGTGTACGCGCTGGTCGGCTTCGAGGTCACCCCCGGCACCGTGATCGGTCTGCTCACCATCCTCGGTTACTCCCTCTACGACACCGTCGTCGTCTTCGACGGTCTGAAGGAGGGGTCGAAGGACATCACGAAGCAGACCCGCTACACCTTCAGCGAGATCGCCAACCGCAGCATCAACGGCACGCTGGTCCGCTCGATCAACACCACCGTCGTCGCGCTGCTCCCGGTCGCGGGCCTGCTGTTCATCGGCGGCGGCTTCCTGGGCGCGGGCATGCTCAACGACATCTCGCTGTCGCTGTTCGTCGGCCTCGCGGCCGGTGCGTACTCCTCGATCTTCATCGCGACCCCGCTGGTCGTGGACCTGAAGGAGCGCGAGCCGGCGATGAAGGCGCTGACCAAGCGGGTGCTCGCCAAGCGCGCCGCCGCGGCCGCCAAGGGCGAGGACCCCGAGGGCGCCGACGCTGACGACGCCCCGCAGGTCGTCGCGCAGGGCGGCCAGGGGAGGCGGCGCCGGTGACCGCGCCCTCCTCCACTCCCGAGCTCCGCGAGCTGCTGCTCGGCCGGATCAAGGACGTCCCGGACTACCCGAAGCCCGGCGTGATGTTCAAGGACATCACCCCGCTGCTCGCCGACCCGAAGGCCTTCGCGGCGCTGACGGAGGCGCTGGTGGAGCTGGCCGTCCGGTACGGCGCCACGAAGATCGTCGGGCTGGAGGCGCGCGGGTTCATCCTCGCCGCCCCGGTCGCCGTCCAGGCGGGCATCGGCTTCGTCCCCGTACGCAAGGCAGGCAAGCTGCCGGGCGCCACGCTCGCGCAGTCGTACGAGCTGGAGTACGGCACCGCCGAGATCGAGGTCCATGCGGAGGACCTGTCGGCCGGTGACAAGGTCATGGTCATCGACGACGTCCTCGCGACCGGCGGGACCGCCGAGGCATCGCTGGAGCTGATCCGGCGGGCCGGTGCCGAGGTCGCCGGGGTGGCGGTCCTGATGGAGCTGTCCTTCCTCCCGGGTCGGGAGAAGCTGGCCCCCGCGCTGGCGGGTGCCCCGCTGGACGCGCTGATCGTGGTCTGACCTCTGCTCTGCCGAAGCGGCGGGCCCCGGGACATCCCGGGGCCCGCCGCTTTCGTTCCGGGTGCGGCGCCGCCGCCGGGGGCTCCGCACCGGACCCCGCGCCTCGAACCGCCCCGGCTACCGCTGGGAGGTGCCCCCCGGCGGGGCCGGATTCCGTACGGCTGGGCTGGAAGTGCAGCGGGGCCGGAGCGGGCCTCGGGCCGCGTCCCGGGGGGCGACCACGGAGAACGGGGCGGCGCAACCCTCGCTACCATGGGTTATCCGGACCTGACCGGGGCTCCGGATCCTCCCCCGGACTCCGTCCCGAGGGGACCCCCAGAGGAGCGCTCTTGCCAGACGAGGTCCAGCCACTCTCCGCCGCGCAGCCCGACCCGAAGGCCGACCCGGCCGCGGCGGCCGCAGCCACGCCCCCGCCGGCCCCGCCGGTCAAGCCCGTTCCGGCCAGGCCGGGCGGGTCCTCCAACCGGGTGCGCGCCCGACTGGCGCGCCTCGGCGTGCAGCGTTCCAACCCGTACAACCCGGTACTGGAACCCCTGCTCCGCATAGTCCGCAGCAACGACCCGAAGATCGAGACGGCGACGCTGCGCCAGATCGAGCAGGCCTACCAGGTCGCCGAACGGTGGCACCGCGGCCAGAAGCGCAAGAGCGGCGACCCGTACATCACCCACCCGCTCGCGGTGACCACCATCCTCGCCGAGCTGGGCATGGACCCCGCCACCCTGATGGCCGGGCTGCTGCACGACACCGTCGAGGACACCGAGTACGGCCTGGAGCAGCTCCGCCGCGACTTCGGCGACGCGGTCGCCCTCCTCGTGGACGGCGTCACCAAGCTCGACCGGGTCAAGTTCGGCGAGGCGGCGCAGGCCGAGACCGTCCGCAAGATGGTCGTCGCCATGGCCAAGGACCCGCGCGTCCTGGTCATCAAGCTCGCGGACCGCCTGCACAACATGCGCACCATGCGCTACCTCAAGCGGGAGAAGCAGGAGAAGAAGGCCCGCGAGACCCTCGAGATCTACGCGCCGCTGGCCCACCGCCTCGGCATGAACACGATCAAGTGGGAGCTGGAGGACCTCGCCTTCGCGATCCTCTACCCCAAGATGTACGACGAGATCGTGCGGCTCGTGGCGGAGCGCGCGCCCAAGCGCGACGAGTACCTCGCCGTCGTCACGGACGAGGTGATGGTCGACCTGCGCGCGGCCCGGATCAAGGCCACCGTCACCGGCAGACCCAAGCACTACTACAGCGTCTACCAGAAGATGATCGTCCGCGGCCGTGACTTCGCGGAGATCTACGACCTGGTGGGCATCCGCGTCCTCGTGGACACCGTCCGGGACTGCTACGCGGCCCTCGGCACGGTGCACGCGCGCTGGAACCCGGTCCCCGGCCGGTTCAAGGACTACATCGCGATGCCCAAGTTCAACATGTACCAGTCGCTCCACACGACGGTCATCGGGCCCAGCGGCAAGCCGGTCGAGCTCCAGATCCGCACCTTCGACATGCACCGCCGCGCCGAGTACGGCATCGCCGCGCACTGGAAGTACAAGCAGCAGACCGTCGCCGGCGCCTCCAAGGTGCGCACCGACGTCCCGCAGGCCGCGAAGGGCAGCGCCGGCCAGGACACGGTCAACGACATGGCCTGGCTGCGCCAGCTGCTCGACTGGCAGAAGGAGACCGAGGACCCGGGCGAGTTCCTCGACTCGCTGCGCTTCGACCTCTCCCGCAACGAGGTCTTCGTCTTCACCCCCAAGGGCGACGTCATCGCCCTGCCCGCGGGAGCGACCTCCGTGGACTTCGCGTACGCGGTCCACACCGAGGTCGGACACCGCACCATAGGGGCGCGGGTCAACGGGCGGCTCGTACCGCTCGAATCGACCCTGGACAACGGCGACCTGGTCGAGGTGTTCACCTCCAAGGCCGAGGGCGCGGGCCCGTCCCGCGACTGGCTCGGCTTCGTCAAGTCCCCGCGGGCCCGCAACAAGATCCGCGCCTGGTTCTCCAAGGAGCGCCGCGACGAGGCCATCGAGCACGGCAAGGACGCCATCGCGCGGGCCATGCGCAAGCAGAACCTGCCGATCCAGCGCATCCTGACGGGCGACTCCCTCGTCACCCTGGCGCACGAGATGCGCTACCCGGACATCTCCTCCCTGTACGCGGCGATCGGCGAGGGCCACGTGGCCGCGCAGGGCGTCGTGCAGAAGCTGGTGCAGGCCCTCGGCGGCGAGGAGGCCGCCAACGAGGACATCGAGGAGAGCGTCCCGCCGTCGCGCGCCCGCACCAAGCGGCGCGGCAACGCCGACCCGGGTGTGGTCGTCAAGGGCGTCGACGACGTGTGGGTCAAGCTGGCCCGCTGCTGCACCCCGGTGCCGGGCGACCCGATCATCGGCTTCGTCACCCGCGGCAGTGGCGTATCGGTTCACCGCGCCGACTGCGTCAACGTCGACTCCCTCTCCCAGCAGCCCGAGCGGATGCTGGAGGTGGAGTGGGCGCCGACCCAGTCCTCCGTCTTCCTGGTCGCCATCCAGGTCGAGGCGCTGGACCGGTCCCGGCTGCTGTCGGACGTCACCCGGGTCCTGTCGGACCAGCACGTGAACATCCTCTCCGCGGCCGTCCAGACCTCCCGCGACCGGGTGGCCACCTCCCGGTTCACCTTCGAGATGGGCGACCCCAAGCACCTGGGCCACGTCCTGAAGGCCGTACGGGGCGTCGAGGGCGTCTACGACGTCTACCGCGTCACCTCGGCCCGCCGCCCGTAGGTACCGGCACCGGCACCGGACACGACGGTGGGCGCCACCCCCGAGGGGTGGCGCCCACCGTCGTACCAGGCGGCCGGCGGCCGGATCAGGGGCAGCCCCACCAGACGAAATTGAGGTTGCCGCCGAAGAGCGCGGAGACGGCGGTGGCCGAACCGAGGATCCACACCACGGTGCTCCTGCGGGCCCGGGCGAGGGCCAGCGCGAAGGGGAACAGCAGCGGGAACGCCGGCATGATGAAGCGCATCTTCGAGAAGTAGAAGCCCGCGCCGCCCAGCGCCATCAGCATGATCATGGCGGCGAAGATCCACACGACCATCGGTGGCCGGCGCCTGCGCGTCATCAGGACGAACAGCACCACGGCCGTCACCACCGTCAGGGAGACCACCACGTGGTTGAGGGTGGTGTGCACCTCGGTGAAGGTCTTCTTCAGCTCGACGAGGGTGTCGAAACCGCCGTCGTAGACCGAACCCCACCGGCGCTGGAGCTCGAAGTAGCCGTCCCAGCGCCCGAAGTGCCAGCCGACGTAGCCCACGTACCCGAACCAGCCCAGCGGGGCGATCAGCGAGGCCGCCACGATCCGGCCCACGGCCGGACGCTGCGAACGCCGCTTCCGGCGCCACTGCACGTACTCCCAGACGCCCGCCAGCACCACGGCCGCGACGATCGCCGAACCGGAGGGACGGGTGGCCCCGGCGAAGAAGGCCAGCACGCCGGCCGTCAGCCAGGACTTCGTCATCACCGCGTACATAGCCCACACCGAAAGGGCGAGGAACAGCGGCTCGGTGTACGCCATCGACTGGACCAGCGCCGCCGGCACGATCGCGAACAGGGCACAGGTGAAGAGCGCGACCCGGCGTCCGTAGATCTTGTCAGTGACGGCGAAGATGCCCCACGCGGCGATCACCGAGGCGAACAGCGCCAGCCCCATCGCCACCCAGTTCATGGGCAGGTGCGTGGCGTACGAGATCCACCGCACCAGCGTCGGGTAGACCGGGAAGAACGCCATCTGGCAGCTCGGCCCCGCGAACGCGCAGGGCGACGGGGTCGCCAGCGGGGTCGTCAGGCCGTTCTCGGCGATGTGCAGGTAGTAGACGGCGTCCCAGCGCCCGCCCAGGATCTCCAGCGGCCGCACGTCCTTGCGCTCGGCCCAGACCGCCATCACGGCGAGGCCGGTGGCACGCAGCGCGATGTGGACGAGCAGCGCCTTCCGGGCACGCTTCAGATGGGCGAGTACGCGCCGTCCGACGCCCCGGTGCCCCGATTCCTTCTTGCTGGTGACCGGCCGGGCAACGACAAGCGGGTCTGGGACATCAGCGCGTATCTGGGTATGCGTCACATTCGATCCTGGTCGTTGCCCGGCAGAAGGCCGCCGAGGCGGCCTTGTACAACGGTACACAGGTGGCGCGTGTTGCCAGCGCGCACCCTGTGCCGGAGCCGTGTAACGAATGGGACGCACATGCACGACGGGCACCACCGGACGGAACCGGCGGTGCCCATCGGCTTCGGCCCTCCGGAACGGAAGGCCGCGGCGGCGTCAGCCGCCGAACTCCTCCAGGCCCTTCAGCGCCTGGTCCAGCAGGGCCTGCCGGCCCTCCAGCTCGCGGGCCAGCTTGTCGGCCTTCGCGTTGTTGCCGGCCGCGCGCGCCGCGTCGACCTGCTCACGCAGCTTGTCGACGGCCGCCTGCAGCTGCCCCGTCAGACCGGCCGCACGGGCCCGCGCCTCCGGGTTCGTACGGCGCCACTCGCCCTCCTCGGCCTCCTGGATGGCCCGCTCCACGGCGTGCATCCGGCCCTCGACCTTGGGACGGGCGTCGCGCGGCACGTGGCCGATGCCCTCCCAGCGCTCGTTGATCGAGCGGAACGCCGCCCGGGCCGCCTTCAGGTCCGTCACCGGGACGAGCTTCTCCGCCTCGACGGCCAGCTCCTCCTTCAGCTTCAGGTTCTCGACCTGCTCGGCGTCGCGCTCCGCGAAGACCTCGCTGCGCGCCGCGAAGAACACGTCCTGAGCACCGCGGAAACGGTTCCACAGGTCGTCCTCGGCCTCGCGCTGCGCCCGGCCCGCCGCCTTCCAGCTGTCCATCAGCTCGCGGTAGCGGGCGGCCGTCGGACCCCAGTCCGTCGACTTCGACAGCGACTCGGCCTCCGCTACCAGCTTCTCCTTGGCCTTGCGGGCGTCCTCGCGCTGCGCGTCCAGCGCGGCGAAGTGGGCCTTGCGGCGCTTGGAGAAGGCGGAGCGGGCGTGCGAGAAGCGGTGCCACAGCTCGTCGTCCGACTTGCGGTCGAGCCGCGGCAGGCCCTTCCAGATGTCCACCAGCGCGCGCAGCCGCTCACCGGCACTGCGCCACTGGTCGCTCTGCGCCAGCTGCTCCGCCTCGGTGACCAGTGCGTCCTTGGCCGTACGGGCCTCGTCCGCCTGCTTGGCCTTCTGGACCTTGCGCTCCTCGCGCCGCGAGTCCACCGTCGCCACCAGCTTGTCGAGCCGGACGCGCAGCGCCGCCAGGTCGCCCACGGCGTGGTGCTCGTCCACCTGGGTACGCAGGTGCTCGATGGCCGTCTGGGCGTCCTTGGCGGACAGATCGGTGGTCCGAACCCGCCGTTCGAGGAGGCCGATCTCGACCACCAAGCCCTCGTACTTGCGTTCGAAGTAGGCCAGGGCCTCCTCGGGGGTGCCCGCCTGCCACGAGCCGACGACCTGCTCGCCCTCGGAAGTACGCACGTACACGGTGCCGGTCTCGTCGACTCGGCCCCACGGGTCGCTGCTCACAGCGCCTCCTCCACCTGATGCCCGCCGGGGGTGGACCCCCGGGCATCGTCCACAGTTTCCTGGGGCGGGCAGCGCCCGCCCTGCACAACGCCAACATAGGCGACCGCCGGGCCGGCTGTCCGCATCCCGCACGACGGAATATCGACGTACGGGCGGCGGGCGGGCCGGGCCCGGGGCCGCGGTGCCCCGTCAGTTCTTGGTGACGGCGCCCTTCTCGATGGTGACCGGGGTCTTGGGGGCCCCGTCCTGGGCCCCGTCGGCGGTCCCGGCCTTGGCCACCTCCTCCAGCACCTTCAGACCGGCCGCGTCGATCTTTCCGAAGGGGGTGTAGGACGGGGCGAGCGGGCTGTCCTTGTAGACGAGGAAGAACTGGCTGCCGCCGGTGCCGGGGCGGCCGGTATTGGCCATCGCGACCGTGCCGGCCGGGTAGACCACCTGCCCCTGCTCGTTCGGCTTGCCCAGGGAGTCCAGGTTCTCGTCCGGGACGTTGTAGCCGGGGCCGCCCATGCCGGTGCCCTCCGGGTCGCCGCACTGGAGGACGAAGATCCCGCCCGTCACCAGGCGGTGGCACTTGGTCTTGTCGAAGAAGCCCTTGTCGGCGAGCGACTTGAACGAGTTGACCGTCTGCGGGGTCTTCGCGGCGTCCATCTCGAACTTCACGTCGCCCGCGCTGGTCTTCAGGTCGAAGGTGTACTTCGCCTTGTCGTCGATCGCCATCGCGGGGGAGGGGGACTTCTTCGGCGTCGGCGCCGACGGGGACGCCGAGGGGTCGGCCGCCGAGTCCTCCGTGTCCTTCCCGTCGAAGACGCCGCCCACGACGAGGCCGACCAGCGTGGCGATCACCACGGCCGAGGCCGCGCCGATGACCGCCAGGCGCTGCCGCGACTTGCGCCGGGCCTCCGCTCGGCGCTTCTGCTGGCGCTCGTACTTCTCCCTGGCGAGCTGTCGCCGACGCTGATCGCTCGTGACCACCGGGTCGTCTCCTTGTGCGTCTCTGGTACCGCTGTCCGGGCTGGGTTAGGCCGTACCGTATATGGGTTCGCTGTGTAATGAGGGGCGCCGGTAGGCTCTGAGCAGCAGATTCCGATCCGCTGCCTCCCGCCGGACGACGATTGAGGACGAACGTGCTGATTGCCGGATTCCCCGCCGGGGCCTGGGGCACCAACTGCTACCTGGTCGCCCCCGCCGCCGGTGAGGAGTGCGTCATCATCGACCCGGGCCACCAGGCCGCCCAGGGCGTCGAGGAGACGTTGAAGAAGCACCGTCTCAAGCCCGTCGCCGTCGTCCTCACCCATGGCCACATCGATCATGTCGCCTCGGTCGTCCCGGTGTGCGGAGCACACGACGTACCGGCCTGGATCCACCCCGAGGACCGCTACATGATGAGCGACCCGGAGAAGGCGCTCGGCCGCTCCATCGGCATGCCGCTCATGGGGGAGCTGACCGTGGGCGAGCCGGACGACGTCCGCGAGCTCACCGACGGCGCCGCCCTGAAGCTGGCCGGGATGGAGTTCTCGGTGGCGCACGCGCCCGGGCATACCAAGGGGTCGGTGACCTTCCGGATGCCCGAGCAGGCCGACGTACCGCCGGTCTTCTTCTCGGGCGACCTGCTGTTCGCCGGCTCCATCGGACGCACCGACCTGCCCGGCGGCTCCCACGCCGAGATGCTCCAGTCGCTGGCCCGCGTGTGCCTGCCGCTGGAGGACTCGACGGTGGTGCTGTCCGGCCACGGTCCCCAGACCACCATCGGCCGTGAGCGCGCGACCAACCCGTACCTTCGGGAAGTCGCCGCAGGCCTGGGGGACGGCACCGCCGCCCCACGACGAGGAATGTGACGAGAGTTTCGTGGCTACTTTTCAGGCCCCCAAGGGCACGTACGACCTGATCCCGCCGGTTTCCGTGAAGTACCTGGCGGTGCGCGAGGCCATCTCCGCGCCGCTGCGCAACTCCGGCTACGGCTACATCGAGACCCCCGGCTTCGAGGACGTCGGCCTCTTCGCCCGCGGCGTCGGCGAGTCCACCGACATCGTCTCCAAGGAGATGTACGCCTTCGAGACCAAGGGCGGCGACCAGCTCGCCCTGCGCCCCGAGGGCACCGCCTCCGTCCTGCGCGCCGCGCTGGAGGCCAGCCTGCACAAGAAGGGCAACCTGCCGGTCAAGCTCTGGTACTCGGGCTCGTACTACCGCTACGAGAAGCCGCAGAAGGGCCGCTACCGCCACTTCTCGCAGGTCGGGGCCGAGGCGATCGGTGCCGAGGACCCGGCGCTGGACGCCGAGCTGATCATCCTGGCCGACCAGGCGTACCGCTCGCTGGGCCTGCGCAACTTCCGCATCCTGCTGAACTCGCTCGGCGACAAGGAGTGCCGCCCGGTGTACCGGGAGGCGCTCCAGAGCTTCCTGCGCGGCCTCGACCTCGACGAGGAGACCGTCCGCCGGGCCGAGATCAACCCGCTGCGCGTCCTCGACGACAAGCGGCCCGACGTGCAGAAGCAGCTGGTGGGCGCGCCCGTGCTGCGCGACTACCTGTGCGACGCGTGCAAGGCGTACCACGAGGAGGTCCGGGCCCTGGTCACGGCCGCCGGGGTCGCCTTCGAGGACGACGAGAAGCTCGTGCGCGGCCTCGACTACTACACCCGCACCACCTTCGAGTTCGTCCACGACGGCCTGGGCTCGCAGTCCGCGGTCGGCGGCGGCGGCCGCTACGACGGGCTGTCCGAGATGATCGGCGGCCCGGCGCTGCCGTCGGTCGGCTGGGCGCTCGGCGTGGACCGCACCGTCCTCGCCCTGGAGGCGGAGGGAGTGGAGCTGGACATCCCGGCCTCGACGGCGGTGTTCGCGGTCGCCCTGGGCGAGGCCAAGCCGGCCGTCTTCGGTCTGGTGACCGAGCTGCGCAAGGCGGGGGTCGCGGCCGACATGTCCTACGGTGGAAAGGGCCTCAAGGGCGCCATGAAGGACGCCAACCGCAGCGGTGCCCGCTTCGCGATCGTCGCGGGCGACCGCGACCTCGCCGAGGGCGTCGTCCAGCTCAAGGACATGGAGTCCGGCGAGCAGACGGCCGTGGCCGTCGCCGACGTGGTCGCCGAGGTGCGGGCCCGTCTGGCCTGACGCCGAGCCTTCCGCCGGGGGCGGGGCGGGGGAGTCCTCCCCGCCCCGCCCCCGGTGCTTTCCGGGGGTCCCGCACGGGGTGTCTTTCGCGCCGTCCTTATCTCCCGCGAACGGATGGCGCACAGCGCCGTACGGCACAATGGCCCCTGCTTGATGACCTTGCGGAAGCGGAGCGGGCGGGATCGGGATGACGACAACAGGCGCAGGCGCGGACACCGCTCCGCGGACCTTCGGCGGGAGCCGGGCGCTGGCCCTGCTGCTGGTCATCACCGGAGCGGCGGGCCTGCTGGCCGCCTGGGTGATCACCATCGACAAGTTCAAGCTGCTGGAGGACCCGAACTTCGTCCCCGGCTGCTCCCTGAACCCGGTCGTCTCCTGCGGCAACATCATGAAGAGCGAGCAGGCGGCCGTCTTCGGCTTCCCCAACCCGATGCTCGGCCTCGTCGCCTACGGCATCGTGGTCTGCGTCGGCATGAGCATGCTGGCCGGAGCCCGGTTCGGCCGCTGGTACTGGCTGACCCTGAACGCCGGCACCCTCTTCGGCGTCGGATTCTGCACCTGGCTGATGTACCAGTCGCTGTACACCATCAACTCGCTCTGCCTGTGGTGCTGCCTCGCCTGGGTCGCCACCATCCTGATGTTCTGGTACGTCACCTCGCACAACGTGCGCCAGGGCCTGCTGCCCGCCCCCGGCTGGCTGCGCGGCTTCCTGGACGAGTTCACCTGGGTGCTGCCCGTACTGCACGTCGGGATCATCGGCATGCTGATCCTGACCCGCTGGTGGGACTTCTGGACCTCCTGAGGCCCGGCGGGCTGTCGGTGGCCTCGCATAGGCTTCCGGTGTGGAACCAGATCTCTTCACCGCCGCAGCCGAGGACCGCCAGGAGAAGGACCCCGCGAGCTCACCGCTCGCCGTCCGCATGCGCCCGCGCAACCTGGACGAGGTCGTCGGCCAGCAGCACCTGCTGAAGCCGGGCTCGCCGCTGCGCCGGCTGGTGGGGGAGGGCGCCGGGGGACCGGCCGGGGCCTCCTCGGTGATCCTCTGGGGCCCGCCCGGCATCGGCAAGACCACCCTCGCGTACGTGGTCAGCCAGGCCACCCGGAAGCGGTTCGTCGAGCTGTCCGCGATCACCGCGGGCGTCAAGGAGGTCCGGGCCGTCATCGAGGGCGCCAAGCGCGCCGCCGGCGGCTACGGCAAGGAGACCGTCCTCTTCCTCGACGAGATCCACCGCTTCAGCAAGGCGCAGCAGGACTCGCTGCTGCCCGCCGTGGAGAACCGCTGGGTCACCCTGATCGCGGCGACCACGGAGAACCCGTACTTCTCGATCATCTCCCCGCTCCTGTCGCGCTCGCTGCTCCTGACGCTGGAACCGCTGACCGACGACGACCTGAGCGCACTGCTGCGGCGCGCGCTGACCGAGGAGCGGGGCCTGGGCGGGGCGGTGTCGCTGCCCGCCGACGCGGAGGCGCACCTGCTGCGCATCGCCGGCGGCGACGCCCGCCGGGCGCTGACCGCGCTGGAGGCGGGGGCCGGCTCGGCCATCGCCAAGGGCGAGGAGGAGATCACCCTCCAGACCCTGGAGGAGGCGGTCGACCGGGCCGCGGTCCGCTACGACAAGGACGGCGACCAGCACTACGACGTGGCCAGCGCCCTGATCAAGTCGATCCGGGGTTCGGACGTGGACGCCGCGCTGCACTACCTGGCCCGGATGATCGAGGCCGGCGAGGACCCCCGGTTCATCGCGCGGCGCCTGATGATCTCCGCGAGCGAGGACATCGGCCTGGCGGACCCGACGGCCCTGCCGCTGGCGGTGGCGGCCGCGCAGGCGGTGGCGATGATCGGCTTCCCGGAGGCCGCGCTGACGCTGTCGCACGCGACCATCGCGCTGGCGCTGGCCCCGAAGTCGAACACCGCCACGACGGCGATCGGCGCCGCGCTGGCCGACGTACGGGCCGGGCTGGCCGGGGCCGTGCCGGCGCACCTGAGGGACGGGCACTACAAGGGGGCGGCGAAGCTGGGGCACGCGGTGGGGTACGTCTACCCGCACGACGTGCCGGGCGCCATCGCCGCGCAGCAGTACGCACCGGACGAGATCCACGGGAAGCGGTACTACGAGCCGACGCGGTACGGGGCGGAGGCGCGGTACGCGGACGTGGTGGACAAGGTCCGCGAGCGGCTCCGGGGCGCCTGAGCCCTGGCCGGGCGGGGTTGCGCGTGCCCGCGGCCTGCTTCCCCGTGCTCCGCCCCGGACCCCGCGCCCGTGAGGGCTCAGTGCGCGGCGGCGGCGAACAGGGCGCGCATGGCCCGGCGCAGGCCGCAGACGTCCGCCACCGGCTCGGGGAAGTCGAAGCGGGCGTCGAAGCAGGGCCGCCCGGGGCCGTCGGTGAAGCGGACGCGCAGCCCGAGCCGGTCCAGGGCCAGCGGGACGGCGGTCATCCCGGCCGTCCCGCGGGAGCCCAGCAGCCCGCACAGGTCGGCGACGCGGTCGGCGTGGGCGGAGGCGAGGTGCTGGAGCAGCTCCGTCTCGTGGGCGGTGAGCGGGTCGGGCTCGGCGGCCGCCAGTTCGTCCGGGTCCACCGGCCCCGCGCCCCACAGGTCCTCCAGCGCGATCTCGCCGACCTCCAGGCGCAGCATCATCCAGGCGGGGCGGCCGGTGTGCGGCGGGTCCTGCGACTCGGCCAGGCCCAGCAGCTCGCCCACCGGGTGCCGCTCCGCGAGCAGCGCCGCGCAGAGGGCGCGGTCGTCCCCGCGGACCGGGGTCAGCCACCCTGCGAGGCGGGCGCGGGCTCGGATACGATGGGGCACGGACACCGGCGCCACATCCGTGATCTCGATCACGGCGGTGAGGTCGTCGTCCTGGGCGTGAGCGGCAGCCCTGGCAGCCGCGGATTCCCCTGGTACCAGGAGGATCACGTCCCCGTCCGGGGTGACGGTCCGCGCGGCCGGCACCCCTGTCCACCACTCGGCCTGGTCAGAAGCATCCGGCAGCGTGAGGGATACTGAGGCGTTGGACTCTACGAGGGTTCGTACGCGTTCGGCTCCGGTGAGCTGCCGAACGCCTTCCCTGGGACGCGGCTGACCTTGCTTATCGTCATCGAAAGCGGATTCCGTTTCGTTGGAATCCGAACTTCGGTGCGCACTGGGCAGGGGGATCCCATGTGGTCGAGACATTACGTCCTCCTCGATAAGGTAAGCCTCACCTAACTTACATGGAGGTAGGTTCCCCGTGAACCAGAAGCGACCCAAGGTCAAGAAGTCGCGTGCCCTCGGCATCGCCCTGACGCCGAAGGCTGTCAAGTACTTCGAGGCCCGCCCCTACCCGCCGGGCGAGCACGGCCGTGGCCGCAAGCAGAACTCGGACTACAAGGTCCGTCTGCTGGAGAAGCAGCGTCTGCGCGCGCAGTACGACATCTCCGAGCGCCAGATGGCTCGCGCGTACGACCGCGCCAAGAAGGCCGAGGGCAAGACGGGCGAGGCGCTGGTCGTCGAGCTCGAGCGTCGCCTCGACGCCCTGGTCCTGCGTTCGGGCATCGCCCGCACCATCTACCAGGCCCGCCAGATGGTCGTTCACGGCCACATCGAGGTCAACGGTGGCAAGGTCGACAAGCCGTCGTTCCGTGTCCGTCCGGACGACGTCATCACCGTGCGCGAGCGCAGCCGCGAGAAGGTTCCGTTCCAGGTTGCCCGTGAGGGTGGCTACGCAGGCGAGGGCGAGACCCCGCGCTACCTGCAGGTCAACCTGAAGGCCCTGGCCTTCCGCCTGGACCGCGACCCGAACCGCAAGGAAATCCCGGTCATCTGCGACGAGCAGCTCGTCGTCGAGTACTACGCCCGCTGATCCAGCGGACGTAGCCCTCACAGGCTGGTTCCGGCCCGCCGTCCCCTCCGGGGGGCGGCGGGCCTTTGCGTTCCCGGGCGCCGCCCGGGGGCCCACTGCGCCCGCAGCACCAGCGCCTCCACGGTGAGCTGCCGGCCCTCGGCCGCGTGCGCCGCGTACCGCTCCGGGCCCAGCACCTCCCCGGCCCGCTCCTGGCACGCCAGCCGGGGCGCGTTGAAGTACCCCGACCCGAACAGCCGCAGCCCGACCCCGTCCCACATCGGCTCCGCCGCGCCCTGGAGCACCGCCGCCTCGGCCGCCGCGCCCTCGGTGACCGTGACCAGCGCCAGCAGCTCCACCGCCGGCACCAGCCCCACCAGGTCCCGGAACGTGTGGTTCGCCATCACGGTGTGGTCGGTGAGGTGGAGGGCCTCGGCCACGGTGAACTCCAGCAGCGCGGGATCTCGTACGCAGGGCAGTCCGGCCAGCCAGACGCCGTCGCAGTAGCGTTCCTGCGGATCCTCGGCGGCCGCCCGGGCCGCGGCCAGCGCCAGCCGGGACTTCCCCACCCCGCCCACCCCGGTCACCGTGACCAGCCGGGAGGAGCCCAGGAGCCGCGCCACCCCGGCGAGTTCGGCACCCCGCCCGACGAAGGAACTCAGCTCCGAGGGAAGATTGCCCGACGGTCCTCGTCGGGTGGGTCGCTGTCGCATGGGACACGGAGAGTACTGTTCCGGACGCGCCGCGTACAAGGCGGGTCCGCAGGGGCGCGCACCGGACCCGGAATTCCGGTACTGCGGCGGATCTCCGGCGCGATAGGGTCGGAGGGAGACTTTTCTCCGTAGTCGATCCGCAGTGAAACCGTAGGCAAGCAGAACAGGGAGCGGTGCAACGTGTCCGGTGGAGAGGTGGCCGGCATCCTCGTGGCCGTCTTCTGGGCCATTCTGGTGTCCTTCCTCGCCGTGGTGCTGGTGCGGCTCGCGCAGGTGCTCCGCGCGACCACCAAGCTCGTGGCCGACGTCACCGAGCAGGCCGTCCCGCTGCTCGCGGACGCCTCGACGACCGTCCGCTCCGCGCGCACCCAGCTCGACCGGGTCGACGCCATCGCGAGCGACGTCCAGGAGGTCACCTCCAACGCCTCCGCGCTGTCCTCCACCGTGGCCACCACCTTCGGCGGACCCCTGGTCAAGGTCGCGGCCTTCGGCTACGGCGTCCGCAAGGCGCTGGGCCGCACCGAGGACGCCCCGCAGAAGACCAACCGGCGAACCGTGATCGTCGGCCGTACGGTGCCGCCGGCCCGGCGCCGGAAGCAGAAGGGCTGAGACCGCCGATGTTCCGCCGAGCCTTCTGGTTCACCGCAGGCGCCGCCGCCGGCGTGTGGGCCACCACCAAGGTCAACCGCCAGCTGAAGAAGCTGACCCCGGAGAGCCTCGCCGCCCAGGCCGCCGACAAGGCCGTGGAGGCCGGGCACCGCCTGAAGGAATTCGCCCTCGACGTCAAGGCGGGAATGACGCAGCGCGAGGACGAGCTGAACGACGCACTGGGACTCCACCAGGATCCCGACCTGTCCGACAACGTCACCGCCCTCCCCGGGCCGCGGCGGCTGCGGGCCATCGAGTACCACCAGAACGACAAGACCACGTACCGCTCGAACAAATCGACGGTCACGCACAACCGGAATGAGGACCACTGATGGAGTCGGCTGAAATCCGCCGCCGCTGGCTGAGCTTCTTCGAGGAGCGCGGTCACACCGTTGTCCCTTCGGCGTCGCTCATCGCGGACGACCCGACTCTGCTGCTGGTCAACGCGGGCATGGTCCCCTTCAAGCCGTACTTCCTCGGCGAGACCAAGCCCCCGGCCCCCCGCGCCACCAGCGTGCAGAAGTGCGTCCGTACACCGGACATCGAAGAGGTCGGCAAGACCACCCGCCACGGCACGTTCTTCCAGATGTGCGGCAACTTCTCCTTCGGGGACTACTTCAAGGAAGGCGCCATCAAGTACGCCTGGGAGCTGCTGACCAGCTCCGTGGCGGACGGCGGCTACGGCCTCGAGCCCGAGAAGCTCTGGATCACCGTCTACCTCGACGACGACGAGGCCGAGACGATCTGGCGCGACGTGATCGGCGTTCCCGCCGAGCGCATCCAGCGCCTGGGCAAGAAGGACAACTTCTGGTCCATGGGCGTCCCCGGCCCCTGCGGCCCCTGCTCCGAGATCAACTACGACCGCGGCCCCGAGTTCGGCGTCGAGGGCGGCCCGGCCGTCAACGACGAGCGCTACGTGGAGATCTGGAACCTGGTCTTCATGCAGTACGAGCGCGGCGCCGGCGACGGGAAGGAAGACTTCCCGATCCTCGGTGACCTGCCGTCGAAGAACATCGACACCGGCCTCGGTCTCGAACGCCTCGCGATGATCCTGCAGGGCGTGCAGAACATGTACGAGACCGACACCCTGCGCGTGGTCATGGACAAGGCCACCGAGCTGACCGGCGTGCAGTACGGCGCCGCCCAGGGCACCGACGTCTCGATGCGCGTGGTCGCCGACCACATGCGCACCTCCGTCATGCTCATCGGCGACGGCGTCACCCCCGGCAACGAGGGCCGCGGCTACGTGCTGCGCCGCATCATGCGCCGCGCCATCCGCAACATGCGCCTCATGGGTGCCACCGGCCCGGTCGTGCAGGACCTGATCGACGTCGTGATCGACACGATGGGGCAGCAGTACCCCGAGCTGGTCACCGACCGCAAGCGGATCGAGACCGTCGCCCTCGCCGAAGAGGCCGCCTTCCTGAAGGCCGTCAAGGGCGGCACCAACATCCTCGACACCGCCGTGACCGAGACCAAGGCCGCCGGCGGCACGGTCCTCTCCGGCGACAAGGCGTTCCTGCTCCACGACACCTGGGGCTTCCCGATCGACCTCACCCTGGAGATGGCCGCCGAGCAGGGCCTCTCCGTGGACGAGCCCGGCTTCCGCCGCCTGATGCAGGAGCAGCGCGACCGGGCCAAGGCCGACGCCAAGGCCAAGAAGACCGGTCACGCGGACATGTCGGCCTACCGGGAGATCGCCGACGGCGCCGGCGCCACCGAGTTCACCGGCTACGCCACCAACCAGGGCGAGTCCACCATCGTCGGCCTGCTGGTCAACGGCGTCTCCGCGCCCGCCGCCTCCGAGGGCGACGAGGTCGAGGTCGTCCTCGACCGCACCCCCTTCTACGCCGAGGGCGGCGGCCAGCTCGCCGACCAGGGCCGCATCAAGCTCGACACCGGTGCCGTCATCGAGGTCCGCGACGTCCAGCAGCCGGTCCCCGGCGTCTCCGTGCACAAGGGCTCCGTGCAGGTCGGCGAGGTCACGGTGGGCGCCTCCGCGTACGCCGCCATCGACGTCAAGCGCCGCCGGGCCATCGCCCGCGCCCACTCGGCCACGCACCTGACCCACCAGGCGCTGCGCGACGCCCTCGGCCCGACGGCCGCCCAGGCCGGCTCCGAGAACAGCCCCGGCCGCTTCCGCTTCGACTTCGGTTCGCCGAACGCCGTCCCCGGCTCGGTCCTCACCGACGTCGAGCAGAAGATCAACGACGTGCTCTCCCGCGAGCTCGACGTCACCGCCGAGGTCATGAGCATCGACGAGGCGAAGAAGCAGGGCGCCATCGCCGAGTTCGGCGAGAAGTACGGCGAGCGGGTCCGCGTCGTCACCATCGGCGACTTCTCCAAGGAGCTGTGCGGCGGCACGCACGTCGGCAACACCTCCCAGCTGGGCCTGGTGAAGCTGCTCGGCGAGTCCTCCATCGGCTCCGGCGTGCGCCGTGTCGAGGCCCTGGTCGGCGTCGACGCGTACAACTTCCTCGCCAAGGAGCACACGGTCGTCGCCCAGCTCCAGGAGCTCGTCAAGGGCCGTCCGGAGGAGCTGCCGGAGAAGATCGCCTCCATGCTCGGCAAGCTGAAGGACGCCGAGAAGGAGATCGAGAAGTTCCGCGCGGAGAAGGTCCTCCAGGCCGCCGCCGGTCTCGCCTCCAACGCCCAGGACATCCGCGGCGTCGCCCTCGTCGTCGGCCAGGTGCCGGACGGCACGGGCGCCGACGACCTGCGCAAGCTGGTCCTCGACGTCCGCGGCCGCATCCAGGGCGACCGCCCGGCCGTCGTCGCGCTGTTCACCGTGGCGAACGACCGTCCGCTGACCGTCATCGCCACCAACGAGGCGGCCCGCGAGCGCGGCCTCAAGGCCGGTGACCTGGTCCGCACCGCCGCCAAGACCCTCGGTGGCGGCGGTGGCGGCAAGCCGGACGTGGCCCAGGGCGGCGGCCAGAACCCGGGCGCCGTGCCCGAGGCCATCGCCGCCGTCGAGCGCCTCGTGGCAGAGACGGCCTGACGATGACCCTGCGCCGCGGCCGCCGACTGGCCGTCGATGTCGGAGACGCCCGGATCGGGGTCGCGTCCTGCGACCCCGACGGGGTGCTCGCCACGCCGGTGGAGACCGTCCCGGGCCGGGACATCCCCTTCGCCCACCGGCGGCTGCGGCAGCTCGTCGAGGAGTACGAGCCCCTCGAAGTCGTGGTCGGCCTCCCCCGCTCGCTCAGCGGGCGGGAGGGGCCGGCCGCGGCCAAGGTGCGCGCATTCGCGAACGAACTGGCCAAGGGGATCAAGCCGGTGACGGTCCGTCTGGTGGACGAGCGGATGACCACGGTCACCGCCGCCCAGGGCCTGCGGGCCTCCGGGCGGAACGCGAAGAAGGGCCGGTCGGTGATCGACCAGGCGGCCGCTGTGGTTATCCTCCAGAACGCTCTTGAGACCGAACGGGTATCAGGTAATCCGCCCGGTGAGTGCGTCGAAGTGGTTGTCTGATCGCGATACGGTAACGTTCCGCGCGATGAGACGGCATTCGAACAGCCGTCGCTCACCACCAAAGAGGCGGAACCGGGTGTCGCGGCCGACGTAAGCCGCGGCCTTCGTCTCGCGGCTCTAGGGGACCGATGACTGACTATGGCCGGGGCCACGGCTCCGAACCGTGGAACCCCCAGGACCCCCTCTACGGGGACCAGGGGTGGACCGCGCACCAGACGCAGCAGGCGCAGGTGCCCTACGGCGGGGACCCGCAGCAGCAGTACCCGCATCCGCAGGAGCCGCAGTACCAGCAGCAGTACGCGGGCCAGTACCCGCAGCAGTACGACGAGCAGGCGTACGCGCAGCAGCTCCAGTACCAGCAGATGGCCCAGCAGCAGATGGCCGCCCAGGCCATGGCGGCGCAGCAGATGGCCCCCCAGCCGGCGTACGACGGCGGCGCCGGCCCCGGCTGGGACACCGGCCAGGGCCAGTACGCGGCGGCGGCCGTGCAGGTCGACCCGTACGCGGGCGCGGACCCGTACGCCCAGCAGGCCGTCGGGGCCTATCCCGGCGAGGCCCCGGACCTGTACACGACGGCCGAGGCCTACCCGCCCCCGCAGCCGCCCGGCCTGCGCCACCTGGAACCGGAACCGGTCGAGGAGCCGCTGGACGAGGAGGAGCCCGACGAGGCGCTCCTGCCCGCGGGCGGCCGGGGCTCCGACGACGGCGACGATCCGCCCTCGCGCGGGCGCCGGGCCGGCGGCCGCACCAAGGGCGGCAAGGGCGGCAAACAGAAGAAACGCAGCGGCACCGCATGCCTGGTCGCCGCCGTGGTGATCATCGGCGTCGTCGGCGGTGGCGGCTACTACGGCTACAACTACCTCCACGACCGCTTCGCCCCGGCCGAGGACTTCGCCGGTGAGGGCACCGACGAGATCATCGAGGTCGAGATCCCCAAGGACGCCGGCCTCGGCCAGATGGGCCGCCTCCTCAAGCAGGCCGGCGTGGTCGCCAGCGCCCAGGCGTTCGTCGACGCGGCGAAGGCCAACCCCAAGGGCAATTCGATCCAGCCCGGCGTCTACCCGATGAAGAAGAGGATGTCGGCCTCGGCCGCCGTCGCGCTGATGATCGACCCCAGCAAGCTGAACGTCATCACCATCGCCGAGGGCTGGCGCAACTCCAAGGTCTACGAGGCCATCGACAAGAAGCTCGGCAAGCCGGACGGCACCACGAAGGACGTCGCGCTGCGCGAGGCGAAGAACCTCGGCCTGCCGGCCTGGGCCGGCAACAACCCGAAGCTCGTCGACCCGCTGGAGGGCTTCCTGCTTCCGGCGCGCTACGACCTGAGGAAGGACAGCACGCCCGAGTCGCTGCTCCGGCAGATGGTCAAGAACGCGGCCGACAAGTACACGGAGATGGGGATCGAGGGCAAGGCCAAGGAGCTGAACCTGGAGAACCCGCTCCAGGTCGTCACCGTCGCCAGCCTCGTGAACGCCGAGGGCAAGAACCACGACGACTTCCGCAAGATGGCCGAGGTGGTCTACAACCGCCTCAAGAAGACCAACGACGTCACGAACCAGAGGCTCCAGTTCGACTCGACGTACAACTACGTCAAGAACCAGAGCGAGATCAACTTCAACCTGAAGGAAGCCCAGGCCTTCGACAACCCGTACAACACGCACTTCGTCAAGGGACTCCCGCCCGGCCCGATCGGGAACCCCGGCCTGGACGCGCTGACCGCTACGCTCAACCCCGACCACGGCGGCTGGATGTTCTTCGTGTCGGTCGACGGCAACAAGACGACCTTCACCAAGACCTACGAAGAGCACATGAAGCTCGCCGACGAGTTCCAGGCACGGCAGAAGCAGAAGAACGGCGGGTAGCAGGACATGTCACGGATACGGGCCGCGGTGCTGGGTTCGCCCATCGAGCACTCCCTCTCCCCGGTGCTGCACCGCGCCGCGTACCGGGAGCTCGGCCTCGACGACTGGTCCTACGACCGGTTCGAGATCGACGAGGCCGCCCTGCCCGCGTTCGTGGCGGACCTCGGCCCCGAGTGGGCCGGGCTGTCGCTGACCATGCCGCTCAAGCGGGCGGTCATCCCGCTGCTCGACGGGATCAGCGACACCGCCGCCTCGGTGGAGGCCGTCAACACGGTGGTGTTCACCGAGGACGGCCGCCGCCTCGGCGACAACACCGACATCCCGGGGCTCGTCGCCGCCCTGCACGAGCGCGGCGTCGAGAAGGTGCCCGCCGCCGCGATCCTCGGGGCGGGGGCCACCGCCTCCTCGGCGCTCGCCGCCCTCGCCCGGATCTGCACCGGCGAGGTCACCGCGTACGTCCGCTCCCGCGCCCGCGCCGACGAGATGCGCCAGTGGGGCGAGCGGCTCGGCGTGGACGTCCGTACGGCCGACTGGTCGGACGCGGCACGGGCCCTGGAGGCGCCGCTCGTCATCGCCACCACCCCGGCCGGCGCCACGGACGAGCTGGCCGACGCCGTCCCCGCGGCGCCCGGCACCCTCTTCGACGTCCTCTACGACCCCTGGCCCACCGCCCTGGCCGCAGCCTGGTCCGGGCGCGGCGGCACCCTCCTCGGAGGGCTCGACCTGCTCGTCCACCAGGCCGTACTCCAGGTCGAGCAGATGACCGGCCGCGCCCCCGGCCCGCTGGCCGCCATGCGGGCCGCCGGCGAAGCGGCCCTGCGCGCCCGCCACTGACGCCCCGCGCGCGGGAAGCCGATGGCCGAACCCGGCACCGTCGCGCACGCACGGGCCGCCCGGTCGTCCGTCAGCTGGACCGAGATCCGCAGGACCGCCCGGACGTGGGAGGATTCGGGTACGGCCGTCCGGTCCGCGCAGCCGGGACGAGCCGTCGCAGTGCCAGGCGCGAGCATGAGGAGCATCGTTGAGCAGGTTGCGTTGGCTGACCGCAGGAGAGTCGCACGGACCGGCACTGGTCGCGACGCTGGAGGGCCTTCCCGCCGGCGTCCCGGTCACCACCGAGCTGGTGGCCGATCACCTGGCCCGGCGCCGGCTCGGCTATGGCCGCGGTGCCCGCATGAAGTTCGAGCAGGACGAGATCACCTTCCTCGGCGGCGTCCGCCACGGCCTGTCCCAGGGCGGCCCGGTCGCGGTCATGATCGGCAACACCGAGTGGCCCAAGTGGGAGACGGTCATGTCGGCCGACCCGGTCGACCCCTCGCTGCTCAAGGAGACCGGCCGCAACGCGCCGCTGACCCGCCCGCGCCCCGGCCACGCCGACCTCGCGGGCATGCAGAAGTACGGCTTCGACGAGGCCCGGCCGATCCTGGAGCGCGCCAGCGCCCGTGAGACCGCCGCCCGCGTCGCCCTCGGCGCCGTCGCCCGCTCCTTCATCAAGGAGGTCGCGGGCATCGAGATCGTCTCGCACGTGGTGGAGCTGGCCTCGGCCAAGGCCCCCTACGGCGTCTACCCGACCCCCGCCGACGTCGACAAGCTCGACGCCGACCCGGTGCGCTGCCTCGACGCGGACGCGTCGAAGGCGATGGTCGCGGAGATCGACCAGGCCCACAAGGACGGCGACACCCTCGGCGGCGTCGTCGAGGTCCTCGCGTACGGCGTGCCGGTCGGCCTCGGCTCCCACGTCCACTGGGACCGCCGCCTGGACGCCCGCCTCGCCGCCGCGCTCATGGGCATCCAGGCCATCAAGGGCGTCGAGGTCGGCGACGGCTTCGAGCTGGCCCGCGTGCCCGGCTCCAAGGCGCACGACGAGATCGTCTCCACCCCCGAGGGCCTCAAGCGCACCTCCGGCCGCTCCGGCGGCACCGAGGGCGGCCTGACCACCGGCGAGCTGCTGCGCGTACGCGCCGCGATGAAGCCCATCGCGACCGTGCCGCGCGCCCTGGCCACCGTCGACGTCGCCACCGGCGAGGCCACCGTCGCCCACCACCAGCGCTCCGACGTCTGCGCCGTGCCCGCCGCGGGCATCGTCGCCGAGGCCATGGTCGCGCTGGTGCTGGCCGACGCCGTCGTCGAGAAGTTCGGCGGGGACTCGGTCCCCGAGACCCGCCGCAACGTCCGGTCCTACCTCGACAACCTGCAGATCCGGTGACGGGCGGCCCTCTGGTCGTACTCGTCGGACCCATGGGTTCCGGCAAGTCCACGGTGGGCGGCGTGCTCGCCCGCCGGCTCGGCGTCCCCTACCGGGACACCGACGCGGACATCGTCGCGGCCCAGGGCCGGGAGATCTCCGACATCTTCGTCGACGAGGGCGAGCCGTACTTCCGTGAGCTGGAGCGCGCGGCCGTCGCGGCCGCCGTCGCCGAGCACACGGGAGTCCTCGCCCTCGGC
The DNA here is from genome assembly GCF_055593565.1 of Streptomyces sp. NPDC040718. Classification (NCBI taxonomy): domain Bacteria; kingdom Bacillati; phylum Actinomycetota; class Actinomycetes; order Kitasatosporales; family Streptomycetaceae; genus Streptomyces; species Streptomyces sp. NPDC040718. The sequence continues at coordinate 150,799 of NZ_JBVIXO010000008.1, read as the reverse complement.
GGCGGCGCCGTCCTCGACGAGGGCACCCGCGCCCTGCTCGCCGGGCTGCCCGTCGCGTACCTGTCGATGGACGTCGAGGAGGCCGTGCGCCGCGTCGGGCTCGGCGCCGCCCGCCCGCTGCTCGCCGTCAACCCGCGCCGCCAGTGGCGCGAGCTGATGGAGGCCAGGCGCCACCTGTACACCGAAGTCGCGCGCGTCGTCGTGGCCACCGACGACCGCACCCCCGAAGAGGTCGCCCAGGCGGTCCTCGACGCTCTGGAGTTGAAGGACGTATGACAGACCAGGTGACGCGGATCAACGTCGGCGCCAGCGCCGGACACGACGCGTACGACGTGCTGGTCGGCCGGCAGCTGCTCGGCGAGCTGGGCGGCCTGATCGGCACGAAGGCCCAGCGGGTCGCCGTGATCCACCCCGAGGCGCTGGCCGACACCGGCGAGGCGCTGCGCGCGGACCTGGCGGAGCAGGGCTACGAGGCGATCGCCATCCAGGTGCCGAACGCCGAGGAGGCCAAGACCGTCGAGGTGGCCGCGTACTGCTGGAAGGCGCTCGGCCAGTCCAACTTCACCCGCACCGACGTCATCGTCGGCGTGGGCGGCGGCGCCACCACCGACCTGGCGGGCTTCGTCGCGGCCAGCTGGCTGCGCGGGGTGCGCTGGATCGCCGTCCCGACCACCGTCCTGGCGATGGTGGACGCGGCCGTCGGCGGCAAGACCGGCATCAACACCGCCGAGGGCAAGAACCTCGTCGGCGCCTTCCACCCGCCGGCCGGGGTGCTCTGCGACCTCGCCGCGCTGGAGTCGCTGCCGGTCAACGACTACGTCAGCGGCCTCGCCGAGATCATCAAGGCCGGGTTCATCTCCGACCCGGTGATCCTCGACCTGATCGAGGAGGACCCGGCGGCGGCCCGTACGCCCGCCGGCCCGCACACGGCCGAGCTGATCTGCCGCTCCATCCAGGTCAAGGCCGACGTGGTCTCCAGCGACCTCAAGGAGTCGGGGCTGCGGGAGATCCTCAACTACGGCCACACCCTCGCGCACGCCATCGAGAAGAACGAGCGCTACAAGTGGAGGCACGGCGCGGCCGTCTCCGTCGGGATGGTCTTCGCGGCCGAACTGGGCCGGCTGGCGGGGCGGCTCGACGACGCCACCGCCGACCGCCACAAGGCCGTGCTGGCCTCGGTGGGCCTGCCGCTGACCTACCGCGGCGACCAGTGGACCAAGCTGCTCCAGACCATGCAGGTCGACAAGAAGTCCCGCGGCAACCTGCTGCGCTTCATCGTCCTGGACGGCCTGGCCAAGCCCACCGTGCTGGAGGGCCCGGACCCGGCGCACCTGGTCGCCGCGTACGGCGAGGTCTCCGCGTGAGCCGCCCGGTGCTGGTCCTGAACGGCCCGAACCTGGGCCGGCTCGGGTCCCGCGAGCCCGACGTGTACGGGGCCACCTCGTACGCGGGCCTCGTGGAGAGCTGCCGCACCCTGGGCGCCGAACTCGGCTTCGACGTGGAGGTCCGCGAGACCAACGACGAGGGCGAGCTGGTGCGCTGGCTGCACGAGGCGGCGGACGGCAAGATCCCGGTCGTCATCAACCCGGGCGCCTTCACGCACTACTCGTACGCCATGCGGGACGCGGCCGCGCAGCGCACCGCGCCACTGATCGAGGTGCACATCTCCAACCCGTACGCCCGGGAGGAGTTCCGGCACACCTCGGTCATCGCGGCCGTGGCGACCGGTACCGTCGCGGGCTTCGGGCTGGGCTCCTACCGGCTGGCGCTGCGTGCGCTGGCGGAAGAGGTCACGGCCTGAGATAACGTTCTCGCATCAGTCGCCTGAACGAGACGGAGTGGCGCGGATGCAGCACGGAGTGGGGGGCTGGGGTCCGCCGGGACAGCACCCGGCGGTTCCCCCGCAGCCGCCGATACCCCCTGCGCAGGGCTGGCCGGTGGCGCCGGTCCCCGAAGCGACGGGGCACATCCCGCTGCCTCCCGCCGCGGCCGCCGTGCCCGTGCCGCCCGCGCCCGGTACCGGCGGGGCCGTGCTCGCCGTACTGCTCATCGGCCCGGCGGGCGCCGGCAAGACCACCGTGGCCCGGCACTGGGCGGCGACCCGGCCGGTGCCGACCGCGCACATCAGCCTGGACGACGTCCGCGAATGGGTCTGCTCGGGCTTCGCGGACCCGCAGGCCGGCTGGAACGAGCACTCCGAGGCCCAGTACCGCCTGGCCCGCCGCACCTGCGGCTTCGCGGCCCGCAACTTCCTGGCGAACGGGATCTCCTGCATCCTCGACGACGCCGTCTTCCCGGACCGGCCCGTGGTCGGCCTCGGCGGCTGGAAGCGCCACGTGGGGCCCGCCCTGCTCCCGGTCGTGCTGCTGCCCGGCCTGGACGTCGTCCTCGACCGCAACGCGGCCCGCTCCGGCAACCGCAGGCTCTCCGACGAGGAGGTCGCCCGCATCCACGGCCGGATGGCCGGCTGGTACGGCTCCGGGCTGCCGATCATCGACAACTCCCACCTCGACGTCGAGGGCACCGCGCGGGCCCTGGACGAGGCCCTCGCGCGGGCGCTGACGAGCCCGCCGCGCTGGTAGGACGGCCGTCCCGGCCCCGTCCGGACGCGCTCGCCGGGCCGGATGAGCGGTGCGCTCGTAGGCTCGAAGACATGTCAGACGTGTACGAGGCCCGCAGGGGCCTGCTCCGCGAGCGCTGCGCCGCCGCGGGCAACTCCGCCGCCCTGGTCACGCGTCCGGCGAACGTCCGCTACCTCGCCGGGGCGTCCCCGCTGGGCGCCGTCCTGCTGGTCGGGCCCGCCGAGGACGTGCTGTTCTGCCCCGGGGCGCCCACCGGCGAGGCGGAGGAGGGGCGGCTCGACGAGGGGCTGCGGGTCTGCGTACTGCCCGCCCCCGGCGCGGATCCGGCCGTGGCCGCCGCCGACCTGGCCGCCTCCGGCCGGGCCGACTCCCTCGCCGTGGAGGAGCACCACCTCACCGTCGGCCGGCACCGGGCCGTGCACTCGGTCGCGCCCAGGCTGCGGCTGGCCGACCTCGGCACGGCGGTGGAGCAGCAGCGGCTGGTCAAGGACGAGGAGGAGATCGCCTGCCTGCGGATCGCCGCGGAGATCGCCGACCAGGCCCTCGGCGAGCTCCTGGAGTCGATCCTGGTGGGCCGTACGGAACGCCACCTGGCGCTGGAGCTGGAGCGCCGGCTCGTCGACCACGGCGCGGACGGCCCGGCGTTCCCGACCTCCGTGGGTACCGGCCCGCACTCGGGACGTTCCCGGCACCGGCCCTCCGACCGGCGGGTCGAGGAGGGCGACTTCCTCTCCGTCTGCCTCGGCGCCAACTACCGGGGCTACCGCTGCGAGATCGGCCGCACCTTCGTGATCGGCACCACTCCGGCCGACTGGCAGATCGAGCTCTACGACCTGGTGTTCGCCGCCCAGCGGGCGGGCCGGCAGGCCCTGCTGCCGGGCGCCGCGTACCGCGACGTGGACCACGCGGCACGGTCCGTACTGGACTCGGCGGGGCACGGCGAGGCCCTGGCGGGATGGATGGGACACGGGGTCGGTCTCGAAATCGACGAGGACCCGCAGCTTGCACCTACGGCAATGGGTAAACTGGACGCTTGCGTGCCGGTCACCGTCGAACCGGGGGTTCACCTCCCCGGCCGGGGAGGTGTCCGGATCGATGACACGCTCGTCGTGCGCCCCGAGGCGGACGGCGGTCCCGAGCTACTCACCATTACGACCAAGGAGCTGCTCGCGCTCTAGTCCGAACCGCCGGACCGTGCGCGCATCCGTGGTCTTCCAGTGCAGGAGATTCCGCAACCGTGGCTTCCACGAACGACCTCAAGAACGGCATGGTGCTCAAGCTCGACGGTGACCAGCTCTGGTCCGTCGTCGAGTTCCAGCACGTCAAGCCCGGCAAGGGCCCGGCCTTCGTGCGCACCAAGCTCAAGCACGTGCTCTCCGGCAAGGTCGTCGACAAGACCTTCAACGCCGGCACGAAGGTCGACACCGCCACGATCGACCGGCGTGACATGCAGTTCTCGTACATGGACGGCGACTACTTCGTCTTCATGGACATGAGCACCTACGACCAGCTGATGGTCGACCGCAAGGCCGTCGGCGACGCCGCCAACTTCCTCATCGAGGGCTTCACCGCCTCCGTGGCCCAGCACGAGGGCGAGGTGCTCTACGTCGAGCTCCCGGCCGCCGTCGAGCTGACCATCGAGCACACGGACCCGGGCGTCCAGGGCGACCGCTCCACCGGCGGCACCAAGCCCGCCAAGCTGGAGACCGGCCACGAGATCCAGGTCCCGCTCTTCGTCACCACCGGCGAGAAGATCAAGGTCGACACCCGCACCAGCGCCTACCTCGGCCGGGTGAACAGCTAACCGTGGCTGCCCGGAGCAACGCGCGCAAGCGCGCCTTCCAGATCCTCTTCGAGGCCGACCAGCGCGGCGTGCCCGTGCGCGAGGTCCTCGCGGACTGGATCCGCCACTCGCGGTCGGACGACCGGCAGCCGCCGGTCAGCGCCTTCACGATGGACCTCGTCGAGGGCTACGCCGACAAGGTGAACCGCATCGACGACCTGATCGTCACCTACGCCGTGGACTGGGAGCTCGACCGCATGCCGGTCGCCGACCGGAACATCCTGCGCCTGGGTGCCTACGAGCTGATCTGGGTCGACGAGACCCCGGACGTCGTGGCGATCGACGAGGCCGTGCAGCTGGCCAAGGAGTTCTCCACGGACGACTCGCCCGCGTTCGTGAACGGCCTGCTGGCCCGCTTCAAGGACCTGAAGCCGAGTCTGCGCCGGGGCGAATAGCCCGGAGCCGGACGGCTGAGCGGAGGGCCCGCGGCGCATGCGCGCCACGGGCCCTCCGCCGTTCTCCGGCCGTCGTACCGGTCCCGAGAGGTCCGGTTCGGACTTCTGCCGGTCGACCGACGAAAAACCGGCGGGTGCCGGCGCCCTGGGGCGCCGGCACCCGCCGGTAACGTTTCTGCTGAGCCTGGACGGATCCCCTGGGACTAGATGTCCTCGTGGGCCACGGCGCGACGCGCGTCGGCGTCCAGGACGCCCCAGCTGATGAGCTGCTCGGTCAGGACCGAGGGGGACTGGTCGTAGATGACGGCCAGGGTGCGCAGGTCGTCCTGGCGGATCGACAGCACCTTGCCGTTGTAGTCGCCGCGCTGGCTCTGGATGGTCGCCGCGTAGCGCTGGAGCGGGCCGGCCTTCTCGGCGGGGACGCCCGCCAGGCGCTCCAGGTCGAGGCGCAGCTTCGGCGGCGGCTCGGCCGCACCGCCGGGGGTCGTGCCCGGCAGCAGTTCCTGGACCGGAACCCCGTAGAAGTCCGCCAGCTCGGCGAGGCGCTGGACGGTCACGGCGCGGTCCCCGCGCTCGTAGGAACCGACCACGACGGCCTTCCAACGGCCCTGGGACTTCTCCTCGACTCCGTGGAGGGAGAGGCCCTGCTGGGTGCGGATGGCGCGGAGCTTGGCCCCGAGCTGTTTGGCGTATTCGCTGGACATAACGCTCCCGGACGCTGTGACGCTGTGACTACATGGAGACCATGCGGCTCCGCCGCGCGGCTGGTAACTCACTGTGAGGTTACGCAGCGTTACGTGGATGCGTCAAGCCGAATGCTCTTCCACGCCCTCTTACGAGGGGTGCCGACGGGCCCCGGTGCGAGGGTCCGCCTCCGTCCCTGGTACCGTGGACGGCGTACATCAGACGTCCTTTAAGGTCCGTCCCGTGAGGCGGAGAAGGAGGTCCTTTTCATGGACAGCAAGACTTCCCAGGTCTCGGCCGACGAGGAAATGCGCCCCGTTCTGGAGGCGCAGGACATCGCCCGGGTCCTGACGCGCATCGCCCACGAGATCGTCGAACGCGCCAAGGGCGCCGACGACGTGGTGCTCCTCGGCATCCCCACCCGCGGTGTGTACCTGGCCCGCCGGCTGGCCGCCAAGCTGGAGGAGATCACCGGGACGAAGATCCCGGTCGGCTCCCTCGACATCACCATGTACCGCGACGACCTGCGCCTGAAGCCCGCGAGGGCGATCGGCCGCACCGAGATCCCCGGCGACGGCATCGACGGCCGCCTGGTGGTCCTCCTCGACGACGTCCTCTTCTCCGGCCGCACCATCCGGGCCGCCCTCGACGCACTCGGCGACATCGGCCGCCCCCGCGCCGTCCAGCTCGCGGTCCTCGTCGACCGCGGCCACCGCGAACTCCCGATCCGCGCCGACTACGTGGGCAAGAACCTGCCCACCTCGCTGCGCGAGACCGTCAAGGTCCAGCTCCAGGAGGAGGACGGCCGCGACGCCGTGCTGCTCGGCCAGCGGACCGCCCAGGCAGCAGGGCAGTAACCCCCGCGCGTACGGGACCCCTCGCGGGGGGCCCGTGCCGAGGTCTGCCCTGCCCGCACACCCGTCAGCCCCGCCTGCCTGCCCTCCCGACTTACGGAGCACCCAGATGAAGCGCCACCTCATCTCGGCCGCCGACCTCACGCGCGACGACGCCGTCCTGATCCTCGACACCGCCGAGGAGATGGCCCGGGTCGCCGACCGGCCGATAAAGAAGCTGCCCACCCTGCGCGGCCTCACCATCTGCAACCTGTTCTTCGAGGACTCGACCCGTACCCGGATCTCCTTCGAAGCCGCCGAGAAGCGCCTCTCCGCCGACGTCATCAACTTCGCCGCGAAGGGCTCCAGCGTCTCCAAGGGCGAGTCCCTCAAGGACACGGCCCAGACCCTGGAGGCCATGGGCGTGGACGCCGTGGTCATCCGCCACCACGCCTCCGGCGCCCCCTACCGGCTCGCCAACTCCGGCTGGATCGACGCCCCGGTGATCAACGCCGGCGACGGCACCCACCAGCACCCCACCCAGGCCCTGCTCGACGCGTTCACCATGCGCCGCCGCCTGGTCGGCCGGGACGCCGGGCTCGGCAAGGGCCTCGACGGCCGCCGGATCACCCTCGTCGGCGACGTCCTGCACAGCCGCGTGGCCCGCTCCAACGTCGACCTGCTGCACACCCTCGGCGCCGAGGTCACCCTGGTGGCCCCGCCGACCCTGGTGCCGGTCGGCGTCGAGACCTGGCCCTGCGAGGTCTCGTACAGCCTCGACGAGGTGCTGCCGAAGACCGACGCGGTCATGATGCTGCGTGTGCAGCGAGAGCGGATGAACGCCGCCTTCTTCCCGACCGAGCGCGAGTACTCCCGCCGCTACGGCCTGGACGCCGCGCGCATGGCCAAGATGCCCGAGCACGCCATCGTCATGCACCCCGGTCCCATGGTCCGCGGCATGGAGATCACCGCCGAGGTCGCCGACTCCGACCGCTGCACGGTCGTCGAGCAGGTCGCCAACGGCGTCTCGATCCGCATGGCCGTCCTGTACCTGCTGCTCGGAGGCTCCGAGCCCGCCGTCACCACCAGCTCCGCCCGCACCGAGGAGAACAAGTAACCATGAGCAAGATCCTTATCCGCGGCGCGAAGGTCCTCGGCGGCGAGACGCAGGACGTCCTGATCGACGGCGAGACCATCGCAGCGGTCGGCACCGGGCTGTCCGCCGAGGGCGCCCAGGTGATCGAGGCCGAGGGCCAGGTCCTCCTCCCCGGCCTCGTGGACCTCCACACCCACCTGCGCGAGCCCGGCCGTGAGGACTCCGAGACCGTCCTCACCGGTACCCGCGCCGCCGCCACCGGCGGCTACACGGCCGTCTTCGCCATGGCCAACACCTTCCCGGTCGCCGACACCGCCGGCGTCGTCGAGCAGGTCTGGCGCCTGGGCAAGGAGTCCGGCTACTGCGACGTGCAGCCCATCGGCGCCGTCACCGTCGGCCTGGAGGGCAAGAAGCTCTCCGAGCTGGGCGCCATGCACGAGTCCGCCGCCCGCGTCACCGTCTTCTCCGACGACGGCAAGTGCGTGGACGACGCGGTGATCATGCGCCGCGCCCTGGAGTACGTGAAGGCCTTCGGCGGCGTCGTCGCCCAGCACGCCCAGGAGCCCCGCCTCACCGAGGGCGCCCAGATGAACGAGGGCATCGTCTCGGCCGAGCTGGGACTCGGCGGCTGGCCCGCCGTCGCCGAGGAGTCGATCATCGCCCGCGACGTGCTGCTCGCCGAGCACGTCGGCTCCCGCGTGCACATCTGCCACCTCTCCACCGCCGGATCCGTCGAGATCGTCCGCTGGGCCAAGTCCCGCGGCATCGACGTCACCGCCGAGGTCACCCCGCACCACCTGCTCCTCACCGACGAGCTCGTGCGCTCGTACAACCCGGTCTACAAGGTCAACCCGCCGCTGCGCACCGAGCGCGACGTGATGGCCCTGCGCGAGGCGCTCGCCGACGGCACGATCGACATCGTCGCCACCGACCACGCCCCGCACCCGCACGAGGACAAGGACTGCGAGTGGGCCGCCGCCGCCATGGGCATGGTGGGCCTGGAGACCGCGCTCTCCGTCGTCCAGCAGACGATGGTGGAGACCGGACTGCTCGACTGGGAGGGCGTCGCGGAGCGCATGTCGCACGCTCCGGCGCGCATCGGCAGCCTCGCGGGGCACGGCCGGCCCGTCTCGGCAGGTGAACCCGCGAACCTGACCTTGGTCGACACCTCGTACCGTGGTGTCGTGGACCCCGCACACTTCGCCTCCCGCAGCCGCAACACGCCTTACGAGGGCCGTGAGCTGCCGGGACGCGTCACTCACACCTTCCTGCGGGGCCGGGCAACGGTCGTGGACGGGAAACTGGCGTGACACCTGCAGTAATCCAACTGGCCGCCGAGGCCGCCGAGCGACAGTCGGCGGAGGTGACGGACTGGGGCGCCCGCATCGCGTGGGTGATCGGTCTGCTCGTCTTCATCGCGTTCGTGTACTGGCTGATGCGGCAGGGCTGGAAATGGCGCGGCGCTCTGCAGAGTGATCTGCCCGAGCTGCCCGCCGCCCCCGGCGGTCTCCCCGAGCACCGGCTGGCCCTGACCGGCCGGTACCACGGGTCCACCACCGCCGGGCAGTGGCTCGACCGGATCGTCGCCCACGGGCTCGGAGTCCGCAGCCGGGTCGAGCTCACCCTCACCGACACCGGCCTCGACGTGGTCCGTCCGGGGGCAACCGACTTCTTCGTACCGGCCGCGCAGCTGCGCGGCGCCCGCCTCGACAAGGGAATCGCGGGCAAGGTACTCACCGAGGGCGGTCTGCTCGTCGTCACATGGGCGCACGGCGACAAGCTGATCGACTCCGGATTCCGCTCCGACCGGGCCGCCGAACACGCGGCCTGGGTCGAAGCGATCAACTCCATGAACCAATCCATCACGACGGAAGGCGCCGAACGATGACGACCTCCACCAGGGGAGCAGCCAAAGCTCCCGCCGTACTCGTCCTGGAGGACGGCCGGATCTTCCGCGGCCGCGCCTACGGCGCAGTGGGGGAGACCTTCGGCGAAGCCGTGTTCTCCACCGGCATGACCGGCTACCAGGAGACCCTCACCGACCCGTCGTACCACCGCCAGGTCGTCGTGATGACCGCCCCGCACGTGGGCAACACCGGCGTCAACGACGAGGACCCCGAGTCCTCCCGCATCTGGGTCTCCGGCTACGTCGTCCGCGACCCCGCGCGCGTCCCCTCCAACTGGCGCTCGCAGCGCTCGCTGGACGAGGAGCTCGTCAAGCAGGGCGTCGTCGGCATCAGCGGCGTCGACACCCGCGCCCTGACCCGCCACCTGCGCGAGCGCGGCGCCATGCGCGTCGGCATCTTCTCGGGCGAGGCCATCGCCGACGACGCGGCCCTGCTGGCCCGCGTCCAGGAGGCCCCCCAGATGAAGGGCGCCGACCTCTCCGCCGAGGTCGCCACCAAGGAGGCGTACGTCGTCCCCGCGATCGGCGAGAAGAAGTTCACCGTCGCCGCCGTGGACCTCGGCATCAAGGGCATGACCCCGCACCGGATGGCCGAGCGCGGCATCGAGGTGCACGTGCTGCCCGCCACCGCCACCGTGGAGGACGTGTACGCGGTCAACCCCGACGGCGTGTTCTTCTCCAACGGCCCGGGCGACCCGGCCACCGCCGACGGCCCCGTCTCCGTCATGCAGGGCGTCCTCGCGCGCAAGACCCCCCTCTTCGGCATCTGCTTCGGCAACCAGATCCTGGGCCGCGCGCTCGGCTTCGGCACCTACAAGCTGAAGTACGGCCACCGCGGCATCAACCAGCCGGTCCAGGACCGCACCACCGGCAAGGTCGAGGTCACCGCGCACAACCACGGCTTCGCCGTCGACGCGCCCCTCGACAAGGTGTCCGAGACCCCCTACGGCCGCGCCGAGGTCTCCCACGTCTGCCTGAACGACAACGTCGTGGAAGGCCTCCAGCTGCTCGACCAGCCGGCCTTCTCCGTCCAGTACCACCCCGAGGCGGCCGCGGGCCCGCACGACGCCGCGTACCTCTTCGACCGCTTCGTTTCTCTGATGGAGGCCGAGCGTGCCTAAGCGCACCGATATCCAGTCCGTCCTGGTCATCGGCTCCGGCCCGATCGTCATCGGCCAGGCCGCGGAGTTCGACTACTCCGGCACCCAGGCCTGCCGCATCCTCAAGGCCGAGGGCCTGCGGGTCATCCTGGTGAACTCCAACCCCGCGACGATCATGACCGACCCGGAGATCGCCGACGCCACGTACGTCGAGCCGATCACCCCCGAGTTCGTCGAGAAGATCATCGCGAAGGAGCGCCCCGACGCGCTGCTCCCGACCCTCGGCGGCCAGACGGCCCTGAACACCGCCATCTCCATGCACGAGCAGGGTGTGCTGGAGAAGTACGGCGTCGAGCTCATCGGCGCCAACGTCGAGGCCATCAACAAGGGCGAGGACCGCGACCTCTTCAAGGGCGTCGTCGAGGCCGTCAAGGCCAAGATCGGCTACGGCGAGTCCGCCCGCTCGGTCATCTGCCACTCGATGGACGACGTCATCAAGGGCGTCGACACCCTCGGCGGCTACCCGGTCGTCGTGCGCCCCTCCTTCACGATGGGCGGTGCCGGCTCCGGCTTCGCCCACGACGAGGAGGAGCTGCGCCGCATCGCCGGCCAGGGCCTCACGCTCTCCCCGACCACCGAGGTGCTCCTGGAGGAGTCCATCCTCGGCTGGAAGGAGTACGAGCTGGAGCTGATGCGCGACACCAAGGACAACGTGGTCGTCGTCTGCTCCATCGAGAACTTCGACCCGATGGGCGTGCACACCGGTGACTCGATCACCGTCGCCCCGGCGATGACCCTGACCGACCGCGAGTACCAGCGGCTGCGCGACATCGGCATCGCGATCATCCGCGAGGTCGGCGTCGACACCGGCGGCTGCAACATCCAGTTCGCGATCGACCCGGTCGACGGCCGCGTCATCGTCATCGAGATGAACCCGCGCGTCTCGCGCTCCTCGGCGCTCGCGTCGAAGGCCACCGGCTTCCCGATCGCCAAGATCGCCGCCAAGCTGGCCATCGGCTACACGCTGGACGAGGTCCCGAACGACATCACCGAGAAGACGCCGGCCTCCTTCGAGCCGACCCTCGACTACGTCGTCGTCAAGGCCCCGCGCTTCGCCTTCGAGAAGTTCCCCGCCGCCGACGCCACCCTCACCACCACCATGAAGTCGGTGGGCGAGGCCATGGCCATCGGCCGCAACTTCACCGAGGCCCTCCAGAAGGCCCTGCGCTCCCTGGAGAAGAAGGGCTCCCAGTTCACCTTCGTCGGCGAGCCCGGCGACAAGGAAGAGCTGCTGGCCACCGCGGTCCGCCCGACCGACGGCCGCATCAACACCGTCATGCAGGCCATCCGCGCCGGCGCCACCCAGGAGGAGGTCTTCGAGTCCACGAAGATCGACCCCTGGTTCGTCGACCAGCTCTTCCTGATCAAGGAGATCGCGGACGAGCTCGCCGCCGCCGAGAAGCTCCACCCCGAGCTGCTCGCCGAGGCCAAGCGCCACGGCTTCTCCGACGCCCAGATCGCCGAGATCCGCGGCCTGCGCGAGGACGTCGTCCGCGAGGTCCGCCACGCCCTCGGGGTCCGCCCGGTCTACAAGACGGTCGACACCTGCGCCGCCGAGTTCGCCGCGAAGACCCCGTACTTCTACTCGTCCTACGACGAGGAGTCCGAGGTCGCGCCGCGCACCAAGCCCGCGGTGATCATCCTGGGCTCCGGCCCGAACCGCATCGGCCAGGGCATCGAGTTCGACTACTCCTGCGTCCACGCCTCCTTCGCGCTCAGCGACGCCGGCTACGAGACCGTGATGGTCAACTGCAACCCCGAGACCGTCTCGACGGACTACGACACCTCCGACCGCCTGTACTTCGAGCCGCTGACGCTCGAGGACGTGCTGGAGATCGTCCACGCAGAGTCGCTGGCCGGCCCGATCGCCGGTGTCGTCGTCCAGCTCGGCGGCCAGACCCCCCTGGGTCTCGCCCAGGCGCTCAAGGACAACGGCGTGCCGGTCGTCGGCACCTCCCCGGAGGCCATCCACGCCGCCGAGGACCGCGGCGCCTTCGGCCAGGTCCTCGCCGACGCCGGGCTGCCCGCGCCCAAGCACGGCACCGCCACCACCTTCGCGGGCGCGAAGGCGATCGCCGACGAGATCGGCTACCCGGTCCTCGTCCGTCCGTCCTACGTGCTCGGCGGCCGCGGCATGGAGATCGTCTACGACGAGACCCGCCTGGAGTCGTACATCGCGGAGTCCACCGAGATCTCCCCGACCCGCCCCGTGCTGGTCGACCGCTTCCTCGACGACGCGATCGAGATCGACGTCGACGCCCTCTACGACGGCTCCGAGCTCTACCTCGGCGGCGTCATGGAGCACATCGAGGAAGCCGGCATCCACTCCGGCGACTCGGCCTGCGCCCTGCCCCCGATCACCCTCGGCGGCTTCGACATCAAGCGCCTGCGCGCCTCCACCGAGGCCATCGCCAAGGGCGTCGGCGTCCGCGGCCTGATCAACATCCAGTTCGCGATGGCGGGCGACATCCTCTACGTCCTGGAGGCCAACCCGCGCGCCTCCCGGACCGTCCCCTTCACCTCGAAGGCGACCGCCGTCCCGCTCGCGAAGGCCGCCGCCCGCATCTCGCTCGGCGCCACCATCGCCGAGCTGCGCGCCGAGGGCATGCTGCCCAAGGCCGGCGACGGCGGCACGCTGCCGCTCGACGCGCCGATCTCCGTCAAGGAGGCCGTCATGCCGTGGTCGCGCTTCCGCGACATCCACGGCCGCGGCGTGGACACCGTCCTCGGCCCGGAGATGCGCTCCACCGGCGAGGTCATGGGCATCGACTCGGTCTTCGGCACGGCGTACGCCAAGTCGCAGGCCGGCGCCTACGGCCCGCTGCCGACCAAGGGCCGCGCGTTCATCTCCGTCGCCAACCGCGACAAGCGCTCGATGATCTTCCCGGCCCGCGAGCTCGTCGCCCACGGCTTCGAGCTGCTCGCCACCTCCGGCACCGCCGAGGTGCTGCGCCGCAACGGCATCAACGCCACCGTGGTGCGCAAGCTCAGCGAGGGCGAGGGCCCGGACGGCGAGAAGACCATCGTCCAGCTCATCCACGACGGCCAGGTCGACCTGATCGTCAACACCCCGTACGGCACCGGCGGCCGCCTCGACGGCTACGAGATCCGTACCGCCGCCGTGGCGCGCAGCGTCCCGTGCCTGACCACGGTCCAGGCGCTCGCCGCCGCCGTCCAGGGCATCGACGCGCTCAACCGCGGTGACGTCGGCGTGCGCTCCCTCCAGGAGCACGCGGAGCACCTCAACGCCGCCCGCGACTAGCAGCCAGTAAGCGAGAGGGGGACACCGGACGCGCGAACCGCGCCGGGTGTCCCCCTCTTCGTGAGCGCAGAAGGGACTTTTCGGACGATGTACAAACTGTTCTTCAACCTGGTCTTCAAGCGGATGGACCCGGAGCGGGCCCACTACACGGCTTTCCGCTGGATCCGCCTCGCCGCCGGCACCCCGGTGCTGCGCACCTTCGTCGCGGCCGCCCTGGCGCCGCGGTACGAGTCCCTGCGCACGGAGGCCCTCGGCCTGCGGATGCACGGCCCCTTCGGGCTCGCGGCCGGCTTCGACAAGAACGCCGTGGCCATCGACGGCATGTCGATGCTCGGCTTCGACCACATCGAGATCGGCACCGTCACCGGCCAGGCGCAGCCCGGCAACCCCAAGAAGCGGCTCTTCCGCCTGGTCCCCGACCGGGCGCTGATCAACCGCATGGGCTTCAACAACGAGGGCTCGGCCGCCGTCGCCGCCCGCCTGGCCGCCCGCAACCCCGTCTTCCGGACCGTCGTGGGCGTCAACATCGGCAAGACCAAGGTGGTGCCGGAGGCCGAGGCCGCCGCCGACTACGTGGTCTCGACCGAGCGCCTGGCCCGCCACGCCGACTACCTCGTCGTCAACGTCTCCTCGCCGAACACCCCGGGCCTGCGCAACCTCCAGGCCACGGAGTCCCTGCGGCCGCTGCTCACCGCCGTGCGCGAGGCCGCGGACCGCGCGGTCACCGACCGCCGCGTCCCGCTGCTGGTCAAGATCGCCCCGGACCTCGCCGACGAGGACGTCGACGCCGTCGCCGACCTCGCCCTCGAACTGGGCCTGGACGGCATCATCGCCACCAACACCACCATCGCCCGCGAGGGCCTGGGCCTGAAGTCCGACCCGGCCCTGGTGAAGGAGACCGGCGGACTGTCCGGCGCCCCGGTCAAGGAACGCTCCCTGGAGGTCCTGCGCCGCCTGTACGCGCGCGTCGGCGACCGCCTCGTCCTGGTGGGCGTCGGCGGCATCGAGAACGCCGAGGACGCCTGGCAGCGCATCCTGGCGGGCGCCACCCTCATCCAGGGCTACAGCGCCTTCATCTACGAGGGCCCGTTCTACGCCCGCGCCATCCACAAGGGCCTGGCCGCGCGCCTGGCCGCCAGCCCGTACGCGACCCTGGCCGAGGCCGTGGGCGCCGAGACCCGAAAGGCCGCGCTGTGAGCCCTGTGACCCCGTTCGGAACCCGTCTGCGTGCCGCCATGGACGCCCGGGGGCCCCTGTGCGTGGGGATCGACCCGCACGCCGCCCTGCTGGCCTCCTGGGGCCTGGCGGACGACATCGCGGGCCTGGAGAGGTTCTCCCGCGCCGTCGTCGAGGCCCTGGCCGACTCCGTCGCCGTCTTCAAGCCGCAGGCCGCCTTCTTCGAGCGCTTCGGTTCGAAGGGCGTCGCGGTGCTGGAGCGGACCGTCGCCGACGCACGCGCCGCCGGGACCCTGGTGGTCATGGACGCCAAGCGCGGCGACATCGGCTCCACGATGGCCGCGTACGCCTCGGCCTTCCTGGACCCGGCCTCCCCGCTGTTCTCGGACGCGCTGACGGTCTCCCCGTACCTCGGCTACGGCTCGCTCGCCCCGGCCGTGGAGCTGGCCCGCGCGTCGGGCGCCGGCCTCTTCGTCCTGGCCCTGACCTCCAACCCGGAGGGCGCGGAGGTCCAGCGCGCGGTCCGCGAGGACGGCCGCTCGATCGGCGCGACCATGCTGGCCCACCTGGCGGCGGAGAACGCGGGCGCCGAGCCCATGGGCTCCTTCGGCGCGGTGGTGGGTGCCACGCTGGGCGACCTGTCCTCCTTCGACCTGGACATCAACGGCCCGCTGCTGGCCCCGGGCATCGGTGCCCAGGGCGCGACCGCGGCCGACCTGCCGGCCGTCTTCGGCGCCGCGGTCGCCAACGTGGTCCCGAACGTCTCGCGCGGGGTCCTGAAGCACGGTCCGGACGCCGCCGCCCTGCGCGCCTCCGCGAAGCGCTTCGCCGACGAGGTGCGCGAGGCCGTCGCGGGCTGATGTGCGGGGTGCCGGACCGGCGCGTGCACACGGGATCTCGAAAATCGAACGTCTTTCCCCGGACAAAACCGGGGCGATATGTCTGTGATGTACGGTTCAGTGGAGGCTGACCAGGACTTTTCGTCCGTTCTCGCTGACTGGAGCGGCCTTGGCCGCTAGTCTCCGACCAGAGTGAACGAGCAGCGAGCGAATTCCATCGCTGTTCGGGACCTCGCGTGGCGTGGTGCCCACGGGCTCCCCGCCGGTCCGTATCCGACAGTTCGACATCCGAGGTGACGTAGGCGTGGCTCTTCCGCCCCTTACCCCTGAACAGCGCGCAGCAGCGCTCGAAAAGGCCGCCGCGGCTCGCCGGGAGCGGGCCGAGGTGAAGAATCGACTCAAGCACTCCGGCGCCTCCCTCCACGACGTCATCAAGACGGGTCAGGAGAACGACGTCATCGGAAAGATGAAGGTCTCCGCCCTTCTCGAGTCGCTGCCCGGCGTCGGCAAGGTCCGCGCCAAGCAGATCATGGAGCGCCTCGGCATCTCCGAGTCCCGGCGTGTCCGAGGTCTCGGCTCCAACCAGATCGCCTCTCTGGAGCGCGAGTTCGGCGGTAGCGGCGCCTGAGGCGTCGCCCGAGGTTCTCCCGGCGTTCTCAGGCAGTCCCGAGAACCTGGATAATCGCTCTATGGCAGCAGAGGTTCGTCCGCGGCTGACCGTGCTCTCCGGCCCCTCGGGGGTCGGCAAGAGCACGGTCGTCGCGCATATGCGCAAGGTCCACCCCGAGGTGTGGCTCTCGGTGTCGGCCACCACCCGCAAGCCGCGGCCCGGTGAGCGACACGGAGTCCACTACTTCTTCGTCAACGACGACGAGTTCGACAAGCTGATCGCCAACGGCGAGCTGCTGGAATGGGCCGAGTTCGCGGGCAACCGCTACGGCACACCCCGCGGCGCGGTACTGGAACGCCTGGACAACGGCGAACCGGTGCTGCTGGAGATCGATCTCCAGGGCGCCCGGCTCGTCCGCGAGTCCAAGCCCGACGCACAGCTGGTCTTCCTGGCCCCGCCGAGCTGGGACGAACTGGTCCGCCGCCTCACCGGCCGCGGCACCGAGTCGCCCGAGGTCATCGCGCGCCGGCTGGAAAGTGCCAAGATCGAACTGGCTGCCGAGTCCGAGTTCGACACCACCCTGGTGAACACCTCCGTCGAGGACGTGGCGCGTGAGCTGCTAGCCTTGATGAAAGTTGTTTGATCGTTTTCATATCGATCTTCACCCATCTTCGGAAGGTAGAGCGTGTCCTCTTCCATCACCGCGCCCGAGGGCATCATCAACCCGCCGATCGACGAGCTGCTCGAGGCCACGGACTCGAAGTACAGCCTCGTGATCTACGCGGCCAAGCGTGCGCGTCAGATCAACGCGTACTACTCGCAGCTCGGTGAGGGCCTGCTCGAGTACGTCGGCCCGCTGGTGGACACCCACGTCCACGAGAAGCCGCTTTCGATCGCGCTGCGCGAGATCAACGCGGGTCTGCTGACCTCCGAGGCCATCGAGGCCCCGGCCCAGTAGGGCTCGGAAGCACAGCTGAGAATTCCTTCACCACAGGCCCGGCAGAACATCTGCCGGGCCTGTGGTGTGTCATAGGTGTCGTACGCGAATCGTCGATGGGGAGTACGTGGTGGACAAGCCGAAGGTCGTGCTGGGCGTCAGCGGCGGCATCGCCGCCTACAAGGCCTGTGAGCTGCTGCGCCGGCTGACCGAGTCCGGGCACGACGTACGAGTGGTGCCCACGGCGGCCTCCCTGAACTTCGTCGGCGAGGCCACCTGGG
The DNA here is from genome assembly GCF_055593565.1 of Streptomyces sp. NPDC040718. NCBI lineage: Bacteria > Bacillati > Actinomycetota > Actinomycetes > Kitasatosporales > Streptomycetaceae > Streptomyces > Streptomyces sp. NPDC040718. Next base: position 133,195 of record NZ_JBVIXO010000008.1, on the reverse strand, counting down.
CCGCGCTCTCCGGGAACCCGGCCTCCACCGAGGTCTGGGAGACCGTCCACGAGGTGCCCCACGTGCGCATCGGCCAGGCGGCCGACCTCGTCGTCGTCGCCCCCGCCACCGCCGACGTGCTGGCCAAGGCCGCCCACGGGCTGGCCGACGACCTCCTGACGAACACCCTGCTCACGGCCCGCTGCCCGGTGGTCTTCGCCCCCGCGATGCACACCGAGATGTGGGAGCACCCCGCCACCCAGGAGAACGTCGCCACGCTGCGCCGCCGCGGCGCGGTCGTCATCGAGCCGGCCGTCGGCCGGCTGACCGGCAAGGACACCGGCAAGGGCCGGCTGCCCGACCCGGAGGAGATCTTCGAGGTCTGCCGCAGGGTCCTCGCCCGGGGCGCCGCGGAGCCCGACCTCACCGGGCGGCACGTGGTCGTCAGCGCCGGCGGCACCCGCGAGCCGCTGGACCCCGTGCGCTTCCTCGGCAACCGCTCTTCGGGCAAGCAGGGCTACGCCCTCGCCCGCACCGCCGCCGCGCGCGGAGCCCGGGTCACCCTGGTCGCCGCCAACACCGCGCTGCCCGACCCCGCAGGGGTGGACGTCGTACGGGTGGGCACGGCCCTCCAGCTGCGGGAGGCGGTGCTGGAGGCCGCCGCGGACGCCGACGCCGTGGTGATGGCCGCCGCCGTGGCCGACTTCCGCCCCGCCGTGTACGCCGACGGCAAGATCAAGAAGAAGGACGGGCAGGACCCCGAGCCCGTGGCCCTCGTACGGAACCCCGACGTCCTCGCGGAGGTCTCCGCCGAGCGGGCCGTGGAGGGCCAGATCGTCGTCGGCTTCGCCGCCGAGACGGACGACGTGCTCGCCAACGGCCGGGCGAAGCTCCTGCGCAAGGGCTGCGACCTCCTCGTGGTCAACGAGGTCGGCGAGTCCAAGACCTTCGGTTCCGAGGAGAACGAGGCCGTCATCCTCGCTTCGGACGGAGCGGAGACTCCCGTACCGTATGGTCCGAAGGAAGTGCTGGCGGAAATCATCTGGGACCAGGTCGCCCCGCGACTCGCGCCCCGACGTGATCTTCGCCGCGCCTGAGCGTTTCCCTTCTCGCCGGTAGTTCCGTGCGTAAGAATGGAGTGCCGCAGGTCACACGGCTCCCACTGGGCGAGACGGGTGGTCCGGCGGACGGTGGCGACCGATAAACTGCACTTGGAACGTGATCGGGCGCAGCCCCCGGTGTGGTTCCGCCAAATGATCAGCCAGCAGCCGCTGCAACCCCAGGGAGCGTTGTGTCCCGTCGCCTGTTCACCTCGGAGTCCGTGACCGAGGGTCACCCCGACAAGATCGCTGACCAGATCAGCGACACGATCCTCGACGCGCTCCTCACCGAGGACCCGACCTCGCGTGTGGCCGTGGAGACTCTCATCACGACCGGTCTCGTGCACATCGCGGGCGAGGTGACGACCAAGGCCTACGCGCCGATCGCCCAGCTCGTCCGCGACAAGATCCTCGAGATCGGCTACGACTCGTCCAAGAAGGGCTTCGACGGCGCCTCCTGCGGCGTGTCGGTGTCCATCGGAGCCCAGTCCCCCGACATCGCTCAGGGCGTGGACACGGCCTACGAGTCCCGGGTCGAGGGCGACGAGGACGAGCTCGACAAGCAGGGTGCGGGCGACCAGGGCCTGATGTTCGGCTACGCGACGGACGAGACGCCCGAGCTGATGCCGCTGCCGATCCACATCGCGCACCGCCTCTCGCGCCGCCTGTCCGAGGTCCGCAAGAACGGCACCATCCCGTACCTGCGCCCCGACGGCAAGACCCAGGTCACCATCGAGTACGACGGTGACAAGCCGGTCCGCCTCGACACGGTCGTCGTCTCCTCGCAGCACGCCGCCGACATCGACCTCGACTCGCTCCTCGCGCCCGACATCCGCGAGTTCGTCGTCGAGCACGTGCTCGCGCAGCTCGTCGAGGACGGCATCAAGCTGGACACCGAGGGCTACCGGCTGCTGGTGAACCCGACCGGCCGCTTCGAGATCGGCGGCCCGATGGGCGACGCCGGCCTGACCGGCCGCAAGATCATCATCGACACGTACGGCGGCATGGCCCGCCACGGCGGCGGCGCCTTCTCCGGCAAGGACCCGTCGAAGGTCGACCGCAGCGCCGCGTACGCGATGCGCTGGGTCGCCAAGAACGTCGTCGCCGCCGGCCTGGCCGCGCGCTGCGAGGTCCAGGTCGCGTACGCCATCGGCAAGGCCGAGCCCGTCGGCCTCTTCGTCGAGACCTTCGGCACCGCCAAGGTCGACGTCCAGAAGATCGAGGACGCCATCGCCGAGGTCTTCGACCTCCGCCCGGCCGCGATCATCCGCGACCTCGACCTGCTGCGCCCGATCTACGCCCAGACCGCCGCGTACGGCCACTTCGGCCGTGAGCTGCCGGACTTCACCTGGGAGCGCACCGACCGCGTCGACGCGCTGCGCGCCGCCGCCGGCCTGTAAGCGGTAGCAGAACGACGCGAACGGCCCCGGACCACCACGGTCCGGGGCCGTTCGCTGTCAGTGGGGTTTGCCAGAATGCCTGTGTGAGCAGCGCGAACGAGTCCCAGCCGGAACAGCTCGCCCTGATCCGGGAGATGGTCGCCGAGGCGAAGGCCAAGGCGCCCAAGGCCAAGCCGCGCACCTGGCGCGGGGCCGCCGTGGCCGAAGAGCTGCCCGTCGCCCGGGTCCTCGTGAACAAGGGCGTGCTCCACCTCGACCGGCTCTTCGACTACGCCGTACCCGCCGAGCTGTCCGAGGCCGCCCAGCCCGGCGTGCGCGTCCGGGTCCGCTTCGGCGCGGGCGGGCACCGGGTGCACGGCGGCCGCCGCGAGGGCGGCGGGCTCATCGACGGCTTCATCGTGGAACGGCGCGCCGAGTCCGACTACGACGGCGCCCTGGCCGCCCTCGCCCAGGTCGTCTCGCCCGAGGTGGTCCTCGGGCCCCGCATGCTGGCCCTCGCCCGGGCCGTCGCCGACCGGTACGCCGGCTCCCTGGCCGACGTGCTCCAGCTGGCCCTGCCCCCGCGCAGCGCCCGCGCCGAGGCCAGGCCCTCGCCCGAACCGCTGCCCCCGCCCGCCGCGCCCGAGCCCGGCGGCTGGACGCGCTACGGTGCCGGGCCCGCCTTCCTGCGCGCCCTGGCCACCGGCGGCACCCCCCGCGCGGTGTGGACGGCGCTGCCCGGCCCCGGCTGGGCGGACGAGCTCGCCCGGGCCATGGCCGCCACCCTCGCCTCCGGGCGCGGGGCCCTCGCGGTGGTGCCCGACGGGCGCACCGCCGCCCGGGTCGACGCCGCTCTCACGGCCCTGCTGGGCGAGGGGCGGCACGCGCTGCTGACCGCCGACTCCGGCCCCGAGAAGCGCTACCGGCAGTGGCTCGCGGTGAGCCGGGGCTCGGTCCGCGCCGTGGTCGGCACCCGGGCGGCGATGTTCGCCCCCGTACGGGACCTCGGGCTCGTGGCGGTCTGGGACGACGGCGACTCCAGCCACGGCGACATCCACGCCCCCTTCCCGCACGTCCGCGAGGTACTGGAACTGCGCGCGGTCAGCGACGGCTGCGGCTTCCTGGCCGGGAGCACCAGCTGCACCGTGGAGGCCGCCCAGCTGGTGGAGTCCGGCTGGGCCAGGCCGCTCGTCGCGGACCGGGAGACCGTACGGGCCGCCGCGCCCCGCATCCGCACCGTCGGGGACGAGCTGCTGGCCCGCGACGGTGCGGCCCGCGCGGCGCGGCTGCCGAGCCTGGCCTGGGAGACCGTGCGGGAGGGCCTGAAGAGCGGGCCCGTACTGGTCCAGGTGCCCCGGCGCGGGTACGTGCCCCGGCTGGCGTGCGAGCGCTGCCGGACGCCGGCCCGCTGCACGGTGTGCGCCGGGCCGCTGGAGGCCCCCGACGAGCGGGACCTGCACTGCGGCTGGTGCGGGCGGGCCGAGAGCGCGTGGCACTGCCAGGAGTGCGGCTCGTTCCGGCTGCGGGCCCAGGTGGTGGGCGCGCGGCGGACCGCCGAGGAGCTGGGCCGGGCCTTTCCCGCCGTGCCGGTGCGCACCTCCGGGCGGGACCACGTGCTGGACGAGGTGTCCGACCGGCCCGCGCTGGTGGTGTGCACCCCGGGCGCCGAGCCGGTCGCGGCGGGCGCCGGGTACGCGGCCGCGCTGCTGCTGGACGGCTGGGCGATGCTCGGCCGGCCCGACCTGCGGGCGGGGGAGGAGGCGCTGCGGCGCTGGATCGCCGCCGCCTCGCTGGTCCGCGCCGACGGGCAGGTGGTGGTCGTCGCCGAGCCGACGCTGCGGCCCGTGCAGGCCCTGGTCCGCTGGGACCCGGTCGGGCACGCCGTACGGGAACTGGCCGAGCGGGCCCAGCTGGGCTTCCCGCCGGTGTCCCGGATGGCGGCGGTGGCGGGCCGGGGGGAGGCGCTGGAGGCCTTCCTCGAAGCGGTGGAGCTGCCGGCGGACGCGGAGGTACTGGGTCCCGTACCGCTGCCGGGGCGGCGGGGGGAGTCCTCGCCGGGGGAACGGGTGCTGGTGCGGGTCCCTCCGGGGAGCGGGGCGGCGCTGGCCGCCGCGCTGAAGTCGGCGCAGGCCGCCCGTATGGCGCGGGGCGCGCAGGCGGGGGACCCGATCCGCATCCGGATCGACCCGCCGGACATCGGCTGAGGGGTGGGGCCGGCCGTGGGTGCGCCGCTGCGCGGGGCGTGATCCCCTGCCCGCCCTTCCACCGTTCCCCGGGCCGTGCCCGGACCCCTTCCGGGGGCTCCGCCCCCAGCCCCCCGCGCCTCAAACGCCGGCGGGGCTGGTTTCGCTCAGCGGAATTCCAGCCCGCGCGGCGTTTGAGCGCAACGGGGTCCGGGGCGCAGCCCCGGGGAACGGGCGAAGGGCGGGTAGGGGACCACGCCCCGCAGGGCCGCCGCTACCCCCGGGGGGAGACAGCGGCGGGCCCGCGGGGTGGCGGCCGTCGGGGGTCGGCGGCCCGGCGGCGGGGTGGGGTCAGCCGCTGCGGGGGCCGGGGAAGGCCGACGGGCGGGCGGCGGCGGCCGCCTGGGCCTCCTCGCGGACGGGCTGCGGGGGCACCGAGCGCGCCGCGGGGATCGTGGGGAGCGGTCCCAGCGTGCGCGTCGTGGTGCCCTCGGCCAGCGGCTCCGCGGCCTCGGCGGCCTGCGCGCGGCGTGCGCCGTAGCGGCGGTGCACGGCCTGCTTCGTGACGCCGAGCGCCGAGCCGACGGCGTCCCAGGAGAAGCCGAGGGAGCGGTCGAAGTCCACCGCCGCGGTGACCAGCGTCTCGACGCTGTCCCTCAGTTCCTGGGCGAGCCGGACGGTCGGGGCGGGGGCCCTGCCGTAGACGACGAAGCCCGTGGAGGGCCCGGAGCGGCGCGGGCGGTACACGTTGCCGAGCTGGGCCGTGAGCGTACGCAGTGCGTCCACCTGTCGGCGAACCCGCTCGATGTCCCGCACCAGGAGGTGCAGGCTGGCCCGTGCTTGGGCGTCATGGGTGGCGTGGTCGGCCATGGAGAAGCCTCTCGAACCGGTGCTGGAGAGCGGATCGGGCCGCAGACACCGTCTTGATCGCGGCCCGTTTCGGTCAATCTCTCTTGACCAACGCGTCACCGGGCGCCCAGGTCACGCACGGGGGGCGTGTCGGCATATGCGAGAGGCGCGCCTGTGTGCGTACGCCCCCCGATACCGCAGGTGGGCCGGGGTGGACGTCCCATAGACTGGTGCGCTGCTGACAGCCGAGATAGCGAGGTAGGACCCAGTGAAGCTCGTCTTCGCAGGCACCCCCGAGGTCGCCGTACCCGCCCTGGACGCCCTGATCGCCTCCGGGCGCCATGAGGTCGCTGCCGTCGTCACCCGGCCCGACGCCCCCGCCGGGCGCGGCCGCCGGCTGGTCGCCAGCCCCGTCGCCGAACGCGCGGAGGAGGCGGGGATCGAGGTCCTCAAGCCGGCCCGGCCCCGTGACGAGGAGTTCCAGGCCCGGCTGCGCGAGATCGCCCCGGACTGCTGCCCCGTCGTCGCCTACGGGGCGCTGATCCCCAAGAGCGCGCTCGACATCCCCCGCCACGGATGGGTCAACCTGCACTTCTCGCTGCTGCCGTCCTGGCGCGGCGCGGCCCCCGTCCAGCACTCGATCATGGCGGGCGACCAGGTCACCGGCGCCTCCACCTTCCGCATCGAGGAGGGCCTCGACACCGGCCCGGTCTTCGGGGTCCTCACCGAGGAGATCCGCCCGACCGACACCAGCGGCGACCTGCTGACGCGCCTCGCCTTCGCCGGGTCCGGACTGCTGTCCGCGACCATGGACGGGATCGAGGACGGCAGCCTGCGTGCCATGGAGCAGCCCGCCGACGGGGTCTCCCTCGCGCCGAAGATCACCGTCGAGGACGCCCGGATCGACTGGAACGCCCCCGCGCTGCGCGCCGACCGCGTGGTGCGCGGGTGCACCCCGGCCCCGGGCGCCTGGACCGTCTTCCGCGGCGAGCGCCTCAAGCTGATCTCCGTCGGGCTGGTCCCCGACCGCACGGACCTCGCGCCGGGCGTGCTGGCCCCGGCCAAGAACAACGTCTACGCGGGTACGGGCTCGCACGCCGTCGAGCTGCTCTGGGTGCAGCCTCAGGGCAAGAAGCCGATGAAGGGCGCCGACTGGGCCCGCGGGGTGCGCATCGCTCCCGGCGAGCGCCTGGGCGCCGCCGACGTAGGCTGATCCCGGGCAGCCCCCGCCCAACCGCACCGCACCTCGTAACTCCGGAGCACCTTTCACGTGAGCGAACAGCCCCGTCGTCGTCCCGCCCCCAAGACGGGCAACGGCAAGCAGGCCAAGCCCTACCGCCGGCCGCAGAAGGACCCCGTCCGGATGCTGGCCTTCGAGGCACTGCGGGCGGTGGACGAGCGCGACGCGTACGCGAACCTCGTCCTGCCCCCGCTGCTGAAGAAGGCCCGGCAGGACGAGCGGTTCCAGGCGCGGGACGCGGCCCTGGCGACCGAGCTGGTCTACGGGACACTGCGCCGGCAGGGCACGTACGACGCGGTCATCGCCGCCTGCGTGGACCGGCCGCTGCGCGAGGTGGACCCGCCGGTCCTGGACGTGCTCTCGCTGGGCGCGCACCAGCTCCTGGGCACCCGCATCCCCACCCACGCGGCGGTCTCCGCCAGCGTGGAGCTGGCCCGAGTGGTGCTCGGCGACGGACGGGCGAAGTTCGTCAACGCCGTGCTCCGCAAGATCGCCGCGCACGACTTGGACGGCTGGCTGGAGCGGGTCGCGCCGCCGTACGAGGAGGACGCCGAGGAGCACCTGGCGGTCTACCACTCGCACCCCCGCTGGGTGGTCAGCGCCCTCTGGGACGCGCTGGGCGGCGGCCGCGCCGGGATCGAGGACCTCCTCGAAGCCGACAACGAGCGGCCCGAGGTGACGCTGGTGGCCCGTCCCGGCCGGTCCACGCCCGAGGAGCTGGTCGAGGCGCTCGGCGAGGAGTCGGCGCTGCCGGGGCGCTGGTCCCCGTACGCCGTCCGGATGGCCGAGGGCGGCGAGCCGGGCGCGCTGGAGGCGGTCCGCGAGGGGCGCGCCGGTGTGCAGGACGAGGGCAGCCAGCTGGTGGCCATGGCCCTGGCGGCGGCCCCGGTCGAGGGCCGCGACGAGCGGTGGCTGGACGGCTGCGCGGGCCCCGGCGGCAAGGCGGCCCTGCTGGGCGCGCTCGCGGCGCGGCGCGGGGCCTTCCTGCTGGCCTCCGAGAAGCAGCCGCACCGGGCGCGCCTGGTCGAGAAGGCGCTGGCCGGCAACCCGGGCCCGTACCAGGTCATCGCCGCCGACGGCACCCGTCCGGCGTGGCTGCCGGGCTCCTTCGACCGGGTCCTGATGGACGTCCCCTGCTCCGGCCTGGGAGCGCTGCGGCGCCGTCCGGAGGCCCGCTGGCGGCGTCGTCCGGAGGACCTGGAGGGCTTCGCGCCGCTCCAGCGGGCGCTGCTGCGCGAGGCCCTGTCCGCGGTGCGCGTGGGCGGGGTCGTGGGCTACGCGACCTGCTCCCCGCACCTGGCGGAGACCCGGGTGGTCGTGGAGGACGTGCTCAAGGGCCGGGGCGCGGGGAACCTCCCGGTGGCGGCCGAACTGATCGACGCCCGCCCGTACATGGAGGGCGTACCGGCGCTGGGCGACGGCCCGGACGTCCAGCTCTGGCCGCACCTGCACGGTACGGACGCCATGTACCTGGCGCTGCTGCGCCGCACCGCGTAGCGCGCCCGGCGCCCGGCGCTCAGCGCGGTGCCGAGCGCCGGGTGCGGACCGGCGAGAGCAGGGTCGGCAGGAACGAGAGCGCCACGACGGCCGCACCGGTCCAGAGGGCGCCGCGCAGGCCGATCAGCTCGGCGAGCAGGCCCGAGGCGGCGGAGCCCAGGGCGATGGCGCCGGTCAGCATGAACCGGAAGGTGGCGTTCATGCGGCCGAGGAGCGGATCCGGGGTCAGGTGCTGGCGCAGGCTGACGCCGAGGACGTTGCCGGAGCCGACGGTCACCGTGGACACCATCCAGCCCGCCGCGGCCGCCCACAGCCAGGGCCCGCGGTCCGCCGTCGGGACCAGCAGGGCCGCCGGGGCGAGGCTCAGGGTCAGGGCGCGGCCGTAGCCGGCCCGGGCCGCGAAGGGCCGGGCCAGCCGGGCCCCGCACAGCAGTCCCACCCCGCCGGCGGCCCAGAACAGGCCCAGCGCCGCGGCGGACAGGCCGAGCTCGCCGACGAAGAGCACCGGCAGCATGGCGTTGATCACGGAGCCGCCCAGGTTGATCAGGCTCGCCGTCAGCGCGAGCGCGCGCAGCTCCGGGTGGCCCAGTACGTGCCTCAGCCCCTCCGAGACCTGGGTGCGCAGCCGGGTCCGCTCGGTGGCGGACGGCTTCCGGACCGGCCGGACCCCCAGCATCCGCAGGGCCGAGCCGAGGTGGCCGAGGGCGGCGCAGGCGAGGGCGACGGGGGCCGTCAGGAAGGCGATCAGGGCCCCGCCCGCGCCCCGGCCGGCGATGTTCGCGACGGCCATCAGGGTCACCATGGCGGCGTTCGCCCGGACCAGGCCGTCCCGGCCGACGAGCCGGGGCAGCACGCTCTGGGAGCCGACCTCGCCGAACACGGCGGCGCAGCCGGAGAGGAGGACGACGGCGTACAGCTGGGGCAGCGTGAGCACGTCCAGCCACCAGGCGACCGGCAGGGAGCCGACGAGGGCGGCCCGGGACAGGTCGGCGGCGATCAGCACCCGGCGGGTGCGCATGCGGTCCACCCAGGCGCCGGCCGGGAGGCCGATGAGCAGGAAGGCGGCGGTGGAGAGGGCCGCGAGCGCGCCGATCTGGGCGGGGCTCGCGTCGAGGGCGGTGAGGGCGAGCAGCGGGACGGCGATGTAGCCGGTGTTCGCGGCGAACTGGCTCAGGGTCGCGGCGCCGAACAGGGCGCGGAAGCCGGGGTTGCGCCAGGGGCCGGCTCCGGGAGGGGGAGGGGCGGTGGTACCGATGGGGGTGGCGGTTGTCATGTACGTAACGGTGATAGCCCTTCACCGCGAAGGACAAGCGAGTATTCGCGCCATGATCAATTAAGCTCCGCTACGAAAACCCCGAGTTCCGGGGCCGTGGCCGGAAGTGCCCGCAGGCATGGCAGGCTTGGGGCATGGCCGTTCAGATCAATCCCAGCATCCTGTCCGCCGACTTCGCCCGTCTCGCCGAGGAGGCGCGGGCCGTCGAGGGGGCCGACTGGCTGCACGTCGACGTCATGGACAACCACTTCGTCCCGAACCTCACCCTCGGCGTGCCGGTCGTGGAATCCCTCAGCCGGGCCACGGACATCCCGCTGGACCTGCACCTGATGATCGAGGACCCGGACCGCTGGGCGCCGCAGTACGTGGAGGCCGGGGCCGGATCGGTCACCTTCCACGCCGAGGCCGCCGCGGCCCCGGTGCGCCTCGCGCGCGAGATCCGGGCCAAGGGCGCCCGGGCGGCCATGGCCCTCAAGCCCGGCACCCCGATCGAGCAGTACGAGGACATCCTCCCCGAGCTCGACATGGTGCTGATCATGACGGTCGAGCCCGGCTTCGGGGGCCAGTCCTTCCTGGACATCATGCTGCCCAAGGTCCGCCGGACCCGTGAGCTGATCGCCAAGCACGGGCTGGACCTCTGGCTCCAGGTCGACGGCGGGGTCTCGGCCACGACGATCGAGCGGGTGGCCGAGGCCGGCGCCGACGTCTTCGTGGCCGGCAGCGCGGTCTACGGGGCGGTCGACCCGGCCGCCGCGGTCCGTACCCTGCGCGACCAGGCGGGCGCGGCGATCGCCGCCGCGCCCTGGGCTTGCGACCACTGAGGCGGGCGCCAGGGGACGGCTCGGTGAACGGAAGCCGTCCAGGCTGATCAATGGCCGTTGGATCTGACAGGATGAACGGCGAGTCGAGAGTGTGAACACGACAGTGTGAACAGCAGTGAGGAGAGCGCGGTGTCTGCAATGTCGGCGGGACGGTCAGCCCTGCGGATGGGACCCGCGGAGCTGGTGCAGGCGGCGGCCATGGCGCGCCGCTTCTACCTGGAGGGCAAATCCAAGATCCAGATCGCCGAGGAGTTCGGCGTGAGCCGCTTCAAGGTGGCCCGGGTCCTGGAGACCGCCCTCGAACGCGACCTCGTACGCATCGAGATCCGGGTACCGGCGGAACTGGACGCGGAACGCTCCGACGCGCTCCGCGCCCGGTACGGGCTGCGGCACGCCGTCGTGGTGGAGTCGCCGGCCGACGCGAGCGAGGACGCCCCGGACCCGGAGAACCTCGGAGCGGTCGCGGCCGACCTGCTCGGGGAACTGGTCAACGAGGGCGACGTGCTCGGGCTGGCGTGGGGGCGGTCGACCATCCACATGGCCGCCTCCCTGCACCGGCTGCCGCCGTGCACCGTCGTCCAGCTGACCGGCGTGTACGACGCGGGAACCGCCGAGCGCGGCTCCGTGGAGGCCGTGCGCCGCGCCGCGCAGGTCTCCGGCGGGGACGCGCACCCCATCTACGCCCCGATGCTGCTCCCGGACCCGGCGACCGCGGCCGCGCTGCGCAGCCAGACCGGGATCGCGCGGGCCTTCGAGTACTTCGACAAGGTCACCGTCGCCGCCGTGTCCATCGGTTCCTGGGAGCCGGGGATCTCGACCGTCCACGACATGCTGACCGACGAGGAGCGGGCGCACTACGCCTCGCTCGGCGTCGCGGCCGAGATGTCCGCCCACCTCTTCGACAAGGAGGGCCGCCGGGTCGGCCGGGACCTGGGCGAGCGCTGCATCACCGTCGAGGCCGACCGGCTGCGCCGGATCCCCGAGGTCGTGGCGATCGCGGGCGGGCTGCGCAAGGCCTCGGCGATCGGAGCGGTGCTCCGCTCCGGGCTGGTGACCAGCCTCGTGACGGACACGGCGGTCGCCGACTACCTGCTGACCGAGTCCGAGCCGGGGCTGCGGCCGGCGCTGGACCGGGCGGACCCGGACGACTAGGCCCTGTCCGGGCGCCCCCGGGCCCTCCCCGCGGAGGTGCCCCGGAGGCCCACGGGGTGAATGGTGCCGCAATCGAGACCGTAGGAGTGGGCCGTCGGACGGTCCCGCGGGCGCATACTGATTCCAATGACCAAGTCCGCAGTACCTCGCCGTCATTTGCCGTCCAGCCCGTTCAGGGCGCCTGTGGAGCCGCCCGTGAGGCGGTTCGACGTCGGCGACCGGGTCAGCCACGACCAGCACGGCCTCGGCCGTGTCGTCGGGGTCGAGGAAGAGGCCGTCCTCGTCGACTTCGGTTCCGTGCAGAAGCGCATCCTGAGCCCCTACAGCAAGATGTCCGTGCTCTGACACAGCCGGGCGATTCGCCACCGAATCGGATATTTGACACGATCAGGGCATGATCCTCAGGAACGTGCCCCGGTCGTTGTCGCGCGTGCTCGGGGCCCTGTTCCTGTGCGCCGCGCTGGCCGCCGCCCTGACGGGCTGCGGCGGCGGGGCCGCCCCGGCGCGTCCGCCGTCCGCCGCGAGCACCGCCGCCCCCGCCCCCGAATGGGCGAAGGGGATGCCCACCGTACGGGCCGACGCGCTGCCCCCGCAGGCGCGCGAGGTGCTGGCCCTGATCGACAAGGGCGGCCCGTACCCGTACCGGCAGGACGGGACCGTCTTCGGGAACTTCGAGAAGGCCCTGCCGAAGCAGAAGCGCGGCTACTACCACGAGTTCACCGTGCGGACGCCGGGCGAGCGCGACCGCGGGGCCCGGCGGATCGTGACGGGCGGGGGCGGGGAGTTCTACTACACGGACGACCACTACGAATCCTTCAAGGCGGTTCTCCGATGACCCTCGCCCCGCAGCCGCTCGCCCCCGCCCTGGCCGCCGCCGAGGAGGCCGGCTGGAGCGTCGTACGGCTGGACCTGGACGGTGTCCGCAGCAAGGCGGCGCTGATGCGCCGGTGCGCGCGGGCCCTGCGGGCGCCGGAGTGGTTCGGCGGGAACTGGGACGCGCTGGCGGACCTGCTGGCCGATCTCTCCTGGCTCCCCGAGGCCCCCGGGCGGCTGCTGGCGGTGACCTCGTGGCGCGGCTACGCGGCCGAGCGGCCGGGCGACTGGGACACCCTGACGGAGGTCCTGGAGGGGGCGGCGGACTTCTGGCGGGAGCAGGGGGAACGGGCGGAGCCGGCGCGGCAGCGGGAGCGCGACGGGGCGCCCCCGCTGACGGTACTGCTGTCCGCCTAGCCCCAGCCCGGACCCCTAGCCCTTGCCCGGCCTGAACAGCTGGTCCTCGACCGAGCGGAGGTCGAGGTTCCAGTACGTGACCTTGGCGTTGCGCCCGACGTTCAGGTCGCCGGTCCGGGCGGCCAGGCCCTGTTCGAGCCACGCCGATTCCTTGTTGCTGCCGAGCGCGCGGTCCTGGTAGCCCATGGACAGCGCCGTGACGGCGACCGTCCGCTCGCTCCCGCGGAAGAGGTACACGCCCGCGTACGCCTTCTCCTTCGGCTTGAGGGTGGCGACCGCCCGGGGCGCGGAGCCCATCGGGGCGAGCGGGCCCCCGACCACCGTGCCGAAGCCGACGTACGGGTAGTGGTAGAGGGTGCACGGCGTGCCGCTGAGGTTGGTCGCCGTGATCAGGAGGTTCTGCCCCGAGTCCGTCTTCCACAGCGACGGGGTGATCGACAGGTCGTCGTGGCTGCAGGCCCTGGCGGCCGGCTTCGCGCCGGCGGTGGGGGCGGTGGAGCCGCTCGGTGAGGGGCTCGCCCCGCCGCCCGCGGGAGTGCTCGCGGAGGCGGACGGGCTCGCGCTCGGGGAGGCACCGGTACCGGGGGAGGCCGGCGCGGGCGCGGACGGGGAGGCGGACGCGGTGGGGTTCTTGGCGTCGTCCTTGCCGGAGTCGCAGGCGGTGGAGGTGAGGAGCGCGGCGACGGCCGCCGCTCCGAGGGCGTAGGTCTGCCATCTGTTGCGGGCGGTGCTCATGGTGGGCCCCCGTGTGGTTCGCATGGGTCGAGAGGTGGTGCCGACCTCCCGTTCATGCCCCGCGCGGAATCCCCGGAGCCCCTCCAGCGGCGCACTGTTGCCGACTCATGACGGGACGTCACCGTTCCGCCCAAGTGGCCGCGACGCGTCCGGTCGGGGACCGGCCCGGACCGGCCCCCGACCGGGTGTCACTCCGCCTCGGCCGCCTGCGGCTGCCAGGGCGGGGTCTGGCCCCAGGACCAGACCGGGATCTTCGCCGCGTCCACCGGCGGCGGGTTCGGGCCCGAGTAGATCAGGGCCATCCGGGTGCCCCACTCGATGTAGTAGACGAACACCGCCCGGAACTCCGGGTCCGTCGGGAGGCCGACCTCGTCGGCCGTGTCCAGCAGCAGGTCCACCCAGCGGCGGCGCTGGCGCTCCGTGATGCCGCGCCCCAGGTGCTTGGTGGCCATGTGCTGGTGGCCGCCGTGGTGCGCCGAGTAGCCGGTGGGGCCGCCGAAGACCTCCGCCAGCCAGACCGCCACGTGCCGGGGGTGTTCCGAGTCCATGCCCGCGAAGACGGGGGCGAGGATCTCGTCGCGCAGCGCATGGGCGTAGAAGGCGTCGGTGAGCCTCTCCAGGGCCTCCGCGCCGCCCATCCACTCGTAGATCGTGGGAGTCGTGCTCATGACTGTCCGGCGGCCTTTCCAGGTCCCACCACGCCGGTGACGGAGTAGTGCTGCATCTCCTCGATGTTCGTCACGTACGGGCGGATCGCGCTGAAGAACGCCGGGAAGTGCTCACCCTTGCGAAAGCCGTTGAGGTGGGCGTCGACCGAGGTCCAGCGGATGCGGAGGATGTACCGCTCGGCGTCGTCCGTGTTGTGGGCCAGCTCGTAGTCGATGCACTCGGGCGACGCGGCCAGGGCCTCGGCGGCCCTCGCGTACGCGTCCTCGAACGCCTGCTGGTCCTGCGAGGCGATCCGGTAGCGGATGTACTCGACGGTGGTGGTCATGGGTTGCGTGCCTCTCCCTGGGGTCAGGTCGTCCCGGCTACCTTTCCGGGATCATGCGTACCCGGACAGGTTTTCCGTCACTCGGACCCAGACTTCTGGATGTCCGGGCCCTGGGCGCGCACCTCCCGCACCTTGTCGAGGGAGTCCCGCAGCTCGGCGAGCCAGGCGTCGGCGTTGTCGCCGACGAGGCGCACGCACCACGCCAGGGCGTCCGCCCGGCTGCGCGCCACGCCGCCCGCGACCAGGGTGTCGAGCACCTGGCGCTCGGACTGGCGCAGCCGGGTCATGACGGGGACGGCGAGGTGGGTGAAGAGGACCGTCTCCTCACCCGACCGCACGCCCCAGGCGACCTTGCGGCGGTAGAGCTCCTCCGCCTCGCGGGCCACCTCCATCCGCTGCTCGCGGGTGCGCTCGCGGAACTCCTTGACCGACTCGGACGCCGGGGCCTTGCCGACGACCGTGATCTCCTCCCGGTCGACGGTGACCGAGACGAGTGACTCGTAGACGTCCACCGGCAGGCGCTCGGCGAACCACGCGCGGAGCTTCTCGCTCTGTTCGGCTGTAATCATGTAATCAACGTTGCATCCGCTCGCCTCGTGATCGCAAGGGTTCTCCCGTTCGCTCTCAGCCCATCGAGCGGTAGCGGTGGATCAGGGAGACCGCCATCGCGCCCTCGCCCACGCCCGACGCCACCCGCTTGACCGAGTGGGCGCGCACGTCACCCGCCGCGAAGACGCCGGGGACGCTGGTCTCCAGCGGGTACGGAGCCCGCTCCAGGCTCCACTCCGCCGGGAGTTCGCCGCCGTTGGCGATCAGGTCGGAGCCCGTGAGGACGAAGCCGTACTCGTCCCGCTCCACCACCCCGGCCAGCCAGTCCGTGTGCGGGCGGGCGCCGATGAAGGTGAACATGAACCGCGCCGGGACCTCGCGGTCCTCGCCCGTGTCGGCGTCGTGCAGGGTGATCCGCTCCAGGTGCTCGGCGCCGTGCAGGGCGGTGACGGTGGTGCGGACCCTCACCTCGATGTTGGGCGTGCGGTCGATCTCGTCGATCAGGTAGCGGGACATGCTCGCGTCCAGGGAGGCCGCGCGCACCAGGATCGTCACCCGGGCCGCGTACTTGGCGAAGTGGACCGCCGCCTGCCCGGCCGAGTTGGCGCCGCCCACGATGAACACGTGCTGGGAGATGCAGGCCGAGCTCTCCGTGGTCGCCGCGCCGTAGTAGAGCCCGGCGCCCTCGAAGCGGTCCGCGCCGGGCGCGTCGAGCCGGTTGTACGAGACCCCGGTCGCCAGCAGTACCGTCTCCGCGCTGATCTCCGTGCCGTCGGCCAGCGTCAGGATCTTCGCCGGGTCGTCCCGGGTCAGGGAGACCACCTCCACCGGGTGCAGGATCTCGGCGCCGAACCGGGAGGCCTGGATGGTGGCCCGGCGGGTCAGGTCCCCGCCGGAGAGGCCCGAGGGGAAGCCCAGGTAGTTCTCGATCAGGCTGGAGGTGCCCGCCTGGCCGCCGGGGGCGCGGGAGTCCAGCATCAGCGTGGACAGGCCCTCGGAGGCCGAGTACACCCCGGCGGCGAGCCCGGCCGGGCCGGCGCCGACGATGACGCACTCGTAGTGCGGGCGGGAGGCGGTGGTGGCCAGGCCCAGCCGCCGGGCGAGTTCGGTGTCGGTCGGGGCCGCCAGCACCGTGCCGTCCGGGAAGCGGACCAGCGGGAGGGCCGCGTCGGCCTGAGCGGCGGCGATCACCGTCAGCGCCTCGGGGTCCCGCTCGACGTTCAGGAAGCGGAACGGCTGCCCGTTGCGGGTGAAGAAGTCCCGGACGGCGTGGGTGCCGGGGGAGACCAGGTGGCCCGCGACGATGATCCCGTCGTAGGCCGGCCGGTAGGTGGCCAGCCAGTCGGAGAGCAGGTCGTCCAGTACCGGGAAGAGCCGCTCGTGCGGCGGGTCCCAGGGCTTGAGCAGGTAGTAGTCCAGCCGTACCCGGTTGATGGCGGTGATGGCCGCGTCGGTCTCCGCGTACGCCGTGAGCAGGACCCGGCGGGCGTCGGGGAAGCGGCTGACGGCCTCCAGCAGGAACTCCACCCCGGTGACGTCGGGCATCCGCTGGTCGACGAGGAACAGCGCGGGGTCGTGGCCGCGCTCGTCGAGGGAGTCCAGGATCTTCAGCGCGTCGGCGGCCGAGGAGGCGCCGAGCACCCGGTAGCGGTCGCCGTAGGCGCTGCGCAGGTCGCGGCGGACGGCCCGCAGCACCTGGGGGTCGTCGTCCACGGCCAGGATGACGGGCTTGCGGCTCTCGGCGCGCTCGGCGGCGGCCGTTGCGGTCGCCTTCGCCGTCGCGGCCGTCGTCGTGGCGGGGGCGGCGGCGCCCTCCGGGGCCGCGCTCACGCCGGGTCCAGCATCAGCTGGTCGGCGTAGCACCAGGCCCAGTCCTCGCCGGGCTCGTGCGAGGCCGCGATCGGGTGCGCGGTCGACTTGTAGTGCCGGGTGGCGTGGCGGTTCTTCGACGAGTCGCAGCATCCGACGTGTCCGCAGCTCAGGCACATCCGCAGGTGCACCCAGCCGTCACCCAGTCGCAGGCACTCCTCGCAGCCGTCGGCGGATGGCTTCACCGGACGTATCCGGTCGATGTGTGTGCACAACAACTCCATCGTCATCGTCCCCGTCCCTCTCCTCGCGCACTCGTACGCCCCGTCGCGCCCGTCCATCACGGCGCGTCCAGACCATAAATCGGGGATCCCGAAACGGTTCACCGATCCGGCCGAGGTCAGGAAGTCCGGCGGGTACTTCCTGACCTCGGCGGGCGACTAGGTGAGGTGGTGCCACCACCTTGCCCGCTACCTCACGTAGTCGCATTCGCGCGCTTTGACGAGGGCCCCGGGCGCACGCAGTGTGGGGGACGCAAACGACAACAGGCGGCGCCTGGAGGAATCTGTGAGCAGAAAGATTCTGGTCATTGTCTCCGAACACGGCTACTGGTCCGAGGAACTCATCGGACCCGTTTCCAAGTTCGACGAGCGGGGCTACGAGATCGTATTCGCCACGCCGACCGGAAAGCGCGCGCACGCACTTCCGCCGAGTCTCGACGCGAACTACGTGGACCCCCCGCTGGGCCGCTCGGTGACCACCGAGGAGAACGCCCGGCTGGGCCGCGAGTTCGAGCAGTCGAACCGGCTCGACTCACCGCTCGACATCGAGGCGTGGGTCCCCGAACGCCCTTACACGAGCGACGAGGGATACCTGCGCAAGCTGGAGCAGTACCACCGGGACCTGGACAAGATCGACGCCGATGTCGCGGAGTACGACGCGATCCTCATCGTCGGCGGCAGCGGCCCGATCGCGGACCTCGCCAACAACGAGCGCGTGCACGCCCTGATCCTGGCCTTCGAGAAGGCCGGCAAGGTCGTCGCCGCCGAGTGCTACGGCGTCGCCTGCCTGGCCTTCGCCCGGGACTGGGGCGACCGCAAGAGCATCATCTGGGGCAAGCACGTCACCGGCCACTGCAAGGAGTACGACTACAAGGACGGCACCGGATTCCTCGGCACCGACTTCAACATGGGCCCGCCGCCGTATCCGCTGGAGTACATCCTGCGCGATGCGACCGGCCCGCGCGGCGCCTATCACGGGAATTTCGGCCACCCTCTCTCGGTGATAGTCGACTATCCCTTCGTGACCGGCCGCTCCACCCCCGACTCGTACCTCACGGGGCAGAAGATCGTGGAAGTCCTGGAGGACGGTCTCACCCGCTACGGGTGGTAGGGGAAAAAGGGGGAGTCCGATGAATACCGAAGCCACTCCCGGACGGGAAAGGCTCATCGAACAGTTCAAGGCCGACGGTCTGAACGTCATGTTCGGAAATCCGGGCACGGTGGAACAGGGATTCCTCGACGCGGTGGACGCGGCGGCGGACTTCCAGTACGTCCTCGCCCTCCAGGAGACGGTGGCCGCGGGCATCGCCGACGGCTATGCCCGCGCCACCGGCGGCGCGGCCCTGCTCCAGCTGCACTCCGGCGTGGGGCTGGGCAACGGCATCGGCATGCTCTACCAGTCGCTGCGCGGCCACACCCCGCTCGTGGTGGTCGCCGGCGACGCCGGGGTGCGCTACGACGCCATGGACGCGCAGATGGCCTCCGACCTGGTGGCCATGGCCAAACCCGTCACCAAGTACGCGACCCGGGTCACCGACCCCCGGTCCGTGCTCCGCACGATCCGGCGGGCCGTCAAGATCGCCCTGACCCCGCCGCGCGGCCCCGTCTTCGTGGCCCTGCCCATGGACGTGCTGGACGAGCTCAACTCCGAGCCCGTGCTGCCCGCCACGGTGCCGCTCACCGACGTGGCGCCCTCCCCGGCCTCCGTCGCACGGGCGGCCGAGCTCCTCGCCGGCGCCGAGCACCCGGTGGTCCTCGTCGGCGACGGGGTCGCGCTCTCCGGCGCGCAGGCCGAACTCGCCGCCGTCGCCGAGCTGCTGGGCGCCGACGTGTACGAGGTCGACTCGTCCGAGGTGAACATCGCCGCCTCGCACCCGCTGCGCCGCGGCCAGACCGGTCACATGTTCGGCCCGCACAGCAAGGAGCTGGTCGGGCGGGCGGACGGGGTGCTGATCGTCGGCACCTACGTCTTCCCCGAGGTGTTCCCCGAACTGGAGAACCCCTTCCGGCCCGGCGCCAAGGTCGTGCACATCGACCTCAACGCCTACGAGATCGCCAAGAACCACCCCGTGGACCTGGGCCTGGCCGCCGACCCGCGGTACGCGCTGCGCGCGCTGGCCGGCGTACTGGAACAGCGGCTGACCCCGGCCCGGCGGGCGGCGGCGGCCGCGCGGCTGGACGTACGGACCCGCGAGCGGGCCCGGGCCGCGCTGGAGCGGACGGACGACGACACGCCGATGGCCGTCTTCCTGCGGACGCTCGCGGAACGCACCGGCGGGGACCTGATCGTCTTCGACGAGGCGCTGACGACCTCCCCGCTGGTCACCCGCCACCTGCCGCCCGAGCGGCCGGGCGACTACCACCTCACCCGCGGCGGCTCGCTCGGCGTCGGCTTCCCGGGAGCGGTCGGCGCCAAGCTCGCCCACCCGGACCGGCTCGTCGTCGGCTTCGCGGGCGACGGCGGGTCGATGTACACCTACCAGGCGCTGTGGACGGCGGTCCGGCACGGCATCGCCGCCAAGTTCGTGGTCTGCAACAACCGCAAGTACCGGCTGCTCGACGACAACATCGCCCAGTACTGGCGGGAGCGGGACATCGCGGAACACCCGTTCCCGGGCTCCTTCGACCTCTCCCGCCCCGAGATCGACTTCGCCGGGCTGGCCCGGGCGCTGGGCGCCGAGGGGACCCGGGTGGAGAAGCCCGACGAGGCCGCGGCGGCCGTCACCCGGATGCTGGCCCACCCCGGGCCGTACCTGGTCGACGTCCAGGTCTGAGCAGCGCCCGCACCCCGGCCCGGCCGGGGCACACCACGCGACACACCGACGGACAGGAGGAGACCGCATGCCCGCCGAGCGGCTGACCGAGGACGCGATCCGCGCCTTCGCCGAGAACTGGTACGTGGCCCTGGACCGGCACCTCCCGCTGGAGCAGGTCCTCGCCCTCATCACCGAGGACCTGGAGTTCAAGGTTCCCGAGGACACCTTCCTCGGGCACCAGGGCTTCGGCCGCTGGTACGACGCCGTCACCAACCGGTTCTTCGACGAGGTGCACACGGTCACCAAGGTGGAGCCGGTCATCGAGGGCGACCGGGCCGTCGTCCGGGTCCTCGTCAACTGGCAGGCCAAGATCTGGGACCCGCCGGCCGCCCGCAGCCAGTGGCTGGGCTTCGACGCCGACCAGACCTGGACGGTCCTGGCGGGCGACGACGGGCCGCTGATCAAGCAGTACACCGTCAACGAACTGGCGCCGATGCCCGGTTCGGGCTCGCTCTGAGGGGGCGGCGGCGATGACCGGAGTGACACGCGAGCGGGTCGAGGCCGCCTACCGGGCGCTGGGCTCCGGCGACCGTGCCCGGATCCTCGACTACTACGCCGAGGACCTGCGCTGGCTGGTGCCGGGCAACCACCCGCTCGCCGGCTGGTACGAGGGGCTGGACGCCTTCCTGGAGCTGATGGGCCAGACCCACAAGCTCACCGGCGGCACCTTCCGGATGGACCTGGAGGCGGTCCTCGTCGGGGAGGACTGCAGCGCCGACGTGTGCCGCAACGTCGCCCTGCGCGACGGCGCCGACCCGGCGAGCACCTCTCCGTACGAGCGGATGGACTACCAGGTCTTCCACTTCGTGCGGTGGCGGGACGGCCGGATCACCGAGGGCCGCGACGGGCTCTTCGGGGACACGGCGGCCGCCTTCAGCCAGTTCTGGGCACCGTTCGCGCCGGACGGGACCCGCAGGGACCGATAGGGGGATGAGAGACGCGATGGACGCCCGAGAGATCCTGACCAAGTACTACCAGTACGCCAACGCGGGGGACTGGGACCGCTGGTGCGACCTGTTCGCCGAGGACCAGGTCATGGACGAGCAGCTCGCCGGACACATCGAGGGCCTGGAGACCCTGCGCTCGATGATGAAGGGCATGGGGACCATGTACCGGGTCTTCCGCAACGAGCCCGTGCACTTCCTGGTCGACGGGACCAAGGCCGCGGCCGTCTCCCACCTCAGCGCCGTCAGCGCCTCCGGCGAGGCCGTCGAGGCCGAGGTGATGAACTACTTCGAGATCGTGGACGGACGGATCGCCTACATGGCGAACTACCACGACACCGCCCCCTTCCAGGTGCTGGGCCAGGGCTGAGGGGACCGGACTCGTGGCCACGGAACAGTACGACTACGT
Source organism: Streptomyces sp. NPDC040718 (assembly GCF_055593565.1). Taxonomy (NCBI): domain Bacteria; kingdom Bacillati; phylum Actinomycetota; class Actinomycetes; order Kitasatosporales; family Streptomycetaceae; genus Streptomyces; species Streptomyces sp. NPDC040718. The sequence continues at coordinate 111,955 of NZ_JBVIXO010000008.1, read as the reverse complement.
GATCGTCGGCTCCGGCACCGCCGGCAGCGTCCTCGCGAACCGCCTCTCCGAGGACCCGGACGTCTCCGTCCTGGTCCTGGAGGCCGGCGGCCCCCGCATCCCGCCCGAGGTGGACGATCCGTCCTCCTGGTACAAGCTGCTCGGCGGGCCCGTCGACTGGGGCTACACCAGCGTCCCGCAGCCGGGCCTCGGCGGACGCCGTACGTACGAACCGCGCGGCAAGGCCCCCGGCGGCAGCAGCAACCTCTACATCATGATGCACATCCGGGGCCACGCCTCGGACTTCGACAACTGGGCCTACCAGGGCGCGGCCGGCTGGGCGTACGAGGACGTCCTGCCGTACTTCGCCCTGCTGGAGGGCCAGGAGGACGCCACCGCCGCCACCACCGGCACGGCCGGCCCGCAGCGGATCACCAACGCCGGACGGCACGGCCCCAACCCCGTCTCCCGCGCCTTCATCGACGCCGCCGTCGAGCTCGGCCACCAGGAGATCGCCGACTTCAACACCGACGGCCCCCGGCGCGGCCTCTTCGGCACCGGCTGGCACCACATCGACGTCGCCGACGGCCGCCGCCAGGGCACCCTGGCCGCCTACCTGGAGCCGGCGCTCGTCCGCCCCAACCTGACCCTGCGCACCAGCGCCCAGTCCACCCGGCTGCTCTTCGACGGCGACACCTGCACGGGCGTCGAGTACGTCCGGCTCCGGGCCCCCGCCGACGTCCCGGGCCGCACGGTACGGGACGGCCACAGCACGACACCGGCCCCCGGGCCGCACACCGTACGGGCCCGGCGCGAGGTGATCGTGGCGGCCGGGGCCATCGAGTCCCCGAAGCTGCTGCTGCTCTCCGGCATCGGGCACCCCGAGCGGCTGCGCGAACACGGCATCGCGGTCACCGCGGCGCTGCCCGGGGTCGGCGAGAACTTCCACAACCACGTCCTGACCGGGCTGATGGCCGAGGTCGCCCAGGAACTCCCGCCGCCGGCGCAGAACCTGTCCGAGAGCGCCCTGTTCCTGTCCTCCCGGCCCGGACTGCCCGCCCCGGACCTCCAGATCGCCTTCGTCCACGTCCCGTTCGACGTGATCGTCGGCAAGGACCACCCGAACACCGTCTCCATCCTGCCCGGCGTCGTACGCCCGGTCTCGCGCGGCTGGATCAGGCTCGCGAGCGCCGACCCGCTGGCCCACCCGCTGATCCACCCGAACTACCTGGGCGACCGGTGGGACCTGGAGCGGATGGTGCAGGGCGTCAAGCTCGCCCGGGAGCTCTTCGCGACCTCCGCCTTCTCGCCCTGGTACAAGCAGGAGCTCCAGCCCGGCCCGGGCTCCGTCTCCGACGAGGAGCTGCGGACCTTCGTACGGCAGAAGGCGGAGAGCTACCACCACCAGGCCGGCTCCTGCCGCATGGGCGTCGACGACCTCGCGGTCGTCGACCCCGAGCTGCGGGTGCACGGCGTACGCAACCTGCGCGTCGTCGACGCCAGCGTGATGCCCGCCGTCCCGTCGGGCAACTGCCACACCGCCATCGCGATGATCGCCGAGCGCGCGGCGGACTTCCTGAGGGGGATCTCCCGTGCCTGACGTGGTCCTGCGCGAGGGGGCGCTGACCGGGACCAGGATCGCGGTCCTGGTCGAGAGCGACTTCTACGAACCGGAGATCTTCTACTACCAGCGCCGGTTCGCCGAGGAAGGGGCCGAGGTCGACTTCCTGACCCGGCTGTGGGGCAACGACTCCATCACCTTCACCGGGCACGAGTACCGCGCGCCCTTCACCGCGGCCAAGTCCCTGGAGGGGCTGGACGACGATGGGCTGCGCGGCTACGCCGCCGTCATCGTGCCCTCCGGCATGGTCGCCGACCGGCTGCGCTACACCGAGGACGTGGACGTCCTCGCCCCGGCGACGGAGTTCCTGCGCCGGGCCTTCGAGGAGCCGACCGTCCTCAAGGGGATCATCTGCCACGGCATGTGGCTGGCCTCCTCGATCCCGGACAAGGTGCGCGGCCGCAAGGTGGTCTGCCACAACAACCTCATCGGGGACGTCCGCAACATGGGCGCCCAGTACGTCGACGAGGACGTGGTGGTCGACGGGGACCTCGTCACCGGCCGTACCGGCGCCCACCACCACCTCTTCGCCCGCCGGATCATCGAACTGCTCGCGGCGGGCCGGGGCCGGGGGAGCGCCTGATGGGGGCGATGGCCTGGTCGCACGTGGGCCTCAACTGCGCCGACCAGAAGACCACCGAGGAGTTCTACACCCGGTACTTCGGCTTCGCCCGGGCCCGGGTGGTCGACCTCGGCGCCACGCAGATCGTCTTCCTGCGCAAGGGGGACGCGTACCTGGAGCTCTTCGCGACGGCCGAGCCGGCCGCCCGCACCGCGCACGAGGACGGCCCGCCGGCCCCGGGCCGGATACGCCACCTGGCCTTCCAGACCGACAGCGTCGACGCGTTCCTCGCGGAGTTGGGCGATGCGGCCGAGGTGACGCTGGGCCCGCTGGACTTCGACGACTTCATCTGCGGCTGGCGGACCGTCTGGGTGCGCGACCCCGACGGGGTGATCGTCGAGGTCAGCCAGGGGTACGAGGACGACCGCTCACACGACAAGGACGGTGCATGACATGGCGGGCTCGCTGAACTTCTCCTTTTCCGACACGATCGCGGGCTACGTGGTCCGCTTCGACTCCTCGGCCCGGCTGCTGCGGCTGAAGACCACCGACGACCGCGAGTTCGAGGTCTCCCTCGCCTCCGGCCCCAGCGCCGAGCTGGTCCGCAACCTGGACGAGCCGTACGTCGACGCCTCCGGGCACGTCGACGAGATGCTCTCCCCGGGCCGGTTCCTCTTCGCCTACGGGGTCCACTACCCCGAGCAGGGCGGGCGCTTCGAGGCCAAGCGGCTGGTGTTCCTGGGCCGCGGCGCCGAGGACTACCGCTTCGAGGAGGCCGGCTGGTGGATCCGGCAGATCGAGTCGCTGGCCGACTTCTACAAGCGGGCCCAGTTCGGCGACGGCCCGGTGGACTTCACCGAGTACCGCACCGAGATCCGCCTCGGCGGCGACAAGACCGCCAGCCACGTCCAGGAGACCGACACCATCTCCCGCCTGGTCTACGGCATGGCCTCGGCCTACCTGCTCACCGGCAAGGACGAGTACCTGGAGATCGCCGAGCGCGGCACCGAGTACCTGCGCAAGCACATGCGGGTCGTGGACAGCGAGGAGGACGTGGTCTTCTGGTACCACGGCATCAGCGTCGACGGTGACAGCGAGCGCAAGCTCTTCACCTCGGAGTTCTCCGACGACTACGACGCGATCCCGATGTACGAGCAGATCTACGCGCTGGCCGGCCCCGTCCAGACCTACCGGATCACCGGCGACGTCCGGATCAGGAACGACGCCGACGCCACCATCCGGCTCTTCGACAAGTTCTTCAAGGACGAGGAGCAGGGCGGGTACTACTCGCACATCGACCCGATCCTCTTCAGCGCCGACCACGAGTCCCTCGGCGAGAACGCCGAGCGCAAGAACTGGAACTCGGTCGGCGACCACGCGCCCGCGTACCTCGTCAACCTGTACCTGGCGACCGGCGAGCAGAAGTACGCCGACTTCCTGGAGTACACCTTCGACACCATCGCGGACCGGTTCCCGGACTACAAGAACAGCCCGTTCGTCCAGGAGCGCTTCTTCCGCGACTGGTCGCACGACACCGCGCACAGCTGGCAGCAGAACCGCGCGGTCGTCGGGCACAACCTGAAGATCGCCTGGAACCTGATGCGGATGAACTCGCTGAAGGCCAAGCCCGCCTACGAGCAGCTCGCCAGGAAGATCGGCGAGATCATGCCGGCCGTCGGCAGCGACCGGCAGCGCGGCGGCTGGTACGACGTCGTGGAGCGCGTGAAGGAGGGCGACCAGGAGGCGTACCGGTTCGCCTGGCACGACCGCAAGGCCTGGTGGCAGCAGGAGCAGGCGATCCTCGCCTACCTCATCCTGAACGGCACGGTCGGCGGCGACGCGAACCTGCGCGAGGCGCGCCAGGCCCAGGCCTTCTACAACACCTTCTTCCTCGACCACGACGAGGGGGCGGTCTACTTCAACGTGCTCGCCAGCGGTACGCCGTACCTGCTCGGCACGGAGCGGCTCAAGGGCAGCCACTCGATGTCCATGTACCACTCGGCGGAGCTCTGCTACCTGGCCGCCGTCTACAACAACCTTCTCATCAACGGCCGGGAGATGGACTTCCACTTCCAGCCCGACCCGACCGACCTGCCCGACCGGATCCTGCGCGTCTCGCCCGACCTGCTGCCCGCGGGCTCGGTGCGGATCGCGTCCGTGGAGATCGACGAGAAGCCCTACGAGGAGTTCGACTCCGAGGCGCTGACCGTCCACCTCCCCGACGTCCAGGGCCGGGTCAAGGTCAAGGTCCGGCTCCGGCCGGTGAACAAGCAGTAGTGCCCACGGGGGGCGCCCCAACAAGAGGGGAAAGCAGGCAATGAGTCTGAACGTGAAGGAACGCCGGAACAAGACGGCCACCGTGCTCGTCGCCACCGGCGAGATCAACAGCGAGACCTCCGGCACCCTGCTGGAGTCCCTGCTGCCGCTGGTCCGCGAGGGCCGGCCGCTGCGGATCGACCTGACGGCCGTCACCTACGTCTCCAGCGCCGGGCTGCGCACGCTGCTCGTCGTCTACCGCGAGGCGCAGCACGCCGGGGTCGCGGTCACCCTCTACGGGGTGAGCGAGGAAGTCCGGTTCGTCATGTCGGCCACCGGGTTCCTCGACTTCTTCGAGACCGGCGAGGCGGCCGCCGCCAGGGCCAGGGCCGCGCGATGAGCGAGGCCCGCTCCGAGCAGGTGCTGCGCGTGGACGCCTACCCGACCCACGAGGTGGGCGGGTACCGCGTCCGCGCGGGCAAGCCGTTCCCCTTCGGGGCCAACGTGGTCCCCGGCGGGGTCAGTTTCTCCGTCTTCTCCGACCAGGCGACCTCCATGTCGCTGGTCATCTACAAGCGCGGAGAGCCCGAGCCGATGGCCGAGCTGGAATTCCCCGAGGAGTTCCGCACCGGCAGCGTCTTCGCCATGACGGTCTTCGGCCTCGACCACGAGAACATCGAGTACGGGTACCGGGCCGACGGCCCCTACGACCCGGCCACCGGCCACCGCTTCGACGCGCGGCAGGTCCTCTCCGACCCCTACGCCCGGCTGATCGCGGGCCGGGACGTGTGGGGCGTGGAACCGGACCGCAGCCGCGGCTACCAGTACCGTTCGCGGGTCTGCCTCCAGGACTTCGACTGGGGCGACGACACCCCGCTGCGGATCCCCGCCGAGGACCTCGTCGTGTACGAGGCCCACGTGCGCGGCTTCACCCGGCACCCGTCCTCGCAGGTCACGGCCCCCGGCACCTTCGCGGGGCTGCGGGAGAAGATCCCGTACCTGAAGGAGCTCGGGATCAACTGCATCGAGCTGCTGCCCGTCTTCGAGTTCGACGAGAGCGACAACCCGCGCACCAACCCCGAGACCGGCGAGAAGCTCTACGACTACTGGGGCTACAACACCGTCTCCTTCTTCGCGCCGAAGGCCGGCTACGCGGCCACCGGACGCTACGGCATGCAGGGCGACGAGTTCCGCACCCTGATCAAGGACCTGCACGCCGCCGGCATCGAGGTCATCCTCGACGTCGTCTTCAACCACACCGCCGAGGGCAACGAGCAGGGCCCGACCATCTCCTTCAAGGGCCTGGACAACGCCACGTACTACATGCTCACGCCCGAGGGGTACTACTTCAACTTCAGCGGCACCGGCAACACGGTCAACTGCAACCACCCCGTGGTCCGCAACTACGTCCTGGACTGCCTGCGCCACTGGGTCGCCGACTACCACATCGACGGCTTCCGCTTCGACCTCGCCGCCATCCTCGGCCGGGACCTGGACGGCACCCCGCTGCCCAACCCGCCGCTGCTGGAGATGCTCGCCTTCGACCCGGTCCTGCGGCACACCAAGCTCATCGCGGAGGCGTGGGACGCCGGCGGCCTCTACGAGGTCGGCAACTTCCCGGCCTACGGGCGCTGGGCCGAGTGGAACGGCAAGTACCGGGACACCGTCCGCCGCTTCCTCAAGGGCGACCCCGGGGTCACCGGCGAACTCGCCACCCGCGTCGCGGGCTCGCCCGACCTCTACACCGGCCGCGGGACCTCGGCCTCGGTCAACTTCCTGACGGCGCACGACGGTTTCAGCCTGGCCGACCTGGTCTCGTACAACGACAAGCACAACGGGGCCAACGGCGAGGGCAACGGCGACGGCGCCAACGACAACAACAGCTGGAACTGCGGGGTCGAGGGACCCACCGACGACCCCGAGGTCAACGCGCTGCGCGTGCGGCAGATGAAGAACGCCCTCGCGATCCTCTTCACCAGCCAGGGCATCCCGATGCTGCTGTCCGGGGACGAGGTCGCGCGGACCCAGCAGGGCAACAACAACACGTACTGCCAGGACAACGAGCTGTCCTGGTTCGACTGGGACCAGGTCGACGAGAACGCCGAACTGCTCCGGTTCACCCGCCAGATGATCGCCTTCCGTGGACACCACCGCGAGCTGCGCTCCACCTCGCACCCCACCGGACGGCTCCGGGAGGGCCTCGGCCTGCCCGACATCAGCTGGCACGGGGAGCGGGCCTGGCAGCCCGACTGGTCGGCGGACAGCCGGCTGCTGGCGGTGGCCCGCTGCGGCACCGGCGACCAGGACGTGGTGTACGTGGCCATGAACTCCCACTGGGAGGCCCACGACCTGGAACTGCCCGCCCTGCCCGGCGGCCGCAGCTGGCACCTGTTCGCCGACACCGGCGCCGAGGCGCCGCACGACATCCGCACGCCGGGCGCGGAACAGGAGCTCGACAACGCCGGCAAGTACCTGATCGGCCCGCGCTCGGTCGTGATCCTGGTCGGCCGCGCAACGGACCCCGAACCCCGGGACGACTGACCCGCCCAGACCGAAGGAGACCCTGACATGCCGCTTTCCGTGTCCCTGAGCATCGAGGGCGACACCACCGTGATCGAACTGACGGGCGAGCTGGACGCCAAGACCGCCCCGGAGTTCCACCAGACGATCGAGAAGGCAGCCGGGCACGGCACCGGCACCGTCGAGATCCGGATGGCCGGGGTCGGCTACATGGCCAGCGCCGGCCTGCGCTCCCTGGTCTTCGCCCAGCAGAAGGTGGGGGGCGAGGTCACCATCAAGGTGACCGGCGCCATCGAGCCCGTCGCCCGGACCATCCGTACGGCCGGGCTCGACCGCAGCATCGTCCTCTCCGATGACTGAGCAGCCCGCCCGGAACGGTGACTGAGATGGTGGAACTGGCGAGGAAGCCCGCCGTACTGGACGTGCCCGCGACGGTGGGGGCACTGGGCGAGATCGCCGCGTTCGTCCTGCGGCTGGCCGGCCGGGCGGGCCTCGGCAAGGGGGCCACGTACCGGATCCGGCTGGCCGTGGACGAGCTGGCCACCAACATCGTGATGCACGGGTACCGGGGCGGCAGCGGACGGATCACCGTCCGCGGCCGCTCCGGGCCCGACGGGGTGCGGATCGTCATCGAGGACACCGCCCCCGCGTTCGATCCCGTCGCCGGCCGCCTGCCCCCCGCCCCCGGGATCCCCCCGGAACGGCGCAGGGTCGGCGGTCTCGGCATCCACCTGGCCCTGACCAGCGTGGACTCGTACGCCTATGCCCGCAGGGACGGCCGGAACGTCAGCACGCTGACCGTGAAGGCCGATGAGGGGACGGACGCATGCCCTCCACGACCGTGATCATCCTGGACGTGTACCCGCCGCCGCCCGTCGAACTGCTGGACGCGCTGCGGCTGATGGACGCCGAACTCGTCCCCCGCACCCTGGGGGAACTGCTGCGCGGCCGCCTCGAACTGCTGCCCGTCGCGGACGTACTGCTCGCCCCCGCCGAAGCCGACGGGGAGACCGTGCGCAGCGCCGTGCGCCGGCTGCGGCGCTGGGCCGGCGCGCCCATCGTCGTCGTCTGGACCGTCCGGGAGTTCGCCGCCCTGGAGCGGCACGTCCGCCTCGGCCACGACTACCTCGTCCCGCCCTTCCTGCCCGCCCTGGTCGGAGCCCGGCTGCACAGCTGCACCGAACGTGCCGGACTCGGACGCACCCTGCGCGAGGCCGACGCCCGCGCCGAACTCATGGGCTACGAGAAGGAGCTGGAGATCGGCCGCGAGATCCAGGCCGGCTTCCTGCCCGAGGCGCTGCCCGTCCCCGACGGCTGGGAGATCGACGTGCGCTTCCGGCCCGCCCGGCAGGTCGCCGGGGACTTCTACGACGTCTTCGAGATCTCCCGGGGCCGGCGCCTCGCGGTGGTCGTCGCCGACGTCTGCGACAAGGGCGTCGGCGCGGCCCTGTTCATGGCCCTCATCCGCTCCCTGCTCCGCCACACCGCCGAGAACAGCGGGCTCCAGCACCTGATGGCCGCCGGCCGCACCGGCGGCAGCCGCCGCACCCCGGTCGTCGGGGCCACCCCGCTGCTCGACGCGGTCACCGCCACCAACGGCTACCTCACCCGGAACCATCTGAGGCAGGGCTACTTCGCCACCCTGTTCTTCGGCGTCCTTGACCCGCGGACCGGCAGCCTCGTCTACATCAACGGCGGCCACAACCCGCCCCTGCTGCTCTCCGGCGACGGCTCCGTACCCCGGGCCCTGGAGGTCACGGGGCCGGCGGTCGGGGTGCTCCCCGACTGCGTCTACACCCTCGGCTACGCCCAGCTGAACCCCGGCGACACCCTCTTCGTGTTCACCGACGGAGTGCCCGAGGCCCGCTGTCCCGACGGCAGCTTCCTCGGTGACGAGAGGATGCTGGAACTGCTCGCGGGCCCCCCTGCGAGCGGCCGGGACGCGGTCGACCTGATGGACCGGGCGGTGCGCGAGCACACCGGCACCGCCGAACAGCACGACGACGTCACCATGCTGGCCGTGCACCGGCCGCGTACGGCGCGGGGGCCGCACGCGGACGACACCGGCTACCGGGTGGTGGCCTGATGACCCGGACCATCGTGGTGCACTCGCACCGCGGCGGCACCGGGAAGTCCTCGGTGCTGGCGAACCTCGCGCTGCTGCTGGCGGCCGAGGGGCGCCGGGTGGGGGTGGTCGACACGGACCTCCAGTCGCCCACCCTGGACCTGCTGTTCCGGCTCGGGCCCGGCACCGGCTCGCTGGCCGACTACCTCCTCGGCCGCTGCGAGATCGAGACCGCGGCCCGGACCACCGCCGTGCCCGGGCTGTACGTCGTACCGGCCCGGACCGGGACGGCGGCCCTGCGGGAGCTGATGACCACCGGGTACGACGTGGGACTGCTCCCGGAGGGCTTCGACCGGCTGGCGCGGAGCCACGTGCTCGACGTCCTGCTGCTCGACACGCACGCCGGGCTCAACAACGAGTCGGTGACCGCCATGGGCAGCGCCGACATCGTGCTGATCATGGCGAGGGCCGACCGGGTCGACCTCTCCGGAGCGGAGGAGACCATCGCCCTGGCCGGGCGGCTGGCCTGCCGGCGGGCCCTGGTGCTGAGCATGGCACCCGAGGGCGTCGACCGGGAGGCGGTGGCCCGCAGGGCCGAGGAGGTATACGGCGCCCCCCTGGCCGGAATTCTCCCGTACGTTCCGGAAATGGCGGCCCTCTACGGAGAGCGCATATTCGCGGAAGCCCTTCCCGGCCACCCCCTGGTCGGTGAATTCCGCACGATCCTCACGGCGTTGGACGCACGTGACGAAGTATCGCGGGCCTGACGCCGCCCCCTTACGCCCCTCGCGAAGGGGCGTGTTGAATCGGCAGCGATCCAGAACAAGGAGAGAATCATGAGGATTCTCGTCGTCTTGACGGCAAAGGCCACCCTCCATCTGCTGGACGGGGAACAGCACCCCTCGGGATTCTGGGCCGAGGAATTCGCCGTTCCCTATACCCTCTTCCGAGCAGCCGGCCACACCGTCGACGTGGCGACGATCGGGGGCGAGGTCCCCACGGTCGACCGGACCAGCATCGACCCCGACTTCCTGCGGTGGGTCCGCCCCGAGGGCTCCCCGGACCAGGACACGGCCAACGCGGCCGAGTACGTCCGCGTCATCGAACAGACCCCCCAGCTGAAACAGCCCCTCGCGGTGGAATCCCTCGAAGAGAAGGACATCGCCGAGTACGACGGCATCTACGTCAGCGGCGGCCACGGAGCCATCGGCGACCTGCCCAAGTCCGACGAGCTGGCGCAGCTGCTGCGCTGGGCCATCGGCCAGGACAAGCCGCTCGCCACCGTCTGCCACGGCCACACCGCACTGCTGTCCCTGCGGGACGGCGAGGGCCGCTGGCCCTTCGAGGGATACCGGATGACCGCCTTCTCGCATGCAGAGGAACTGGTCACCAACATGGCCGGCCGGCTCCCGCTCATCCTCGAAGCCGAGCTGACCAGACTGGGCGCCCGCTACGAGAAGGCCGACGCGATCTGGGACTCGCACGTCGTCGTGGACCGCAGGCTCACGACCGGTCAGAACCCCTACTCCTCCAAGGCCCTCGCCGAGACCTTCCTACGGCAGCTCGGCGACGGCTAGCCCCCGCGACACCGGAAGGTGCAGCCATGACCAAGCGCGTGCTCAGCGACCACCCCCTGGCCAACCCCGGGAAGCTGTTCATCGGCGGCCGATGGGTCCCCGCCCGGGACGGCCGTACGGAGCCGGACATCAGCCCGATCGACGGCCAGGAGATCGTGCCGGTGGCCCAGGCCGCCGCGACCGACGCGGACGCCGCCGTCGCGGCCGCCCGCGCGGCGTACGAGGAAGGGCCGTGGAGCCGGCTGTCCGCCCAGGAGCGCGCGCTGCGGCTGAACCGCGTCGGCGAGCTGATCGAACGGGACCTGGAGGAGATAGCCCTGCTGGAAACGGTGGACATGGGCAAGCCGTTCGCCTTCTCCAGCACCGTCGACGCCCCCATGGCCGCCCAGCTGATGCACTACTACGCCGGCGCGGTCACCCGGGTCGACGGCTCCTCCAGGGCCCCCGCCGGCGGACAGCTCGCCTACACCCTGCGCGAACCCCTCGGCGTGGTGTGCGCCATCACCCCCTTCAACTTCCCGCTCCTGCTGTCGATGACCAAGATCGCCCCGGCCCTCGCGGCCGGGAACACGGTCGTCCACAAGCCCTCCCCGGCCACCCCGCTCACCGCGCTGAAGATCGCCGAGCTCTTCCAGGAGGCGGAGATCCCCGACGGCGTCCTCAACGTCGTCACCGGTCCCGGCGTGGAACTGGGGGAGACCCTCACAGGCCACCCGGACATCGACAAGATCGCCTTCACCGGCTCCACCGCGGTCGGCCAGTCGATCATCCGCAAGTCCGCCGGCACCCTGAAGAAGGTCACGATGGAACTCGGCGGCAAGTCCGCCAACATCGTCTTCGCCGACGCCGACCTCGACGCCGCCGAGGAACTCGCCTTCTTCGGCATCTACTACAACAAGGGCGAGATCTGCACCGCCGGCTCCCGGCTCCTGCTGCAGCGCCCCGTCCACGACGAGATGGTCGAACGCCTGGTCCGCCGGGCCGCCGCCCTCAAGCCCGGGGACCCCCGGGACCCCGAGACCCTCTTCGGGCCGCTCGCCCACCGCGCCCAGTTCGACAAGGTCAGCTCCTACATCGAGGTCGGCGAGAAGGAAGGCGCCCTGCTGCGCACCGGAGGCACCGGCTGGACCCCCGAAGGGGCCTCCAGCCAGGGCCTGTACTTCCTGCCCACCGTCTTCACCGGCGTCGACAACGGCATGCGGATCGCCCAGGAGGAGATCTTCGGACCCGTCCTGTCGGTCATCCCCTTCGACACCGAGGAGGACGCCGTACGCATCGCCAACGACAGCGCGTACGGCCTCGCCGCCGGCGTCCACACCAAGGACCTGCGGCGGGCCCACCGGGTCGCCTCCCAGATCAAGGCCGGGACGGTCTGGGTCAATTGCTACAACCAGTACGACCCCTCCGTGCCCTACGGCGGCTACAAGGCCTCCGGCTACGGGCGCGAGTGCGGACCCGAATCCCTTGAGAGCTACACCCAGACCAAGTCGGTCTGGATCGGCATGGACTGACACCACACCATCGAGGAGCCACTCATGCGGACAGGCATCATCGGCACCGGCCGGATCGGCTCGACCCTCGCGAGGATCCTGGTGGCGGCCGGCCATCCGGTCGTCCTCGCCAACGCCACCGGGCCGGGCACGCTCGCCCCGCTCCTGGCCGAACTCGGCCCCGCCGCGGCGGCGGCACACCCCGTCGAGGCGGCGGGCGAGGCCGACCTGCTGGTGCTGATGGTGCCCTTCGCCGGCGTCCGCGGGCTGCTGCCCCCGCACGTCGTCCAGGACAAGGTGCTGGTGGACGCCACCAACGCGTTCAGCGGCCCCGGCACCCCCGCCGACCTCGGCGAGCGCGGCTCCAGCGAACTCGTCGCCGAGTGGTACCCCGGCGCCCGGGTCGTGAAATCCCTGAACACCATGCATTTCGAAACCCTCGCCGTCGCCGGCACCGCCTCCGGCCGCACGGCATCGCAGCGCCTCGCCCATTACACGGCGGGCGACGACACGAAGGCGAAGGAAATCGTCGCCGGAATCATCACCGACCTCGGATACGCCCCCGTCGACACCGGCCCGCTGCACTCGGGAGGAATTCTCCAGCAGCCCGGCGGTCCCCTCTTCAACCGGTCGCTCACGGAAGCGCAGGCGCTCGCATGGATCTGACGCGCATCGAACTCACCCTGCACGTGAACGGAAGACCCGAGGAGTTCGCGGCCCCGCCGAGCGAACTCCTCGTGGAACGGCTCCGCGACGGACTCGGGCTCACCGGCACCAAGGTGGGCTGCGACACCGGCCAGTGCGGGACCTGCGTGGTCCGCCTCGACGGCAGGTCCGTCAAGAGCTGCCTGATCCTCACCGCCTCCGCCGCGGGCTCCGAGGTCACCACCATCGAGGGCGTCACCACCCCCGGCGGGGAGCTGACCGGCCTCCAGGAGGCACTGCGCCAGGAGCACGGCACCCAGTGCGGCTTCTGCACCCCCGGCATGGTGATGGCCCTCGGCGAGCTCGTCGACAACACCTCGGGCGGACCGCCCCCCACCGAGCCCGAGATCCGCGAATGGCTCACCGGCAACCTGTGCCGCTGCACCGGCTACCACAGCGTGGTCCGCGGAGTGCAGCGCGCCTGCGCCCCCGCCGAACCCGAGGGGCGGTGACCGCGATGACCACCGTCCAGCCGGAACGGGAAGCACAGGCACGGGACGGCGTCCTCGGCCGGCCCCTGGACAGCCGCGAGGACCCCGGCCTGCTGCGCGGCGAAGCCGTGTACGTCGCCGACATCGACCTGCCCGGCACCGCCCACATGGCCATCCTGGGCAGCCCCGTCGCCCACGCCAGGATCCTGTCCATCGAGACCAAGGCCGCCGAGCAGCTCCCGGGCGTACTGAAGGTGGCCACGGCCGCCGACTTCCCCGACGTGATGCCGCTGCCCTGCATCTGGATACCCGGCGGGGTCGAGAGCCACTTCCCGCCCCACCCCTACGGCCTCCCCGGCGCCCGCCCGGTGCTCACCGGCGACACCGTCCGCCACGTCGGCGACCCGATCGCCGCCGTCGTCGCCGAGACCCCGCGCCAGGCCGCCGCCGCGCTCGCCGCGATCTCCGTCGAGTACGAGCCGCTGCCCGTGGTCACCCGCGCCGACCACGCCCTCGCCGAAGGCGCGCCCCAGCTCCACGAGGCCGTCCCGGGCAACCTGAACGCGTACTGGACCTGCGGGGACCAGGAGCGCACCGACGCGGCCATCGCGGCCGCCGAGGTCACCGTCGAGCTGGACCTGGTCAACCAGCGCACCATCAACAGCCCCATCGAGCCGCGCGGAGCCGTCGGCGCGTACGACCCGGCCACCGGCGAGTACACCCTCCACGCCTCCACCCAGGGCCCGCACAACCACCGCTTCCTGCTCGCCGCGCTGGTCCTCGGCATCCCCTTCAACAAACTCCGGGTGATCGCCCCGACCGTCGGCGGCAGCTTCGGCACCAAGGGCTACCTCTACTCCGACATGGCGCTGGTCCTGCTCCTGTCCAAGGCCCTCGGCGGCCGCCCGGTCAAATGGGTCGACACCCGCACCGGCCTGATGAACTCCACCGTCCAGGGCCGCGACCACCGCCAGCACGTCACCCTCGCCGGCACCCGAGCCGGCCGCATCACCGCCGTGCGCTGCACCAGCTACGCCAACCTCGGCGCCTACCCCTCCACCATCGGCCCCGGAGTCGCCACCGCCCTGATGGGACGCTCCATCAGCGGCATGTACGACATCCCCGCCGCCTTCTGCGAGGTGTACGCCGCCTTCACCAACACCGTCCCGCTCGGCGCCCAGCGCGGCAGCGGGCGCGCCGAGGCCGCCTTCCTGATGGAACGGCTCGTCGACCGGTACGCCGCCGAGATCGGCATGGACCCGGCGGAGGTCCGCCGCCGGAACCTGGTGCCCAAGGAGAAGTTCCCGTACGACAACGGCCTCGGCTGGACCTACGATTCCGGGGACTACCGGCTGAACTTCGACCGGGCGGTCGAACTCGCCGGCTACGACGCGATGCCCGCCCGCAAGGCCGCCGCCCGCGCCCGCGGCAAGCGCCTCGGCGTCGGCATCGCCACCTACGTGGCCGTCTGCGGCGTCGGCCCCTCCACCCGCATGTCCAAGGAGGGCATGCTCGGCGGCACCTGGGAGAGCGCCAACATCCGCGTCCACCCCACCGGCGAGGTCACCGTCACCGTCGGCTCCGCCTCCACCGGCCAGAGCCACGGCACCGTCTTCGCGCAGGTCGCCGCCGACGAGCTCGGCATCGACCCCGGCCAGGTCCAGGTGCACGAGGGCGACACCCTCAAGGCCCCCTACGGGCAGGGCACCTACGGCTCCCGCTCCTACAGCATGGCCGGGCCCGCCGTCGCCCTCACCGCCCGCAAGATCAAGGCCAAACTGGTCCGGGCCGGAGCCGTCTTCCTGAACGTGCCCGAGGACCGGGTCGTCTACGAGAACGGCGGCGTCCACGAGGCCGGCAACCCGGACAACGCCAAGACCTTCGCCGAACTGGCCATGGCCATGTGGTACGGCTGGGGGCTGCCCCCGGAGATCGAGCCGGCCCTCGACGAGACCACCCACTTCGACCCGCCGGACTTCAACTACCCCTTCGGCACGCACATCGCCGTCGTCGAGGTCGACGAACTCACCGGCGAGACCGAGGTGGTGGACTACACCGCCGTCGACGACGCCGGGCACATCGGCAACCCGAAGGTGGTCCTCGGCCAGATCGAGGGCAGCATCGTCCACGGCCTGGGCCAGGCCCTCATGGAAGCCGCCGAGTACGACGAGAACGGCGTCCTGATCACCTCCGACCTGGAGAACTACGCCCTGCCCCGCGCCGCCGACGCGCCCTTCTTCACCCTGGACAAGACCGTCACGCCCTCCCCGCACAACCCGCTCGGCGCCAAGGGCGCCGGGGAGATCGCCACCGTGCCGCCCGCCGCCGCCGTCGTCAACGCCGTCGTGGACGCCCTGTCCGACCTCGGCGTACGGCACATCGACATGCCGCTCACCCCCGAGAAGGTCTGGCGCCGCCTGAGAGGGGAAGCCCCGTGATCCTCACCGACTTCGACTACGCCCGGCCCGCCACCCTCGACGAGGCCCTGACGCTGCTCGCCACCCCCGGCGCCCGCGTGCTGGCCGGCGGGCAGAGCCTGCTGCCCGGGCTGCGCACCGGCGCGGAGCGGGCCCGGCTGCTGGTCGACGTACGGCACCTGGAGGAGCTGCGCGGCACCGCCCGCAGCGGCGGAGCCCTGCGCATCGGGGCCCTGACCACCCTCGCCGAACTCGCCGCGCACCCGCTGGTGCTCGAAGGGGCACCGGAGCTGGCCGCCGCGGCCCGCGCCAACGGCGACCCCCAGGTCCGCAACCTCGGCACCGCCGGCGGGAACCTGGCCGCCGCCGGGCGCGCCACCGACCTGCCCGTGGCGGCGCTGGCCGCCGACGCCCGGGTGGAGCTCGCCGGACCCGGCGGGCGCACCACGACGGGCGCCGAACGGCTCGCCGCCTCGGGAGTGCCCGCCGGATCGGTGGTCACCGCCCTGCTGGTGCCCGCCGCCGGCCCGGCCGCCGCCTTCGAGAAGGCCGCCGACCGGGCCACCCGCTACCCGCTGTGCGCCGCCGCCGTACGGATCACCCCGGACGGGCCGCGGATCGCGGTCACCGGAGCCACGCCGCGCGCCCTGCGCCTGCGCGGGGTCGAGGACCGGCTGCGCGGGGGCCCGTACACGACGGAGGCGGTGCTCGCGGCCTTCCGAGCCGAGCCCCGGGAGCTGTTCGTCCCCGGGCGAGGCACCTCGGCCGAATACCTGGGCCACCTCGCGGGCGTACTCACCGCCCGCGCGCTGGCCCGGGCGGCCCTGATCACCGCCTGACCGCCCGCGAGGGCGGCCCGGGGGAGGGGAGTTGACCAGAGTGGCCGGACCGACCGAGACGAGGGGCACGGGAGACGGAACGAGCGGGGGCACCGCCCGCACGGCGAGGGCCTCCGGCTTCCGGGTGGTGGGCGCGGTCCTCGTCCTGCTGATGCTCTCCTCCTCCGTGCCCTCGGCGCTGTACGTGCTCTACCAGCAGGAATGGGGACTGTCCTCCGGCGTGGTCACGGTGGTCTTCGCCGTGTACGCCGTCACCGTGCTCGCCGGCCTGCTGCTGTTCGGATCCCTCTCGGATACCCTGGGCCGGCGGCCCGTCCTGGCCGCCGCCCTGGTCCTCGCGATCGTCTCCATGGGCCTGTTCGCCGGAGCCCGGGGGCTCGGCCTGCTGCTCGCCGCCCGCGCCGTACAGGGGCTGGCGGTGGGCCTGGCCACCGGGGCGATGGGCGCCGCCCTCCTGGAGCTGAGCCCGCGCTCGCGGCCCGCGCTGGGCGCCCAGGTCAACAGCGCCGGGCCCACCGTGGGCATCGGCCTGGGCGGGCTCGGGGCGGGACTGCTCGTCCAGTACGCGCCCGCGCCGACCGTACTGAGCTACCTCCTGTTGGCCGGGGCCTTCGCGCTCACCCTCGTCGGGGTGGCCCGGATGGCCGAGAGCGCCCCCGGGGCGGACGGCCGGCTGCGGGTGGTGCCCCACCGGATCCGGGTACCCGCGGACGTGCGGCGGAAGTTCGCCGTGCTCGTGCTGACCGTGGTCGCCGTCTGGACCGTCGGCGGCTTCTACCTCTCGCTCGGGCCGCACCTGGCCCTCGCCCTGTTCCGCAGCACCAACTACCTGCTGGGCGGGGCCACGGTGGCCCTGCTCGCCGGCGCCGCCACCACCGCCCAGCTGCTGCTCGGCCGCACCGAGGCGCTGCGCACCGCCGTCCTCGGCCTGCTCGGGCTGCTCGCCGGGCTCGCCCTGGTGCTGCTCTCGCTGGGCACCGGCTCGGCGGCCGTGTTCCTCGCCGCCACCGCCGTCCTGGGCAGCGGCTGGGGCGCCGCCTTCCTCGGCTCCTTCCGCGCCCTCAGCTCGCTCGCCGACCCGGCGCACCGCGGCGAACTCACCGCCGCGGTCTACGTCTTCGCGTACCTCGCCATGAGCGTCCCGGCGGTCCTCGCCGGACTCCTGACCAACATCCACGGGCTACAGCGCACCTCGGTCGGCTTCATGGCGGCCGTCGCCGGGGTGTGCGCGCTGGCCCTGCTGACGACCCTGCGGCTGGCCGCGCGCACCAGGGCCGAGGGGAGCACCGAGTGAACACCGGAGAACTGCGTACCGCCCTGCGCGGACTGGAGATCTTCGCGCAGATCACCGAGGACCAGCTGGACTGGCTGGCCTCCGTGTCCGATCCGCGCGTCCTCGCCGACGGGGAGGTCCTCTTCCGCGACGGGGAGGAGGCCACCGGCTTCCACGTCCTGCTCTCCGGCGGCCTCGTCGTCACCAAGGTCGTCGACGGCCGGGAGGAGGTCCTCACCCGGCACTCCACCGAGGAGGAGGGCGCGGCCGCGGAGGAGCACGACGGCAAGCCCTCCGCCGCGCACCGCTTCACCGGGGAGCTGCCCCTGCTGACGGACGGCTCCTACGTGGCCACCGCGTCCGCGAGCGGGCCGGCGACCACCGTCGTCGCCTATCCGAAGCCGGTGTTCTTCGAGATGCTGACCCGCTGCCACGGGGTGGCCGCGGTCCTGATCCCGGTACTGGCCTGGCGGATCAAGTCCTCCGAGGTCCAGGCCCGCAAACGGGCCACCGTCGAGGCACTCGGCACCCTGGCCGCCGGCCTGGCGCACGAGCTGAACAACCCGGCCGCGGCGGTCGCCCGCGCCGCGCAGGAGCTGGCGCCGGCCCTGGACCGGCTCACCGCCACCGCCTGCGCGTGGGGCGCGGCCGCCTCGGGCGCGGAGCGCCCCGTACTGGACCGGCTCGCCGAGGAGCTGGACAAGCTCCCGCCCCCGGACACCACCGACCCGTTCGCCCAGGCGGACGCCGAGGAGGAGATCGCCGACTGGGCCGAGGAGGCCGGTGCCGAACGCCCCGGGCTGCTCGGCTCCGGCGCCGCCGACCTCGGGCTGGAACTCGGCTGGCTGCTGGAGCGGCTGGAGGGGGTCGGCGAGGCCGCCCTGCCCGCCGCCCTCGACCACCTGGCGGCGCTGCTGGAGGCCCGTTCGCTGGCCGCCGAACTGCGCGCGGCCGGGCCCAGGATCTCCCAGCTGGTCTCGGCCACCCGGGACTACGCCAACCTCGACCGGGCCCCCGAACAGCGGTTCTCCGTGCCCGACGGGCTGGAGAACACCCTGATCGTGCTGCGCTCCAAGCTGCCGGGCATCACCATCGTCCGCGAGTACGAGCCCGGGCTGCCCGAACTGGACGGCTACCCGAGCGAGCTGAACCAGGTGTGGACCAACCTGGTCGACAACGCGGCCGAGGCCATGGAGGGCTCGGGCACCCTCACCCTGCGGGTCCGCGCGGAGGGCGTCTGCCTGGTCGTGGAGATCACGGACACCGGCCGCGGGATCCCCGCGGACTCCCTGCCGCGGATCTTCGAGCCCTTCTACACCACCAAGGACGTCGGCAAGGGCACGGGCCTCGGCCTGCACCTGAGCTACCGCATCGTGACCCAGCGACACCGCGGGTCGATCACGGCCCGCTCGAAGCCGGGAGAGACCCGGATGGTCGTCCGGTTGCCGCTCACCGGGGCCGCCGCCTGCGCCGAACCGCCCGGCGAGTCAACTTCCACACCCTGAAAAGGAGTCGAACATGGCCAAGTACGACATCGCCAAGCTGCACCCGGTCTTCGTCCGCCAGATGGAGGCGCTGGCCGCCCTGGACATCGAGGCGGTGATGAAGAACTACACCGACGACGCCGTGCTGCTGCGCTTCGAGGGCGTCTCGGTGGGCATCGACGCCGTTCGCGAGACGTTCACCGGCTATCTCACGGTGAAGCCCACGCTGGTCGAACTGCAGGAGTACATCGAGACCGAGGACACCATCTTCTACCGGGCGATCATGAACCTGAACGGCGAGCCGGAGCACGCGTTCGGGACGCTCGTCGTCCGCGATGGCCGGATCTGGCGCCAGACGGCCGGCTTCGGCGGCTGACCGCCCTTTCCTGGGTAGCGTGAGCGGGGAGGGCGGGGACCACGCCCTCCCCGCTCACGTGAATGACTTCCGCGAAGGGGAGGACATGGAGCAGGAAACCAACCGGGTGGAGGCGTTCAGCGACGGCGTATTCGCCATCGTGATCACCATTCTGGTGCTGGAGTTAAAGGTTCCGGAGGAGCAGGGGTCGGAGCTGTGGCACGGACTCTGGGAGCAATGGCCGCACTACGCGGCCTATCTCGTGAGTTTCCTCATCATCGGCGTCATGTGGGTGAACCACCACACGATCTTCAGTCACCTCAAGCGGGTCGACCGGCCGCTGTTGTTCCTGAATCTCCTGGTGCTGATGGTGGTGTCGGTGATTCCGTACACCACCAACGTGCTCGCCGAGCACCTCACGGACGGGGAATCGGCCAATGTGGCCGCAATCCTCTACAGCTCGTGGACCGTCGTGTACGCTCTCGCCTTCCTGGCCTTCTGGTGGTACGTCACCAAGGTCGGGCACCTCTTCCACGAAACGGTGGACAAGGACGGGGCCCGGGCCACTCGCGTCCGATTCGGGCTCGGTGCGGTCGCCTACCCCTTGACCGTGGTTCTGTCCTTCTTCTCGGCACCTCTCACTCTCGTCGCACACTTCCTGATCGCGCTCTACTACGCGGCGAACCAAATCCCGATCCCGCTCGTGGTAGAGGAAGAGCGGCTCGAATCTGCCAGCGACCTCAGGAAGTAGCCGCCGGGCCCTACGGCCGTTCTCCGCGGTCCAGTAGGGTCAAGGATCTAGTCTGGTCGCGGGGGAGGCCAAGATGGTTCGCGCAGTGCTGCCGGAGGATTCCACCAGGGATATCTCCGAATTGATCGACGTATTGATCTCGCTTTTCTTCGAGTCCTTACCCAGGCGGGACCAGCGAAACTGGGCCCGCGTTTATCTGAACGGGCTCGTCCGCACTACCGGGAAGAAAACAATCCGAAACATCGCCGGAACTGGGGCGAGTTCCGTCGAGCAGAGCCTCCAGCAGTTCATCAGTAAATCGCCCTGGGACTGGACCCCCGTACGCCGGTCCCTCGCCCAGCACCTCGAACGCACCGCACAGCGCCCGCTGGCCTGGGTGGTGCAGCCCATGGTCATCGAGAAGGCCGGCGACCGCTCCGTGGGCGTCGGCAGGCAGTTCGTACCCCAGCTCGGCCGCACCGCCAACTGTCAGCAGGCCTCCGGAATCTGGCTCGCCTCCAGCGAGGCCGGCTTCCCCGTCGAATGGACGCTCACCCTCCCCGCCCCGTGGACCAGCGAACTGCTGCGCCGCAGGCGGGCCGGAATCCCCGACACCGCACGGTCCCTCACCCCCGCGCAGGACGCCGTGCACGCCGTACAGCGCATGGCCGCGACCTGGCAGCTCCAGCGCCGCCCGGTCGTGATGGAGGTCTCCAACACCGACCTCCCGCAGACCATCGAGGCCTTCGCCCTCCAGGACATCCCCTTCGTCCTCAAGGTCGACGGCTCCCTGCCCGTCTCCTTCGGCGGCACCGGCCGCCACAAACCCGGGCCGTACACCGCGCCCGCCCGCGAACTGATCGACTCGCTGCGCTCCCAGCGGCGGGTCGTCGAATGGACCCGGCACGGCCGCACCGAGGGAGCGGTGACCCTGCTGACCTCGGCCGCCATACTCGCCACCCCCGGCGAGGAACGCCCCGCGCCCGCGCCGCCCACCCCGCTTCTGCTGATGGGCGCCTGGACCGAAACCTCCCTGCTGCCCTCCGAGTTCTGGATCACCAACATCGGCGACCGGCCGCTCGCCCAGCTCTTCCTGCTGGCCAAGCTCACCGACCGGGTCGCGCTGGACTTCACCGAGACCTGCGAACCGGTCGGCATCCGCGACTTCGAGGGCCGCTCCTTCCGCGGCTGGCACCACCACGCCACCCTCGCCAGCGTGGCCCACGCGGCCAGGCTCCTCGGCACCGGCGGGCGGACCCCCGACCCGGTGCCCCGCGGCACCCCCGCCCGCTACCAGGGCCCCGGCTCCGCCCGGCCGCCGGCCGTACTGCCGCCCCGGCCGCTGATCCCCGGACAGTCGGCGCGCCGCGCCTGCATCCCCTGATGCTCGACATCACCGCCGGGTTGCGGGCCTGGTACGCCGAGCAACGGGAGTTCGCCCTGGCCACCGTCGTCGCCGTCAGCGGCAGCGCGCCCCGAGGACCCGGGGCCTCGCTGGCGGTGGACGCCGGGGGCACCGCGCTCGGCTCCCTCTCCGGTGGCTGCGTGGAATCCGCCGTGCACGAGCTGTGCCTGGAGGCCATCGCCACCGGGGCCGGCGGCGTACACCGCTTCGGCCACGGCGACGACGACGCCTTCGCGGTGGGGCTGACCTGCGGCGGGACCCTGGACGTGCTGGTCACCCCGGTACGCGGCGGGGACCCCGTGCGGCCCGTGCTCGGGGCGGTGCTGGACGCCGCCGCGGGCGGGGCCCGCGCCGCCCTGGCCCGGGTGGTATCCGGCCCGCCCGGCCGGCTCGGGCGGGCCCTGGCCGTCCACGCCGACGGCTCCTGGGAGGGCGGCCTCGGCGGCGGCGCCGCCCTGGACCGGGCCGCCGCCGACCGGGTCCGGGCCCTGCTGCTGGCCGGGCGGACCGGCACCGCCGAGCTGGGCACCGCCGGCGGGCTCTGCGGCGACCCGCTCACCCTGCTGGTGGAATCCGCCGCCGAGCCGCCCCGGCTGATCGTCTACGGGGCCGTCGACTTCGCCGCCGCCCTGGCCCGGATCGGAGCCTTCCTCGGGCACCGGGTCACCGTCTGCGACGCCCGGGGCGTCTTCGCGACCCCGGACCGCTTCCCCGGCGCCGACGAGGTGGTCGTCGACTGGCCGCACCGGCACCTGGCCGCGGAGGCCGCCGCCGGGCGCCTGGACACCCGTACGGCGGTATGCGTACTGACCCACGACGCCAGGTTCGACGTACCCGTCCTCACCCGGGCACTGCGGCTGCCGCTGGCCTACGTCGGCGCCATGGGCTCGCGCCGCACCCACGAGGACCGGGCGGCCCGGCTGCGTGCCGAGGGGGTGACCGAGGCCGAGCTGGCCCGGCTCAGATCGCCCATCGGCCTGGACCTGGGCGGCCGCACTCCCGAGGAGACCGCCCTCGCTATCGCCGCCGAGTTCACCGCCGCCCGCAACGCGGCCCCCGCGACCCCGCTGACCGGCGGCCGGACCCCGATCCACCGGCCCCCGCCGGCCCCGCGGGACCAAGGTCCCGTAGGAAAGGACCATGCGGCCCGGAATGTCCTGGACGATCGGCCGGGGCGGCGTGAACGCCAGGTCGTGGGAGAATGAAGTACGTGCGTTTCCTCGGCTGGCTGCCCCGTCGAGGCCGTAGAAAGATCCTTCGATCGACTGGGATGTTCAGCACGTGCGTTTCCTCAATGACCTGAAGCCGCCGTACGACCTGACGTACGACGATGTGTTCATGGTGCCGAGCCGCTCCGCGGTCGGCTCCCGCCAGGGCGTGGACCTCTCTTCGCCCGACGGCACCGGCACCACCATTCCGCTCGTGGTGGCGAACATGACCGCCATCGCGGGCCGCCGGATGGCCGAGACCGTCGCCCGCCGCGGTGGAATCGTCGTCATCCCCCAGGACATCCCGATCGAGGTCGTCACCGACGTCATCTCCTGGGTCAAGACCCGCCACCTCGTGCTCGACACCCCGATCACGCTGGCGCCCACCCAGACCGTCGCCGACGCGCTGTCGCTGCTGCCCAAGCGCGCCCACGGCGCCGGCGTGGTCGTCGACGCGGACAACCGCCCCGTCGGCGTGGTCACCGACCACGACCTCACCGGCGTGGACCGCTTCACCCAGCTCTCCGAGGTCATGTCGAAGGAGCTCCTGCTCATCGACGCCGACATCGACCCCCGCGACGCCTTCAACCAGCTCGACGCGGGCCACCGCAAGCTGGCCCCGGCCGTCGACAAGGACGGCAGGCTGGTCGGCATCCTGACCCGCAAGGGCGCCCTGCGCGCGACCCTGTACACCCCCGCCACCGACGCCAACGGCAAGCTGCGCATCGCCGCCGCCGTCGGCATCAACGGCGACTTCGTCGGCAAGGCCAAGCAGCTCCTCGACGCCGGCGTGGACACCATCGTCATCGACACGGCCCACGGCCACCAGGAGTCGATGATCAACGCGATCAAGGCCGTCCGCGCCCTGGACCCGCGGGTCCCGATCGTCGCCGGCAACATCGTCGCCGCCGAGGGCGTCAAGGACCTCATCGACGCCGGTGCCGACATCATCAAGGTCGGTGTGGGCCCCGGCGCCATGTGCACCACCCGCATGATGACCGGCGTGGGCCGCCCGCAGTTCTCCGCGGTGCTGGAGTGCGCGGCCGAGGCCAAGAAGTACGGCAAGCACGTCTGGGCCGACGGCGGCGTCCGCCACCCGCGCGACGTGGCGATGGCGCTGGCCGCCGGCGCCTCCAACGTCATGATCGGCTCCTGGTTCGCCGGTACGTACGAGTCCCCGGGCGACCTCCAGCAGGCGGCCGACGGCCGCCTGTACAAGGAGTCCTTCGGCATGGCCTCCGCGCGCGCCGTGCGCAACCGCACCTCGGAGGAGTCCGCCTACGACCGCGCCCGCAAGGGTCTGTTCGAGGAGGGCATCTCCACCTCGCGGATGTTCCTCGACCCGGCCCGCCCGGGCGTCGAGGACCTGATCGACTCGATCATCGCGGGCGTCCGCTCCTCCTGCACCTACGCCGGTGCCGGCTCGCTGGCCGAGTTCGAGGAGAAGGCCGTCGTCGGCATCCAGTCCGCCGCCGGCTACGCCGAGGGCAAGCCGCTGCACGCCAGCTGGAGCTAGTCGGCCGTCCCCGTGGCCCCGCCCCCGCCCTTCCGGCAGGGGCGGGGCCACGGGCGTTCCCGGCCTACGCGGGGCCTACGCGGGCGGCGGGCCCGGCCGGCCCGCCCCCGGGCCCGAGGTGTGCACTCCCGCACGGTACTTGGGGATCCGGACCGTGACCTTCGTGCCCGCTCCGAGACCCGTCTCCACGACGAGCCCGTACGCGTCCCCGTACACCTGCCGCATCCGCTCGTCGACGTTCGGCAGCCCGATCCCCGACGCGGACCCCGCCCGCTCTCCGGCCAGGATCCGCCGCAGCCGCTCCGGATCCATCCCCACGCCGTTGTCCTCGATGGTCAGCACCGCCTCCGCACCGGCGTCCCGCGCCGCGATCGTGATCCGGCACTCCTCCGTGGAGTCCTCCACCCCGTGCTTGACCGCGTTCTCCACCAGCGGCTGCAGACACAGGAACGGCAGCGCCACCGGCAGCACCTCGGGCGCCACCTGCAACGTCACCTTCAGCCGGTCCCCGAACCGGGCCCCGGCCAGCGCCAGGTACTGCTCGATCGACCGCAGCTCCTCGGCCAGCGTGGTGAACTCCCCGTGCCGGCGGAAGGAGTAGCGCGTGAACTCCGCGAACTCCAGCAGCAGCTCCCGCGCCCGCTCCGGATCCGTCCGCACGAACGAGGCGATCGCCGCGAGGGAGTTGAAGATGAAGTGCGGGGAGATCTGCGCCCGCAGCGCCTTGATCTCCGCCTCCATCAGCCGCGTCCGCGCCCGGTCCAGCTCCGACAGCTCCAGCTGCACGGAGACCCACCGCGCCACCTCCGTCGCGGCCCGCACCAGCACCGCCGACTCCCGCGACCCGTACGCGACCAGTGCCCCCAGCACCCCGTCCTCACCCGTCAGCGGCGCGAACACCGCCCACTTCAGCGGGCACTCCGGCCGCTGGCAGTCCGTCCGCAGGCTCTGGCTGCGCCCCGACTCCAGCATCTGGGCCACCCGGGCCATCGCCCGCCGCTGGTGGTGGTCGGCGCCCGGGCCGTCCCAGGCCAGCACTGCCTCCCGGTCCGTCAGGCACAGCGCCTCCGTGCCCAGCAGCGACCGCAGCCGCCGCGCCGCCTTGCGGGCGGCGTCCTCGGTCAGGCCCGCCCGCAGCGGGGGAGCGGCCAGCGAAGCGGTGTGCAGCGTGTGGAACGTGGCCCGCTCGACCGGGGTGCCCAGGTCCAGCCCCGCCGTCCGCTCACCGCGCAGGGCCTGCCACCGCCCCCCGGCCCAGCCCAGCGCCGGCAGCAGCACCGCCCCCGCCGCCGCCAGCACCCCGAGCACCGCCCCGGTCACCAGGCGCCCCCCGCCGCCCGCTCCCCGGCCACGCCCTCGGGCAGGTGCAGCCGTGCCAGCGCCGCCGCCGTCCCCGCCGGGACCCGGGACCGGGTGGCCAGTGACACCAGCACCATCGTCAGGAACCCCAGCGGCACCGACCACACCGCCGGCCAGGCCAGCAGCGCGTGCGCCCACCCCCTCGGCGCCACCCCGCCCCGCGTCGCCAGCACCGCGCCCAGCGCCGCCCCGCCGCCCGTGAGCAGCCCGGCCACCGCACCCGGCGGGGTCAGGCCCCGCCACCAGATCCCGAGCACCAGCAGCGGGCAGAACGAGGACGCCGACACCGCGAAGGCCAGCCCGACCGCGTCCGCGACCGGCACCCGCGTGCCCACCGCCCCGCCCGCCAGCGGCACGGCCATCGCCACCACCACCGCCAGGCGGAAGCTCCCCACCCCGCGCCGCGGCAGCACGTCCTGGTGCAGCACCCCGGCCACCGCCATCGTCAGCCCCGAGGCCGTCGACAGGAACGCCGCGAACGCGCCCCCGGCCAGCAGCGCCCCCAGCAGGTCCCCGAGCAGCCCGCCCAGCATCCGCTCCGGCAGCACCAGCACCGCCGCGTCCGCGTCCCCGGTCAGCGCCAGCTCCGGCGCGTAGATCCGGCCCAGCGCCCCGTACACCTGCGGCAGCAGGTAGAACACCCCGAGCAGCCCGAGCACCACCAGGGTGGTCCGCCGGGCGGCCCGGCCGTCGGGGCTGGTGTAGAAGCGCACCGCGACGTGCGGCAGCCCCATCGTGCCGAGGAAGGTGGCCAGGATCAGCCCGTACGTGGCGTACAGCCGGTGCTCGCGGTCGCCGGCCGACAGCGGCCTCGCCCAGCCGGGCGAGTCGGGCGCCGAGCCCGCCCGGGCCGCGGTCTCCGGGACGGCGGTCCCGGGAGCGAACTCCAGCCGGGTGTGCGCCCGTACCGTGTGCCGGCCGGCCGCCAGGGTCAGCGGGGCGTCCGCGTGGTCGAGCCCGTCCACCCGGCCCGTCACCGTCACGGTGAGCGGCTCGTCCAGCGACAGCCGCACGTCCTGGCCCAGGGTGACGGCGGTGTGCTCGCGGAAGACCGCCGGCGCGTCGAAGGAGGCGCGCGGCGCCCCGTCCCCGGCCCACGCGGCCAGCAGGAAGAAGGCGGGCACCAGCAGGGCGCAGAGCTTGAGCCAGTACTGGAAGGCCTGCACGAAGGTGATGCTGCGCATCCCGCCCGCCGCGACGGCCGCCGTGACCACGAAGGCGACGACCACCCCGCCCGCCCAGTGCGGGGCCCCCGTCAGCACGGTCAGGGTCAGCCCCGCCCCCTGGAGCTGCGGCAGCAGGTACAGCCAGCCCACCCCGAGCACGAACACCACCGCGATCCGCCGCACGGCCGGCGACTGGAGCCGGGCCTCCGCGAAGTCCGGCAGGGTGTACGCGCCCGAGCGCCGCAGCGGCGCCGCGACCAGCACCAGCAGCACCAGGTACCCGGCCGTGTAGCCGACGGGGTACCAGAGCATCTCCGGCCCCTGGAGCAGCACCAGCCCGGCGACGCCCAGGAAGGAGGCGGCGGAGAGGTACTCCCCGCTGATGGCCGCCGCGTTCAGCCGGGGGCCGACGGTCCGCGAGGCCACGTAGAAGTCGGAGGTGGTCCGGGATATCCGCAGCCCCAGCGCGCCGACCAGCACCGTCACCAGGACGACGACGGTGACCGCGGTCAGCGCGTACGTCTGGTTCACCGGAGGGTCCTTCGACGGGGGCGGGGATCCCGGGGAGTCTACGCAGCGCCTCCGGCGGGACAACAGGCCCGTTCCGGCCCCTGGATCACACCGCCGGGTCGCGGTGCTCCGCGCAGTCGCGCAGGGCGATCTCCAGTTCCACGTACGACTCCTCCGCGCGCCGGAACGCGAGCGTCAGGGCCGCCTCCGCGCGCGGCGGCAGCAGGAACCGGGTGCCCTCCCGGGCCTCGTACAGCACATCGGCCCAGCGGGCGGCCGCGCTGCGCAGCCGGGCCAGCAGCTCCTCGGCCTCGGCGGGCCCCGAGGGCCGGGTACGGGGCAGTCCGTTCAGCGCGTCCAACAGCGCCTGGATCTCGGACATATCGCTCCTCCCGGGCCGGATGGTCCACGATATGCGCGCGTGGTCCCGGCGACGGGCCGCGGCGGAGCCCCCTGCGGCCGACGGGCCCGGCGGATCGCCGTACGCCCGTCCCCGCGCGACGAACGGCACCCTGGTACGCCGGGCGGTCGTGCGCCGGTCCGCCCGCGGGCGCGGGTCAGCCGGTGGCCTGCCGCATCAGCAGGTCCCGGAGCTGGCGCGCGTGGCGGCGGCTGACCTGGAGTTCGGCCGGGCCGACGCGGACGCTGGTGGTGCCCGCGTCCAGCCGGAGCTCGTCGATCCGGCCCAGCGCCACCAGGTGCCTGCGGTGGATCCGGACGAAGCCGCGGGCCGCCCAGCGCTCCTCCAGCGTGGACAGCGGGATCCGCACCAGGTGGCTGCCCCCGTCGGTGTGCAGCCGCGCGTAGTCCCCCTGCGCCTCCACGTACGCGATGTCCGCGATCGCCACGAACCGGGTGACCCCGCCCAGCTCGACGGCGATCTGCTCGGGAGCCCGCTCGGCGGCGGACACCTCGGCGTCCGGCCGCCGGGGCTCCGGGACGGCCGCCCGGCCGGGCTCCGGGTCCTGTTCCGGCCCCTGCTCCCGCAGGGGCCGGCCCAGCAGCTCGCGGGCCCGCCGGACGGCCTCGGCCAGCCGCTCCGGCCGCACGGGCTTGAGCACGTAGTCCACCGCCTTGAGGTCGAAGGCCTGCACGGCGAAGCCCTCGTGCGCGGTGACGAACACGATCAGCGGCGGCCGGGCGAACCCGGCCAGCAGCCGGGCGATGTCCAGCCCGGTCAGCCCGGCCATCTGGATGTCCAGGAAGACCACGTCGATCGCGTCGGGCCCGTCCGGCCCGCTCTCCACCGCCCGGGTGATCCGGCGCAGCGCCTCCGTGGCGTCCGAGGCGCCCTCGGCGCTGCGCACCCGCGGGTCGGAGCGCAGCAGGTAGAGGAGTTCCTCCAGGAGCGGCTTCTCGTCGTCGACGGCCAGTACGCGCAGCATGGGGCCGAGTCTAGAGAAGGCCTCCGGCGCGGCAAACGGTGCGCGGCCCCCGCCCGGGGGGAGGGAGGCGGGGGCCGCGCGGCTGGGGGTGGCGGTTACTGGGCGGTGATGAGCGCCCCGTCGGGGGTGACGGCGTACCAGGTGCCGCCGACGCCCTGGCCGTTGGTGTCGCCGGGCTTCTTGTCGCCGGCGAAGGTGTAGACGGGCCAGCAGTTCACCGTCTGCTGCTTCTTGCCGTCGGGCCGGTCCAGGACCAGGTAGTTCTTCTCGGTGATCCCCTTGGCGTTCGCCTTGTCGACCGGCGGCACCACGGGCCACTTGGCCAGGCAGTCGCCGGTGCACTTGGACACCATGGGCCAGGCGGTGTCGGGCTTGAAGCGGTAGACCGTCATGCCGTTGCCGTCGACGATGTGGTCGCCCAGCTTGGGGTCCTTGGCCACCGTCAGCGCGCCCGCGGCCTGGCCGGCCCCGGCGGGAGCGGGGGTGGCCGCCCCCTTCGCGGCCTTCTTGCCGTCGGGGGCGAAGGCGAACCAGGTGCCGCCGACGCCCTGCCCGTTCAGGTCGCCCGCCTTGGTGTCCTTGGCGAAGCGGTACACGGGCCAGCCCGCCACCGTCAGCTGCTTGCCGCCGTCCTTGCGGACCACCTCGCCCAGCAGTGCGGGGTCCATCCCGGCGGCGGCGGTGACCTCGCCCGCCGCGACCACGGGCCAGGCCTTCGCGCAGTCGCCCTCGCAGTTGGAGGCGGGCGGCTTGGCGGTGTCCTTGTCGAAGCGGTACAGGGTGAAGCCGGCGCTGTCGGTGAGGACCTGCCCGAGCTGGTCGGTGGCCGCGACCGCCAGCTGCCCGGCGGGCTTGGCGTCACCGGCCTGCTGTGCGGGCTGCTGCCCGTCGGCGTAGGGGTCGGCGGCGGGAGCCTGGGCGGACGCGGCCCCGGCCGGACCGGTCGCGCCGCCCTTGACGTTCGTCCCGCAGGCGGTCGCCGCCAGGGTGACGACGACCGCGACGGCGGCCAGGGTGGTTCCGCGCTTGATGCCCATGGTGTTCTCTCCCACGTGTGTGTCCGCCGGGTCCGGGGCCGGTCCGCCGCGTCGTGCGCGGCCCCGGGACCCCGGCTGCTTGTGGGGGACACGGCGCCGCGGGGGCGCCCTGTTCAGCGGGAGCGGTATGGCGTGTTTCACTCACCCGCCGTCGAACCCGGCCCGCCTCAGGGCCGTGACCACAGCGAGGCCGAGGACCTGGTGTCCGGCGTCGTCGGGGTGCAGCCCGTCCGCGAGGTGCTCGGGGCCGAGCACGTCCCGGCCGGGCAGCAGGGCCAGCCGGCCGTCCCCGGCGGCGATCCGGTCCCGGACGGCCCGCTCCATCGCGTCCCGGAGCGCGCCCAGGGTGGCGCCCAGGCGGTTGGGGGTGCGTTCGGCGTCCGGGCGCAGCACGGGGGACAGGAGCAGCAGGGGGGTGCGCGGGTGGCCCTGGCGGACCAGGTCGAGGAACACGCGCGTGGTCTCGTACAGCAGCGGGGCGGTGTAGGGGACGCGGGACCAGCAGTTGGTGCCGAAGGCGAGGGTGAGGACGTCCGCCGGGAGCGCGGCGAGCTGCTCGGCGGTGGCGAGTTCGCCGCGCGCGGCTCCCGCGTAGCCGAGGTTGACGGTGTCGAAGCCCAGGGCCCGGCCGGCGACGGCGGGCCAGCCGTGGGCGGGGCGGGTGGACCACCAGCCCTCGGTGATGGAGTCCCCGTGCACCACCCAGCGGGGGGCCTCGGGGGCGGGGGCGAGCTCGCCGCCGATGCCGCGCAGCCCCAGGACCAGCGGGGACTGGCCCTCGGGCGGGTGCAGGGTGAAGGGGCCGGGCTGCCGCGGCAGCTCCAGGCGTACGACGGACTCCGCGGCGGGCTCGGTGAAGACCTCGGTGAGCAGCCCGTGCCGGTTCCAGAGGGCGAAGCCGTGCGAGAGGTCGCGCAGCGCGTCGGTGGGGCCGGGCACGGCGGCCCGGTAGCGGATCTCCACCGCGTGCGCGGTGCGGGTCGTGAATTCCAGCCGCACTCCTATGGGGAGGGTGGCCCGCTCGCCGGTGTCCCAGGGCAGCCGCATGGTGTCGTCCGGGTCGGCGCGCACCGGGCGGCCCTTGTCCAGCCAGGCGACCCCGCGCAGGAAGGGCCCGGGGTCCTGCCAGTGCCCGTCGGGGCCCAGGGGTGGTCTCACTCCGCTTCTCCGATCGTCGGGTACGGGAACGTCACGCCGGTCCGGTCCGGCGGTGCGTCGGCGGCGTCGCGCTCCCGTCCCCCCGGTCCGGGCGGTGCGGCGACCCGCGGGGTCCACGTCACCCCGGGGCCACTGCGTAGACCCGTACCCCGCGCGGGCCGGGTTCGACCGCGGCGGACCGCGCCGGCCGGATCCATGGCGGCACGGTGCGGCAGATCTGACGAAGTGTCAATGAAGGCACCCGGAGGAGCCCCGTGCAGCGATCGATCATCCGTGCGCAACAAACGACCACGGCGGGCGGATCCGCGCAACGATCGTCCGTCAATGTGCAAGGATGGTGCATTACGGGCGGTATCACTCTGCTCGTAGGCTCACCCCCTGTACGTGGAGTGGCGCGGACCGCCTGCTCGGCGGTCCCCTCATGCCCAGACGGGCTCACCCCTGTCTGCAAACTGCTCCGGACCGCTGCGGTCGACGCCCGAACCGTCCCCATCCGCAGTGTCAAAGGAGTCCCCTCGTGCTCGATCAGGGCCAGGCACCCACGCTCTCCAAGGAGACGCGCAAGCCCGTGAACCCGCTGATGCGGCGCAAGCCGGTCGAGCGGCTCGTCTCCGAGGGCGGGCAGGGCGAGGGCGGCTCGCTGCGCCGCTCGCTCACCATGTGGCAGCTGACCATGATCAGCATCGGCGCCACCCTGGGCACCGGCATCTTCGTCGTCCTCGGCACCGCCGCGCCCAAGGCCGGCCCCGCCGTGACGATCTCCTTCGTCCTCGCGGGCCTGACCGCCCTGTTCTCGGCCCTCTCCTACGCCGAGCTGGCCGGCTCCGTTCCGGTCTCCGGCTCCTCGTACTCCTACGCGTACGCCACCATGGGCGAGCTCATAGCCTGGATCTGCGGCTGGTGCCTGGTCCTGGAGTACGCCGTCTCCGTCGCGGCCGTCGCCGTCGGCTGGGGCCAGTACCTCAACGAGTTCCTCGACGGGACCATCGGCGTCACCATCCCCGAGTCGGTCTCCGCACCGCTGGGCGAGGGCGGCTTCATCAACCTGCCGGCCCTGGTCGTCGTCCTGCTCTCGATGGTCTTCCTGATGCGCGGCGCCAAGGAGAGCGCCACCGTCAACTCGATCATGGTCGCGGTGAAGATCGTCACCCTGCTGCTCTTCATCGGCATCGGCGTCCTGGGCATCAAGGCCGGCAACTACACCCCGCTCGCCCCGCTCGGCATGAGCGGCATCGCCGCCGGCGCCTCCACCCTCTTCTTCTCCTACATCGGCTTCGACGCCGCCTCCACCGCCGGCGAGGAGGCCAAGGACCCGAAGAAGGACCTGCCGCGCGCGATCATGCTGTCGCTGGCCATCGTCACCGTCCTCTACGTGCTCGTCGCCTTCGTCGCCGTCGGCGCCATGCCGTGGCAGGACTTCGAGGGCACCGAAGCCGCGCTCGCCCAGATCATGACCGACGTCACCGGCACCAGCGTCTGGGGCGTCGTCCTCGCCGCAGGCGCCGTCGTCGCGATCTTCTCCGTCGTCTTCGCCGTCCTCTACGGCCAGACCCGCATCCTCTTCGCGATGTCCCGCGACGGCCTCGTCCCCAAGGTCTTCGCCAAGGTCGACGAGAAGACCGGCGCCCCCCGCGCCAACGTGGTGATCGTCTCCCTGTTCTGCGGCGTCCTCGCGGCCTTCATCCCGCTCGGCAAGCTCGCCGACGCCACCAGCATCGGCACCCTCTTCGCCTTCGGCCTGGTCAACGTCGCCGTCGTCATCCTGCGCGTGAAGCGGCCCGACATGCCGCGCACCTTCAAGGTGGCGCTCTTCCCCGTCACGCCGATCCTCGGCTTCCTCGCCTGCGGCTTCATGATGTTCAGCCTCGATACGGCCACGTGGATGGTCTTCGGTGGCTGGATGGTCGTGGGCCTCGTGTTCTACTTCCTGTACGGCATCCGCCGCTCCCGACTGGCCACGGAAGAAGTGGCCACAGCAGAGAAGTGATCCGCCCGCAGTGCGACTGAACGATCTCGATGAACGCATCGTGCACGCCCTCGCCGAGGACGCCCGCCGCTCCTACGCGGACATCGGCTCCGAGGTAGGGCTCTCGGCCCCGGCCGTGAAGCGACGCGTGGACCGGCTGCGGGCCGAAGGCGCCATCACCGGCTTCACCGTCCGGGTGGACCCGGCCGCGATGGGCTGGGAGACCGAGGGCTTCATCGAGATCTACTGTCGCCACAACACCTCGCCGGACGACATCCGGCGAGGGCTGGAGCGGTACCCCGAGGTGGTGTCCGCGTCGACCGTCACCGGCGACGCCGACGCCCTCGTCCAGGTCTTCGCCTCCGACATGCGCCACTTCGAGCGCGTCCTGGAGCGCATCGCGGGCGAGCCCTTCGTGGAACGGACCAAGTCCGTCCTCGTCCTCAGCCCGCTCCTGCGCCGCTTCACCTCGGGCGCACCCGCGTAGGACACGCACCGCCGCCCCCGCCGGACCATCCGGCGGGGGCGTCGGCGTACGCGCGCACGAGGCGCGGGCACGGGGCTGTCGGCGGGGCGTGCCACCATCGGGCGCATGAAGATCCAGATCCAGCCGCCGGCCGACCCGCACCTCTCGACCGTCTACCCCGACTGGGCCCGCGCGCACGACCCCGCCTCCGGGCCGGCCGCCGCCGCGCTGCTCGACGAGGCCCTCGGCACGATCCACCGGGCCTACGAGAAGCCCGGCCGCTACGTGGACGGCCTGGAGCGGCGCGTACGGGAACTGGATCCCGCCCACCTGCCCTGGTTCTGGGACACCATCGGCCACAAGCTCATCGCCTGGCACCTGCGCTCCGCCGCCCGCGCCTACGCCCTGGCCCGCAAGGCCGAGCGCACCCACCGCCTCCCCGTCGACCCCGACTGGCACCGCGGCAACGTCCTGCTCTTCGCCCGCGCCGGGGCCCTGCCCGCCACCGAGCTCAGCGGCCACCAGGCCTGGCTGGCCGAGGCCCTGGAGCCCGCCGCCGCGCACGAGGAGTACGTACGGGTCCTGCGCGCCTGGGCCGCCTCACCCGGCGACCTCCCCGCCGACCTCGCCCGACGCGTCCGGCTCTCGGCACGCGCCGCCGGCCTCGACGCCGCCGAGGAGGCCCGCGTCCTCGGCCTCGTACTCGCCGCCGCCCGCGGCAAGGAAGTCCCCGACCGGCTGCTCGACGCCGCCACCCCCCTGCTGACCGCCCACGCCCCCGCCGAGGACGTGGCCGCCCTGCTCCTCGACCTCTTCCCCGAGAGCCGAGGCGACGCCTCCTCCTGGCTGCGCCTGCTCCTCGGCTGCGGCGCCGCCGAGGCCGCCGCGGCCGGGCGGATCGCCCCCGAGGGCGGCCTCACCGAATGGTTCTCCCGGTACGCGGGCCGCTACGCCCACGGCCGCAGCGGCAGCGGCGTCATGCGCCAGCCCATGCCCGCCGAACTCTTCGAACTCCTCACCCTCTTCGCCCCCCGCCTGCGGGCCTCCGACAGCCCGCTGCGGCTGCACGAGGACCGCTACACCTACCGGGGGCTCGACGCCGACCTCCTCGACGCCTGCCTCGCCGAAGGCATCGCCGTCGCGGACCCCGGCGTCGCAGTGGAACTGGTCTTCTGGGACGGCCGCTCCCGGCGCGACCTCAAGGCCCTGGCCGCCCACCCGGTCTTCGGACCCCGCCTGGAGGGCACCGTCCACGCCGCACTGCGCGGCTCCGGCACCGCCATCAGCCGCCTCCCCGAGAACGCCGGCATCGCCGCCGAGGTCCACGGCCGCGTCGAGACCCTCCTCGGAGCCCTGCGCGGCGGCGGCCTCGGAGCCGCCGACGAGGCCGTCGACGAGCTCGCCGCCCTCCTCGACCGGCCCACCGCCCGCGCCCTGGACGGCATCGACGAAGCCCTCGCCGCACTGGACCTCACCGGCCCGCTCGCGCGCGCCCTGCGCGCCGGACTGCCCGAGGAGTACGGCTGGCCCGCCCTGGAAGAGGCCGTCTCCGGCCTCGGCGGCCCCGCCGCCGTCACCGGGGTCACCTGCACCTGGCCGCTGCTGACCGTCTACGGGCCCGACCGTGCCGTGGCCGTCGACCACGCGGGCCCCCGCGCCTCCTGCTCCTTCCGGCTCCCCGAGGAAGCCACCGCGCACACCGTCCACTACGTCGGCGGCGCCTTCCTCGTCGGCTTCGGCACCACCCCCGAGGCCTCCTTCGGCGACCGGGCCTTCTGGGCCGACCGCCCCGAGGACGTCTTCGAGCCCGAGCAGCAGCTCGGCCTGCGCCGCTACGGCGGCATGATCCAGGGCGGCCTCGGCTACCACTTCGAGACCCCGGACGGCGGCGGCCGCCACGAGGGCGGCCGCGTCCTGCGCCCCGGAGGCCGGGAGGGCATCGGCTCGTACGACTCCCAGATGGCCGACGGCCGGCACTACTGGAGCTCCGGCGGCGTCGGCCACCGGTACGGGCAGTCCCTGACCCGCGTCCACCCGGAGACCGGCGAGGTCCTCGCGGACACCGCGCCGCCGGAGTTCCACACCCTCGCCGAACTCCCGCCCGGCACGCAGCCCTTCTCGTCCTCCTGCCAGACCCTCGCCGCCCTCCCCGAAGGCGCCCCCGCCTCCCCGCTCGGCCAGGACGGCCGCCTCACCGGCTTCCGCGTCCTCAACCACACCCCGTACCCGGGCCCCTCGCCCACCCGCTTCGAACTGGAGGGCGTCGACGGCCGCCGCGCCTCCTACCGCAGCCGCCGCCTGGGCCGCAAGCCCTGGGCCATCGTGCGCATGCCCCGGGGAGGCGAGGACGGCGTGCTCGTCGGCCAGGAGGCCATCCGCTGCCACTCCGCCGAGGACAACTCCCTCCTCTGGCAGGTGCACGGCTTCCCCGGCTCCGACCGGCGCCGCACCCCCGGCTTCGGCGAAGGCGCCGGCCCGGTCCCGCCACCCGCCTTCTGGCACTTCCTCACCCCCCGCTGCGCGACCTCCTCCGAAACCCTGCGCACCGTCGGCGACACCGCCGTACGCGCCCTGCTCGACGCCGCCCTCGCGGGCGACCCGGCCCCCGCCCTGCCCGGAGGCCTCGAACCCCGCATCGCCGCCGGAGCCGACCGGGCCGCCCGGCTCGCCGCCGACGTCCTGCGCAGGCTGCGCGAGCTCGCCCGCCGGGTCGCCGTCATGCGGGCCGGGCCGGTCGTCTCGCTGCGCACCGAGGTCCCCGACTCCGTGCTCGCCCCCGCCCTGTACCGCCTCGTCCCCCACCGCCACCGCCGCTACGACGAGCCCGCGCCCGCTCCGCACCCCGCGATGCTCACCGCCGTCGCCGCCGACGGGCGCCACCTGCGCGGCGAGATCGACGACGAGGCCCGCGTCCTGGCCCGGCCCGCCGCGCCCGAGACCTGGGAGCCGCTGCTCGGCGGCATCGGCGCCGTCGCCTGGCGCGCCGCCGCCGCGACCACCCCCGACGAGCAGCGGACGGCGCTGGCCGCACTGCTGGAAACCTGGAGCGGGCAGCCCTTCGCCGAAGCGGGCGGGACCTGGCGGACCGGCCGGGCCGGGGAGGAGGCGCTGGCCGCCCTCCGCGCCGCCGGGCACACCCTGGCCTCCGGCGCCGTCCGCCACGGCCCGGCCTGGTTCGTCCAGCGGGCCGCCGACCCCGCCCCCGAGGGCGCCGAGGACTGCGTGACCACCACCGTCGGGGCCGAGGACTCCGTACGCCTGCCCCGGCTGCTGGAGCTGCTCGCCGAACGGGGCCCGCTGGCGGCGGATCCGGCAGCGGTGGACGCGTTCGTCCGGCTGACCGGAGTGCGCAGCCCGGTCGCACGCCTCGTCCTCGCAGGGTTCCCGGCCCGGGAAGGGGACCGCGACCACCTGAAGCTGCTGGCCTCCGCCCCGTTCAAGGCCGGCAAGCCCCTGGCCCGGGAGTACGACGCCCTCTGCCGCGCCCTCGGCGACGCGGGCCTGCGGGCCGTCCTCGCCGCCGGCCTGCCGCAGGACGTGGCCGAGCTGTGGGAGCCGGGCGGGACCGTCCGGGCCGCCGAGCGGATGGCCGCCGTGTGGACCGGGCTGCTGGGCGCCGAGGAACAGGTGGACGAGGAGCTGGCCGCCGCCCTGGAGGCCGAGCTGGGCCTGCCCCTGCCCTGGGCCCGGGCCCTGCCCGCCGGGCGGGTCCCGGCCGACGCGCCGTTCGGCGAGGAGGGCCTCGTACTCGTCGGGGACCGCCTGGGGGGCATCCACCTCCGCCACAGCGGGCCGGACGGCACCATCGGGGACCCGGTCGGCTCCGAGCCCGCCCACCACACGGCCGCCTCCGTCATCGCCTGGGCGCTGACGGAACGGCCCGTCGGCGACCCCGGAGCCCGCGGCGCCCTCGCCCTTTACGGGCGGCTGCGGGCCCAGCTGGACGGCCCGGGCGCGCTGGTCCCCCTCGGCGCCTTCTTCAAGGAGCTGGCCGGCATCGCGGAGGCCGACCCGGCGTTCACCCCGTACGAGGGGCCCGTACTGCCCTGCCCCCAGCCGCTGTGGGAGGGCGCCGCCGGCACCTCCACGGCCCTCGACGACGGGGTGTTCGTGGTGGCCGTGCCCAGGGGGGACGCCTTCCTGCGGGTGGCCGCCCTCGCCGACCCGGAACGGACGGAGCGGGCCGAGCGGATCGCCGCCACCGTCCGGGACGGCTACCTGCTGACCGTCCTGCGCCGGCACCGGGACCTCCTCGACGGCCTCGCCCGGCTGGCCGCCCGCGCCGCCGACACCCCGGTGCCCCAGGGCGGCTACGAGGCGAACCCGGCCCTGAGCGCCCCCGAGCTGGTCGCGGAGGCCGCAGCGTCCCTGGGGGTCGGCGCGGACGCCGCCGCCCTGTACCTCCAGCTGCTGGCCCTTGTCCGCCCGACGGACCGCGCCGTGCGCCGCTGGAACGGCTGGACGGCCGCCCGGCACAAGGCCGCCCAGGCGGAGCTGGCGGCCTCCGGTGCGGTGGAGAGCGGCAAGCGGGCCCGCGCGGGCCGCACCCTGTTCGCCCCGGGCCAGTGGACCGAGCTCAAGGCCCCGCACCTGCCCGTGGAACACGCCAAGCTGGCCGCGCACCTCGCGCCGGCCTCCGGTACGACGCTCCACCCGCCGCTGCTGCGCCTGCTCGCACCGCTGCCCCCGCACGAGCTCTTCGCCCGCGCCTGGGCAGAGCGGCAGCGGTAGTCACGCAGCGCTGGTCACATGGAAAGCGGGCGGGCGGCGGGGCCGGTGAGCGCGCGGCGCTCCTCCTCCGTCAGCCCGCCCCAGACGCCGAAGGGCTCACGGGTGCGCAGGGCGTGCTCCAGACAGGCCGCGCGGACCGGGCAGCCGGCGCAGACCTCCTTCGCCGCCCGGTCCCGGTCGTCGCGTTCCTCCCCCCGCTCACCGGCGGGGTGGAAGAAACGGCCGGGTCCGAGCGCGCGGCAGGCGGCCCGGGACTGCCACTGCCAGTGGTGGAGGGCGGCGCCGGGCAGGCGCGAGAGGTCGGTCATGGCGGCTCCTTTCAGTGGCCTCGCTCCGCGTCTGACCGCTCGCCGCCCACTGAAACCCGCCGCCGGGGAACCGGGAGCGCGGCGGCGGTCCGGACGACCGCTGATCTGCTGCGTGTTCATCGCCACGGCCGCCCTTCCGCCGCCCGCGCTCCCGTACCGCCGACGCTACGGGCAACTCCGGCGGTACTCAATGAACCCCGTGTTAAAGCGTGTTACGGAAGATCGTCTACTACTTCGGGGAGCGCACGCCGATGAACACCGGCTCCCTGCGCAGGGTGAAGCCCATCGCCTCGTACAACCGGACCGCGCCCGTGTTGCCCGCCGCCGCGTGCAGGAAGGGCAGGTCGCCGCGGTCCCGGACCACGGCCGCCACCGACCGCACCAGCCGGCCCGCCAGGCCCCGGCCGCGGAAGTCCGGGTGGGTGCACACCGCGCTGATCTCGGTCCAGCCCGGCGGCCGCATCCGCTCCCCGGCCATCGCCACGAGCCGGCCCTCGTGCCGGATCCCGAGATAGGTGCCCAGCTCGATCGTGCGGGGCAGGAAGGGACCCGGCTCGGTCAGCTTCACCAGGGCCGTCATCTCCTCCACGTCGGCCGGCCCGAGCCGGACCGCGTCCGGCGCGTGCTCGCCCCGCACCGCCCGGCCCTCCAGCTGGACCCCGGGCACGACGGCCACCGTCTCCCAGCCCGCCGGCGGGGTCGGCAGCCCCGTCAGCCACACCTCCTGGCCGGGACCGACCAGCGCCGCCAGATCCGCCCAGGAAGCCGGGTCCTCCGGGTCGGCGAGTGCCGCGAAGGGATTGGCGGCCGGCAGGTAGCGCGCGGCCCCGCTCCCCGAGTACTCGGCGAAGGCGTGGTGCGCGCCGTTCAGGGAGGCCCACACCGGGTTGTCGAGCGGGGAGGCGGGATTCTCGGCGGACATGTCGGTGCGGGATCCTTCCTGAGGGCCTTGGCGGTCGCCGCAGGGTAAGCCCGCAGGGCCCGGCTGAGCAGCCGCTTTTCCCGCGACCGTCAGGTCCCGCCCCGGCCCCCGCACCGCCCCGGGAGCCCCCGGAAACCCCCCGCGCAACGAATCGCCGCACATCCGCCGGAACGCGCAACGAATCGATGCGCCCAGCGCAACGCTCACGGCTTGTCCCGGTCGAACGCGCGAACGTACCGTTTTACGACCCCCACCCCACCTGTCACAGAGGTACGCCCATGCCCCCGCTGCGCACCGCACTCCTCCAGAGCTCCGGACGGCTCGGCGACACCGCCGAGAACCTGAAGCGGCTCGACGAGGCCGCGTCGCGCGCCGCACAGGGCGGGGCAGGGCTCCTCGTGACCTCGGAGATGTTCCTGACCGGCTACGCGCTGGACCTCCAGGAGGTGCCGGGGTACGCCGAACCGGCCGACGGCGAGTCCGCCCACGCCATCGCGGGCATCGCCCGCCGCCACGGGATCGCCGTCCTGTACGGCTACCCGGAGCGGGACGGCGACACCGTCTACAACTCGGCGCAGCTGATCGGCCCCGACGGCGCCCGGCTGGCGAACTACCGCAAGACCCACCTGTTCGGCTGCTTCGAGCAGGACGCCTTCACCCCCGGCGACACCCCCGTCGTCCAGGCGGACCTGAACGGCCTCCGCGTCGGCATCATGATCTGCTACGACGTGGAGTTCCCCGAGAACGTACGGGCGCACGCGCTCGCCGGGACCGACCTCCTCCTGGTCCCGACCGCGCAGATGCACCCCTTCCAGTTCGTCGCCGAACAGCTGGTTCCCGTACGGGCCTTCGAGAACCAGATGTACATCGCGTACGTCAACCGGACCGGCCCCGAGGGCGAGTTCGAGTTCGTCGGCCTCAGCTGCCTCGCCAGCCCCGACGGGGTCACCCGTACCCGGGCCGGCCGCGGCGAGGAAATGGTGTTCGGGCAGGTCGACCCGGAGCTCCTGGAAGCCTCCCGCGAGAACAACCCGTACCTGCGCGACCGCCGCCCCGGGCTCTACGCCTCCCTCGTCTGAGCCCCAGCACCGCCCCCGCCCTCCCCGCCCCGCCTGTTCTGCCGCAAGGAGACGTGCCCCCATGACGTCCACGGTGCCCACCACCGCCGTTCCGCACAGCGACGGCCAGCCCCCGATCACCATGTTCGGGCCGGACTTCCCGTACGCCTACGACGACTTCCTCGCCCACCCGGCGGGCCTGGGCCAGATACCGGCGACCGAGCACGGCACCGAGGTCGCCGTCATCGGCGGCGGCCTGTCCGGCATCATCTCCGCCTACGAGCTGATGAAGATGGGCCTCAAGCCCGTCGTGTACGAGGCCGACCAGATCGGCGGCCGCCTGCGCACCGTCGGTTTCGAGGGCGCCGGCACCGAGGGCCTGACCGCGGAGATGGGCGCCATGCGCTTCCCGCCGTCCTCCACCGCGCTCCAGCACTACATCGACCTCGTGGGCCTGCAGACCCAGCCCTTCCCGAACCCGCTGTCCGAGGCCACCCCCTCCACGGTCGTGGACCTCAAGGGCGAGACCCACTACGCCGAGACCATCGCCGACCTCCCGCAGGTCTACCGCGACGTCGCCGCCGCGTGGAACGCCTGCCTCGACGAGGGCGCCGACTTCTCCGACATGAACACCGCCATGCGCGAGCGGGACGTCCCGCGCATCCGCGAGATCTGGGCGAAGCTCGTCGAGAAGCTCGACGACGAGACCTTCTACGGCTTCCTCTGCAAGTCCGAGGCCTTCAAGTCCTTCCGCAAGCGCGAGATCTTCGGCCAGGTCGGCTTCGGCACCGGCGGCTGGGACACCGACTTCCCGAACTCCATCCTGGAGATCCTCCGCGTCGTCTACACCGAGGCGGACGACCACCACCGCGGCATCGTCGGCGGCTCGCAGCAGCTGCCGATGCGCCTGTGGGAGCGCGAGCCCGAGAAGATCCTGCACTGGGCCCAGGGCACGTCCCTGTCCTCGCTGCACGACGGCACCCCGCGCCCGGCGGTCACCCGCCTGCACCGCACGGCCGGCAACCGCATCACCGTCACCGACGCGTCGGGCGACATCCGCACCTACCGCGCCGCGATCTTCACGGCCCAGTCGTGGATGCTGCTGTCGAAGATCGCGTGCGACGACACGCTCTTCCCGATCGACCACTGGACGGCGATGGAGCGCACCCACTACATGGAGAGCTCGAAGCTCTTCATCCCGGTGGACCGCCCGTTCTGGCTGGACAAGGACGAGGAGACCGGCCGCGACGTCATGTCGATGACGCTGACCGACCGGATGACCCGCGGCACCTACCT
This sequence comes from Streptomyces sp. NPDC040718, assembly GCF_055593565.1. NCBI lineage: Bacteria > Bacillati > Actinomycetota > Actinomycetes > Kitasatosporales > Streptomycetaceae > Streptomyces > Streptomyces sp. NPDC040718. Next base: position 70,160 of record NZ_JBVIXO010000008.1, on the reverse strand, counting down.
GCTGGACAACGGCCCGGACCAGCCGGCCGTGATCTGCCTGTCGTACACCTGGTGCGACGACAGCCTGAAGTGGCTGCCGCTGTCCGCGAACGAGCGGATGGAGGTCATGCTGAAGTCCCTCGGCGAGATCTACCCCAAGGTCGACATCCGCCGCCACATCATCGGCAACCCGGTGACCGTGTCCTGGGAGAACGAGCCCTACTTCATGGGCGCGTTCAAGGCCAACCTGCCGGGCCACTACCGCTACCAGCGGCGCCTGTACACGCACTTCATGCAGGACCGCCTCCCCGAGGACAAGCGCGGCATCTTCCTCGCGGGCGACGACATCTCCTGGACGGCCGGCTGGGCCGAGGGAGCGGTCCAGACCGCGCTGAACGCCGTCTGGGGCGTCATGCACCACCTGGGCGGCTCCACGGACGCCGCGAACCCGGGCCCGGGTGACGTCTTCGACGAGATCGCCCCGGTCGAGCTCCCGGAGGATTAGCCCCTTCCGACGCGGCCTCGCACCGCTCGGCGCCGGGGCGCCTCCCGGGCTTCGGGCCCGCTGCGCCGGCCTCCGGCCGTCGGGTGCGGGGCGGGGCCGGTTCGGGTGGCCGGCGATCTCAGCCCCGCCGGCGACTGAGGCGCTGGGGGCACCTCCCAGCGGTGGCTGGGGGAGGGTCTGAGGGCGGAGCCCCCAGGAGGGGTCCGGGCGCAGCCCGGGGAACGGTGGAAGGGCGGGTGGGGGACAGCCCCGCAGGGCCCCGGGCCCGCGGCGGCGCCCCCGCCCGGAGGCCCGGCGGAAGCCGGCCGGCGTCACCAGCCGGACGGGCAGCCCCGCGCAGCGGACCGGCGGGCCGTCGGGGTCAGGAGGCAGCGGCCCACCAGCCCCACACCGGCGTCGAGGGACTCCTCGAACTCCTCGGCCAGATCCGGCGAGCGCCTCAGCGTCCACAGCAGCCGCGCCGACGCCCACGCGCCCGCCCGGGCCCGTTCCAGGCTCCACGACCCCAGCAGGTGCGTCAGCGGGTCGGCGACCTCCAGCAGGTCCGGGCCCGGCATCAGGTCCTCCCGGATGCGTTCCTCCAGGGAGACCAGGGTGTCGCCGACCTGGTGGAAGTCGGCCTCCAGCGCCGTCGGCGGGCAGTCCAGCGCGCGGCAGGCGGACACCACCGCGAGGGCCAGGTCATGCCCGATGTGGGCGTTGATCCCGGCCAGCGCGTGCTGGAGCGGCCGTACGCCCGGGTGGCGGCGGTACTGGAGCAGCGGGCGCCAGCAGGCCGGGGCCCGGTCCGCCTCCACCGCCGCCAGGTACCGCTCCGCGAACCGGACGGCCAGCGTCTCGGCCCGCCGGGGCGCAGGGAACTCGCCCTGGCCGATCCGCCGGTGCAGGGTCTGCGTGACGGTCATGTACACCCGGTTGAAGACGGCCACACCGTCCTGCGCGGGGAGCCGCTCGTCGAGGGCGCGCATCCGCGCGAGTACCGCTTCCATGCAAGGCAGCGTCCCAGCCGGGACGGCCCGCGCGGGGAACTTGGCCGTGCGCTTCGCCGGTTCGGGCGAAGGACCGTCAACCCCGCTTGTCGCCCCCGGCGTCGGTGTCCGCGTCGTAGTCGGACGTGCCGGAGTCCAGCAGCGGCTCCTGCTCCTTCAGGTGCGCGGGGGCGAAGTAGCGCAGCGCGTGGTAGCCGGTGATCACCACGATCGTGCCGAGCGCGATGCCGCCCAGCTCGAAGCTGTCGGTGAAGTGCAGCTTGACCCCGCCGACGCCGATGATGATGCCCGCCGCGGCCGGCACCAGGTTCAGCGGATTGCGCAGGTCCACCCGCCCGTTGAGCCAGATCTGCGCGCCGAGCAGGCCGATCATGCCGTAAAGGATGACGGTGATGCCGCCCAGCACCCCGCCGGGGATCGCGGCCACGACGGCCCCGAACTTGGGGCAGAGGCCGAAGAGCAGGGCGAAGCCGGCCGCGGCCCAGTAGGCGGCCGTGGAGTAGACGCGGGTGGCGGCCATGACGCCGATGTTCTCGGAGTACGTGGTGTTCGGCGGGCCGCCGACCGCCGTCGACAGCATCGACGCCGCGCCGTCGGCGGCGATGGCGGTGCCGAGCTTGTCGTCGAGCGGGTCGCCGGTCATCTCGCCGACGGCCTTGATGTGCCCGGCGTTCTCGGCGATCAGCGCGATCACCACCGGCAGCGCGATCAGGATGGCGGACCACTCGAAGGACGGCGCGTGGAAGGACGGCAGTCCGATCCAGTCCGCCTCGCCCACGCCGGAGAGGTCGAGCCGCCAGTGGTCCACGGCCTCGGGCCCGCCCACCGTGGAGTGGATCTTGCCGAAGAGCAGGTCGAAGACCCAGGAGACCGCGTACCCGAACACCAGGCCCAGGAAGATCGCGATGCGCGACCAGAAACCGCGCAGGCACACCACCGCCAGCCCGGTGAACAGCATGGTCAGCAGCGCCGTCCACTGGTCCTGCGGCCAGTACGTCGAGGCCGTCACCGGCGCCAGGTTGAAGCCGATCAGCATCACGACCGCGCCCGTCACCACCGGCGGCATCGCCGCGTGGATGATCCGCGCCCCGAACCGCTGGACGGCCAGACCCGCCAGGAACAGCGCCGCGCCGACGGCGAAGACCGCGCCCGTGACCACCGCGCTGTCCCCGCCGCCCGCCCGGATCGCCGCCGCGACGCCCACGAAGGAGAGCGAACAGCCCAGGTAGGAGGGGACCCGGCCGCGCGTCGCCAGGAGGAAGATCACCGTCGCGATGCCCGACATCATGATCGCCAGGTTCGGGTCCAGGCCCATGAGGACCGGGGCGACGAAGCTGGCGCCGAACATCGCCACGACGTGCTGGGCGCCGAGTCCGGCGGTGCGCGGCCACGACAGCCGCTCCTCGGGCCGCACCACCGCGCCGGGAGCGGGCGTCCGCCCGTCTCCGTGCAGGGTCCAGCGCACGCCGAAGCCCATGTCCCACCACTTCCGTTCCGTCGGCCGATCAAGGATCCTGGCCGCTTGCAGGTAGATCACCACAGAGATCACCGCAGCGGGCCAGCGGATATATTACGGCCGGATAGGGGCTGGTTCGTCCCGATTGGCGGGACCGGCCGCGCCCGGGACCCGCCCGGTCCGCAGCACCCCCGCCCCCGCGGTCAGCGCGCACGCCAGCAGGGTGACCAGGCCGAACGACACCACCAGCGAGCTGGCGTCCGCCACCGCCCCGATCGCCGACGGCGCGATCAGCCCCGAGGTGTACGTGATCGTCGCCACCCCGGCGATGGCCTGCGCCGGAGCAGGCCCGCTGCGCGCCGCCGCCGCGAAGGCCAGCGGCACCACCACCGCGATGCCGAGCCCGATCAGCGCGAAGCCCGCCATGGCCGCCGCCGGCTCCCGGACGCCGACCACCACCAGCCCGCCCGCGACGGCCAGCACCCCGCCCGCCCGTACGGTACGCACCGCCCCGAACCGGTCCACCACCCGGTCCCCGGCCAGCCGGGCCAGGGCCATGGTCAGCGCGAAAGCGGTGGTGGAGGCGGCTGCCGGACCGGCCGCGGAGCCCAGGACGTCCCGCAGGTACACCGCCGACCAGTCCAGGCTCGCCCCCTCCGCGAAGACCGCGCAGAAGCCCACCCCACCGATCAGCAGGGCGGTCCTCGGGGGCCGGGCGAAGCGCGGCGGGGCCTCCTCCTCGTGCTCGGCGCGCAGGTCCAGTACCCCGCGTACGGCGACCAGCCCGGCGGCGGTCAGGGTCGACGCCGCGACCAGGTGGTGGAGCCGGGCGTCGGCACCCGCGTGCGCGGCGACCGTACCGGCGGCCGAACCCAGCAGCGCGCCCACGCTCCACATGCCGTGCAGCGAGGACATGATCGAACGGCCGAGCCGGTTCTCCGTCTCCACGCCGAGGGCGTTCATCGCCACGTCCGACATCCCGGCGGTGGCCCCGTAGACGAAGAGCGCCCCGCACAGGGTCCACAGGTTCGGGGCCAGTCCCGGCAGGACCAGCGACAGGGTCCACAGGGCCAGCAGCCCGCGCAGGGCGGCGCGGGCGCCGAAGCGGTGGTTGATCCGCCCGGCCAGCGGCATCGCGAGCGCCGCGCCGAGCGCCGGGAAGGCGAGCGCCAGGCCCAGGGTGCCCGCGCCGAGCTGGGCGTGCTCCTGGATCCAGGGGATGCGGGTGGCGAAGGAGCCGGTGACGGCGCCGTGGACGCAGAAGACGGCGGCGATCGCGAAGCGGGCGTGGCGCAGGCGCGCCGGGCTGAGGTCGGGGTCCCCGGTCATGGGACGTAAACTATCAGGGAGCCTGCCTGATAGTTAGAGCCCTTCCCTCCCTAAGATGGGCGCCGTGACCCCTGCCAAGGTGCTGACCCCCGCCGCGACGGCCGCGCCGTCCCCCGCCTCGCCGAGCACGGCCCGGGCCATCAACGACCGCCTCGCCCTCGAACTCCTCCAGGAGGAGGGGCCCCTGACGGCGGCCCAGCTCAAGCGGCTCACGGGGCTGTCCCGCCCCTCCGTCGCCGACCTCGTCGAACGGCTCGGCGAGGCCGGGCTGATCGAGGTCGTGGGGGAGTCCGGCGAGCAGCGCCGCGGCCCCAACGCCCGCCTGTACGGGATCGTCGCCGGCCGCGCCCACCTGGCCGCCCTGGACGTACGGACCGACAGCGCGACCGCCGTCGTCACCGACCTGCTCGGACACCCCCTGGCCCGCGCCTCCCTGCCCGTCGACGCGGTCGGCGAGGCCGTGGCCCGGCTGGCGAGGCTGGCCCGGGAGGCGGGCGCCCGGGAGCTGCACACGGTGGTCGTCGGCGCGCCCGGCCTGGTCGCCCCGGCGGGCGGCGAACTGCGCGACACCGCCGGCCTGCCCGCCTGGCACCGGGACCTGGTGGCCGCCCTCCAGGAGACCCTGCCCGCCAGGGTGGTGGTGGAGAACGAGACCAACCTGGCGGCCCTCGCCGAGCAGCGCGTCGGCGCCGCCCGGGACCTGGACTCCTTCGTGCTGCTGTGGCTCGGCGCGGGCGTCGGCGCCGCCGTCGTCCTGGACGGGCGGCTGCGCCGGGGCGCCTCCGGCGGGGCCGGCGAGATCGGCTTCCTCCCCGTCCCCGGGACCGCCGGCCTGCCCTCCGCCACGGACTGCGGCGGCGGGTTCCACTCGCTGGCCGCGCGCGCGGCGGTGGCCGCCCTGGCCGCGGAGCACGGTTTCACCGGCCCGGTGGAGGAGGCCGTGGCCGGCGCGGCGGGGGAGGCCTTCCTCGACGCCCTCGCCGAGCGGCTCTCCCTCGGGGCGGCGGCCGTCGCCGCCGTCCTGGACCCGGGCTGCGTGGTCCTCGGCGGGGAGCTCGGCCGCGCGGGCGGCCCCGGTCTCGCCGCCCGCGTCGCGGACCGCCTGGCCGTCCTGACCCCCGTCCCGACGGAGGTCCGCGCCACCGCCCTCGGTGGCCCGGCCGTCCTGGAGGGCGCCCGCCTGGCCGCGCGGGAGGCCGCCCAGGACGACCTGTTCGGGGGCTGAGGGGGCAGAGGGCCCCGGCGGCCGGAGGGCCGCCCGCCGCCTACCCCCGCCGCTCCAGGAACTCCCCGAAGGTGGTCCGGCCCACCGCCTGGGCCGGGGCCAGGTTCCCGCCGCGCCGGAAGCCCGCGTACGCCTTCCCCGCGAGCGGCAGCGTGACCACGCGCCGCCTGCTGCCCGTCGCCGCGAGGTAGGCGCGGCCCCACTCCTGCAGGGTGCGGATCTCGGGGCCGCCCATGTCCGGGACCCGGCCCGCCGGGGCCGGCACGGCCAGCTCCGCGAGCCGGTCCGCGACCTCCTCGGCCGCGATCGGCTGCACCCGCACCCCCTTGGGCAGCGGGACCAGCGGAAGCTTCGCCGCCGTGGCCGTCACCTGGGCCACCAGGTCGTGGAACTGGGTGGTCCGCAGGATGGTGACCCCGAGCCCGGACCCCTCCAGCATCCCCTCCACCCTCAGCTTCGTCCGGTAGTAGCCGAACGGCACCACGTCCACCCCGACGATGGAGATGTAGACGATGTTGCCGACGGTCCCGCTGCGCCGGGCCGCCTCGATCAGGTGCCGGGCGGCGACGTCGTCGCCCCCGCGCGGCGAGCTGGCGCAGTGCACCACCACCCGCGCGCCGGCCATCGCCGAGTCCAGCCCGCTGCCGTCCCGCAGGTCGACCGGGTACTCGGCGGACGACCGGCTCAGGACCCGGACCTCCTGCCCCCGGCCGCGCAGCCGGTCGACGACCAGTGCCCCGAGGTTCCCGGTGCCGCCGGTGACGAGGATCGTGCTCATGGTGGATGTCCTTCCGCGTGGGGTGCCTTCGCCCAGGAGACAGACGGGAGCCGCGGAATGTGACAGCCCGCGCGAGGACCCGGTGGCCGCCGGGCCACCGGGTCCTCACTCACGCCCCGTCACGGGTGATCAGCAGGCGCCCTGGTCCTTCCAGACGCCCCACTGGCCGGTGCTGCCGGGCTCCTCGTTCTGCGTCCACCACTGGGCCTTCCAGCTGTGGCCCTTGTGCGAGACCACGCTCCCGGAGTTGTAGACGGTGCCGGCCACGTACGCCGGGGAGGTGCAGGTCCCGGGGGTGGTCGGCGGGGTCGTCGGGGGAGTGGTGGGCGGGGTGGTCGGCGGGGTGCTGCCGCCGCCCGGCTCGCCGGTGGTGGTGCCGCGCGCCAGGTCGCCGGCGAGGGCGTAGGTGGTGCCGGAGATGTTCACCGTCCAGTTGGAGGGCGTGGACACCGGCAGGTAGTAGTTGAACGCGAGGTCGACCGATGCGCCCGGGGCCAGCGTCTGCCAGGCCGGGAGCTTCAGGGAGACCCGCTGGAAGTCGCCCTTCAGGCCGCCGACGTTGCTGCCGGTGTGGCCGGTGGCGATCACCTTCGTACCGAAGCCGGACTGGTCCGAGGCGTTGGCCGGGGCCGAGGTGCCGTAGTCGAACTGGAACTCGGTGCCGCCGGGCAGCGTGCTCCTGGTGTTGTTGGTGATCCTGAGCTTCGGAGTGATCGGGTAGTTGGAGTCGCCCAGCTTGAACTCGGTGAACTCCGTCTTGATGTCCACGGCCTGCGCCGGCAGGGCGGCGCCCGCCTTCTTCGCGCCGTACGGGGTGGCGGCCTTGAACTTGTCGTACATCAGCGAGGTGAGCGTGTCGCCCATCTCGTACTGGCCCTTGGCCGCGTTGTACGCGTAGTCGCCGGCCAGCTCCCAGACCATCGTGCCGCCGATGCCCTTGTCGACCACGTAATCGGCCTTGGCCGCCACCGACTGCTCGTCCTCGGTCGACAGGAAGACCTTCTTCTGCGCGTTCCACAGCCACGGCGCCACGAGCGTGGAGTCGTACTTGCGGGCGTAGCTGCCGGTCAGGGTGGTGTTCGCGGGGAAGCCGTACTTGGTGACGTAGTCGCCGACGACGCCCTTCTCCAGGTTCTTGGCGTGCCACATCGGGTTGGAGCCCGCCGGGGACTCGACCCCGTTCGCGTCCTTGTCGTGCCACAGGTTGTCGATGCCGACCGCGCCGTCACCGCACTTGGTGAGACCGGCGCCCGCCGGGCAGCCGGTGGCCGGGGCCTTGCCCCACAGGCCGTCCGTGCCGCCCTGCACGTTCTTGAAGCCGCGGGTGTAGTACGGCAGGCCGATGTTGATCCGGCCCGACGGCATCGAACCGCGGAAGTAGTGGTAGGCCCAGTCGGTGTTGAGGTAGCCGACGCCGCCGTACTGGGAGGTGGAGTAGACGCCCGCGGCCGCCAGCTCGGCGTCCTTGCCGTCGTCGAAGAGGGACGCGTTGGGGCCGACGTACTCGTTCCAGGCTCCGTGCAGGTCGTAGGACATGATGTTGACGTAGTCCAGGTACTTCTGCATCTGGAACGTCTCCATGCCCCGCAGCAGGTAGCCGGAGGAGGGGGCGGCGACGGAGAGCAGGTAGTGCTTGCCGTCGGCGGCGCCCGCGCGGTCGAGCTTCTCGCGCAGGGTCTTCATGAGGACGTCGTAACCCTTGACCAGGCCGGCCCGGCGGGCGTTGGACAGCTGCCAGTCCAGCGGGTTGCCCGCGTCCTTCATGGTGGTCGGGTACTCGTAGTCGATGTCGACGCCGTTGAACCCGTACTTGCGGACGAACTCCACCGAGGAGTCCGCGAAGGTCTCGATGCCGGCCTGGTTGACCGAGCCGTCGGCGTTGGTGGCCATCGAGTAGAAGCCGCCGGAGGCGACCCGGTTGCCGTCGTCGCCGAAGTAGCCGCCGGTCTCGGCCCAGCCGCCGACCGAGATCAGCGTCTTCACGTTCGGGTACTGCTTCTTGAACTTGTTCAGCAGGTTGAAGTGGCCCTTGTACGGGAGGGCCGGGTCCATCTCGGCCCCCGCGACGCCCGGCCAGGTCATCCCTGTGGCGGCGTTGTTCGCGTTGTCCGCGCCGACCGAGAGCTTGTTGTCCGCGCCGACGTGGGCGAAGGCGTAGTTCAGGTGGGTGACCTTGGACCACGGGATGTTGTTGGCGAGGTAGGCGGGGCTGCCGTCCTTGCCGGTGCGCCAGCCGGTGAAATAGCCGATGACGCGGCGCTGGTGGTCGGCGCCCATCTTCTCGCGGCCTTCGGAGTCGTAGACCGAGCAGTACGGGACGTCGACGCCGGCGGTCTTGTAGAGGCCGTCGGGGCGACAGCTCTCGTTGTCGGGGGCGGCGTGGGAGACGCCCGCGGAGAGTCCGCCGACCAGCAGTCCGGCGATCGTCGCGCCGGATGCCAGGAGCATCGCTCTCGTACGTGTGGGGGACGGCATGGTGCCTCCTGGGGAGGGGAGGGTGACAGGGCCAACGTGCGGCAACAGGCAGAAAAACGGCGCTGGTTGGCCCGTGACGTGCGCACGTCGACAGGCCGGCTCCCGGGGAAGATGAAGGGAACGTTAAGAGGACTAGACCAACCCGTCAATAGGTCTGGACCAAAGCGGGGGGAGGGGGGATCGCGACACTCTTGGCGCAATAGGGGCGCTCAAGGGGCGGCGCTTCTGTGAGCCAGGCCACAGCGCATCACCCGCATGGCCCCCGATCACCCGTGGCACACTGGCCCTAGTACCAGTAGCAGCGCACTCCGGGGTCGGTGTAATTCCGAACCGGCGGTATAGTCCGCGACCCGTCCGCATCCAGCGGCCGGTTGACCAGGTGAAATTCCTGGACCGACGGTTAAAGTCCGGATGGGAGGCAGTGCGCGGCGGGCCAGTCACCGGTACGCCGCCGTCGGCGGTCCATCGGCGTATTCCCAGCGGATACGTGTCGGACGGACCGTGTCATCCGGCCTCGGCGTCCCCGCGTGCGCTACCCGCTTCATCTGTCGTATCCCGACAGGCCCCGGAGTCCGTGCCCGATGAGGCAGGAGGACCCGGTGGCGACACATGCCGCGCAGGCAGCACCCGACCCGAGCATCACCGCGATGCGCCGGGCCGTCGAGCTCGCCTCCCGCGGACTCGGCTCCACCAGCCCCAACCCCGTCGTCGGCTGCGTCATCACCGACCCCGCGGGCGCCGTCGTCGGCGAAGGCTGGCACGAGCGGGCCGGCGGCCCGCACGCCGAGGTCCACGCCCTGCGCGCGGCGGGAGACGCCGCCCGCGGCGGCACCGCCTACGTCACCCTCGAACCCTGCAACCACACCGGCCGTACGGGCCCCTGCGCGCAGGCCCTCGTCGACGCCGGGATCGCCCGCGTGGTCTACGCCGTCTCCGACCCGAACCCGCAGGCCAGCGGTGGCGGAGCCACCCTGCGCGCCGCCGGGGTCGACACCGAGGCCGGGCTCCTGGCCGACGAGGCCGAACAGGGCAACACCGCCTGGCTGACCTCCGTGCGCCTCGGCCGCCCCCACGTCACCTGGAAGTACGCCGCCACCCTCGACGGCCGCAGCGCCGCCGAGGACGGCAGCAGCCGCTGGATCACCTCCGCGGAGTCCCGCGCCGACGTCCACCGGCTGCGCGCCGAGGCCGACGCCGTCCTCGTCGGCGGCGGCACCCTGCGCGCCGACGACCCCCACCTCGCCGTCCGCGGCGTCGACGGAGCCGTCCAGCCGCTGCGCGTCGCCCTCGACGCCCGCGCCGGCCTCCCGGCGACCGCCCGCATCCTCGACGACGCCGGCCCCACCCTGATCGTCACCGGCGAGGACGCCGACACCGCGCACCTGCCCGGCACCGAGGTGCTCCGGCTGCCGCTGCACGACGGACGCGTCCCCCTCGACCGCCTCCTCGCCGAGCTGTACGGGCGCGGCGTGCGCTCCCTCCTCCTCGAAGGCGGCCCCACCCTCGCCGGAGCCTTCCTGGAGGCCGGGGCCGTGGACCGCGTCGTCGGCTACATCGCCCCCGCCCTCCTCGGCGCCGGCCCCGCCGCCCTCGCCGGCGCCGGCATCACGAACATCGCCCGCGCGGTACGCCTCGACATCACCGAGGCCGTCCGCACCGGCCCCGATCTGCGCATCACCGCCGTCCCCACCAACGCCCCCAAGGAGCACTGAGTGTTCACCGGAATCGTCGAAGAACTGGGCGAGGTCACCGCCGTCGAGCAGCTGGCCGAAGCCTCCCGCTTCCGCCTGCGCGGCCCCGTCGTCACCGAAGGCGCCAAGCACGGCGACTCGATCGCCGTCAACGGCGTCTGCCTGACCGTGGTGGAGACCGAGGACGGCGAGTTCACCGCCGACGTCATGCAGGAGACCCTCAACCGCTCCAGCCTCGGCGCCCTCGCCGCCGGCTCCCGGGTCAACCTGGAGCGCCCGATGGCCCTCGGCGGACGGCTCGGCGGCCACCTCGTACAGGGGCACGTGGACGGCACCGGCCGGATCGTCTCCCGCACCCCCTCGGAGCACTGGGAGATCGTCAAGGTCTCGCTGCCGGAGAACCTCGCACGGTACGTCGTGGAGAAGGGCTCCATCACCGTGGACGGCGTCAGCCTCACCGTGGTCGAGGCCGCCGCCGACTACTTCACCATCAGCCTCATCCCCACCACCCTCGCGCTGACCACCCTCGGCATCAAGCAGAGCGGCGACCCGGTCAACCTCGAGGTCGACGTCCTCGCGAAGTACGTCGAGCGCCTGCTGGCCGCCGGTGTGGACCCCCTCCACGCGAAGGAGACGGCGCAGTGACCGCCCTGACCTGGCTCAACGCCCAGGCCTTCGAGGTGTTCGGCCAGAAGGTCATCTGGTCCGACATGATCGGCAACCTGATGGGCCTGGCCGCCCTCGCCCTCGGCTGGCGCCGCTCCATATGGACCTGGCCCGCCCAGCTCCTCTCCGGACTGATCCTGGTCGCCGCCTACGCCTCCGCCCACCTCGCGGGCGGCGTCGGCAAGCAGCTCCTGGTGATCTCGGTCGCCGTCTGGGGCTGGCGCGCCTGGCAGCTCGGCCGGCAGAAGGCCCAGGACGGATCCATCGCCGTGCGCACCGCCACCTGGAAGGAGCGCGGACTGCTCCTCGCCGGGGCGGCCGCCGGCACCCTCGCCGTGGGCGGCCTGTTCACCCTGTTCCCGGACCTGTCGTGGAGCCCGTGGGCCGACGCCTACATCTTCGTCGGCACGATCGTGGCGATGGTGGCCCAGGCCCGCGGCCTGGTCGAGTTCTGGTTCGCCTGGCTCCTCGTCGACCTCGTCGGCGTCCCCCTCGCCTTCAACAGCGGCCTGGCCTTCTCCGGCCTCGTCTACGTCGTCTACTTCGCGCTCGTCCTGTGGGGCGCCTACGACTGGTACCAGCGCTCGCGCACCACCCCCGCCACGGCCCTCGAAGGAGCAACGGCATGACCACCATCCTCAAGTCCGTGCCGGACCCGGCTGGGACGGCCGCCCAGGAGGCCTTCCGCCTCGACCCCGTCGAGCAGGCCATCCGCGACATCGCCGCCGGCCGCCCCGTGGTCGTCGTCGACGACGAGGACCGCGAGAACGAGGGCGACCTCGTCATCGCCGCCGAGAAGGCCACCCCCGAGATCGTCGCGTTCATGATGAGCGAGTGCCGGGGCCTGATCTGCGCGCCCATGGAGGGCCCCGAGCTGGAGCGCCTGGAGCTCCCGCAGATGGTCCAGAACAACACCGAGTCGATGAAGACCGCCTTCACCGTCTCCGTCGACGCCACCGCCGCGCACGGCGTCACCACCGGCATCTCCGCCGCCGACCGCGCCACCACCCTGCGCCTCCTGGCCAACGGCACCTCCGAGGCCGGCGACTTCGTCCGCCCCGGCCACGTCTTCCCGCTGCGCGCCAAGCCCGGCGGCGTCCTGGTCCGCAACGGCCACACCGAAGCCGCCGTCGACCTCGCCCGCCTCGCGGGCCTGCGCCCCGCCGGCGCCATCGTGGAGATCGCCGGCGAGGACGGGGTCATGCTGCGGCTGCCCGAGCTGATCCCCTTCGCCCGCAAGCACGGCCTGACGATCATCTCCATCGAGGACCTGATCGCCTACCGCCGCTCCTCCGAGCCGACCGTGCGCCGCGAGGCCGAGGTCAGCCTGCCGACCGCCGTCGGCGAGTTCACGGCGTACGGCTACCGCTCCACCGCCGACGGCGTCGAGCACGTCGCCCTCGTCCACGGAGAGGTCGGCGACGGCGAGGACGTCCTGGTCCGGATGCACTCCGAATGCCTGACCGGCGACATCTTCCAGTCCCAGCGCTGCGACTGCGGCCCCCAGCTTCAGGCCGCCATGGCCCGCATCCAGGCCGAGGGCCGCGGAGTGGTCGTCTACCTGCGCGGTCACGAGGGCCGCGGCATCGGACTGCTGTCCAAGCTGCGCGCCTACGAGCTCCAGGAGCGCGGCCGCGACACCCTGGACGCCAACCTGGAGCTCGGCCTGCCCGCCGACGCCCGCGACTACGGGGCCGGCGCCCAGATGCTCGCCGACCTCGGCGTCCGCAGCGTCCGGCTGCTGACCAACAACCCCGACAAGTCGGCCGCCCTCGTCCGCCACGGCATCGCCGTCACCGGCCGCGAGGCCATGCCCGTCGAGGCCGGCGAGCACAACCTCCGGTACCTGCGCACCAAGCGGGACCGGATGGGCCACGACCTGCCCTGGCTGGAGGGTGCCGTACCCACCTCCGCCTGCGGCAACCAGTAACCAGAACCACGCAGACACACCACTCGTACACACCAGCGGAACCGAAACACCGAGGAGCAGAGCTGTGAGCGGCAAGGGCGCACCCGAACTGAGCGTGAAGAACTGCGGAGACCTCCGGGTGGCCGTGATCGCGGCCCAGTGGCACGAGAAGGTCATGGACGGTCTGGTCGACGGCGCCCTGCGGGCCCTGCACGAGCTGGGAATCGACGAGCCCACCCTGCTCCGCGTCCCCGGCAGCTTCGAGCTCCCGGTCGTCGCGAAGGTGCTGGCCGGCCGCGGCTACGACGCCATCGTCGCCCTCGGCGTGGTCATCCGCGGCGGCACCCCGCACTTCGACTACGTCTGCCAGGGCGTCACCCAGGGCCTGGTGCAGGTGTCGATCGACACCGGAGTCCCCGTCGGCTTCGGCGTCCTGACCTGCGACAACGACGAGCAGGCGCTGGACCGCGCCGGGCTTGAGGGGTCGAACGAGGACAAGGGGCACGAAGCGGTCACCGCCGCCGTCTCCACCGCCATGACCCTGCGCACCGTCAGCGAACCCTGGCGGTAGTCCAAGGAGTGAACCCCGGCACCGGGGGACCGGGGTGAGCCCGTACCCTAAGGACATCATGGCGAACGAACCCACCAAGAGCTTCGAAGAGCTCTTCACGGAGCTCCAGCACAAGGCCGCCAACGGCGACCCCAGCACCTCCCGCACCGCCGAGCTCGTCGGCGAGGGCGTCCATGCCATCGGCAAGAAGATCGTCGAGGAGGCCGCCGAGGTCTGGATGGCCGCCGAGTACGAGGGCAAGGACGCCGCCGCCGAGGAGATCTCACAGCTGCTCTACCACGTCCAGGTGATGATGGTGGCGCGCGGGATCTCCCTCGACGACGTCTACGCGCACCTCTAGGCCGGAGCCCGTAGTACCGGGGCCCCGCCCCGCCCACACCCTTCGCAACTACGCACCAAAGGAAGCCCATGCTGCGCATCGCCGTCCCCAACAAGGGTTCACTCTCCGGACCGGCGTCGGCGATGCTCCATGAGGCCGGCTACCGCCAGCGCAAGGAGTCCAAGGAACTCGTCACGGTCGACCCCGACAACGAGGTCGAGTTCTTCTACCTCCGCCCGAAGGACATCGCGATCTACGTCGCCTCGGGCAAGCTGGACATCGGCATCACCGGCCGGGACCTGCTGCTCGACTCCGGCGCCAACGCCGAGGAGATCCTGCCGCTGAACTTCGGCCGCTCCACCTTCCGCTACGCCACCAAGCCCGGCACCGCCAAGGGCCCCGAGGACTTCGGCGGGATGACGATCGCCACCTCCTACGAGGGGATCGTCGCCAAGCACCTCGCCGACCAGGGCATCGACGCCTCCGTCGTCCACCTGGACGGCGCAGTCGAGACCGCCATCGAGCTCGGCGTCGCGCAGGTCATCGCCGACGTCGTCGAGACCGGCACCAGCCTGCGCAACGCCGGCCTGGAGGTCATCGGCGAGCCGATCCTCAAGTCCGAGGCGACCGTCATCCGCCGCACCGGCGCCGACAACGACGACCCCAAGGTCGCCCAGTTCCTGCGCCGCCTCCAGGGCGTCCTGGTGGCCCGCAGCTACGTGATGATGGACTACGACTGCCGCGCAGAGCACCTGGAGCGCGCCGTCGCCCTCACCCCGGGCCTGGAGTCCCCGACGATCTCCCCGCTCCACAACGAGGGCTGGGTCGCGGTCCGCGCCATGGTCCCCGCCAAGGAGGCCCAGCGGATCATGGACGACCTGTACGAGCTCGGCGCGCGCGCGATCCTCACCACCTCGATCCACGCCTGCCGCCTCTAGGACGGTCCCGCCGGAAGGGGTCCGCACCCGGACCCCTTCCGGCCCCACCGCCCCCCGTACGGCGCAGCACCCCCGCGCCGTCCTCCCGTACGCCACCCCAGAAGGCCCAGCGCACCATGAGCGAGTCCGCCGCCCACCCCGCACCCCCCGCCCTGCCGGTCACCTTCCGGCCGAACCGCACCCGGGCGGTGCTGCTCAGCGTCGGGCTCGCCATGTTCGCCACCATCACGGCGATCGCGCTGCTCCTGGAGAACCTCAGCCCCGGCGAGCGGGTCAGCTTCGTCTTCACCGCCGCCCTGATGGCCTCCGTCCTCGTCCTGCTCAGCCGCCCCAAGGTGGTCGCGGACGAGACCGGCGTCACCGTGGTGAACCTCACCACCACCCGCCGCCTGGAGTGGGCGCAGATCCTCCGCGTCAACCTCCGCCCCGGCGACCCGTGGGTCTTCCTCGACCTCAACGACGGCACCAGCCTGCCCGTCCTCGGCATCCAGCCCGGCGTGGCCAAGGCCCGCGCCATCGGAGACGCCCGCGCTCTGCGCGCCCTCGCCGAAACCCGCGGAACCGGCACAAACGACCACTGACCCGGCCGGGCCCCGTCGCTGCGTCCCATTGCGGCGGCGATCTCAATGACTACCCTGGTGGCGGGGCGCGCCCGTGCGCCCTCCCACCGCCCCGGGACCCCGTGGCCCGTGGGCACCTGCGACCAGAGGAGTGACTCCCTCCAGCAATGGACGGATCGTCCGGTAGTACCCGCGCCGCCCTCCCCACGGAGGCGGCGGCATGACCATCCCGCTACTGCTGCTCGTGGCGGCCTTCGCACTGATCCTCGCCAACGGTTTCTTCGTGGCGGCCGAGTTCGGCCTCGTCACCGTAGAGAAGCCCGAGGCCGAGCGCGCCGCAGCCGAGGGCGACCGCCGTGCCCGCACGGTCGTCGAAGCCCTGCGGGAGCTGTCCTTCCAGCTCTCCGGCACCCAGCTCGGCATCACCATCACCTCACTCGTCGTCGGCATGCTCGCCGAACCGGCCCTCGCCGCCCTGCTGTCGGGGCCGCTCTCCGCCACCGGCCTGCCCGCCGGAGCCGTCTCCGGCGTCGCCGTCTTCACCGGCATGCTGCTCGCCTCCGCCGTGCAGATGGTCGTCGGCGAGCTCGTCCCGAAGAACTGGGCGGTCTCCCGGCCGCTCCAGGTGGCCCGCTTCGTGGCCGGCCCGCAGCAGGCCTTCTCCCGGGCCTTCCGGCCCGTCATCGCCGGCCTCAACTCCGTGGCCAACCGCCTCGTGCGGGCGCTCGGAGTGGAACCCGCCGAGGAGATGGCCTCCGCCCGCACCCCCGGCGAACTGGTCTCCCTGGTCCGCCATTCGGCCCAGGCCGGTGCCCTCGAACAGGACACCGCCGACCTCTTCGTACGGACCCTGTCGCTCGGCGAACTCACCGCCCAGCACGTCATGACCCCCCGGGTGAAGGTCAGCGCCCTCCAGGACACGGCCACCGCGGCCGACGTACTGAACCTGACCCGGGCCACCGGCCTGTCCCGCTTCCCGGTCTACCGCGAGCGCATCGACGAGGTGACCGGCGTCGTCCACCTCAAGGACGCCCTCGCCGTGCCCGAGGCCGAACGCGCCCGCACCTCCGTCGGCCGGATCTGCGTCGCCCCCCTGCTGGTCCCCGGCTCCCTGCCGGTCCAGCCGCTGCTGGAGCGGCTGCGCAGCGAACAGCCGATGGCCGTGGTCGTCGACGAGTACGGCGGCACCGCCGGCGTGGTCACCCTGGAGGACATCGTGGAGGAACTCGTCGGAGAGGTCCGCGACGAGCACGACCTCGCCGAGGACGACAGCCCCGAACTGGCCGCCGTACCCGGCGAGGACGGCCGGCCCTCCTGGGAGGCCGACGGCAGCTGCCGCGTGCACACCCTGCGCCGGATAGGCCTCGAAGTGCCCGAGGGGCCCTACGAGACCGTCGCCGGGCTCGTGGCCGACCTCCTCGGCCGGATCCCCTCCCCCGGGGACCGGGCCGAGCTGCCCGGCTGGAAGCTGTCCGTCCGCCAGGTCCGGCGCAACCGCGCGGAGCGGGTGCGGCTGGTACGCCTCACGGCCGTGCCGGCCCCCGCGAGCGGCCGCCCGGCCGCCGAGCTGGAAGGCGCCGCCCGGTGAACGCGCTCCAGCTCGTCTTCGCCCTGCTCCTCGTCCTGGCCAACGGCTTCTTCGTCGGCGCCGAGTTCGCGCTCGTCTCCGTACGCCGCAGCCAGATCGAGCCGCTGGCCCGCGAGTCCAAGCGGGCCCGCCAGGTCCTCTACGGCCTGGAGAACCTGCCGCGCATGATGGCCGCCGCCCAGTTCGGCATCACCATGTGCTCGCTCACCCTCGGCGCCGTCGCCGAGCCCACGGTGGCCCGGCTGCTGGAGCCCGTCTTCCACGCCCTCCACGTGCCCGAGGGCCTGATCCACCCCCTCGGCTACGTGGTCGCCCTGTCGGCGGTGGTCTTCCTGCACCTGGTCATCGGCGAGATGGTCCCGAAGAACCTCGCGATGGCCGCCCCGGAGAAGACCTCCCTGTGGTTCAGCCCCGGGCTGGTCGCCTTCGCCCGCCTCTGCGGCCCCGTCACCACGGCGCTCGGAGCGTGCGCGGCGCTGGTCCTGCGGCTGTTCAAGGTCGAGCCGAAGGACGAGGTCGAGGCCGTCTACACCAGCGCCCAGCTGGGCCGGCTCGTGGAGGACTCCCGGCAGGCCGGGCTCCTCGAACCGGTCGAGCAGGAGCGCCTGGAGGACGCCCTGGAACTGGGCAGCCGCCCGGTCACCGACGTCCTGCTCAGGCGGGACCGCCTGGTCACGGTGGGCCCGGCCGTCACCCCCCGGCAGATCGAGCAGCTGACGGTCCGCACGGGCTACTCCCGCTTCCCCGTCCGCTCCGAGACCGGGGCCTTCATGGGGTACCTCCACGTCAAGGACGTCCTCGACCTGGAGGAGCGCGAGCGGGCGGTGCCGCAGCGGGTGTGGCGCCGGATGACCACCCTGTGCTCCACCCTCCCGCTGGACGACGCCCTCAGCGTCATGCGCCGCGACGCCACCCACCTGGCCCAGGTGGCCGACCCCGCGGGCCGGATCCTGGGCCTGGTGGCCCTGGAGGACGTCCTCGAAATGCTGGTGGGCGAGGTCCGCGACCCCGCCCACCGGCCCTTCGCCCGCGTCTGATCCGGCTCAGCCCGGGACGAGTTCTTCCCACTCGTCCCGGGTCGGGCCGTCGTGCCCCGGCGAGAAGTCCGGGTTGGCCTCCAGCCAGGCGGTCACGTGCCGGTCCACCTCGTCGGTGCCGTAGGCGTCGGCGGCGGGCAGCAGGAGGTGGCGGACCTGGGCCCGGGCCCGCATGACGACCGGGTCCTCGAAGGCGCAGGCGCCCACGGCGGCGGCCCGCCGGTCCGAGAGCGGCGTGCTCTCGGCGAGGCGCTGCTCGTTGACGCGGTCCGCGGCCACCTGGGCGTCGAACCACGGCCGCAGGTTCCGGGCCGTCCAGTCGTGGTAGCCGGCCGGGTCCGCGGCCGTCGCGTCGGCGTGGGCGGCGAGGTACTGCGCGGCGCGCAGGCCGAGGGCGACGCCGTGTCCCAGCGTGGGGTTGGTGTGGACGAGGCTGTCGCCCGCGTTGACCAGGCCGGTGACCACGGGCCCGTCGTCGTCGGTGAGGGAGGTCCAGCGGTTGGGCAGGCCCGCCATGGGCAGGACGGCCGACTGCGGTTCGGGCGCCAGGCCGAGCCAGGCGGCGGCGGCCGGGAAGCGGCGGGCGGCGGCCTCGAACACGGCCGGGTCGGTGACCGCGCTCCGGGTCGGGTCGCCCGTGGAGAGCACCAGGTGCACCGCGAAGGTGTCGTTGTCGGAGGGGAACACCCCGGCGAGCGCGAACGGCGAGGCCGAGCCGGTCTTCACCTTCCCGGGGTCCCGGGGGCCGTCGGCCCGCAGCTTGTACCAGCGGCAGAAGTACGCGAGCCCGGTGCGGTGGCTGTCGACCACGGGCGGCCGGCAGCCGGCCCCGGTGAGCCAGGCGGGAACCGGCGAGCGGCGCCCGGACGCGTCGACGACCAGGTCCGCGCGGTGCTCCTCGGCCCCTACCCGCACGCCGGTGACCCGGGGCGGGCTGCCCTCCGCGAAGGCGAGGCCGCTCACCCGGCTGCCCTGCCGCACGTCGACGGCGGCCTCCCGCCGCACGGCCGAGGCCAGCGCCGCCTCCAGCACGATCCGGCGGGTCCGCAGGGTCACCAGCTCGTCGTCCCCGTCCCGGACCGGCGGATGCTCGCCGAACCAGTCGAAGTCGTGGTACTCCCGGGCGCCGCGCGCCAGCAGGTCCGCGTAGACGTCGGGGGTCTCGGCGCGCAGGACGGCGCGCACGGGGGCGAGGAAGGAATGCGGCTGGACGGCCTGCGGGACCCGGGGCCGGTCCCAGTCGAAGAAGTCCCGGTCGAGGTCTCCTCCGGCTCCCCGTACGTCCTGCTCGTACAGGGTGACCGCATGGCCCCGCCGCCCGAGCATGAGGGCCGTTCCCAGCCCGCTGATACCCCCACCGATCACTGCAACCCGCGCCACTGAGGCTCCCCTTCGCGTCGTGTTGCGGATCGACCCTACCCCGCCGATGATCTCCGTCGGCGCACCGGGTCACCCCTGAGCGGGGTCCGGGGCGGAGCCCCCGGGGGCACCTCCCGGCGGTAGCCGGGGGAGGAACGGTGGAAGGACGGGCAGGGGCCCCCGCTCCGCGCAGCGGCGCCACGGCCCGCACCCCGACGGACGTCCCCCTCCCCGGGACCCCCGCCCCCTGGGAGGGACGGCGGCAGCCGTCAGGCCGGGCTCGGGCCGCGGCCCGAGAGGACCTCGCCGTAGGCCTGCATCAGGTCCGGCAGACGGAGCGTGGCCAGGTCCTCCCGCGACGGCTCGCCCGCGAACCCCGCCAGCCTCAGGTCCCGGTACGCGCAGCTCTTCTCGTACAGGGTCCGCAGGAACCGGCCGTTGCCCAGTTCGTCGATCCAGCCCTGCTCCACCACGTGACCGCTGATGCTGCGCAGTTCCTCCCGCGCCTCCTCGTCCCAGCAGTCCCCGTTCGCCTCCGCCAGGACCCCGCCGATCGCGGTCAGTTCCGCCGGCCGGTAGCTCGGGAAGTCGACCCGGGTCGTGAACCGCGAGGAGAGCCCCGGATTGGCGGCCAGCAGCCGGTCCATCCCCGCCGGGTAGCCCGCCAGGATGACCACGAGGTGGTCGCGGTTGTCCTCGGCCCGCTTGAGCAGCACCTGAAGGGCCTCGTCGCCGTACGCATCGCCCTTGCTGTAGCCCGAGTTGGACAGGCTGTACGCCTCGTCCACGAAAAGCACCCCGCCGATCGCGGAGTCGATCAGCTCGTTCGCCTTGACCGCGGTCTGCCCGAGGAACTCCCCGACCAGGTCGGCCCGTTGGGCCTCCACCAGGTGGTCGCCGCCCAGCAGCCCCAGCGCGTAGAAGACCCGGCCCAGGATCCGGGCCACCGTGGTCTTGCCCGTGCCGGAGGGCCCCGAGAAGACGAAGTGCCGCTTCGGCGGCTGCACCGGCAGCCCCTGGGCGGCCCGCAGCCGGGCCATGTGCAGTTGCGCCGACAGCGCCTTCACCTGCCGTTTCACCGGCTCCAGGCCCACCATCCGCTCCAGCTCCGCCAGCGCCTCGGCGAGCAGCGCCGGATCGGCCGGCCCGGCCGGAAGCCCGGGCGGGGCGCCCTGCGGGGGCACCGGCAGCCGGTGCCGTACGCCCTCCAGCCGGCCCGTTCCCGGCGGCTCCCCGGGCGTGGGCGGGTCGGCGTCCACCTGCCCGTCCGGCGCGATGTCCTGGACCGGGCCGCCCCCGCCGCCACCGCCCCCGCCGCCCAGCGCGACCGCCGCGTAGTGCCCGGCGAGGCCCTCGCTGAGGTGGCCGCCGTACCCGCCGTACCCGAAGGCGTCGGCCAGGCCGGCCATGTCGTCGGGGTCGGTGCTGTCCTCGATCGCCGTCAGCCGGGCCGCGGTGTCCATGAACGCCGGGTCCACCCGGTGCACGGCCCGGTACAGGGGCAGTGCCGCCGCGCTGCGGCCGGTGCCCTCGCGGGCCCGCGCGAGCCAGTACCGCAGCTCCTTGCGCTGGGGCTGCTCGCTGCGGCACCGCATCAGCGCGGCCGACAGCATCGGCTCCGCCTGCCCGTACATCTCCAGCCGGACCCGGGCCATCCCGCCGAAGAGCCCCGCCTCGATGCCGAGCAGCGGGTCCAGCACCAGCGGCTCGGTGTGCCGTACCAGCTGCTCCCAGTCCTTGACCAGGTAGGCCCGGCAGGCGTGCAGGAAGCGGACCTGGGGATCGGTGTCCACGGGCGGCAGTGCTGCGAGGGCCTGGTCCAGCTCGGGCACGTGGCGGCCGTCCAGCCAGTGGGAGGCGTGGGCCAGCAGCAGGTCCCGCCGGCTCTCCAGCACCGGCTGCACCCACCAGCCCAGCCAGTACCAGGAGTTGAGGGTCCGCCGGTGCCGGGTGCGCTGCTCGCCGAAGCGGTCCCGGTGCGCGTACATCCGCAATAAGGCGTTGGTGGTGTCCACGCGCAGCGCGTGCAGTCCCAGCCAGGCGTCCGCCATGGTGGGATCCAGCCCGACGGCCGTCCGGAACTCCTCCTCGGCCTGCGGGTACGCGCCCATCGTGCAGGCGTCGACCCCGCGCAGCCAGGCGAGTTCGGCCGGGGCGTGTGCGCTGCCCGGCATGCCGAAGTCCATCACATCCCCCACAAGCATGCCCCGTGGTGCGCGGCAAACTCCGCGTCGCGCACCAGAGTTGTCGACCCCGCCGATGAAATCAGGGCTGCATCGTACCTGCGGTGACGCACCTTACCCAGGGTGCGGTGGGCACGGGTCGTGGGCGTGCCCCGGAAGCGCAGGGTAACTCAGGGTGAAGAAGAGCGGGCGGTGCGACGCGCGCCGCACCGGCCCGGGGCAGAACGAAGCCCCCGATCACGGGGGAACAATCGGGGGCTTCGCGTCCGCGGCGGCCTTCGCAGACCGCGCATTCAGAACGTACGGCGGTTCCCGGGCCCGGGTCAAGCGGGTCGGGGAAGCCCCGTGCGGCCGTCGGCGCGCGGCCGCTCAGGCCTGGGGGAGTCCGTGACGTTCGGTGACGGAAGCGGCTGTTCTCGGGGTCGCAGAAGCCCCGGAAGTCCACTCGTATCCCGTACCGCTCTGGTGTACCAAGGTGTCCGCGAAGGGGCGCGAAGGGTCGTCCGAGAAGTGCGCGAGCTCCGCGCGCTCCCATCCGTCCCAGAATTCGGAAAGTTCCTGCCCGTCCCGGTTTCGCCCGCGACCCCAGGACCTCTCCCGGGGGGTCTCCATCCACAGCAGCCGCGCCAGGTGCGGCCGCAGCGCCCGCCGTCCCGCTCCCACGCCCTCGACGAGCAGCACGGGCGCCGGCTCCAGGACCCGCCCGGCACCGAAGCGGCGCTCCACCCAGTCGTACGGGGTCCAGTGCGCGGCCCGGCCGGCGGCGAGCGGCTCCAGCACCTGCGCCCGCAGCCGCCCCTCCCAGCCGAACGGCTCCTCGTGCGTGGCCACGTCGTCCAGGTGCAGTACCGGCGCCCCGCCCAGGGCCCCGGCGAGCCGCTCCGCGAAGGTGCTCTTGCCCGATCCTGCGTGCCCGTCGACGCCGATCAGCCGGACGGGTCCGAGCGAGGGCGGCAGGGCGGCGAGCTCCCGCGCGAGTGACTCAAGTGACTGCTGTGGCTCCACCCGGCCAGGGTACGGGCCCCCGACACGGGCCCCGGGCTTCGCCGCCGCGCGGCCGGGAACTGGAAGGGTGGAGCAGCCGCACCACCAGACCGACCCCCTGGGGGACAAGCCGATGACCGCACCCACGCCACGCAGGGCCCTGCTGGCCGTCGCCCTCGCCGCCGCCACCGCGGCCACCGTCCCCGGCGGGCGGGCCTCGGCGGCCTCCGACCCCGCCGCCGTCCCCGACCGGGACTCCGCCCCCGACCAGGCCCCCGACGAGACCGCAGGGGAAGCCGCGGCCGGCGGGGCGGCCACGGCCCGGACGGTCGACAACCGGTTCTGGTACGCGTACGCCCACTGGCAGGCCGGCACCCACCGCGGCACCACCGCCGTCGCCGGGGCCCGCCCGGGCCTGGAGATCGCGACCCCGGCGGGCCGCACCGAGTACACCGACCCGCACACGGCCCGGAAGTCCACCTGGGAGTACGCCACCTGGACTTCCCCCGTGCACCGCACCACCGTCCCCGCCACCGAGGCCATCGCCTCCTGGAACGCCCGCACCCCGGCCGGCACCTGGATCCAGACCGAGCTGCGCCCCTCCTACGGCGACGGCACGCCCGGCCGCTGGTACGTGATGGGCCGCTGGGCCGCCGGGGACGGCGACATCCGCCGCACCTCCGTCGACGGCCAGACCGACGGCCGGACCACCGTCTGGACCGACACCCTGGCCGTGGACGCCCCCGCCGCGGCCGCCGGCCTGCGCATCACCGGCTGGCAGCTGCGCCTCACCCTGCACCGCAAGCCCGGCGCCGCCCGGAGCCCCAGGGTCTGGCTGGCCGGGGCGATGGCCTCCGCCGTCCCCGACCGCTTCACCGTCCCGGCCGCCGCCCCCTCGGGCCGGGCGCACGAGCTGAAGGTCCCGCGCTACTCGCAGGAGGTCCACGCCGGCCGGTACCCCGAGTACGACAACGGCGGCGAGGCCTGGTGCAGCCCCACCTCCTCGCAGATGACCATCGAGTACTGGGGGCGCAAGCCCAGCGCCGCCTCCCTGAGCTGGGTCCGCCCCGGCTACACCGACCCCCAGGTCTGCCACGCGGCCCGCTCCACCTACGACGCCGCCTACAAGGGCTGCGGGAACTGGCCCTTCAACGCCGCCTACGCGGCCACCTACCGCGACCTGGCCGGCGTGGTCACCCGCCTGACCTCCCTCACCGACCTTGAGATCCTGGTCCGGGCCGGGATCCCGGTCATCACCTCCCAGTCCTTCCTCGCGCAGGAGCTCACCGGGGCCGGCTACGGCACCGCCGGGCACCTGATGGCGGTGATCGGCTTCACCGCCGCCGGGGACGTGATCGCCAACGACCCGAACTCGGCGGACAACGAGTCCGTCCGCCGCGTCTACCGGCGCCGGGAGTGGGAGAACGCGTGGCTGCGCACCAAGCGCCGGAACGCCGCGGGGAAGACCGTCTCGGGCACCGGCGGCGTCTGCTACCTCTACGCCCCGGCCCGGCCCGGCGCGGACCAGGTCAGGGCCCTGCGGGAGGTCGGGGTGCTGTGAGCCGGGGTCCGGAAAAGGTCTGCTGGTCCGTGTGGCTTAACGGGTGGAATATGGGCATAAAGGGCGTATAAGGCTTCTCTAGGAGGCAGCCCACCATGACCACCCATTCGAGCATCGAACAACACCCGGACCTTGCCGAGATGCGGACTCGGTTCGAGCGGGTGACGAGTACTCCCGCCGCGCAGGCCGTGGAGGCGCTGGCCCTGATCTCGGGCCTGTACCTGGCGGCCTCGCCCTGGATAGCCGGGTTCAGCGTGCTGGGCCCGCTGGCCGTCAACAACCTGATCGCCGGTCTGGCCTTCTGCCTGTGCATGGGCGGACTGGGGACGGCGTACGAGCGCACGCACGCGATGGCCTGGACGGCCGTCGCGATCGGCGCCTGGACCATCGTGGCCCCCTGGGTCATGGCCGGTGAGATGGACACCACCCGCAGTGTCGTCAGCAACGTCATCACCGGCGCGGTCATGCTGTGCCTGGGCCTGGCCATGGTTTCCATGGGCGGCCGTCGGCGCACGACCACCTGACCGGGAGCGCATCCCGCCGCCGGGCCCCGGCGGCACCTCCGTCCACGGGAGGCCGCCGGGGCCCGGCGGCGTGACCGGTGCCACCAGTGACCCACGTCATATACCGCGAAAGCCGCGAACGCTGGCACATTGGACGGCATGACCGCACACACCGCCGCCCGCACCGCCCGCGCCCGCCGCCTCGTCGGGACCGGCGGCCCCAAGGAAGACTCCGCCTGGCTGGAGCACGTGCTCGGCTGGACCCTGGTGGTCGTCGTGGCCATGTTCGTCACCCAGCTCGGCCTGATCTGACCCAGCCGTCACGAGGCCCCCGGCCCCAGCCCCTCCGTGACGACCGCGTCCGAGGTGACCGGCGCCCGTTCGGCGCCGACCCGCGGCGCCGCCCGCGCCTGAGGGCCCCGAGGCCGACGCGGCCACCAGTACGACGGGCGGCGCCACGGCCGGCAGCCGTGACGGCCCGTCAACGTCGCGGCGCGGCCCCGCGTTCGGAGGGCCGAACTCATGGCCACCGGGCGGAAGTCGTCCGCCGACGCCCCGTACGACGCCCCGTACGACGCCCTGTCCATGGACGGCATCGCGCGACGGGCCGGCGCCGCCGAGGGGCTCGCCGAGAACCACCGGGCCGCCTGCCGCACCCTCGCCGCCGGCCGTCCGCGACCCCGTACGCGAGGAGCTCGTCGCCACCGTCGCCGAGGGCGCCTGCGGCCGCGAGGTCCCGCCCCGACGCCGACCCTGGTCGAGGAGTTCGTCCCCGACTGTCCGGCTCCTCCAGTGGCTTCCGAGGGGATCGCGAGCACATCGAACGATCATGGCGATCATGTACCGGTGACGTAAAGCGCCTGATCGGGCATACTCAACCCGCCGCAGCCGCTGAGCGTGCCGTTCCGCAACCCGGGACGGCAGCATCGGCTGTGAGAGCACCGAGACCCGGCGGCGCGTCCCACACCTCGCGCGTCGCCGCCGTGCCCGACGAGGGAGGAGAGCGCCGCCATGACAGACCGCGCCCCGCAGCCGGTGGACCGTCAGCTGCCCACCGAGGAGTCCCGGGACCTCCTCGCGCTCGTACGCGAGATCGCCCAGCGGGAGATCCGCCCGCACGCCGCCGACGAGGAGGAGGCCGGCCGGTTCCCCCGCGAGGTCTTCACCCTGCTGTCCGAGGCCGGACTGCTCGGCCTGCCGTACGGCGGCGAGTTCGGCGGCGGCGACCAGCCGTACGAGGTCTACCTCCAGGTGCTGGAGGAGCTGGCGGCCGCCCGCCTGACCGTGGGCCTCGGCGTCAGCGTGCACTCCCTGGCCTGCCACGGCCTCGCCGGCTACGGCACCAAGGAGCAGAAGAGCGCCCACCTGCCCGACATGCTCGGCGGCGGACTCCTCGGCGCGTACTGCCTCTCCGAGCCGGCCGCCGGCTCGGACGCCGCCTCGCTGACCACCAAGGCGGTCCGTGACGGCGACGACTGGGTGATCACCGGCACCAAGGCCTGGATCACCCACGGCGGTGTCGCCGACTTCTACACCGTCCTCGCGCGCAGCGGAGCCCCTGGCGCCAAGGGCATCACCGCCTTCCTCGTGCCGGGCGACGCCCCCGGTCTGACGGCGGCCGTCCCCGAGAAGAAGATGGGCATGAAGGGCTCGCCCACCGCCCAGCTGCACTTCGACGGCGTCCGCGTGCCCGACTCCCGGCGGATCGGCGAGGAGGGGCAGGGCTTCACCATCGCCCTGGCGGCCCTGGACGCCGGCCGGCTCGGGATCGCGGCCTGCGCCATAGGCGTGGCCCAGGCGGCCCTCGACGAGGCCGTCTCGTACGCCCTCGGCCGCAAGCAGTTCGGGCACCCGATCGCGGACTTCCAGGGGCTGCGCTTCATGCTGGCCGACATGGCCACCAAGATCGAGGCGGGCCGGGCGCTCTACCTCGCGGCCGCGCGGCTGCGGGACGCGGGCAAGCCCTTCTCCCGGCAGGCGGCGATGGCCAAGCTCTTCTGCACGGACGCGGCCATGGCCGTCACTACGGACGCGGTGCAGATCCTCGGCGGGTACGGCTACACCGCGGACTTCCCGGTGGAGCGGCTGATGCGCGAGGCGAAGGTGCTCCAGATCGTGGAGGGCACCAACCAGATCCAGCGCATGGTCATCGCCCGCCACCTGGCCGGCCCCGAGACCCGCTGACGCCGTCCCGGGCCCCCGGCCGGGTCACGGGCTGCTGTAGAGCGGGCCGTTCGGCCAGATCGGGGAGGACGCGATCCGGGACCACTCCGGGTCGCGCCGCCCCGGCAGGGTCCGGCCGTCGGCGGCCCAGCGGGCCAGCAGGTCGCCGTAGATCGGCGGGTCGGGGTGGCGCGGCCGCCCGTGCTGGGCGCCCGGCTCCGGGACCGTGTGCTGAACCGATTCTTCGTAACCCGGCGGGGTGGGGCGCCGCCTGCGCCCCGCTCTCGCCGACGGCGTTTCGAGGGTGGTCATGCACCGCCAACGCCGGACCTGAGGCGGGGGTAACCCCTCCCCGTCCGCGCCCATCCGTTCGAGCCGTCCCACGCGCGCCGCCCCGCGCGCCCCGGGAGACCCCGGCGCAGCCGGGCGGTGGCCGGGAGTGCCGCGATGTCAGGGTGTGCCACGGCACTGGCCGCGAGCGGGATATCTGACGTACCGTCATATCCGCTCAGCAGCCCTGCCCACCCCTGTGCCCCAGGAGGTTTGCCGTGCCCGCGGACCGCCCCGTCGCCCTCGACGAGTACCCCGTCCACCAGGCCCCGCTGTCGATGAAGCACCACGTCAGCGGCGACCGGAACGCCTACGACCGCTGCATCTTCCACGTCTTCGACCACGCCGGCCGCGCCGTCCTCATCCTCGGCCTCGGCGTCTACCCCAACGCCGGGGTCATGGACGCCTACGCCACCCTGCGCCTGGGGGACGAGCTCCTCGCCGTCCGCGCCTCCGACGCCCTCACCGACGACCGGATGAACCTCTCCGTCGGCCCCCTGTCGATCACCGTCGACGTACCGCTCAAGCGGCTCACCCTGCGCTGCGACCCCGACCCGGCGGACCCCCACGGACTCTCGTACGCCATCACCTGGACCGCCGAGTTCCCCGCCGTCTGGGAACCCCACCACATCCAGCGCCGCGGCGACCGCCTCATGCTCGAAGGCCGCCGCTTCGTCCAGGCCGGCAACGTCACCGGCACCATCCGTGCCCGCGGCGAGGAGTTCACCCTCACGCCGGGGGAGTGGACCGGCACCCGCGACCGCAGCTGGGGAGTGCGCCCCATACCCGGCGAGGACGGCGGCCGGGCCGCCGAGGAGATGCGCCCCGAGGGCTTCCACTGGCTCTGGATCCCCGTCCGCTTCGAGGACCGCTTCCTGATGGTCATCGCCCAGGAGGACGCCGACGGCCACCGCACCCTCAACGAGGCCGTCCAGGTCTTCCCCGAGGACAGCGGCCGCCACGACGTCCAGCTCGGCTGGCCCCAGACCGAGATCCGCTACCGCTCCGGCAGCCGCCACCCCGAGCGCGCCGTCGTCCACCTCGCCGACCCCTCCCGCAAACCCCTCGAACTCGGCGTCGAGATCCTGAACTCCTCCCCGCTCGCCGTCGGCGCCGGCTACCCGCCCGCCGCCGACTGGCAGCACGGCACCTGGCAGGGCCGCGGCTGGACCGACCGCCGCGCCTACGACCTCTCCGACCCGGCCGCCCACCCCATGGCCGCCTTCGGCGTCACCGACCACTCGGCCCGGTTCACCCTCGACGGGCGCACCGGCTTCGGGATCTTCGAGCACGGAAGCTTCGGCCGCCACGACCCCAGCGGCTTCGCCGACTACTCCTCCGTCGCCCCCTGACCCACCACCCGAGACAGGAAGGGCCGGCCATGGCCACGGCACCCCGCCCCCGCACCTCCACCCGAGAGCCCGAGGAACTCGGCCGCCGCCTCGCGGCCTGGCTCGACGGCCGCCTCCCCGGCGCCAAGGTCGTCAACACCTCCGTCCCCGGCTCCAACGGCATGTCCAGCGAGACCCTGCTCTTCGACATCGACCACCCCGACGCCCCCGTCCGCGCCTGCGCCCTGCGCCTGGCCGCCGACCCGGCCGCCTACACCGTCTTCCCCACCTACGACATGCCGCGCCAGCACCGCGTGATGAGCCTGGTCGCCGAGCACACCGACCTGCCCGTCCCGCGCGTGCTCTGGCTGGAGGAGGACCCGGCCCCGCTGGGAGCGCCGTTCTTCGTGATGGCCCGCGCCGAGGGCCGCGTACCGCCCGACGTCATGCCCTACACCTACGAGGGGAACTGGCTGCACTCCGCCACCGACGCCGAGCGCGCCGAACTCCAGGAGGCGAGCATCTCCCTCCTGGCCCGGCTGCACGACCGGTTCCCCGCGAAGGAGGCCGAGTTCCTGCTCCCGGCGGGCGACGGCAGCCCGCTGCGCCGCCACGTCGACGCGCAGCGCGCCTACTACGAGTGGGTGGTGTCCGGCCTGGCGCGCTCGCCCCTGCTGGAGCGGGCCTTCGACCGGCTGGAGGACCTCTGGCCGGCCGACGAGGGCGACCCGGTCCTCAACTGGGGCGACGCCCGCATCGGCAACGTGATCTACGACGGCTTCCGGCCGGCGGCCGTCCTCGACTGGGAGATGGCGGCCTACGCCCCGCGCGAGGTCGACCTCGGCTGGACCGTCTACCTGCACCGCTTCTTCCAGGACCTGACGGTGGGCTTCGGCCAGCCGGGCCTGCCGGACTTCCTGCGCCGCGAGGACCTGGAACGCCGCTACGCCGAGCTCACCGGGCACACCCCGAGGGACATGGAGTTCCACACCCTGTACGCGGCCCTGCGGCACGGGATCGTCATGCTGCGCATCGCCTACCGGCAGGCGTACTTCGGCGAGGTGGAGGTCCCCGCCGACCCCGACGGCCTGATCCTGCACCATGCCAGCCTGGCCGGCATGGTGCAGGGAACGTACTGGTAGGCGCCCCGGATCAGGCGGCCTGCGCGTGCTGGCTCTTGCTCGGCAGCGGGGCCGCCTCCGGCCGCACGGGCCGCGAGCCCGGGCCGCCGACGTGCGAGAACGGCTGCGTGCGCCAGTCCAGCCCCTGCGGCAGGGCGAGGTGCACGATGCCGTCCAGCTCCCGCTGCTCCGGCAGGAGCGCGCCCAGCGTCGGCAGGGCGTCCGAGACCGGCCGCCCGGTGCCGGCGCACACCGTGAGCCCGAACGGGTTCCACGGGGTCAGGCACAGCGCGTGCTGCGGCAGGTGCTCCTCGTCGGCGACGAGGGCGATCGACTGCCCGCAGTCCGGGCAGACCGCGTGGCGGATCTCGAAGTCCTCGGCGTCGCCGGGTTCGAGGTACTCCCCGTCGTCGGCGTAGCCGGACTCGACGGATTCCAGGGGCTCCGGTTCGGTGCGACCGGCGCGGTTGGTGTTCAGCATGGATGTACTCCCCCTTGGGTGGGCCGGGCGGGCAGGTACTTCGGCCACGGCCACACCAAGCACTTCCCGCCGCGCGGCACGAGTAACCACCAGAGCGGGATGTACGCCCGTACACGTCTGTGGCTTTGGTCACATGCCCGCCGCAGGTGCCACTTCTGCGTGGACAGCGCTGTGCCGGAAGCCGCTCGGGGCAATAGGTTGTGCGGCTATGAGCGCAATGGAGGAGCTGGACCGCCAGATCGTGGATCTGCTCGTGCGGGACGGGCGGATGAGCTACACGGACCTGGGCAAGGCCACGGGCCTGTCCACGTCGGCGGTCCACCAGCGAGTACGCAGGCTGGAGCAGCGCGGGGTCATCCGCGGGTACGCGGCCGTCGTGGACCCCGAGGCCGTCGGCCTCCCCCTGACGGCCTTCATCTCGGTCAAGCCTTTCGACCCGAGCGCGCCGGACGACATCGCGGACCGCCTGGCGGGCGTGCCCGAGATCGAGGCCTGCCACAGCGTCGCGGGCGACGAGAACTACATCCTCAAGGTCCGCGTGGCGTCCCCCCTGGAGCTGGAAGACCTCCTGGGCCGTCTACGCGCCCTGGCCCACGTCTCCACCCGCACCACAGTGGTCCTCAGCACCCCCTACGAAGCCCGCCCACCGCGCGTATAGCCGAATTCGAGCCCTGGCCACCTTCCAGCGCCGCGGCCCCTTCCAGCCCCGCCGGCGTTTGAGGCGCGGGGGTCCGGGGGCGGAGCCCCCGGGGAACGGGCGAAGGGCGGGCAGGGGACGAGCCCCGCGCAGCGGCCCCGCAGCCCCCGGCCCACCCCACCCGGGGAAAACCGCGGCCGGCGGAGGGGCGAGACTGGTCCCCATGACCGACCGCACCGCCGCCGCGCCCGCCCCCGCCGCCGGAACCACCCGTACCGTCCTCCTCCGCGGAGGCGAGGTGCACAGCCCCGCAGACCCCTTCGCCACCGCGATGGTCGTCGAGCGCGGCCACGTGGCCTGGGTCGGCTCCGAGGGCGCCGCCGACGCCTTCGCGCAGGGCGTGGACGAGGTCGTCGACCTCGGCGGGGCGCTCGTCACCCCCGCCTTCACCGACGCCCACGTCCACACCACCTCCACCGGCCTCGCCCTCACCGGCCTCGACCTGACCGGTGCCCGCTCCCTCACCGAAGCCCTCGGCCTCGTACGCGCGTACGCCGACCGGCGGCCCGCCGACCGGGTGCTCCTCGGCCACGGCTGGGACGCCGCCCGCTGGCCCGAGCGCCGGGCCCCGCGCCGCTCCGAGCTCGACGAGGCCACCGGAGGCCGCCCGCTCTACCTGAGCCGCATCGACGTCCACTCCGCGGTGGTCACCACGGCCCTCCTGGACCTCGTCCCCCACGTCCACCCGCACGGCGACGACGTGCCGCTCACCAAGGACGACCACCACGCCGTCCGCCGCGCGGCCCTCGCCGCACTCACCCCCGCCCAGCGCGCCGAGGCGCAGCGGGCGGCCCTGGACCGGGCGGCCTCCCTCGGCATCGGTTCGGTCCACGAGTGCGGCGGGCCCGACATCTCCTCCGCGGAGGACTTCACGGGCCTGCTGGCCCTGGCCGCCGAGCACCCCGGACCGCGCGTCCACGGCTACTGGGCGGACCGGGACCTCGCCCTGGCCAAGGAGCTCGGCGCGGTCGGCGCCGCCGGCGACCTGTTCGTGGACGGCGCCCTCGGATCGCACACCGCCTGCCTGCACGCCCCGTACGCCGACGCCCCGCACACCGGTACGGGCTACCTGGACGCGGCCGAGGTCGCCGAGCACGTGGCCGCCTGCACCGAGGCGGGACTCCAGGCCGGGTTCCACGCCATCGGGGACGCCGCCGTCGCCGCCGTGGTCGAGGGCGTCCGCGCTGCCGCCGCGAAGGTCGGCCTGGACCGGATCCGGGCCGCCCGGCACCGCGTCGAGCACGCCGAGATGATGACCCCGGCCACCATCGCGGCGTTCGCGGAGCTCGGCCTCACCGCCTCCGTGCAGCCCGCCTTCGACGCGGCCTGGGGCGGTGAGGACGGCATGTACGCCGACCGGCTCGGCGCCGGGCGCGCCCGCACCCTCAACCCCTTCGCCGCCATGCTCAAGGCGGGCGTCCCGCTGGCCTTCGGCTCGGACGCGCCCGTCACCCCGCTCGACCCCTGGGGCACGGTCCGCGCCGCCGCCTTCCACCGCACCCCCGAGCACCGGATCTCCGTACGCGCCGCCTTCGCCGCCCACACCAGGGGCGGCTGGCGGGCGCTGGGCCGTGACGACGCGGGCACCCTCGTGCCCGGCGCCCCGGCCGACTACGCGGTCTGGCAGACCGGCGAACTGGTGGTCCAGGCCCCCGACGACCGGGTGGCCCGCTGGTCGACCGACCCCCGTTCCGGCACGCCGGGCCTCCCCGACCTGAGCCCCGGCGGTGCCCTGCCGGTGTGCCTGGCGACGGTGGTCGGCGGCCGGGAGGTATTCGTACGGCCACAGGGGTGATCCACCGGGCCTCGGTGGGGCACCGGCGGCCCGACCCGGATAGGTTCGGCCGGGTCCACCACAGGACGTCCCCACCGGACGGCTCCGTCCGCTCAGCGCGCCCGCGCCTCGGGGGCGAGGGAAGGCTTCGCCGGTGGGGACGGCTCCCGGCGCCCGCCGGGGGGAGGGTGGCCCCGGATCGGGCCCGGCGGCCCAGTAGACAACGGTCACGGCGGCCCGCAGCCAGCGGGAGCCGGTCCGGCCCGAAGGACCGCCGGTCCCGGTCTCCGACTGTTCTAAAATCATCCTGTTGTGACGGGACGGACGAAGAACACTCAAGGGGAACCAGTGAGCGATGGCGGACAGCGGACCTACGGACCGCTCGGTACCACCCTGGTGATCATTCCGACGTACAACGAGGCCGAGAACATCGGCCTGATCACCGGCCGGGTCCGTGCCGCCGTCCCCGAGGCGCACATCCTGGTCGCGGACGACAACAGCCCCGACGGGACCGGCAAGCTCGCCGACGAGCTGGCCGCCTCGGACGACCACGTCCACGTCATGCACCGCAAGGGCAAGGAGGGCCTCGGCGCCGCCTACCTCGCGGGCTTCGCCTGGGGTCTGGAGAACGGCTACGGCGTCATCGTCGAGATGGACGCCGACGGCTCCCACCAGCCGGAGGAGCTGCCCCGGCTGCTCACCGCGCTGGGCGGCGCGGACCTGGTGCTCGGCTCCCGCTGGGTGCCGGGCGGCCGGGTCGTCAACTGGCCCAAGAGCCGCGAGTTCCTCTCCCGCGGCGGGTCCACGTACTCCCGCCTGATGCTGGACGTCCCGATCCGCGACGTGACCGGCGGCTACCGCGCCTTCCGCCGCGAGACGCTGGAGGGGCTCGGCCTCGACGAGGTCGCCTCGGCCGGCTACTGCTTCCAGGTGGACCTGGCCCGCCGGGCCGTCCGCAAGGGCTTCCGGGTCGTGGAGGTGCCCATCACCTTCGTCGAGCGTGAGCTCGGCGACAGCAAGATGAGCAAGGACATCGTGGTCGAGGCCCTGCTGCGGGTCACCCAGTGGGGCCTGAAGGAGCGAGCCGCCAAGCTGGCCGGCAAGCGCCGCTGACCCGGCCCCGAACCCCGGCGACCCCCTAGGGGATGCCCGGTACCTCCGGCCGAGCCCGCTTTCATCCGAGTCCAGGCACACTGGGGGGTATGACGACCGGCACTGGCCCTTCGAGTACGGGCACCCCGACGGCCCCCCGGCGGCGCTCGCCCGCCCGTACCTTCATCCCCCTGGCGGTCGCCGCCTGGCTGATCCTGGAGATCTGGCTGCTCAGCCTGGTCGCGGGGGCGGCCGGCGGGTTCACCGTCGCGGCGCTGCTCGCCGGCGGGCTGGTGCTCGGCGTGGTGGTCATCAAGAGGGCCGGGCGCCGGGCGTTCAAGAACCTCACCCGCAGCTTCCAGCAGGCCCAGGAGCAGGCGATGGCGGGCGGCATACCGGCCGCCCCGCAGCCCCAGAAGGGCTCCGGCAACGCCATGACGATGCTGGCCGGACTGCTGCTGATCATGCCGGGGCTGCTCTCCGACCTGGCCGGACTGCTCCTGCTGCTGCCGCCCGTGCGGGCCTTCGCGGGCCGCCGGGCCGAACGGACCCTGGAGCGGAAGATGGCCTCGGGCACCCCGGGCGGCTTCGGCGACGCCTTCACGCAGGCCCGCATCCACTACCCCGACGGCAAGGTCGTCCAGGGCGAGGTGATCCGCGAGGACCGTCCCGAGCAGCGGCAGGGCCCGGACACCGGCTACCGGCCCCCGCTGACCCCGTAGGGCCCTGCCGGGCACTCACGGACGACGGAAGACGGACAACGCCGAGGGGCCCCGCCACATCAGTGGCGGGGCCCCTCGGCTACTGCGTGCCCGCGGGTCAGGCGGACTTGCGGCTGTCGCGCGGATGCACGGCAATGTTCATGGCGCCGGAGCGCAGGACGGCCAGCCTTTCGGCCAGCACCTCCTCCAGCTCCTCGCGGGTGCGCCGCTCCATGAGCATGTCCCAGTGCGTTCGCGCAGGCTTGCCCTTCTTCTCTTCGGGCCCGTCCCCGTCAACCAGGAGTGCCATGGCGCCGCACGCCTTGCACTCCCACTCCGGCGGAATCTCTGCCTCAACCGAGAACGGCATCTCAAATCGATGTCCGTTCTGGCATGCGTACTCCACCGCCTGGCGCGGGGCCAGATCGATGCCGCGGTCCGTCTCGTAGCTGGTAACCACGAGCCGCGTACCGCGGAGAGCTCGCTCACTCATGAATCGTGCCTCCCGGGCTTGTCGCCCACAGGACAGGTGTCGCTGTCGTCGTCATCCGGTCAACGTCCGGTCGGCGGTATAGATTCCCGCTCCGGGTCATGCGTCGCCCGTCGTGCCGCCCCTTGTTGTACCCACCAGTGCCCGTTTTGTCACATCTGGCAGCAGATGTCACCCAACGTCTATACTTCTTATGCGCGCAGTAACGGTCCGCCTGGCAGGCCAAAGGCGTACACTACCGGCCCTTTGCCGCAACGTCGAAATTCGTTCGGGATTCGTTCGTGAGTCCGGATCCCGGCGGGTGGCGGAGGGGTCGGATCCGGGCCCGCCCGGGCCCGGATCCGCGCTTCAGAGGCGTACCGGAACAGGATTGCCCGCCGCCTCCACCGCGCGCCGCACCGGCACCCGCGCGAGCAGCACGAAACCCAGTGCGAAGAACACCACCAACGAGATGATCGCGTCCCGGTAGCTGCCCGTGACCTGGTAGGTCAGGCCGAAGACCAGCGGCCCCACCCAGCTCAGCCCCCGGTCGCTCATCTCGTACGCCGAGAAGTACTCGGCCTCCTTGCCCGCGGGCACCAGGTGCGAGAACAGCGAGCGCGACAGCGCCTGGCTGCCGCCCAGCACCAGGCCGATCATCGCGGCGAGCGCGAAGAACCACACCGGGGTCCGGGCCGGCAGGAAGTACCCGGCCGCGAGCGTCAGCGCCCACGCGGCCAGCGAGCCCAGGATCGTCCGCTTCGCCCCGTACGTGCGGGCCAGCCGCCCCATCCCCAGCGCGCCCGCCACCGCCAGCACCTGGACCAGCAGCACCGCGCCGATCAGGGTGGACTGCTCCAGCTCCAGTTCCTCGGAGCCGTAGACCGAGGCCTGGGAGATCACCGTCTGCACGCCGTCGTTGTAGATCAGGTACGCGAGCAGGAAGGACAGGGTCAGCGGGTAGCGCCGCATGTCCTTGAAGGTGGCCACCAGCTGCTTCCAGCCGCTGACGGCCGGCGCGCCGCCCGCCTCCCGGACCACCGCCCGGTCCCGCAGCCGGCGCAGCGGGATCAGCGCGAACGCCCCCCACCACAGGCCCGCCGAGGCCAGGCAGACGCGTACGGCCTCGCCCTCGGACAGGCCGAAGGAGTCGTGGCCCAGGTAGAGCGCGAGGTTCACCACGAGCATCAGCGAGCCCGCCGTGTAGCCGAAGGCCCAGCCCCGGGAGGAGACGGCGTCCCGCTCGTCCGGCGTGGAGATCTGCGGCAGGTAGGCGTTGTAGAGCACCATCGACACGGACAGGGCCGCGTTCGCGACGATCAGCAGGAACCCGCCCAGCAGGTAGCGCTCGCCGCCGAGGAAGAACATGGCCGCCGTCGCCGTGGCGCCGGTGTACGCCGCCACGGCCAGCAGCGGCTTCTTGCGGCCGGTCCGGTCGGCGACCGCCCCCGCCAGCGGCATGAGCAGCACGGCGAGGATCACCGACGCCGAGACCGAGTACGCGAAGAAGGACCCGGCCCGCACCGGGACGCCCAGCGGGTGCACGTAGCCCTCGGCGTCCGCGGCGGCCTTCGCCACCGAGGTCAGGTAGGGGCCCAGGAACACCGTGAGCACGCTCGCCGAGTACACGGACACGGCGAAGTCGTAGAAGTACCAGCCGCGCTGTTCGCGCCTGCGTGCGGCCGCCGCCTCCGCGGACGGTCTGCCGTCCTCGGCCCCGGGCTCCGCCCCGTCCGTTGTCTGCGCGCTCATTCGAGAGCCCCCTCGCTGGTCCCCGTACCGCACGGCCGCGGGCGCCCGCGCGGCCGCCGGGCGGTGTCAGGCCCAGGCGCCGCGCCGGTCCAGCACCGTGCGCAAGATGTCGATCCGGTCGGTCATGATGCCATCGACCCCCAGGTCGAGGAGAGCCTCCATGCGTTCCGGTTCGTTCACGGTCCACACGTGCACCTGGAGTCCCCGCTCGTGCGCGGTCCGTACGAACCGCCGGTCGACCACGCGGATGCCCGCCTGGGTCTCCGGGACCTGGGCCGCCACCGCGCCGACGCGCAGGGCCGCCGGGATCGCGAACGAGCGAAGCCGCAGGCCGACCACCCCGCGCACCCCGTACGAGGTCGCCAGCCGCGGCCCCGCGATCTTCTGCGCCCGGGCCACCCGGCTCTCCGAGAAGGAGCCCACGCACACCCGGTCCCAGACCCCGGCCCGCGCGATCAGGTTGACCAGCGGGTGCAGGGCCGACTCGTCCTTGAGGTCCACGTTCCAGCGGGCGTGGGGGAACTCCTCCAGCAGGTCCTCGAAGAGGGCCAGCGGCTCGCTCCCCGCCACCCGCGCCCCGCGCACCCGGCTCCAGGGCAGCTCCCGGATCCTGCCGCTCATGTCGGTGACCCGGTCCAGCGTGGCGTCGTGGAAGGCCACCAGCTTCCCGTCCGCCGTCGCGTGCACATCGGTCTCGAAGTACCGGTAGCCCGCGTCGGCGGCCCTGCGGAAGGCGGCGGCGGTGTTCTCCAGCCCGTCCGCGGCCCCGCCCCGGTGGGCGAAGGGGATCGGGGCCGGGTGGTCCAGGTAGGGGTGCCGGAGGCGTACGTGAGTCACGGCCGCAGTATGCCCAATGCCTCCCGCCGGGCGGGAGCGCCACGGGAGCGGGGGCGCGGCCGCGCGGTGAACCGCCCGGACCCGCCGGCCGTCCGCGCGGCACCCCCCCTGGCCGCAGTGGACCGGCCCATGACAGTGTGGGGCCGCACGGCCAATCCAATACCGGCCCCGGGGCCCGTGCCCCGAGGCCAATCCGACGAAGGTGGACCGGACACCATGGCCCAGTGGACCTCAGCGGTCGGTGCCGCGCAGCTCGCCCGGCTCATCGGCTCCCAGCAGGACCGGCCCGCGCCGCCCGGCGCCCGCAAGCCGCCCGCGTACCGCACCCTGGCCGACGGCATCCGGCTGCTCGTCCTGGAGGGCCGGGTCCCCGTCGCCGCCAGGCTGCCCGCCGAGCGGGAGCTCGCCGTCGCCCTGTCGCTGAGCCGCACCACCGTCGCCGCCGCGTACGAGGCCCTGCGCGGCGAGGGCTTCCTCGAATCCCGCCGGGGCGCGGGCAGCTGGACCTCCGTACCGGCCGGGAACCCGCTGCCGGCCCGCGGCCTGGAACCGCTGCCCCCCGAATCCCTCGGCTCGATGATCGACCTCGGCTGCGCCGCCCTCCCGGCCCCCGAGCCCTGGCTGACCAAGGCCGTCCAGGGCGCCCTGGAGGAGCTCCCGCCCTACGCGCACACCCACGGGGACTACCCGGCGGGCCTGCCCGCGCTGCGCCGGATGCTCGCCGACCGCTACACCGAGCGGGGCATCCCGACCATGCCCGAGCAGATCATGGTCACCACCGGGGCGATGGGCGCCATAGACGCCATCTGCAGCCTCTTCGCCGGCCGGGGCGAGCGGATCGCCGTGGAGTCCCCCTCCTACGCCAACATCCTCCAGCTGATGCGCGCCGCCGAGGCCCGCCTGGTGCCCGTGGCGATGGGGACGGGGCTGAGCGGCTGGGACATGGACGTCTGGCGGCAGGTGCTGCGCGACTCGGCGCCGCGCCTGGCCTACGTCGTCGCTGACTTCCACAACCCGACCGGGGCCCTGGCCTCGGAGGACAAGCGCCGGGCGATGGTCGAGGCGGCCCGCTCCGCCGGGACGGTGCTGATCGCCGACGAGACCATGGCCGAACTCCGGCTGGACCCGGACCTCGCCATGCCCCGCCCGGTCTGCTCCTTCGACCCGGCCGGCTCCACGGTGGTCACCGTCGGTTCCGCCAGCAAGGCCTTCTGGGCGGGCATGCGCATCGGCTGGGTCCGGGCGGCCCCCGACGTCATCCGCAGCCTGGTCGCCGCACGCGCGTACGCGGACCTCGGCACCCCGGTGCTGGAACAGCTCGCGGTGAACTGGCTGATGCGCACCGGCGGCTGGGCCGAGGCCGTCGGGATGCGCCGCGCCCAGGCCCGGGAGAACCGGGACGCGCTCGTCGCGGCGGTGCGCCGGGAGCTGCCGGACTGGGAGTACGAGGTGCCGAGCGGCGGGCTCACGCTCTGGGCCCGCGCGGGCGGCCTGTCCGGGTCGCGGCTGGCCGAGGTGGGGGAGCGGGTCGGCGTCCGCGTCCCCTCGGGCCCCCGGTTCGGCGTCGACGGGGCCTTCGAGGGCTACGTCCGGCTGCCGTTCACGGTGGGCGGGCCGGTGGCGGAGGAGGCCGCGGCCCGCCTGGCCGCGGCGGCCCGCCTGGTCGGCACGGGAGCGGGCGGCAGCGGGTCGGAGCCCCCGCGCACCTTCGTCGCGTAGCTCCCTACTGCGCCTCCGCCGGGACCTCCGGGATCTCCGCGGCGTCGATCGGGGAGGGCTGCGGCTGGACCTGGAGCGGCCTGCACGGGGCCGGCGGACCCTCGCCGCCCCGGCCCGGCGCCTGCCGCTCCGGCAGCAGCTCCAGCACCGCCTGCCGGTGGGCGGGGTGCGCAGCGTCGTCGTACGGGTCCGGCGTGGCCGGCACCTGGAGGCGGTGCACGGGCCCGGTGCCGAGCCGCGCGTACCCGCGGCCCGGCGGCAGCTGCGGGGGCGGAGTGGTGTGCGGCGGCAGCCCC
This sequence comes from Streptomyces sp. NPDC040718, assembly GCF_055593565.1. Lineage (NCBI taxonomy): Bacteria > Bacillati > Actinomycetota > Actinomycetes > Kitasatosporales > Streptomycetaceae > Streptomyces > Streptomyces sp. NPDC040718. The sequence continues at coordinate 30,792 of NZ_JBVIXO010000008.1, read as the reverse complement.
AGCACGTCCGCGACCTGCTGGACCGGGGCCGGCCCGAGCACCACCCGGGCGCGGGTGTGCTGCCAGACGGCGTCGTTCAGCAGCTCCAGGTGGTCGAAGTGCTCCGCGACGACCACCGTGACGTGCGCGGCGCGCCCGTGCCGCAGCGGCACCTGGAGCTGGGCGAGCGGATCGGGGCGGCCCTCGGCGGCGGCCAGGTGCGCGAGCACGCTGGGCCGGTCCAGCAGGATCCACAGCGGGCGCCGGGAGTCCTCGGGCGCGGCACGGCCGGCCTCGCGCGCCAGGTGCGTCGCGATCAGCCGCCGCTCGGTCTCGTGCGCCGCCCACTCGACGGAGGCCAGCGCCCCGGTGGGGCCGCATTCGACGGCGAGGACGCCGGCCCGGCCGGCCAGGCAGGCGTACTCGCCGCTGCCGCCGCCCTCGACGATCATCACGTCGCCGCCCTGCCCCAGGGCCTGGAGGGCGATCGAGCGCAGCAGGGTGGAGGTGCCGCTGCCGGGCTGGCCGACGGCGAGCAGGTGCGGTTCGGCGGAGCGGGGGCCGGTCCGCCAGATCACCGGCGGCACGTCGGCCGGCTCCTCCCCCTCCAGTACGGGCACGGTGCGCCGCACGCCCCCGGGGTCGGTGAAGCCGAGGACGGTCTCGCCCGGCGAGGTCACGAAGGGCTGGGCGGCGATGTCCGTGGGCAGCGCCGCCAGCACCCGCAGGTCGAGCCGGTTGGCTTCCTCGTCCCAGTCGAAGAGGTACTCCCGGCCGCGCCCGGCCTTGGCGTGCAGCAGGGCCTCGATCCGGGCCCGTGAGGCGGTCTCGCCGTCGGTGAAGTAGGCCGGGTAGCGGATCTGGAGCCGGCTCACCCGGCCCGCGGCGTCGAACTCGTACCCGCTGAAGGCCTCCTCCCAGGCCCCGCCGTGGGCGAAGAGCGGGCTGGGGTCCTCCGGGGCGGAGAAGTACGGCACCAGCGCCTCGTACAGCGAGCGCAGCCGCTCGGCCCCGGCGTCGCCGGGCCCGGAGTCGGCCGGGGAGCGGTCGCGCCCGTGCCAGGCCGCGGCCGCCATGAGGCTGATCAAGGCGCCGAGGGGGCCGTAGGGGACGATCGCGACCACGAGGACGCAGGCGGCCCCGAGGAACAGCGCCGGACCGCGCTTGTCCTTCGGGGTCGCCGCCCATCTGCGCCGCCCGGCGGAGGCCAGGACGCGCAGGCCGCGTCCGATGACGATGAGCGGGTGGAGCACGTCGGTGGCGCTGTCGGCAGCCGTGCGGGCGATGTCGCGCCCCCGGGTGAGCGACGCGCTGCCGCTGCTGAGGATGCGGGGGAGTGGGCGCCGGGCCACGGTCGTCTCCTGGAGTCGTGGTGGTGCGGGACTGTGGCGTCAGGGCCCGGGCGCTGTGGGGCTGGGCGGTACCCAGGCGGCCGAGGCCGCGGGCCTGATCGTGTACGGCCCGTGCGGGGCCGGAGCCCCGGCGGGGCCGGCACCCGTGCGGGCCTGGAGCCCTGGCGGGCTAGAGCTTGATCCCGCCGAGGAGGCTCGCGAGGCTGGCCGTGCTGGCCGTGATGCTCGGGGCGATGGCGGAGCCGGCGAGGAAGAATCCGAACAGCGCGCAGACGAAGGCGTGCGTCAGCTTCATCCCGTCCTTCTTGAAGAACAGGAAGCAGATGATGCCGAGCAGGACGACACCTGAGATGGACAGGACCATGTGACGTTCTCCTGATGAGTCGAGGCTCCTGGTGGGTGGGTACGGTCACCATCAGTTGTTCCAGGCTCACAGGAAGTATCAATGCGATAAAAGGTGCATACGGGTGAATCCTGGGTTTTTTCACTTGACCGGACGCGCCTGACTGGCGCGGCCGGCACCCGCGGTGTGGGGGCACCGCCGCCAGGCATCCTTGCCTCGGACCGGCCCCGTCATGTCCCCGGACGGGCGCTACCCTGGCGATTCACCCGTACGGACGCAGTGCCGTGCGCCGTCCTGCCCTCCCGGCCTGGGGAAACTCCTTCCGGAGAGCGGCAAGCCGACATGCCAGAGACCGAAAGGCGGTACGACCGATGAGCGAGCACCAGGACGCCCCCGACGAGGACGTCGTCGAACTGGCCGGCAAGATCTTCGACCTCGCCCGTCAGGGTGAGGCCGCGACGCTGGCCGCCTACCTGGACGCCGGGGTTCCGGCCAACCTCACCAACGACCGCGGCGACACCCTCGTCATGCTCGCCGCCTACCACGGCCACGCCGACACCGTCACGGTCCTGCTGGAGCGCGGAGCCGAGGCGGACCGCGCCAACGACCGCGGCCAGACCCCCCTCGCCGGAGCCGTCTTCAAGGGCGAGGAGGCCGTCATCCGCGCGCTGCTCGCCAGCGGGGCCGACCCCGACGCGGGCACCCCCTCCGCCGTGGACACGGCCCGCATGTTCAACAAGGCCGACCTGCTGGAACTCTTCGGAGCCAAGTAGTCCGCTTTTTTCCGGGCGTGGCCCGGCCCGGACGGCCCCGCCACCTCACGGCTTGGTCACGGCGCCCTTAAATGTGGTCGCGGCGCACAAACCGCCTGGGTCATCATGGCGTCGGATTCGATTCGCGGACATGACGGACGGGCAGGAGCGGGCTGGACACGACGGGTGTCCACACCCACCCCTGCCGCACCGGCCGCCGTGGTCGCGAAGCACCGACGAGAGTGAGAAGGCAATGGTCTACATCGAGCGGAACCAGACGGCGGACGTCCTCACATGCTGTTACGCGGCCCTGTGAATCCCGATTCCCGGTCGCGTCCCCAGCTTGATTTGAGGCCATTCCCATGTTCGAACCAGTCATAGCGCCGAGCGGTACCCTGCTCGGGCTCCTCCAGCGGGGCCGTGGCGACGGCACGCTGCACGCCCTCGCCGCACCCAGGTCCGAGGCCCTCGCGGCACTCAACCAGTGCGTGCTGCGCGACCCGCGCCAGGACTGGCAGGTCGAGAACCGCTCCCTGTACTACGCGCGCCTGTACCTGGACCTCGACGGCCCCCTCGGCGAGATCGAGGCCCACCTCTTCGGCGCCGACGACCTCTTCGACGAAGAGGACCACCGGACCGGCCTCGCCCTGTCCGTCCTCGGGCACCTGGCCTCGTACGGCCGCGACGACGCCCTCATGCTGCTGCGCCGCTACGCCGCCTCCGGCGCCAACTGGGCCTGGGCCCTCGACGAGCTCGCCCTGCGCGACGACGACGCCGGCCTGCGCTCCCTCGCCGCACCCGTCCTCGCCCGGTTCCCCGCAACCGCCGAGGGCGAGGCGCGGCTGGCCGCCGCCGTCCGCGACGCCTACGAGCCCCGCCCGTGGTCCCTGTGGGAGGAGCTGCCCGCCTACGCGGAACGCCTGCGCGCCGCCCGCCAGCAGGGCTCCTTCGACCGCTGGCAGCGCCAGATGACCCCCGGCGGCCCCCGCCCCGGCTGGGGCGTCCAGGCCGTCTTCGACTGGGCCGCCGACGGGCTGCGCCGGGGCACCCCCCTGCACGTGCCCGCCGCGCGCTGCCTCGCCGCCGTGGCCTCGCCCGAGGACCGGCCCGCCGTCCTCGCGGCCGCCGCCGGAGCCTCCGGCGAGGCCGCCCGGGCCACCGCCCTGCACCACCTGGTCCTCGCCGAGCCGGAGAACCCGGCCGTACTGGACCTCATCGAAGCCGCCGGGGACGAGCCCGCCGTGGCCGCCTACGAGCGCATGTGCGGCCCCGCCGCCCTCGACCGGGCCCGGCTCTGGGTCCACCGCCCCGACGCGCTCGGAGCGGCCGCCGCGGCCCTCCTGGCGGCCGGCGGCGGCGTCGATGACGCCGCGCTGGTCCTCGGCGCCCTCCGCAACACCGTCCGGGGCTCGGGCCCCGACACCACCCGCCTCTTCGCCCTGGTCGACGGAGCGGGCCGGCTCTCCATCAGCTGCGCGGCCCCGGTGCTGCGCCACGTCTACCGCGAGACGGCCTCCTCCCACCTGCGCGGCCGCGCGGCCCGCGCGCTGGCCGCCACCGACCCCACCTTCGCGGCGGGCTTCGCCGTCGAATGCCTCTGGGACTGCGAGGAGACCACGCGCGAGGTCGCGGCCCGCCACGCGGAGACCGCCGACGCCCGGGTCGCCCCCCGCCTGCGCCGCCTGGCGGCCGACCCGGCGGAGGAGGAGGACGTCCAGTCGGCCGTCCGCAGCCGCATCACCCCGGAATCCGCGGTGTAGCCCCGGGAGGCGCTGCCCCGGGCCCCGAGGGCGAGGGGGCGGGGGCCCTCCGCCACCCGGCCGGCCCCGATGGCGGCGTCCTCCGCCCCCGGCCCCGGTGGCGGGGCCCTCCGCCACCCGGCCGGCCCCGATGGCGGCGTCCTCCGCCCCCGGCCCCGGTGGGCGCGGGCGCCCCGGCCGTCCTGTCGGCAGCCGCCGCCCGGGCGGTGTGCTGTCCCGCCGGGTGCCGGGTGCCGGGTGCCGGGTGCCGGGTGCCGGGTGCGGGTGGTCTGCCGCTGCGCGGGCCTGCCCCTCCCCGCCCTTCCACCGTTCCCCAGGGCTGCGCCCCGGACCCCTGGGGGCTCCGCCCCCAGACCCTCCCCCGGCTACCGCCGGGAGGTGCCCCCTGCGCCTCAAAACGCCGGCGGGGCACTCCAGCCCCGCCGGCGTTTGAGGCGCGGGTCAGGGGCGGAGCCCCGGGGAACGGTGGAAGGGCGGGTAGGGGACCTCGCCCCGCGCAGCGGCCCACCCACCCGCAGACGACCGACCGCCCCCTGCCACGCCCGTGGCCCCGCCCGGCAGGCCGACGGCCGGAGGCCGGCGCCAGCGGCGCGAAGCCGGGGAGGCCGCCCGCGGCCGGGCCGCGCGAGTGGGGCGTGAAGAGGGCGTGGCCGCCCGCGGCCGGGCCGCGCGAGTGGGGCGTGAAGAAGGCGTGGCCGCCCGCGGCCGGGCCGCGCGAGTGGGGCGTGAAGAAGGCGTGGCCGCCCGCGGCCGGGCCGCGCGAGCGGCGCGTCAGGAGGGGACGAAGCGGAGCCGGAGGCCCGGGCGGGCCTGCGCGGCGGCGTCGAGGGCGGGCCCCGCCGGGACCACGCCGACCACCGGGTAGCCACCCGTCACCGGATGGTCGGCCAGGAAGACCACCGGCAGCCCGTCCGGCGGGACCTGCACCGCCCCCAGCACCATCCCCTCGCTCGGCAGCTCCCCGCCCCGCGCGCGGGCCAGCGCCGGACCCCCTTCCGTGCGCAGGCCGATCCGGTTCGACGCCGGGGACACCCGGTACGCCGAGGACGCCAGCGCGGCCAGCGAAGCCTCCGTGAACCAGTCGGCCCGCGGCCCGAGCCGCAGGGGCAGCACCAGCTCGGCCGACGGCATCCCCGCAGGGGCCACCGCATCGGCGGCCGGCACCGGATCCGGCCCCGGCGGGCCCACCGGCAGCACCGACCCCGCCGACAGCACCGGCGGGCCGAGCCCCGACAGCAGGTCCGTCGCGCGGCTGCCCAGCACCGCCGGCGCAGCCAGGCCTCCCCGCACCGCGACGTAGCCGCGCAGCCCGGACTCCGCCCGGCCCACGTCCAGCTCCGCCCCCGCGCGCAGCCACACCGGCGCACCCCAGGCCGCCGGGCGCCCGCAGACGCGTACCGCACAGGGAGCGCCCGTCACGGCCACCGTCACCGGGGCCAGTGCGCGCAGCCGCACCCCGTCCAGGGTGGTCTCCAGGGCGGCGGCCCCCGCCGGGTTGCCGACGAGGCGGTTGGCCAGGGCGTACGCCCCCGTGTCCAGCGCCCCCGAGCGGGGCACGCCGAGGTGCGCGTACCCGGGGCGCCCCAGGTCCTGGACGGTGGTCAGCGCGCCCGCCCGCAGTACCAGCAGCCCGCTCACGCCGCCCCCGCCTCCTCGAACCGCACCCGCACCCCGGGAGCGAACAGCGCCGCCGGCTCCCGCGCGGGGTCCCACAGCACCGCGTCGGTGGAGCCGACCAGCTGCCAGCCGCCGGGGGAGGGGCGCGGGTACACCCCCGCGTACTCCCCGGCCAGCGCCAGCGAGCCCGCCGGGACCGCCGTACGGGGCGTCGCCCGCCGGGGCAGCCACAGGTGTTCCGGGAGCCCGGTGAGGTAGCCGAAGCCGGGCGCGAACCCGCAGAAGGCCACCCGGAAGACGATCCCCCCGACGATCCCAGCGACCTCCCGCTCGGCGACGCCCCACGCGCCGGCCACCTCCGCCAGGTCCGGCCCGTCGTACCGCACCGGCACGGTCACCAGCGGCCCGTCCGCCTCCGTCAGCGGCGGCACCTCCCAGCGCCCGATCCGCGCGGCCAGCGCCGCGGGCTCCTGCACCCCGTCCAGCAGCACGGTCCGCGCGGCCGGCACGACCTCCCGTACGCCGCCCAGCTCGCCCGCGTCCCGCCGGCGCAGCAGCTCGGCGTGGAGCGCGGCCACCTCCCCGGCGGAGTCCACCTCGACCAGCAGGGCCTCCCGCCCCACGACCAGCGCCCTCACGCGAAGGCCTCCACCCGCACCCCGGCCCCCTCCAGCGCCTCCCGCACCCGCCGGGCCAGCCCCGCCGCCCCCGGGGTGTCCCCGTGCAGGCACAGCGAACGCGCCGGCACCGCCACCGGGGACCCGTCCGAGGCCGTCACGGTCCGCTCGGCGGCCATCCGCACGGCCCGCCCGACCACCGCGTCCGGATCGTGCAGCACCGCCCCCGGCTCGCCGCGCGGGACCAGCGTCCCGAGCGGGGTGTACGCCCGGTCGGCGAAGGCCTCCGGCACGGCCTCCAGCCCCGCCTCCCCGGCAGCCGCCAGCAGCAGCGAACCGGGCAGGCCCAGCACCGGCAGCCCGGCCTCCCCGGAGGCCAGCCGGACCCCGGCGACCACGGCGGCGGCCTGCTCGGCGTCGTGCACCGTGCGGTTGTAGAGCGCACCGTGCGGCTTCACGTACGACACCCGGGACCCGGCCGCCCGCGCGAACACCTCCAGCGCCCCGATCTGGTAGGCCACCTCCGCCGCCAGCTCCCCGGCCGGCACGTCCATCGACCGCCGCCCGAAGCCCGCCAGGTCCCGGTACGAGACCTGTGCGCCGATCCGTACGCCCCGCTCGGCGGCCAGCTCGCAGACCCGGCGCATGATCGACGGATCGCCCGCGTGGAAGCCGCAGGCCACGTTGGCGCTCGTGACCACCGACAGCAGGGCCGCGTCGTCCGTGAGCGTCCAGCGTCCGAAGCCCTCGCCCAGGTCGGCGTTCAGGTCGATCAGAGGTGTGATCATGGAAGCCATGCGGTGAGCGTAGAACAGCCCCCGATCGCGCGGCGGCTCCCCTCCGCTCCGCGCCGCTCCCCTCCGCACGGACACCCGCCCGCCGCCGGGGGCCGATCCGGCGGAAACCGTGCCGTTTGGGTTGTTGTCCGCGACACCGCCTACTCTTTCCGTCGTGACTCTCCCAGCCCCGGCGAAACCCCTTCCGTCCCCGGCGCCGGGCCCGGCCGCCGACGAGGGCCTCGCCCGGCGGCTCCGTGCCCTGGCCTGCACCGCCCCGCTGCACGACCTCGACGTACGCAAGGCCAATCTGGCCGGAGAGTACGGGGTCTACGCGATGGCGGAGGTCGCGCTGTCCGCGATCGACCTCGTCACGCTCAACATGGACTTCGACACCGGCGCCGACCACGAGCAGATAGTGGCCCGGATGCTGCCGCGCGTCGCCGCCCAGGCCCCCCGGAGGCCGGCCGCCGAGCACGAGCGTGTCGCCCGCTGGGTCCTGGAGAACCTGATCAACGTCGGCAGCGTGGACCGCGGCTTCCGCGCGATCTACGGCACCTTCGGACCCGACGGGGTCTACGTCCGCCGGGACTACGACTTCAAGCTGATCGAGGAGGTCCCCGGCCACGGCGGCGCGGTCTACCTGCGGACCACCGACGAGGCGGTCAACGTCCTGGTCGGCGCCCTCGACACGGACGTCACCAGCGCCCAGATCGCCGCCGAGGTCAAGCTGGAGGTGCTGATCAGCCGGGGCCGGCTGGCCGACGCCCAGCTCGCCGCCGAACAGGCCCGCTACCGGACCGTCCAGTACGCCGAGACCCTGCGCCGCACCCTCGACGCGACCCGGCGCAACGTCCGCGCGGTCGACTGGCTCCAGGCCGTCCCGGACATGATCGCGGAGGCCCTGGACCACGTCGCCGACCGCTACCGGCACGAGAACGCCATCCTCACCAACATCCGCAAGGCGCGCGACGAGGCCGAGGACCCCGAGAACAAGCGGCGCGCCGCCGAACTCGTCGACATCGTCAAGGACTGCATCCGCCGCCACACCCAGCTCCAGTCGCGGCTGCTGGACGCCGGCCCGCTCTTCCGCGCCGAGCAGGACCGCCAGGCCTTCGCCGCGCCCGCCCCGCGCTCCGGGATCGACCTCTACGGCCAGCTCGTCGCGCCCCTGCTGCCGCTCCCGCTGGAGCGGGCCACCCGGATCACCGACGCCTTCTTCGCCGCCGGCACCGGCCTGCGCACCCCCGTCTCCGTGCGGGTCGCGGACCTGGTGGACATACTCCTCACCCCGCCCGTGGAACGGGAGCACCTCGGCGCGGAGATGCCCGAACCGGACCTCATCGCCACCCCCGACGACAGCCGCTTCAGCGAGGAGCAGCTCGCCGCCGCGACCCAGCTCCTGGACCTGCCGCACGACGCCCCGCGCCGCCTCTCCGGCCTCCTCGCCGAGGCCCGCCGCGACGACCCCGACCTGCCGTACCTGGTGGCCCTGCTCGCCGTCCACGCGGCGAGCCCGGCGGTGGGCACGGCCTACCGCCAGGGCGAGGAGCGGCTGCTGTTCGCGGTGGACGACGGCACGCGGCTCGACGACCCGGAGTTCGGCGGCGCGGACCTGATCGTCGGCACGGCCCTCCTGGACGCGGCGGGCATGGCGGCCGACCGCACGGAGTCGACATGACCCCGCCGGCCCGGGCGACCGCCCGCGGCCACGCGGGAACCGGGGCAGGCCTCCCCGGGGCCACCCCGCCGCACACAGACCGCACCCGCACCCGGAACACCCGCACCCGGAACACCCGCACCCGGACTACCCGCACCACCGAGGAGACCCACCCGTGAGCGACCACCACGCCGAACACCCCGCGTGGAGCGAGCCCGACACCCCGTCGGCTCCCGTCGCGCCCGCCGCCGCCCCCGGAGGGTCCGTCACCCCGGCCGACGCCGCCGACGCGGCCCGGCTCGTCGGGTTCGGGCTCCAGCCCAAGCTGCTCCCCGCCCGTGACGCCGAGTACGCCGAGCTGCTGCGCCGCTACCGCGAGGACGCCGCCTTCGGGCGGCTCGCCGACGCCGTCGCCACCGGCCTCGGGCTCGTCGTCCTGGAGGTTTCCCCCCGCGCCGGGATGGCCGTCGCCGCCGGCGAGGACTCCGTCTTCGCCGTCCGCATGGGCGACTACGCCCGCCGCACCTCCGCCGACGGCGGCGACCGCTTCCTGCACGGCCTCGCCCACCTCGCCGTCGCCGCCCTCGCCTTCCCCCGGCCCGAGGACCTCGCCGACGACGGCTACATCGGCCGCATCACCGTCAACGGCGTCGACGCCTTCGTCCGCCAGACCTGCCGCCGCCTGGAGGAACGCGCCGAGGAGCTCGGCGAGAACACCGACCCGGCCTCCGACGCCCCCGGCCTGGAAGCCGCCTGGCGGGTCTACGCCCGCCGCAGCGCGACCGGCGCCACCAAGGACGCCCGCCGCCTGGCCGGCTCCACCACCGGCATCGTCGGCAAGGCCGCCGCCTTCCTCACCGAGTCCGGGTTCCTCCAGCGCACCGGGGACGAGGCCGGCGGCACCTACCGCACCACACCCCGCTACCAGCTCCAGGTCCGCGACATGGCGGGCACGGCGGCCATGGCCGAACTCCTGGAACTCGGCGTGGTCCCCGTCAGCGACGGCTCCGCCACCCTCCTGCCGCCGCCCGAGGGCGACGACCTGGAACTCGCGGCCGACGCCGGCCTGCCGTTCCACGCCTGAGCCCCACGCGCCCCGTACGTACCGAGACCCACCGAGAAACAACGAGAGCCCGCCGCCATGTACGAGCTGTCCCGGATCCGCCTCTACTCCATCGGGCCCGCCGGCGCACGCTACGCCGACACCGTGCTCGACCTGCGCGGAGTCGGCGAGCCGGTGCCCCACCCGGCGCCCACCCAGGCGGAGTTCTTCGAGGACGAGCCCACCGGACCGCCCCGGCGGCCCGCACCCGCCGGCGTGCTCTTCCTGGAGAACGGCGGCGGCAAGTCCGTGCTGCTCAAGCTGATCTTCTCGGTGATGCTGCCCGGCCACCGCAACACCCTGGGCGGCGCCAGCTCCGGCGTGCTGCGCAAGTTCCTGCTCGCCGACGACTGCGGCCACGTCGCCCTGGAATGGCAGCACACCCAGACCGGCGAGTGCGTGGTCGTCGGCAAGGTCAGCGAATGGCGCGGCCGCCAGGTCTCCAACGACCCCCGCAAGTTCGCCGAGGCCTGGTACTCCTTCCGCCCCGGCCCGGGCCTGAGCCTGGACAACCTCCCCGTCGCCGAGGCCACCTCCGTACGCCCGGCCGCCGAAGGCGCCTCCGGCGCGCAGGGCCGTCGCCGCACCATGAAGGGCTTCCGCGACGCGATCACCGAGGCCGGCAAGGCGTACCCGCACCTGGAGGTGTACTGGGAGGAGATCCACGACCGCTGGAACGAGCACCTCACCGAACTCGGACTCGACCCCGAACTCTTCCGCTACCAGCGCGAGATGAACGCCGACGAGGGCGAGGCCGCCGGCCTCTTCGCGGTCAAGAAGGACTCCGACTTCACCGACCTCCTGCTGCGGGCCGTCACCGACACCCGCGACACCGACGGCCTCGCCGACCTCGTCCACGGCTTCGGCAACAAGCTCGGCCGCCGCGCCGAGCTGATGGCCGAACGCGACTTCACCGCGGGCTCGGTGGACCTCCTCACCCGCATCGTCGAGGCGGCCGAGACCCGTTCCCGGCTGCGCGACGTCCACGCCGGCGCCGAGCGCCGCACCCGCACCCTCGCCCGGCGGCTGTCCGCCCGGGCCTCCGAGGAACGCGGCCGCGCCGCCGACCTCGCCCAGCGCGTCACCGGTGCTGCCCACGAGGTCACCGCCGCCGAGTCCCAGCGTGCCCGCAGCGCCGCCGTCTCCGCCGAACTCGCCTACCGGCACGCCTCCCTGGCCCTGACCGTCGCCGACAAGGCCGCCGCCGCCCAGCGCCGCGAGCTCCTCGAAGCCCGGACCCTGCACTCCGCCTGGCAGGCCGCCGAGACCGTGCTGCGCCACCGGGCCGCCGCCGACCGCTCCGCCCGCGTCGCCGCCGCGATCCTGGAGGCCGAACGGGACGCCGCACCCGCGCTGGCCGCCCGCGCCACCGCCGCCGCCGAGCTGGTACGGGCCCTGCACACCGCCGCCGAGCAGGGCGAACGCGCCGCCAACGAGGAGGAGGAGCGTTCCGCCGGACTCCAGTCCGTCGGCGAGACCGCCCACCGCGACGCCACCTCCGCCGCCACCGCCGCCCAGCGGGCCCGCAGCGAGGCCGAGCACCTGCGCGCCCGCCTCGCCGAGGTCGAGCAGGAGACCGCCGACGCCGTTCGCGCCGGCTGGCTCGACGACACCGCCCCCGACGCCGACCCGGCCCGCGCCGCCCTCGCGGCCAGCGACGCCGAGAAGGCGGCCGTGGCCGCCTGGGACGAGTCCCGCGAGGCCGCCCGCGGTGCCGCCGAGGCCGCCCGCGAGGCCGCCTCCGCGGAATCCCGCGCCGAACTCACCGCCGCCCGCGCGGCCGACGCCGCCGACGCCGCCGAGGCCGCCCACGCCGCGGAGCACCGCGCGGCCGAAGCCCTGGCCGCGTCCCCCCGCCTCGCGGAGCTCCTGGGCCTCCCCTCGGCCCCCGACACCTTCCTCCCGCGTCCCCGCGGCGGCGCACACCCCGGTGCGCACGCCGGTCCGGGCGCCTCCCGCGCCGCCGAAGCCGGTGGCACCGCCGCCGTCCCGGCGGGCACCGGCCCTTCCGGCGTCCGGGGCTCCGCCGCAGCCGCGGGCGCCGTGACCGCCGCCGCCCCCGGCGGCCTGAGCGTCGACGACCTCGACCGGGGCTCCGACGAACTGGTCCGGATCCTGGCCGACACCGTCGGCTCGGCCGAACGCCACCTGTTCGAGCTGCGCACCGCCGCCGCCGACGACGCCCGCATCCTCGGCGCGCTCGGCGACGGCGGACTGCTACCGCCCGGCCCCGACGTCCTCGCCACCGTCGAGTACCTCGGCGAGCACGGCATCCCGGCCCTGCCCGGCTGGCGCTACCTCGCCCAGTCCGTGGACCCCGCCGACCACGCCGCCGTCCTCGCGGCCCGCCCCGAACTCGTCGACGGCGTCGTCATCACCGACCCCGACACGCACGGCCGGGCCCGCGAGGTGCTCTCCGCAGCCGCCCTGCTGCCCCGCTCCACGGTCGCCGTCGGCACGGCCGCCGCCCTGCTGGCTCCGGTGCCGCCGGCCGACGGAACCGACGCCGTGTTCCTCGTACCGCCGAACCCGGCCATGCACGACGAGCACGCCGCCGACGAGGAACGCCACGCGCTGCGCGCCCGCGCCACCGCCCGCGACACCGAGATCCGCGAGCTGGCCGCCCGCCTCTCCGGCGACCGCGAACTCGCCGCCCGGCTCTCCTCCTGGCGCACCGGCTGCCCTCCCGGCCGCCTCGCCGAACTCGCGCAGCAGGCCGCCGCCGCCCGGTCCTTCGCCGAGGAGGCCGACGCCGAACTCGCGGAGGCCCGTACCGTACGCGCCGAGGCCGACGAGGCCGCCGCCGACGCCGCCCGCGTCCGCGACGAGCGCCAGGACGCGGCCCAGCGCGCCCGCCGTGCCGCCGACGCCCTCGCCGGCCTCGCCCACCGCCTGCGCGAGCGCTCCGGCTGGCAGGCCAAGGTCCGCGAACTCGCCGACGAGGCCGCCGAGTCCGAAGCCCGCGCCGAGGTCTGCCTGGACCGCGCCCGCGCCGCCGACGAGGACCGCCGCGCCGCCCAGCGCGCCGCCGACGACGCCCGCCGCACCGCCCGCGCCCTGCGCGCCGAACGCGCCGAGATCGCCGGAGCCCCCGAGCCCCTGCCCGAGGACGACGGCGGCTCCGACAAGCACCGGCCCCCGCTGCCCGACCTGCGCGAGGCCTACCGCACCGCCTCCCAGGTCTACGAGAAGGTCGGCGTCGGTGCCGACCTGCGCGCCGAACAGGCCCGCGCCGAGGGAGACGAGAGCGCCGCCCTCGCCGAACTCGACCGGCTCACCAACAAGGTCCGCACCCGCGCCGCCCAGCTCCTCGAAGGCACCGACGGCGCCGACGGCCCCTCCCGGCAGGCCGCCGCCGCCCGCGCGGAAGCCCTCGTGCAGATGCTGGAGTCGCGCGCCTCCACCGCGAGCGAGCAGCTCGGCCGACTGCGCGGCGAAGCCGAACGGCACGCCCCCGCCGAGGGCGAGGCGCACACCGAGCTGCCCGAGGAGCTGGTCCCGGCCGACGTCGAACAGGCCCAGGGCCTGCTGCGCACCGCCACCGCCCAGCTCGCCGCGCACTCCGCAGCCGTGGAGGCCGCCCGCGCGGCCCACGCCGACCTGCTGCGCGCCCACCGCGCCGCCGAGGACGGCGCCGGCGGCTTCGACGAGACCGCCGCCCTCCTGCGGGACCTCCTGCGCGACCACACCCACCCGGAGGACGAGCAGGAGCCGGCTGCCCACCCCGGCACGCTGGAGGAGGCCCGGCAGTCCGCCGCCGAGGCCCGCCGCTCCCTGCGCGGCTGCGCCGCCGACCTCTCCGCCGCCGAGTCCGCGGTGCGCGAGGCGAGCGACGTCCTGGTCCGGCACGCCAACGCCAACCGCTACGAGCAGGTACGCACCCCCGCGCGCCAGCAGATCCGGGAACTGCCCGCCTCCGCCCTGCCCGAGCACGCCGCCGCCTGGGCCGCCGCGTTCGCCCCGCGCCTGCGCGTGCTCACCGACGAACTCGCGCAGCTGGAGCGCAACCGCGACAGCATCGTCGACCGGCTGCGCGGCCTGGTGGAGTCCGCCCTGGCCACCCTCCGCTCCGCCCAGCGCCTCTCCCAGCTCCCCGAGGGCCTCGGCGAGTGGTCGGGCCAGGAGTTCCTGCGGATCCGTTTCGAGGAGCCCGACCAGGCCACCCTCACCGAGCGGCTCGGCGAGGTCATCGACGAGGCCACCCGCACGGCCGTGAAGAAGAACGCCGCCTTCGGCGAGGGCCGCCGCGACGGCATGTCCCTGCTCCTGCGCGGCGTCCAGGCGGCGCTGGAGCCCAAGGGCATCGCCGTGGAGATCCTCAAGCCCGACGCCGTGCTGCGCGCCGAGCGGGTCCCCGTCGGCCAGATGGGCGACGTCTTCTCCGGCGGCCAGCTGCTCACCGCCGCCATCGCCCTCTACTGCACGATGGCCGCGCTGCGCAGCAACGACCGCGGCCGCGACAAGCACCGCCACGCGGGCACGCTCTTCCTCGACAACCCGATCGGGCGTGCGAACGCCACGTACCTGCTGGAGCTCCAGCGGGCCGTCTCGGACGCCCTCGGCGTCCAGCTGCTCTACACCACGGGCCTCTTCGACACCACGGCCCTCGCCGAGTTCCCGCTGGTCATCCGGCTGCGCAACGACGCCGACCTGCGCGCGGGCCTGAAGTACATCAGCGTCGAGGAGCACCTGCGGCCGGGCCTGCCCCAGCAGTCCCCGGAGGGCGAGACGGTCCACGGCGAGATCACCGCGACCCGCATGTTCCGCCGCGCGGCCGCCGCGCAGTCCTGACACGCCCCGGACGCGGGCCGGCCACCGCTCCCGGGCGGTGGCCGGCCCGCGGTCGTTTCCGGGCAGGTCAGCGGCGCCCGGAGCGCTGGTGGACCGGCACGCCCCCGGCCAGGGGAGAGGCCGCCAGGCGGCCCTCCCGGGCCGGTATGCGGCCCCGCCAGGGCTCGCGGGCCGCGCTGCTCGGCTCCGACAGGACGCCGTACCGCTGGTTCCACATCTGCCGGGTGATCCACACGTCCAGCACCGCCCAGGTGGCCACGATCGTCCCCGCTATCCCGATCAGCACCATCGGGAAGGCCAGCCACGATCCGGTCAGCGCGAGGAAGAAGGTGATCGTGGCCTGCGTCAGCGTCACGGCCACGATCACCACCGCCCGCACCGCCGACGACCGAACCGGGTCCGGCATCCGGCGCCGCCGGGCCGGCTCCTCCACCCACAGGCCCCGCCCCGGAGCCTCCGCCGCCGTACCGTCCTCTTCGAACATCCTCATCGTCCGCTCACTCCCCGCCTCCCCTTCCCCGCCTCTTCTTCCCCGCCCCACTCCCCGCCCTGTCTGTCAGACGATCGGAACCGCCCGCGGAGTTCCGCATACCGGACCCGGAACGCAGAATTCCAGCCATCCATCCGGACAATGGAACCGAGGCCCCACCAAGTGTCATCTGCCACATATCGGGCCGGACTTGACCGGAAACATCGGACAACTGGTGATCTTCGTACGGGGGTCAGGCCGAAAACGTCCGGACACCTCTGCGAAGCCGCTCCGTGGCAGTAGTAGGCTCACGCCGTTTAAATGACGGAACACCGACCTCTGACAACGGGGTTGAGCTGGGGGAGGCTGGGGAGGCCATGCGCTTTCGCGGGAAGTCCATCCGCCGGAAGATCGTGGCGTTGCTCCTGGTGCCGCTCGTCTCCCTGACCGCCCTCTGGGGCTTCTCCACGGTCATCACCGGCCGTGAGGCAGTGCAGCTGCTCGACGTCGCGTACGTCATCAAGAAGGTCGGCTACCCGATGGAGGACGTCGTCCGCGTCGTCCAGAAGGAACGGCGGCAGACCCTCGTCGTCCTCGGCGACCCCCGCGAGGTGGCCGCCACCGCCGAACTCACCAAGAGCCGCACCGCCACGGACTCGATGGTCCGGTCCATCACCGCGAACGCCCGCGACCCCGAGGTCTCCGAGGAGCTCAGCCCGCAGGCCCGCCAGCGCCTCGGGTCGATCGTCCAGGCCCTCCAGGGCATCACCGCACTGCGCCGCTCCGTCGACCAGGGCGGGGTCAGCCCCGGCCAGGCCCTGGACCTCTACAGCCGGCTGGTCGACCCCTGCTACGAGTTCCTGATGAACCTCCACGCCCTGGAGAACGTCGAGATGGACAAGCAGGGCCGCGCCCTCGTCGGCATCACCCGCGCCCGCGAGACCCTCTCCCGCGAGGACGCGGTCATCGCCTCCGCCCTCGCCGCCGGCAACGTCCCCGCCGGCGACCTGCGCCGCGTCTCCGACTTCGCCGCCAACCGCGGCCTGCTGTACGAGTTCAACCTCGCGATCATGCCGCCCGACGACCGCAAGCTCTTCGAGCAGTACTGGAACGGCGCGCAGACCAAGCCGCTGCGCGACGCGGAGGAACGGTTCATCACCGGCGGCGCCGGCAAGAACCCGCGCGTCACCGCCGCCCAGTGGGACGAGGCCGCGAACAAGGTCCTCGGCGACCTCGCCACCATGGGCACCGCCGCCGGCGACCGCTACCAGAAGCGCGTGGAGCCGGTCGCCATCGGCGTCCTCGTCCAGGCCGCCGTGGCCGGAGTCCTCGGCTTCATCGCCCTCGTCGTCTCCCTGGTGATGTCCGTCCGCATCGGACGCGACCTCATCCGCGACCTGTCCCGGCTCCGCAAGGAGGCCCACGAGGCCTCCGGCGTCCGGCTGCCCAGCGTGATGCGCCGCCTCGCCGCCGGCGAGACCGTCGACGTCGAGACCGAGGCGCCCCGCCTGGAGTTCGAGAAGGACGAGGTCGGCCAGGTCGGCCTCGCCCTCAACAGCCTCCAGCGTGCCGCCGTGGAGGCCGCCGTCAAGCAGGCGGAGCTGCGCCGCGGCGTTTCCGAGGTGTTCGTGAACCTGGCCCGCCGCAACCAGGTGCTGCTGCACCGCCAGCTCACCCTGCTCGACACCATGGAACGGCGCACCGAGGACACCGAGGAACTCGCCGACCTGTTCCGCCTCGACCACATGACCACCCGCATGCGCCGCCACGCCGAAGGCCTGGTGATCCTCTCCGGCGCCGCGCCCTCCCGCCAGTGGCGCAAGCCCGTCCAGCTGATGGACGTCGTACGGGCCGCCGTGGCCGAGGTCGAGGACTACGAGCGCATCGAGGTGCGGCGCCTGCCCCGCATCGGCATCGAGGGCCCGGCCGTCGCCGACGTCACCCACCTCGTCGCCGAACTCCTGGAGAACGCCACGGTGTTCTCACCCCCGCACACCGCCGTCCAGGTCCACGGCGAACGCGTCGCCAACGGCTTCACCCTGGAGATCCACGACCGCGGCCTCGGCATGAACCCGGAGGCGCTGCTCGACGCCAACCTCCGGCTCGCCGAGACCCCCGAGTTCGAGCTCTCCGACACCGACCGCCTGGGCCTCTTCGTGGTCAGCCGCCTCGCGCGCCGCCACAACGTCAAGGTCGTCCTCCAGCCCAGCCCCTACGGCGGCACCACCGCGGTGGTCTTCCTCCCCGCCGACCTCCTCACCGAGGCCCCCGACACCAACGGCACCGGTATCCGCCTCGACGCCGTGAAGGGCGTCAGGGGGGTCAGGACCGGCCCGGGCGCCAAGAGTTCCGCGCGGCCCGGCCCGACCGCCATCGACCGGGCCCCGTCGGCCCGCCCGCTGCCCACCGGCGTGCTCAACGGCCCGGTCGAGCTGGAGGGCCCCATCGGCCTCCTCGGGCTGGACGGCCTCGACGACCCCGCCGGGCTCGACGAGATCGCCACCGGCATCGCCGGCCTCACCGGCGTGGGCGGCCGCCCGCCCATGGCCACCCTCGACGACGAGACCCCGCCCGGCGGCATCCCGCGCAGCGCCCTCCTCGGCACCGGCTCCGCCGACCGGCCCCTCAACGGCGGCCACCCGCACGGCACGGGCCACGCGGAGCGCGGCCCCTGGAAGCGCGACCGAGACCGCGGGCGGGAGCCCCTGGCCCCCACCGGCCCGGTCCGCTCGGAGCGCCCCCGCCCGGAGCCCGCGCACCCCGACGGCCCCCGCGCCGGCGGAGCCGTCCCGCTGCCCCGGCGGCGCCCCACGCCCACCCTGGTCGCCGAGCACGGCCGCCGGGTGGAGCCCCGCCCGGCCGCGGTGAAGGCGGCCCCCGCGCAGCCCCGTACGGGCTCCGACGACCCCGCCCCCGCGCCCGGACCCGGCGGCCTGCCCCGCCGCGTCCGCCAGGCCAACCTCGCACCCCAGCTCAAGAACGCCCCGGCTCCCGCCGCGGCGCAGTCCCCCGAGGACCCGGTGACCGACCGGGACGCGGAGGACGTACGCACGCGCATGTCCGCCCTCCAGCGAGGCTGGACGGCGGGCCGCGACCAGTACGCACAGCAGCAGTCCGAGACCGAGGCCGGCCGCTCCGGCGCCGGTCCCGCGCACGAGAACGAAGGGGACGGTCGATGACCGCACCGCAGACCGGAAACGACACCAGGGGCCGCGGCTCCGGCCCGCTCAACTGGCTCCTCGACGAACTCGTCGACAAGGTCGGCAGCATCCGCAAGGCGGTCGTCCTCTCCGGCGACGGCCTGCCCACGGGCAGCTCCAATGACCTGACCCGCGAGGACAGCGAGCACCTGGCCGCCGTGGCCTCCGGCTTCCACAGCCTGGCCAAGGGCGTCGGCCGGCACTTCGACTCCGGGCGGGTCCGGCAGACCGTCGTCGAGCTCGACGAGGCCTTCCTCTTCGTCATGGCCGCGGGCGACGGCAGCTGCCTGGCCGTGCTCTCCGACTCCGACTCCGACGTCGGCCAGGTCGCGTACGAGATGACGCTCATGGTCAAGCGCGTAGGCGACCACCTGGCGACCGCCCCGCGCTCCGGGCAGCCAGCCGGAGGGTGAGACGGACGGCATGAGCGATCCAGGCCAGGACCACCCCCCGACCGACCGTCCGACGCCCGAGACCGGCCACTCGCACTGGTTCGACGACGACGCGGGTCCCGTCGTACGCCCGTACGCCATGACCCGCGGCCGGACCAGCCACGCCGCCCAGCACCGCCTCGACCTGATCGCGCTCGTCGTCGCCGAGGCGGCGGCCGACGATCCGGTCTGGGACATGACACTCTCCCCGGAACACGCCCACATCCTCGGGCTGTGCCGGGAACGCCCCCAGTCGGTGGCGGAACTCGCCGCGGAACTCGACCTCGCCATCGGCGTCGTCCGGGTCCTGATCGGCGACCTCGTCGACGAGGAGCTGGTCCACGTGACCAGGCCGGTCCCGCCGGCCGAACTGCCCGATGAATCCATTCTCCGTGAGGTGATCGATGGCCTTCGGGCGCTCTAGCCGCACCGGCGCGATGCACGCTGTCTCGCCGGTCGAGCCGCTGACCCTGAAGATCCTGGTCGCCGGCGGCTTCGGGGTGGGCAAGACCACCCTGGTCAGCGCGGTCAGTGAGATCCGTCCGCTGCGGACCGAGGAACGGCTGTCCGAACCGGGCGTCGGCATCGACGACACCGGGGGAGTGGAGGGCAAGAGCACCACGACCGTGGCCATGGACTTCGGCCGCATCACCCTCCGCGAGGACCTGGTGCTGTACCTCTTCGGCACGCCCGGACAGGACCGCTTCTGGTTCCTGTGGGACGAACTGGCACAGGGCGCCCTGGGCGCCGTGGTGCTGGCCGACACCCGCCGGCTCGCCGACTGCTTCGCAGCCATCGACTACTTCGAACGGCGCGGCATCCCCTTCCTCGTCGCGGTCAACTGCTTCGACGGGGCCGACCGCCACCCGGTGGTGACCGTGCGCGACGCGCTCGACCTCGACCCCGAGGTACCGGTGCTGCTCTGCGACGCCCGGGACCGGGAGTCCGTCAAGGACGTGCTGGTGGGGGTCGTGGAGCACGCGATGTCGCTCGCGCGGGCACGCCGCGCGAGCCTGAGCGCCTCCTCCTGAGCGCTTTCAGAGCGCCTCCCGGGAATGCCCCCCGCGTGGAGGCGGCCCGTACCCCCGCCGACTGGGGTACGGGCCGCAGCTCTCATGGGGGGTCGCGGGGTCCCCGTCGCCGCGGGACCGTGGAGCGAGTGTGAACCCGCCGCCCCGGGCCGTCAAGCACCCTGACGGCAGCACTTGTCCGCGGCGCTCACCGCACCGCGACCACCGCCGACCCGTGCCCGAAGAGCCCCTGGTTGGCGGTGATCCCGGCCCGCGCCCCCGGCACCTGACGGGCGCCGGCCGTACCCCGCAGCTGCCAGGTCAGCTCGCACACCTGGGCGATGGCCTGCGCCGGCACCGCCTCCCCGAAGGAGGCCAGCCCGCCGCTCGCGTTCACCGGCACCCGCCCGCCGAGCGCCGTCGCGCCCTCCCGTACGAGCTTGGCCCCCTCGCCCTCACCGCACAGCCCGATGTCCTCGTACCACTCCAGCTCCAGCGCGGTGGACAGGTCGTACACCTCGGCCAGCGAGAGGTCCTCCGGCCCCAGCCCCGCCTCCTCGTACGCCGCCCGGGCGATCGAGGCCCGGAAGGAGCCGGCCGCGGGCTCCACGCCGGCCGCCGAGTCGGTCGCTATGTCCGGCAGGTCCAGCACCGTACGCGGATACACGGGCGTCACCGTCGACACCGCCCGGATCCGCACCGGGTCGGCCACCCCGCGCGCCCGCGCGAAGTCCATGCTGCTCAGCACCAGCGCCGCGCCCCCGTCGGAGGTCGCGCAGATGTCCAGCAGCCGCAGCGGATCGGCCACCACCGCCGAGGCCGCCACCTCCTCGGCGGAGACCGCCTTGCGGTAGCGGGCGTTCGGGTTGTGCGCCCCGGCCGCCGAGTTCTTCACCTTGACCAGCGCGAAGTCCTCGGCGGTGTCCCCGTGCAGGGCCATCCTGCGGCGGGCGTACAGCGCGAAGTAGGCGGGATTGGTCGCACCCAGGATCCGGAACCGCAGCCAGTCGGGATCGTCCGGCCGGTCACCGCCCGCCGGGGCGAAGAACCCCTTCGGCGCGGCGTCGGCGCCGACGACCAGCACCACGTCCGCCAGCCCGGCGAGGATCTGCGCCCGTGCCGCCCCGATGGCCTGGGCCCCCGAGGCGCAGGCCGCGTACACGCTCGTGACCCGGGCCCCCTGCCAGCCGAGCGCCCGCGCGAAGGTGGCCCCGGCGACGTAGCCCGGGTAGCCCCCGCGCACGGTGTCGGCGCCGACCACTGACTGCACGTCCGTCCACTCCAGCCCGGCGTCGGCGAGCGCGGCGACGGCGGCGGCCCGCCCGTACTCGACGAAGCTGCGGCCCCACTTGCCCCAGGGGTGCATGCCCGCCCCCAGCACGGCCACGTCCCCGCTCACCGCGCCCCCTCCACCGGCTTGAACCGCCAGGTGGTCCACACGGTCCCGGCGTCCTCCTCCAGCACCCCGCCGACCACCTCCACCTCCATGCCGACCGCCAGGTCCGCCACCGTCACCCCGGGCGCGGCCTGCCCGAGCACGACCATCCGCTCGGCCTCCAGCTCCACCGCGACCAGGGTGTACGGCTCCCAGGGCGCGTCCGGATCGGACGCGTACGGGGCCGGCGGCCGGTAGCGCCCGTCGGTGTATGACCAGACCCGGCCGCGCGGGGACAGCGGTACCTCGGCGAGCCCGCCGCCGCCGGGGCAGTGCGGATTGCGGCAGTGGGCGTCCTCGCGCGGGAAGAACACCGAGGCGCAGGCGGAGCACCGGGTGCCGAGCAGGCGGAAGCCGCCCCCGCCGTCCGTACCGGTGAACCACCCGCCGACCACGGGTGTGCGTGTGCGTTCCAAGACCCCTCCCGGAAGCGTGACCTGACGAAGCGTCAGGATTCTGCCACGGGCCGCCCCACCACGACAGGGGCCGGTACCATCGCCGCATGCCGGCACAGCTGAGGGACTCGCACTGCTCCACCTGCGGAGCCACGTTCGGCACGGCCGAGTGGCCCCGCAAGTGCGCCGCGTGCGGCGCCGTCGCCTACCGCAACCCGCTCCCGGTGGCCGTGGCCCTCCTCCCGGTGGAGGACGCGGCCGGCACCGGCCTCGTGGTCATCACCCGCACCATCGAACCGGCCCTCGGAGGCATCGCGCTGCCCGGCGGGTTCATGGACTTCGGCGAGGACTGGCGCACGGCCGTGGTCCGCGAACTCCGCGAGGAGACCGGCATCGAAGCCCCCGCCTCCGACGTGGCCCTCGCCGACGTCCTCAGCTCCCCGGGAGGCCACATCCTCGTCTTCGGCCTCCTCCCGCCCCGCCCGGTCTCGGCCCTCCCGCCCTCGGCCGCCACGGACGAGACGACGGGCTGGCACCTCCTCCACACCCCGGCGGAACTCGCCTTCCCGCTCCACACGCAGGCCGCCGCCTCCTGGTTCGCGGGCCGCTACGCGCCGGCGGGGCAGTGACGGTCCGCTGACGGCGGCACCCCCTGCACCGGCAGCTCCACCACCGGCGGGGCCGGCGGACCTACACCCCCAGCCCCCGCACCTCCACCCCGCTCACCACACCCCCCGCCTCGTCCTCGACCACCACCGCCCCGCCGGCCCACCGCACCGTGTACCGCTCCACCTCGCCCGCCTCGAACCCCGGCCCCGGATCCCGGACCACCACCCCGCCCCCGGTCCGCCCCCGTGCCGGGGCCCACGCCTCCAGGCCCACCGACCCGTCGCCCCGCCGCACCGGCAGCACCGCCCCCGCCCGCGCCAGCACCGGCATCCGCCCCGGCGGCGCCTCGAACAGCACCTGCCCGGGCCCCTCGTACGCCGCCTCCGTGGCCGTGTCGTACCAGCGCCCCCGCGGCAGCCGCACCGCCCGCCGGTCCGCCCCGCACTCCAGCACCGGCGCCACCAGCAGCGCGTCCCCCAGCAGGAACGCGTCCTCGCAGTCCCGCAGCCGCCGGTCCTCCGGCGCACCCCACCACACCGGCCGCACGTACGGCGCCCCCGTCCGCCGCGCCAGATGCCCCAGCGTCACGAAGTACGGCCGCAGCCGCTCCCGCTCCGCCAGCACCGCCCCCGCCAGCTCCGCCACCTCCGGCCCGAACTCCCAC
Organism: Streptomyces sp. NPDC040718; assembly: GCF_055593565.1. NCBI lineage: Bacteria > Bacillati > Actinomycetota > Actinomycetes > Kitasatosporales > Streptomycetaceae > Streptomyces > Streptomyces sp. NPDC040718. Next base: position 7,830 of record NZ_JBVIXO010000008.1, on the reverse strand, counting down.
GGCTCCCGCCGCCCCGCCCAGATCGCCGAATGCGTCCGGAACAACGGCAGGTACGCCCCCAGCTGGAACCACCGCAGGTACAGCTCCGGCGACGGCGACCCCCCGAACCCCCCGACGTCCGGACCCGAGTACGGCACCCCGCACAGCCCGAGCCCCAGCACCAGGGCCAGCGACGCCCGCAGCCCCTCCCAGCTGCTCTCCACGTCCCCCGACCACGTGCCCCCGTACCGCTGCATCCCCGCCCACCCCGACCGGGAGAACAGGAACGGCCGCTCGGCCGGCCGCAGCCGCACCAGCCCCTCCCACCCGGCCCGCGCCATCATCAGCCCGTACACGTTGTGCCCGGCCCGGTGGTCCCCGCCCGCGCCCTCCAGGGCGTGCCGCGCCGACCGGGGCAGCGTCGCGTCACCCCACGGCGCGAAGGACACCGGCTCGTTCATGTCGTGCCAGAACCCCGCGAAGCCCTGCGCCAGCCGCTCCTCGTACAGCCCGCCCCACCACTCCCGCGCCGCCGGATCCGTGAAGTCCGGGTACGCGCACTCACCCGGCCAGACCTCCCCGCGCACCTCCCGGCCCCGCGCGTCCCTTACGAACGCCCCGCGCGCCCCCACCGCCCGGCCCGAGGCGTGCACCGCGTCCCCCGCCTTCACCGCCGGGTCGACGATCGACACCAGCCGCACCCCGCGCGCCCCCACCTCCCGGGCCAGCCCCGGCAGATCGGGGAACGCCTCCCGGTCCACCGTGAACACCCGGTGCCCGTCGTAGTGGTCGATGTCCAGGTGCACGGCCGACAGCGCCAGCCCCCGCTCCACGTACCCGGCCACCACCCGCCGCACCTCGGCCTCGCTGCCGAAACCCCACCGCGCGTGCTGGTACCCCAGCGCCCACTCCGGCGGCACCGCTGCCGCCCCCGTCAGCCCCGACCAGCCCTGCATCACCCGCGCCGGCGTCCCCACCAGCACCCAGCACCTCGGCGGCCCGCCCTCCATCCGCAGCTCGCTCGTCCCCGGCCGGTCCGCGCCCGAACCGGCCCCCTCCTCGCCCTCGCGCAGCACGACCCGCCCCTCCCAGGGGTTGTCGTAGAAGGCCAGGTGCGTCCCCGCGTCCGCCACCACCACCTGCACCGGCATGGTGATGTACAGCGGGTCCGTGTCCGGCCCGAACCCGCCCTTGGGATCGGTGTTCCACAGCCGGTACTCCCCGTCCCGCAGCCGCGGCCCCCGCGCCCGCCCGCCCAGCCCGAAGAACCGCGCATCCGCCGGCACCTCCGACCGCTGCAGCCACCGCGAGCCGTCCCCGGCCGCCACCGGGCCGTCGCCGTCATCCTCGCCGTCGCCCCCGCCGTCCGTCCCCCCGACCGGATCCCACCAGCGCGGCGGCAGCTCCCGCCGCAGCACCGCCCCGCCCGGCGTCCGCACCTCCACCGCCCCGTGCCGGGACACCGCCACCATCACCCGCTCGGACACCACCCGCCAGCCACCCCCGGTGTCCGGCTCCAGCACCGCCCGCGGATCCGGCTCGGGGCCACCGCCCACCACCGCGTACGAGGGCGCCGGCTCCGCCCCGTCCCAGCCCCAGAACACCGCACCCCCCACGGTCACCCGCACCAGCAGCTCACTGCGCGCGAACCGCAGCACACCACCGCCCGGCCGGGCCTCCGTACCCGCCAGCAGCCCCGGCACCCGCGCCCGCTCCGCGCCCCGGCGCGGGAGCCCCTCGGCGTCCGCACGCCGGTGGCGCCACGCCGAGCGCCAGGCCCGCCGCCCGCGCGCCGTACCGATCTCTTTCACCGCACGCACCAGATCACGACCGTCCATGCCGGTCACCATGCCACCGGCCCCCCACCGCGCGGGCGGCGTTCAGCTGCCGTTCACCCGGAAAACGATCAACCCGCGCGGCCCAGGACAGCTCTGGTGCGGATGTCGATCACGTGGCATGGTCCCTGTGAGCCGCCGCGCACACCGACGCCGCGACGGCGCCGTACGCACACGAAGCGCGAGAGCCAGACTTGACCGGGAGCCGACCCATGACCTCTGCCACCCAGCCGGAACCCCTCTGGTCCCCGAGCCCCGACAGGATCGCCGGGGCCCAGGTCACCCGCTTCCAGGCCTGGGCGGCCGAACGCTTCGGCGCCCCCGCCGACGGCGGCTACCCGGCCCTCCAGCGCTGGTCCGTCGACGAGCTCGACACCTTCTGGCAGGCCGTCGCCGAGTGGTTCGAGGTCCGCTTCACCACCCCCTACCAGGAAGTCCTCGCCGACCGCGCCATGCCCGGCGCACGCTGGTTCACCGGCTCCGCCCTCAACTACGCGGAGCACGCCCTGCGCGCCGCCGAGGACCCCGCCCGCGCCGGGGACCCCGCACTGCTCCACGTCGACGAGACCCACGAGCCCACCCCCCTCACCTGGGCCGAGCTCCGCCGCCAGGTGGGCTCGCTCGCCGCCGAACTGCGCGCCCTCGGCGTCCGCCCCGGCGACCGGGTCAGCGGCTACCTCCCCAACATCCCCGAAGCGGTCGTGGCCTTCCTCGCCACCGCCGCCGTCGGCGGGGTCTGGACCTCCTGCGCCCCCGACTTCGGCGCCCGCAGCGTCCTAGACCGCTTCGAACAGGTCGAACCCGTCGTCCTGTTCACCATCGACGGCTACCGCTACGGCGGCAAGGAGCACGACCGCCGCGAGACCGTCGCCGAACTCCGCGAAGGACTCCCCTCCCTGCGGGCCGTCGTCCACATCCCGCTCCTGGGCACCGAAGCCCCCGAAGGCACCCGCGCCTGGGCGGACCTGACCTCCGGCACGCAGGAGCCGGTCTTCGAGCCGGTCCCCTTCGACCACCCGCTGTGGATCCTCTACTCCTCCGGCACCACCGGCGCGCCCAAGGCCATCGTCCAGTCCCAGGGCGGGATCCTCCTCGAACACCTCAAGCAGCTCGGCCTGCACTGCGACCTCGGACCCGAGGACCGGTTCTTCTGGTACACCTCCACCGGCTGGATGATGTGGAACTTCCTCGTCTCCGGCCTGCTCACCGGCACCACCGTCGTCCTCTACGACGGCAGCCCCGGGTACCCCGACACCGGCGCCCAGTGGCGGATCGCCGAGCGCACCGGGGCCACCCTCTACGGCACCTCCGCCGCCTACGTGATGGCCTGCAAGAAGGCCGAGGTCCACCCGTCCCGCGACTTCGACCTCTCCGCCGTCAAGTGCGTGGCCACCACCGGCTCCCCGCTGCCTCCCGACGGCTTCCGCTGGCTCCACGAGGAGGTCGCCGAAGACCTGTGGATCGCCTCCGTCAGCGGCGGCACCGACGTGTGCAGCTGCTTCGCCGGAGCCGTCCCGACCCTCCCCGTCCACATCGGCGAACTCCAGGCCGCCTGCCTCGGCACGGACCTCCAGTCCTGGGACCCGGCCGGCAAGCCCCTCACCGGAGAGGTCGGCGAACTCGTCGTCACCGCCCCCATGCCCTCCATGCCGATCCACTTCTGGAACGACCCCGACGGCAGCCGCTACCGTGACAGCTACTTCGAGATGTTCCCCGGCGTCTGGCGCCACGGGGACTGGATCACGATCACCGACCACGGCTCCGTCGTCATCCACGGCCGCTCCGACTCCACCCTCAACCGGCAGGGCGTCCGGATGGGCTCCGCCGACATCTACGAAGTCGTCGAACGCCTCCCCGAGATCAAGGAATCCCTGGTCATCGGCCTGGAAGAGCCCAACGGCGGCTACTGGATGCCGCTCTTCGTCCACCTCGCCCCCGGCGCCGTCCTCGACGAGGCCCTGCGCAAGAAGATCGCCGCCACCATCCGCGAGCAGCTCTCCCCGCGCCACGTCCCCGACGAGGTCATCGAGATCCCGGCCGTCCCGCACACCCTGACCGGCAAGCGCATCGAGGTCCCGGTCAAGCGGCTCCTCCAGGGCACCCCCATGGCCAAGGCGGTCAACCCCGGCTCCGTGGACAACCCGGAGCTGCTCGCCTTCTACGAGGAGCTCGGCCGCACCCGGGGGTGACTGTCAGTGGCAGTGGTTACCGTGAGTGAGCAAATGATCGCACGCTCAGGGGGAACCATGAACGCCACACCCGACACACCAACCACCACCGCGACCGCCTCGCTGCGCCGCGAGGTCCCCAGCACCGTCGGCCTCATCACCGACCCGGGGGACTTCGCGGCCATGCGGGACTACCGCACCTTCGCCTTCGACCACCGGGACGAATACCCCGACTACCTCCGCCGGATCGACGCCCTGCTGCGCTCGCTCGCCGCCCAGGGCATCCACACCACCGTCGCCCTCTTCGACCCGGAGGAGTACGCCGGCTACTGCGAGGAACACGGCCTCGACCCGGACAGCGTCCGCACCCGCACCCGCTTCACCGCCGAACTCGCCGGCGGCCCGACCCTGCCCTACGCGGGCCAGCCCGTCGAGGAACTCGTACCGCTCCTCGTCGACGAAGCCGCACGGCAGTCCACCTGGGAGTACGCCACCGAACTCCTCGCCGGCGCCGGCGCCTGCGCGGACTGCGGCGAGGACATCGGCAAGGCCTCCTTCGAGCGCGCCGCCGACATGCTCGAACGCCTCGTCGCCGGAGCCGGACCCGGCCACCACCACCTGGTGTGCAGCGTCCCCGCCGAGGAAGAGCAGCTCATCGCGGTCCTGCACGCCGAAGCGGCCGACGGGCCGGGCACCCGGCCCCGCGTCCAGGGCCGCGAGGGCCTCGACTTCGTGACCGTCCTGGCCGCCGGCCTCGCCCTCGGCGGCACCGGGGGACTGGTACTGCGCAGCACCACCGAGGGCTTCCGCGACCGGGTCCACGGCTGGCGCCTGGACCGCGGCCGCCTCGTCGCCCTCACCGCCGCGGCCGTGTTCGACGCCTACTGCACGGACGCCGACACCGGCGACCCCGTGGCCCCCGAGCCCGGCGTCGAGTACTGCCCCGGCTACGAGGTGGACGTCCCCGGCCCGCACCGCGAGTAGCCCGCCGGCCGGACCAGCACCCGGACACGCCCGAGGGGCCCCCGCCAACGGCGAAGGCCCCTCGGAACCGACAACGCGTACCGCCCGCTACTCGCCGGACAGCACCGCCTGCGCGGCCACCCGCGCCTCCTCGGCACTGTCCGCGGCGCGCGCGGCGGCGGCCGCACGCTCGCACTGCGCGAGGGTGTACTTGGCGAGCGTCGCCCGCACGTACGGGATCGAAGCGGCACCCATCGACAGGGAGGTGACACCCAGACCCGTCAGCACACAGGCCAGCAGCGGATCCGAAGCGGCCTCACCACAGACACCACAGCTCTTGCCCTCCGCCCTGGCGGCCTCGGCCGACATGGCGATCAGGTCGAGCAGCGCCGGCTGCCACGGGTCCTGGAGCCGCGACACCGCACCCACCTGCCGGTCGGCGGCGAAGGCGTACTGCGCGAGGTCGTTCGTCCCCAGCGACAGGAACTCCACCTCCTGGAGGATCGAGCGCGCCCGCAGCGCGGCGGACGGGATCTCCACCATCGCGCCGAACTTCGCCACCAGACCGGCCTCGCGGCACGCGTCCGCGAACGCCTTCGCGTCCTGGCGGTCGGCCACCATCGGGGCCATGACCTCCAGGTAGACCGGCAGCCCCTCGGCCGCCTTGGCCAGCGCGGTCAGCTGCGTGCGCAGCACCTCCGGGTGGTCCAGCAGCGTGCGCAGACCGCGCACGCCCAGCGCCGGGTTCGGCTCGTCCGCAGGGGTCAGGAAGTCCAGCGGCTTGTCGGCGCCGGCGTCCAGCACCCGCACGACGACGCGCCCCTCGGGGAACGCCTCCAGAACCTTGCGGTACGACTCGATCTGCTTCTCCTCGGACGGAGCCTTCCTGCTGTCGTCCAGGAACAGGAACTCCGTCCGGAACAGACCCACGCCCTCGGCCCCGGCCTCGACCGCGGCCGGCACGTCCGCCGGCCCGCCGACGTTGGCCAGCAGCGGCACCTTGTGCCCGTCGGAGGTCGCACCGGGACCGGAGGAGGCGGCCAGCGCCGCCTTCCGCTCGGCGGCCGCGGCCTCCAGCTCGGCCCGCTTCTCCGCCGTGGGCTCCACGAACACGTCACCGGTGCTGCCGTCGACGGCGATGACCGTGCCCTCGGCGATCTCACCCGCACCCGGCAGCGCCACGATCGCCGGCACGCCCAGCGCCCGCGCGAGGATCGCGCTGTGGCTGGTCGGCCCGCCCTCCTCGGTCACGAAACCGAGCACCAGCGCCGGGTCCAGTAGCGCGGTGTCGGCGGGAGCCAGGTCCCGCGCGATGAGCACGTACGGCTCGTCACTGTCCGGCACGCCCGGCATCGGCACGCCCAGCAGACGGGCCACGATCCGGTTCCGTACGTCGTCCAGGTCGGCCACCCGCCCGGCCATGTACTCGCCCGCCCCCGCGAGCAGGTCGCGGTAAGAGGCGAACGCGTCGTAGACGGCGCGCTCGGCGGTGCTGCCGACGACGATCCGCCGGTCGACGTCCGACATCAGCTCGGGGTCCGTGGCGATCATCGCCTGGGCCTCGAGCACGTGCTGGGCCTCGCCGCCGGCCAGCTGGCCGCGTGCGATCAGGTCGGCCGACACGGCCTCCACGGCCTGACGGGCGCGCCCCTGTTCGCGCTCCGCCTCGTCCGCGGCGATCTGCTTCGCGGGCGGTTCGAGCACGGCCGTACCCATGTGCCGAACCTCGCCGATCGCCACACCGTGGCTCACGCCGACGCCTCGCAGCGTTGTCTCCATTTCACCCGTCTCCGATTGAGCGGCGGCTCCTGCCGCCGCGATGGATATCCGACTCCGGCCCCGCGTCCGCGTCCTCCGCATGTGCGGGCGGCCGGCTCAACGCCAGCTGAAGAGCACGTCCCCGGCCTTGACGTCCCCGTCCTCGTTGAGGTCCCCGAGGGAATCGGCGGTGGCTTCGAGGGCGACGACCGGGCAGATCGGCGACTTGCCGGCCTCTTCCACGGCCTGCGGGTTCCAGCGGATGACGGCCTGGCCGCGGGTGACGGTGTCGCCCTTGTTGACGAGCAGCTCGAAGCCCTCGCCGTTGAGCTGGACGGTGTCGATACCGAGGTGGGTCAGAACGCCGTGGCCTTCGGCGTCGACGACCACGTACGCGTGCGGGTGCAGGGAGACGACCACACCGTCGACCGGGGACACCGCCTCCGAGGGCTCGCGCACGGGGTCGATGGCGGTGCCCGGTCCCACCATCGCGCCGGAGAACACCGGGTCGGGCACTGCCGCGAGCCCGATGGCACGTCCGGCAAGCGGGGACGTCACGTTGGTCATGGGGGCCTCCCAGGGGTGGGGCTTCGTCGTGCCGCCGTCACTGCCTGTCGCGGACGGCGTACTCGTCTGAAGGATATTGCACGGGTTGTACGGGTTCGCCCGATGTTGGTTCCGATCCGGGCTGGCCCTTGGACACGGAGACTAGTGGACTAGACCGGTGGACTAGACCATACGCGTGAATCGATTTGCCTGTGTCCCACGGGAGCTGTACTGTCGTGACTCCCGCCAGGACGTGCCGCGTGAACATCTCGCGAACAGTCGGTGGCCGGGACTCCTCCTCAATCAGTGATCGTCCCGATCTCCGCTTGATCTCTTTCCGCATGCCTTCACGGCAAAACGGCGAGTGGTCGGAGAGAAGGAAAAGCACTGATAGAGTCGGAACCGCCGGAAAGGGAAAGCGCGAAAGCGCAGGACCTCGAAAGCGCCGAGGAAATCGGACACGAAAGAGTCTGATAGAGTCGGAAACGCAAGAACGAAAGCCCGGAGGAAAGCCCGAGAGGGTGAGTACAAAGGAAGCGTCCGTTCCTTGAGAACTCAACAGCGTGCCAAAAATCAACGCC
>NZ_JBVIXO010000007.1:0-341209 GCF_055593565.1 Streptomyces sp. NPDC040718 | reverse complement strand
ACGCCCGGTTACATTCCGAACCCGGAAGCTAAGCCTTTCAGCGCCGATGGTACTGCAGGGGGGACCCTGTGGGAGAGTAGGACGCCGCCGAACAACCCGCCCTTTTAGCTCAGTCGGTAGAGCGTCTCCATGGTAAGGAGAAGGTCAACGGTTCGATTCCGTTAAAGGGCTCTGACTTGACAAAGAGGCCCCCGCCACCAGGCGGGGGCCTTTTTTGCGTTCTAGGCTCGTCCGCGGCGCGACAGTCCGCGAACGGGAAGAGAACGGAAATGCTGGAGAACAAGGCGGCCCAGGCCGAATTCGAGAGCGCGTGGAACGACGTGCGGCACACGCGTGCCGAGCTTCCGCCGGTCGACGTGAACGCCGTCCTCTCGGAGCGGTACGAGACAGACGAGCCGCTCGCCTTCACCGCGGACATGCTCTGGGACATGGAGGTACGCAAGGCCGGCGATCCTGCCGCCTTCATCCCCTACGTCGTACGGGCCGGCTCCGCGGCCGCGTGGGTCCCCGGACGGGAGGGCGGGGAGCTCGGCGACGTGTTCGTACGCCGGTCGGACCAGCGGATCTGGGTGAGTCCCGACGAATACGGGCTCGTGCTGGAGGAGGTCTACCTCGACCACCGGCAGAAGCTGGTCACCTTCCTCGGCCGCGCCGATCTCCCGGAAACCCCGGAAGGCCCGGCGGCGGCCGGGACGGGACAGCCGCTCTTCCACGTACAGCACGGCGTCGCCGGTACGGCAGAGCGGCCCACCAACACCTGGCGGATCGTCCTGCTCACCGACGAGCCCGACGCGCGCGTCGTGAAGGTGTTCGAGGAGATGGCGGCGGAGGTGTGGCTGCCCGGGTTCGTCGAGAACTACGTACGCGACGTCCTCGGCCTGACCCTCACCCGGAAGCCGTAGGGCAGGGGTCAGGAGCCTTCGCGCTGCTGGGGGACCCGGAAGGCCAGGATGGCCATGTCGTCCGAGGCCGGTTCGGCGGCGAAGCGCTCGACCGCGCGCAGGACCCGGGAGGCGACCGCGCCCGCCGTGAGGCCGGTGCAGGTGGTGAGGACCTCCGCGAGGCCGTCGTCGCCGAGCATCCGGGTGCCCTCACGGCGTTCGGTGACGCCGTCCGTGACGCAGAGCAGGACGTCGCCCGGGTCGAGGGTCATGGTCTGTTCGTAGAGGTCGAGGTCGTCGATCACGCCGAGCAGCGGCTGCGGCTCCGCGGCCGGCGTGACCTCGCCGTCCGGGCGCAGCCGCAGCGGCAGCGGGTGGCCCGCGCAGACGACCTTCATCAGGGCGCCGCCGTCGGGCTGCGGGTGGAGCTCCCCGTAGAGGAGGGTCAGGAAGCGGCTGCGGGCGCCCTCGTCGAGGATGGCCGCGTTGAGCCGCTCCAGCACCGCCGGCCCGCCCAGGCCCTCGCGGGCCAGGAGGCGCAGGGCGTGGCGGGCCAGGCCGGTGACGGCGGCCGCCTCCGGGCCCGTACCGCAGACGTCGCCGATGGCGAAGCCGTAGGCGCCGTCGCGGATCGGGAAGACGTCGTAGAAGTCGCCGCCCACCTCGTTGCCCTCGCCGGCGGCGCGGTAGATGACCTCGACCTCCATGCCGGGGATGGCGGGGGAGCCGGGCGGCAGGAGGCTGCGCTGGAGGGAGCGGCTGATGGCGGTGCGCTCGGAGTAGAGGCGTGCGTTGTCCAGGGCCAGGGCCGCGCGGCGGGAGAGGTCGTCGGCGAGTTCGAGGATCTCCCGGCGGAAGTGCTCCTCGCTGGGCTTGCCGAGCGTGAGCATGCCGATCACCCGGTTGCGGGCGAGGAGGGGCAGTACGACCGTCTCGCCGCCGACCGCGGCGGCCGTCGCCGGCCAGGGGCGGGCACCGGCCTCGCGGACCGGTTCGGGCGGTTCGACGCGGGACAGGAGGGCCTTGAGGCCGTCGATGCGCTCCTCGTCCTCGTGCAGGACGTAGGCGAGGTAGGGGTCCGAGGCCTGGTCGGCGATGGTGTAGACGGCGCACCAGGTGGCGAGCGTGGGGACGGTCATCTGGGCCATGAGGGCCAGGGTCTGGTCCCGGTCGAGGGTCCCGGCGAGCAGGTCGGAGGCCTCGACGAGGAAGGACAGGGAGCCGCGGCGCAGCCGTTCCAGCTCGCCCAGGCGGGCGGATTCGACGGCGAGGGCGATACGGTCCGCGGCGAACTGGAGACGCAGGGCCTCCTCGTTGGTGTAGCGGCCCGGGCCCTCGGCGGCGACGCCGAGGGAGCCGGTGAGGCGGCCCTCGACCTTGAGGGGGACGGTGACGACGGAGCGCATGCCGGTGGACTCCAGGAGCGGTACGGCTCCGGGGACGACGGCGAGGTCGTCGTGGACGGCGGGCAGGCGGGCCGATCCGTAGCGGCTGGTGCCGGCCTCGACGGGGACGCGGGCGAAACGCTGCCGGGTCGAGGGCAGGCCGGTGGTCGCGCGGACCTCCAGCTCGGTTTCGTCGTCGGTGGCCAGCAGCAGGAAGGCGGCGTCGGCGTCGAGCATGTCGCGGGCCCGCTCGACGGTGCGCTGGAGCAGCCCGTCGAGGTCGTCGGGGGCGGGGGAGCCGATGAAGACCTCGAAGGGGTCGGTGGGGCGGGGCTCGCTGTGCTGGCCGTCGGAGCTGGGGACGCGTACGGGGGTCTGGAGCAGGGCCCGCTCGTCGTCGTGGACGAGGAGGCAGACGATGGAGGGCTCGCCGTGGGCGTCGCGGACCCGCAGGTGGGAGGCGTAGACGGGGATGACGCGGCCGTCGGCGCCGCGGATGCCGTAGCTGCCCTCCCAGCGGGACAGGCGCAGGGCCTCGGCGACGCCGGTGCCGGTGCCCGGGGTCTGGGGCCAGGCGGCGATCTCGGCGAGGGGGCGGCCGACGGCCTTCTCCGCGGGGTGGCCGAAGATGTGCTCGGCGTCCTCGTTCCAGGCGGAGATGGAGTCGGTGCCGTCGATCTGGAGGACGGCGACGCGGACCCGGCTCTCGGCCAGGGGCAGGAACTGGTCCGGTACGACGGGGCCCGCGGAGCGGGTACCGACCGGCCGGTCCGGGAGGTCGAGGCGGAACCACACGTGTTTGTGGGTGGCGGTGTACTCGACGCCCCAGCGGGTGGCGAGGGCGGCGCAGAGCATCAGGCCGCGGCCGCTCTCGCGGTCGGGATCGGCGTACGGGCGCTCGCCGGGGTGCCGCAGGGGCAGCTCGCGCTCGGGGTAGCGGTCGGCGACCTCGACGCGTACGCCGTCCTCGGCGCGCAGGCACAGGACCTCGGCCCTGGTTCCGGCGTGCACCACGGCGTTGGTGACGAGCTCGCTGGTCAGCACGACCGCGTCGTCGACGATGTCCGCGAAGCCCCAGCCCTGCAGCGTGTCGCGCACGAACGCGCGGGCGGCGGCGACCGACCGCCCTTGAGGGTCGAAACTGGCAGCCGCCCGTGCCGTGATCACGAGTCTCCTTCGACGCGGTTGAACATCGGATGCCAGGTTACTTACCTTCGCGGTCGCCATGAGGCCGTCGTACCGGATTCCACCCGCGGGGTGCGGCCGGTGTGCGATGGTGCCGAAGTGTTATCGCCGGGTTCGGCCAGGGTGAAACACTGGGCAGGCTTGGAGAGCCGGCTCTTGGACAGCCGGTGTCCGGTGGAACAGAGGTCGACCCTTTCGGGAGGGACACGGTGGAGTCCAGCGCAGCGGTGCGGCGTACGGGAACGCGGCCCAAGGGCGGGCGGTCCCGGCGGAACGGGACCACGGAAGTCGACACCGCCGCTCTGAACCGTCTGCTCACGGCCCTGGTGTCGATGCGGGACGGGAACTTCCGCAAGCGGCTGACGGTGTCCGGCGAGGGCGTGATGGCGGAGATCGCCGCCGTCTACAACGAGGTCGCCGACCGCAATCTGCACCTGACCGGTGAGCTTTCCCGGGTCCGGCGGATGGTGGGCCGTGAGGGCAAGCTGAGCGAGCGGCTGGAGACGGGGGCCTGCGAGGGCTCCTGGGCGGCCGCGATCGACGCGTCGAACCAGCTGGTGGACGATCTCGCGCGGCCGGTGTCCGAGGTGGGCCGGGTGCTGTCGGCGGTGGCCGAGGGCGACCTGGACCAGCGGATGGACCTGCGGACGCAGGCCCCGGACGGGGTGGGGCATCCGCTGCGCGGGGAGTTCCTGAAGGTCGGGCGCACGGTCAACAACCTGGTCGACCAGCTGTCGGCGTTCACCGACGAGGTGACGCGGGTGGCGCTGGAGGTCGGTACGGAGGGCAAGCTGGGCGGTCAGGCCCAGGTGCGTGGAATGTCCGGTTCTTGGAAGGACCTGACCGACTCCGTCAACACGATGGCGTACCGGCTCACCGCTCAGGTGCGTGACATCGCCCTCGTCACGACGGCGGTCGCCAAGGGCGATCTCTCGCGCAAGGTCACGGTCCACGTGGCCGGCGAGATGCTCCAGCTGAAGAACACCGTGAACACGATGGTGGACCAGCTGTCCTCGTTCTCCTCCGAGGTGACGCGCGTCGCCCGCGAGGTGGGCACCGAGGGCGAGCTGGGCGGTCAGGCGAAGGTGCCCGGGGTCGCGGGCGTCTGGAAGGACCTGACCGACTCCGTCAACACGATGGCCGGGAACCTGACGGCGCAGGTGCGCGGGATCGCGCAGGTGACGACGGCCGTGGCGAACGGCGACCTGTCGCAGAAGGTGCGGGTCAGCGCGCGCGGCGAGGTGGCGCAGCTGGCCGAAACGATCAATCAGATGACGGAGACGCTGCGGACCTTCGCGGACGAGGTCACGCGCGTGGCCAGCGAGGTCGGTGCGAAGGGGCTCCTCGGCGGCCAGGCGCAGGTGCCGGGGGCGGCGGGTACCTGGAAGGACCTCACCGACTCGGTGAACACGGTCTTCCGCAACCTCACCACGCAGGTGCGGGACATCGCCCAGGTGACGACCGCGGTGGCCAACGGCGACCTGTCGCAGAAGGTCACGGTCGACGTGGCCGGCGAGATGCTGGAGCTGAAGAACACCGTCAACACGATGGTGGACCAGCTCCAGTCCTTCGGTGCGGAAGTGACGCGCGTGGCCCGTGAGGTCGGTGTCGAGGGCGAGCTGGGCGGCCAGGCGCAGGTGCCGGGGGCGGCGGGTACCTGGAAGGACCTCACCGACTCGGTGAACACGGCCTTCCGCAACCTCACCGGGCAGGTCCGCAACATCGCCCAAGTGACCACGGCGGTGGCCAACGGCGACCTGTCGCAGAAGGTCACGGTGGACGTCTCCGGCGAGATGCTCCAGCTGAAGAACACCGTGAACACGATGGTGGACCAGCTGTCCTCGTTCGCGGACCAGGTCACGCGGATGGCGCGGGACGTGGGCACGGAGGGACGGCTCGGCGGTCAGGCCCGGGTGGAAGGGGTCTCCGGCACCTGGAAGGAGCTCACCGACTCCGTCAACTTCATGGCCGGGAACCTGACTTCGCAGGTGCGCCAGATCGCCCAGGTGACGACGGCGGTGGCGCGCGGTGACCTGTCGCAGAAGATCGACGTGGACGCCCGGGGCGAGATCCTGGAGCTGAAGAACACCATCAACACGATGGTCGACCAGCTCTCCGCCTTCGCGGAGCAGGTGACCCGGGTCGCCCGGGACGTGGGCACCGAGGGCCGGCTCGGCGGTCAGGCGCAGGTGCCCGGCGTGGCCGGGGTGTGGCGGGACCTGACGGATTCGGTGAACGGCATGGCCGGGAACCTGACTTCGCAGGTGCGCAACATCGCGCAGGTCGCGACGGCGGTGGCGCGCGGTGACCTGTCGCAGAAGATCGACGTGGACGCCCGGGGCGAGATCCTGGAGCTGAAGAACACCCTCAACACGATGGTCGACCAGCTGTCGAACTTCGCGGAGCAGGTGACCCGGGTGGCGCGCGAGGTGGGCACGGAGGGCATCCTCGGCGGGCAGGCGGAGGTCAAGGGCGTCTCCGGCACCTGGAAGGACCTCACCCAGTCCGTCAACTTCATGGCGAACAACCTGACGTCGCAGGTGCGCAACATCGCCGAGGTGACCACGGCCGTGGCCATGGGCGACCTCTCCAAGAAGATCACGGTGGACGCCAAGGGCGAGATCCTCGAACTGGTCACCACCGTGAACACGATGGTCGACCAGCTGTCGTCCTTCGCGGAGCAGGTGACGCGGGTCGCGCGCGAGGTGGGCACCGAGGGCATCCTCGGCGGCCAGGCCCGGGTGCGCGGGGTCACCGGTATCTGGAAGGACCTCAGCGACAACGTCAACACGATGGCCGGGAACCTGACGGCGCAGGTGCGCGGGATCGCCCAGGTCTCGGCGGCCGTCGCCAACGGCGACCTGACGAAGAAGGTCACCGTCGAGGCGCGGGGCGAGGTCGCGCAGCTCGCCGACACCGTCAACACGATGGTGAAGACCCTGTCGTCCTTCGCGGACGAGGTCACGCGCGTGGCCCGCGAGGTGGGCACGGAGGGCCGCCTCGGCGGCCAGGCGCACGTCCCGGGCGTCTCGGGGACGTGGAAGGACCTCACCGACTCGGTGAACTTCATGGCGTCCAACCTCACCGGCCAGGTGCGGCAGATCGCCATGGTCACGACCGCCATCGCCAAGGGCGACATGACCAAGAAGATCGACATCGATGCCCGCGGGGAGATCCTGGAGCTCAAGACGACCATCAACACGATGGTCGACCAGCTGTCGTCCTTCGCCGACCAGGTGACACGGGTGGCGCGCGAGGTGGGCACCGAGGGCATCCTCGGCGGCCAGGCCCGGGTGCGCGACGTGGACGGCACCTGGCGGGACCTGACCGAGTCCGTGAACGAGATGGCCGGCAACCTCACCCGGCAGGTGCGGGCCATCGCGGCCGTGGCCACCGCGGTGACCCGCGGTGATCTCAGCCTGAAGGTCGACGTGGACGCCGCGGGCGAGATCCAGGTGCTCCAGGACAACATCAACACGATGATCGTCAACCTGCGCGACACCACCCTTGCCAACAAGGAGCAGGACTGGCTCAAGGGCAACCTCGCCCGGATCTCGGCCCTGATGCAGGGCCGCCGGGACCTGGACGACGTGGCCTCGCTGATCATGAGCGAGCTGACCCCGGTGGTCTCCGCGCAGCACGGGGCCTTCTTCCTCGCCGTCCCGGCCGGCGGGACCTCCGAGATCGGGACGGACGGCGGCGCGGAGGGCTCGTTCGAGCTGCGGATGCGCGGGAGCTACGCGTACGCGGGCGGCCAGATGCCCATCTCCTTCCGGCCCGGCGAGGGGCTGATCGGCACGGTGGCCGAGGAGAAGCGGACGATCCTCGTCGAGAACACCCCGCCCGGCTACCTGAAGATCTCCTCGGGGCTCGGGGAGGCGCCGCCGGCGCACGTGATCGTGCTGCCGGTGCTGTTCGAGGGGAAGGTCCTCGGCGTCATCGAGCTGGCGTCGTTCACGGGGTTCACGCAGATCCAGAAGGACTTCCTGAGCCAGATCGCCGAGATGATCGGTACGAGCGTCAACACCATCTCCGTGAACTCCAAGACGGAGATGCTGCTCAAGCAGTCGCAGGAGATGACCGAGCAGCTGCGCGAGCGCTCCGACGAGCTGGAGAACCGGCAGAAGGCCCTCCAGGCGGCCAACGCGGAGCTGGAGGAGAAGGCGGAGCTGCTGGCCCAGCAGAACCGGGACATCGAGGTGAAGAACACCGAGATCGAGGAGGCCCGGCAGGTCCTGGAGGAGCGCGCCGAGCAGCTCGCGGTCTCGATGCGGTACAAGAGCGAGTTCCTCGCGAACATGTCGCACGAGCTGCGCACCCCGCTGAACTCGCTGCTGATCCTGGCCAAGCTGCTCGCCGACAACGCGGACGAGAACCTCTCGCCGAAGCAGGTGGAGTTCGCGGAGACCATCCACGGTGCGGGTTCGGACCTGCTCCAGCTGATCAACGACATCCTCGACCTGTCGAAGGTCGAGGCGGGCAAGATGGACGTCTCGCCGACGCGGATCGCGCTGGTCCAGCTCGTGGACTACGTGGAGGCCACCTTCCGGCCGCTGACCGCGGAGAAGGGGCTGGACTTCTCGGTACGGGTCTCCCCGGAGCTGCCCGCGACCCTGCACACCGACGAGCAGCGGCTGCTCCAGGTGCTGCGCAACCTCCTGTCGAACGCGGTGAAGTTCACCGACAACGGGGCCGTGGAGCTGGTGATCCGGCCCGCCGGCTCCGATGTGCCGACGGCCATCCGGGAACAGCTGCTGGAGGCGGGTTCGCTGCGGGACGCGGACGCCGACCTGATCGCCTTCTCCGTGACCGACACCGGGATCGGGATCGCGGCGAGCAAGATGCTGGTGATCTTCGAGGCGTTCAAGCAGGCGGACGGCACCACCAGCCGCAAGTACGGCGGCACGGGCCTGGGGCTGTCCATCAGCCGGGAGATCGCCCGGCTGCTGGGCGGGGAGATCCACGCGGCCAGTGAGCCCGGCCGGGGGTCGACCTTCACGCTGTACCTGCCGCTGCACCCGAGCGAGCTGCCGCCGCAGGGGTACGCGCCGCCGACGCCCGGCGGGGCGCGCGGGGAGTACCGCAGGGCGGCCGAGGAGGAGCCGCCGGCGGTCCAGCCGCTCCCGGCGGTGCTGCCGTCGCCGCTGGGCGCGGCACCGCAGCGGCAGGCGCTGCCGGTGGCGGAGGCGAGCGGTCAGGGCTCCTCTGCGCTGTTCCGGCGCCGGCGCAAGCCGTCGGCCGGTCCGCTGCCGCGCACCGAGGTGCCGGGGCAGTCCGAGGGCGACGCGTGGGACGTGGAGGAGCCGCTTCCGGCGCCGCCGCGGACGTACGACTTCCACGGTGAGCGAGTGCTGATCGTGGACGACGACGTGCGCAACGTGTTCGCCCTGACGAGCGTGCTGGAGCAGCACGGGCTGGCGGTGCTGTACGCGGAGAACGGCCGGGAGGGCATCGAGGTCCTGGAGCAGAACGACGACGTGTCGGTCGTGCTGATGGACATCATGATGCCGGAGATGGACGGGTACGCGACGACCTCGGCGATCCGGCGGATGCCGCAGTTCGCGGGGCTGCCGATCATCGCGCTGACGGCGAAGGCGATGAAGGGGGACCGGGAGAAGGCCATCGACTCCGGGGCCTCCGACTACGTCACCAAGCCGGTCGAGCCCGATTACCTGCTGACGGTCATGGAACAGCACATGCGCGGAAACTGATCGGAGGGCGGGCCGCGGGCGGAGGCCGGGAGGGGAACCTTTGGGTCTCCCCTCACGTTTCCGCTTCGTGCACAGTGACATCTTGGTGACAGGGTGTGGCGATCTCGGGACTGGGGCTACGATGACCGGCACAAGGACGGACGGCTCAAGGATGCCGTCCTCTGGGGCGGGGCCCGGCGCGCATGCCGGAGCCAGGAGCCGGGGAGGCCCCATGCCGGGGCGAGGAGGACAGGGCATGGTGCAGAAGGCCAAGATCCTCCTGGTCGACGACCGGCCGGAGAATCTGCTGGCGCTGGAGGCCATCCTCTCCGCGCTCGATCAGACACTGGTCCGGGCGTCGTCGGGGGAGGAGGCGCTCAAAGCGCTGCTCACGGACGATTTCGCGGTCATCCTGCTGGATGTCCAGATGCCGGGCATGGACGGATTCGAAACGGCCGCGCACATCAAGCGGCGCGAACGGACCCGGGACATCCCGATCATCTTCCTCACCGCGATCAACCACGGTCCGCACCACACCTTCCGCGGTTACGCGGCGGGCGCGGTGGACTACATCTCGAAGCCGTTCGACCCGTGGGTGCTGCGCGCCAAGGTCTCGGTGTTCGTCGAGCTGTACACCAAGAACTGCCAGCTGCGGGAGCAGGCGGCCCTGCTGCGCCTCCAGCTGGAGGGCGGCGGTACCAACGGCGACGGCGGCCGGGAGACGGCCGGGCTGCTCGCCGAGCTCTCCGCGCGGCTGGCGGCGGTCGAGGAACAGGCCGAGGCGCTGACCAAGCAGCTCGGCGAGGACTCGGCGGACGCGGGCGTGGTCGCCACGGCCGCCCATCTGGAGCGGAAACTGACCGGGCTGCGGCGGGCGCTCGACGCGCTGGAGCCGGGCGCCAGCGGAGGGGCCGCCATCCTGCCCGCGCAGGGCTGAGGCGGCCGGGCCGCCCGTCGCGCCGGCGGAGCGGCCCGCCCGGCAACCCCGCTGGGCACCCGTCAGTTCTGTCACGGAGTCAAAGCGCTTACGGGCGGGGCGACACGAACGGGTGAAGGGGTGGGCACGCGTGTCCACCGGCGTGCGCACGGGTAACCTCGGCCCCATGGCCTCAAGTACGTCCGGCAAGGGTTCCCAGAGCACGGCGGGCACCGCGAAGGGCCGCACCGGCCGTACGACGGCGCCGACCAAGAAGGCGGCCCCGCGTAAGCCCCCCGCGAAGAAGGCCGCCGCGGCCAAGCGCCCCCCGGCGAAGAAGGCCGCCGCCGCCAAGCCGGCGCCGCCGCAGAGCGGGGGAGCGGTGCGGCTGGTCCGCTGGTGCTGGCTCGGCCTCGCGCACGCCGTCGGCGGGCTGTTCCGCGGGATCGGCAGGGGCGCCAAGAACCTGGACCCGGCCCACCGCAAGGACGGTGTGGCGCTGCTGCTCCTCGCCCTCGCGCTGATCGTCGCCGCCGGCACCTGGTCGAACCTGAGCGGCCCCGTCGGGGACCTGGTCACGATGCTGGTCACCGGGGCCTTCGGGCGCCTGGACCTGCTCGTGCCGATCCTGCTGGGGGTCATGGCGGCACGTTTCATCCGCCACCCCGAGCAGACCGACGCCAACGGGCGCATCGGGATCGGCCTGTCCGCCCTCGTCATCGGCGTCCTCGGGCTGGTGCACATCGCCTGCGGTGCGCCCGGCCGGGACGAGGGCACCACCGCCATGCAGAACGCGGGCGGGCTGATCGGCTGGGGCGCCTCCAAGCCGCTGATCTTCACCATGGGGGCGCCGCTGGCGGTGCCCATGCTGGTGCTGCTCACGGTCTTCGGGCTGCTGGTGGTCACCGCGACCCCGGTCGCCGCGATCCCGCAGCGGCTGCGCCGCGCCGGGATCCGGCTCGGGGTGGTCCAGCCATGGGGGTCCCCCCGGACGGAGTCTGGGGGAGAGTACGACGAGGGGTACGGGGAGCCGCACGAGGGCTCCGGCCGGCCAGGCCGGCAGGACCGTCATGACGCAGAGCAGTGGCAGGCCCGCACCGGCGGTGCCGGCGACGCGGTGGACGAGGCCGAGGACGCGGCCCTGGCGCGGCGGCGCCGGCCCCGGCGGAGCGCCGCGCGGCCGGGCGGGCGGGAGCCGGACGCCGTCGACGTCGCCGCCGCGGCGGCGGCCGCGCTGGACGGGGTGGTCTACGGGGGGCTGCCGCCGAACCCGCTGGTCGCCGATCTCACCCAGGGGATCTCCGCCCGGGGGGAGGGGGCGGAGGCCACCGCGCCGGTGCCGCCCGCCCGGGAGGAGCGGCCCGCCGCCCGG
Organism: Streptomyces sp. NPDC040718; assembly: GCF_055593565.1. NCBI lineage: Bacteria > Bacillati > Actinomycetota > Actinomycetes > Kitasatosporales > Streptomycetaceae > Streptomyces > Streptomyces sp. NPDC040718. Next base: position 329,780 of record NZ_JBVIXO010000007.1, on the reverse strand, counting down.
CCGTCGGCCCCGGCTCCGGCCGCAGACTCCGACGGCGCTCCGCACGAGCGGACCGCGGCGGCCTCCGGGACGCTGGCGGTGCCGGACCTGACGAAGACCCCGCCGCCGGCCCAGCCGCTCCCGCCGCGGGCCGAACAGCTCCAGCTGCGCGGGGACATCACGTACGCACTGCCCTCGCTGGAGCTGCTGGAGAAGGGCGGCCCCGGCAAGACCCGCAGCGCCGCCAACGACTCGGTGGTGGCGGCGCTGACGAACGTCTTCACCGAGTTCAAGGTGGACGCGCAGGTCACCGGCTTCACCCGGGGGCCGACGGTCACCCGGTACGAGGTGACGCTCGGCGCCGCGGTGAAGGTCGAGCGGATCACCGCGCTCGCCAAGAACATCGCCTATGCCGTGGCCTCGCCGGACGTGCGGATCATCAGCCCGATCCCGGGGAAGTCGGCCGTCGGCATCGAGATCCCGAACACCGACCGCGAGATGGTCAACCTGGGCGACGTGCTGCGCCTCGCGGACGCCGCCGAGGACGACCACCCGATGCTGGTCGCGCTCGGCAAGGACGTCGAGGGCGGCTACGTCATGGCCAACCTCGCCAAGATGCCGCACGTGCTCGTCGCGGGCGCCACCGGATCCGGCAAGTCCTCCTGCATCAACTGCCTGATCACCTCGATCATGGTGCGGGCCACCCCGGAGGACGTCCGGATGGTCCTGGTCGACCCCAAGCGGGTCGAGCTGACCGCCTACGAGGGCATCCCGCACCTGATCACGCCGATCATCACCAACCCCAAGCGGGCCGCCGAGGCCCTCCAGTGGGTCGTGCGCGAGATGGACCTGCGCTACGACGACCTGGCCGCCTTCGGCTACCGGCACATCGACGACTTCAACCAGGCGATCCGGGACGGCAAGATCAAGCTGCCGCCGGGCAGCGAGCGGGAGCTCAGCCCGTACCCGTACCTGCTGGTGATCGTCGACGAGCTCGCGGACCTGATGATGGTGGCCCCGCGCGACGTCGAGGACTCGATCGTCCGCATCACCCAGCTCGCCCGCGCGGCGGGCATCCACCTGGTCCTCGCCACGCAGCGGCCCTCGGTGGACGTGGTGACCGGTCTGATCAAGGCGAACGTGCCCTCGCGGCTGGCGTTCGCGACCTCCTCCCTCGCCGACAGCCGGGTCATCCTGGACCAGCCGGGCGCGGAGAAGCTGATCGGCAAGGGTGACGGACTGTTCCTGCCGATGGGCGCGAACAAGCCGGTCCGCCTCCAGGGCGCCTTCGTCACCGAGGACGAGATCGCCGGGATCGTCCAGCACTGCAAGGACCAGATGGCGCCCGTGTTCCGGGACGACGTCACCGTGGGGCAGAAGCAGAAGAAGGAGATCGACGAGGAGATCGGCGACGACCTGGACCTGCTGTGCCAGGCGGCGGAGCTGGTGGTGTCCACCCAGTTCGGCTCCACCTCGATGCTCCAGCGCAAGCTGCGGGTCGGCTTCGCCAAGGCGGGGCGGCTCATGGACCTGATGGAGTCCCGCGGGGTCGTCGGGCCGAGCGAGGGCTCCAAGGCGCGCGACGTGCTGGTCAAGCCCGACGAGCTCGACGGGGTGCTCGCCGTGATCCGTGGCGAGGAGGCTCCCTAGGGCCCCGGGGGCACCCTGTTCCCGGCGGAAGCGGAATCCCCAGGAGCCCCGGGCGGCCCGCTAGAACGGGGGTCCGGCCGCCTCACCCGACCGAATGGGATCGTGGCCGGATCGTCACCGGATCCGGTGGCAACCGTTTCCCTCGGGCGTGCGTCAAGTTGAGGGAGGCACCGGCGGCCGTTCGCCTCGCCATTCGGATGGCGTAGGAAGCGGACCCTCCGGTTGCCCCACCCTTTCGTCACCCCCCTAGACTGGACATCCAGCAGGTGGCTACACGCTCGAAAGGCGCCCTTGTGTCCATCGGCAACTCCAACTCCCCCGAAGAAGAGCGGCCTTCGACCGACGCCCGGTCCGAGGACCGGTCCGAGGACCGCATCGTCGAGCGCTCCGTCGAAGAGCCGTCCATCGGGACGGCCCTGAAGAAGGCCCGGATCGCCGCCGGGCTCACCGTCGACGAGGTCAGTTCCACCACCCGTGTGCGCATCCCGATCGTGCACGCGATCGAAGAGGACGACTTCACGCGGTGCGGCGGCGACGTGTACGCCCGCGGGCACATCCGTACGCTCGCCCGCGCCGTCCACCTCGACCCGGCACCCCTGGTCGAGCGCTACGACGCGGCCCACGGCGGCCGGCCGGCGCCCACCCCCGCCGCACCGATGTTCGAGGCCGAGCGGATCCGCCCCGAGCGGCAGCGGCCCAACTGGACCGCAGCCATGGTCGCCGCCATCGTCGCGGTGATCGGCTTCGTCGGCTTCACGGCGTTCAGCGGCGGCGACGAGCAGTCCAAGCGGCCGGTGGCGGAAGGTTCCGTCTCCCCGAAGCCCGCGCCCAAGCAGCCCGCGGGCAAGCAGCCCGCCGCCCCGACCCCGCAGGCTCCCAGGCCCGAGCCCTCGGACAGCGCCATCGCCGCCGCCCCCAAGGACCTCGTCACCGTCGTCCTGACGGCCGACGCCGGCGAGAGCTGGATCTCGGCGAAGGACCACAGCGGCCGGCTCCTCTTCGACGGCACCCTCGAGCAGGGCGAGTCGAAGACCTTCACGGACAAGGAGTCCGTGGACCTCGTCCTCGGCGACGCCGGGGCCGTCAAGCTGTTCGTGAACGGCAAGGAGATCAAGGAGAGGTTCGAGTCGGGACAGGTCGAACGTCTCACCTACACCAAGGACGACCCGCGCCAGGGTCAGGCCCAGGCGGGCTGACCAGCACGGAATAAGAAATTCCAGATCCCCGGGATCCCGCGCGGCGGCCGCCGCCGGCCCCGGGGATCTTGCCGTGGGGGGACTTGGGGCGGGGGTGGGCGCCGGGACGAAGTAGTCTTGAGTCCATGCCCGAACGCCGTACCGTCGCCCTTGTCACTCTTGGCTGCGCCCGTAACGAGGTGGACTCGGAGGAGCTCGCAGGCCGCTTGGCGGCGGATGGCTGGGAGCTCGTCGAGGACGCCGCCGACGCGGACGTAGCCGTCGTCAACACCTGTGGCTTCGTCGAAGCCGCCAAGAAGGACTCCGTAGACGCCCTGCTGGAAGCCAACGATCTCAAGGATCACGGCAAGACCCAGGCCGTCGTCGCCGTCGGCTGCATGGCCGAGCGCTACGGCAAGGAACTCGCCGAGGCGCTCCCCGAGGCCGACGGAGTCCTCGGCTTCGACGACTACGCCGACATCTCCAACCGCCTCCAGACCATCCTCAGCGGCGGCAGCGTCGAGGCGCACACCCCGCGCGACCGGCGCAAGCTGCTGCCGATCAGCCCGGCCGAGCGGCAGAGCGCCGACGTGGCCCTGCCCGGCCACGCCCAGGCCGCCGAGGAGCCCGCCCCGGCCCCCGCCGACCTGCCGGACGGGCTCGCGCCCGCCTCCGGGCCGCGCGCGCCGCTGCGCCGCCGCCTGGACAAGAGCCCGGTCGCCTCCGTGAAGCTCGCCTCCGGCTGTGACCGGCGCTGTTCCTTCTGCGCCATCCCGTCCTTCCGCGGCTCCTTCATCTCCCGCCGTCCCAGCGACGTGCTGGGCGAGACGCGCTGGCTCGCCGAGCAGGGCGTCAAGGAGGTCATGCTGGTCTCCGAGAACAACACCTCGTACGGCAAGGACCTGGGCGACATCCGCCTGCTGGAGACCCTGCTGCCCGAGCTGGCCGCCGTCGACGGCATCGAGCGCGTCCGCGTCAGCTACCTCCAGCCCGCAGAGATGCGGCCCGGGCTGATCGACGTGCTCACCTCGACCCCCAAGGTCGTGCCGTACTTCGACCTGTCCTTCCAGCACTCGGCCCCCGACGTGCTGCGCGCGATGCGCCGCTTCGGCGACACCGACCGCTTCCTGGAGCTGCTGGACACCATCCGCTCCAAGGCCCCGCAGGCCGGCGTCCGGTCCAACTTCATCGTCGGCTTCCCCGGCGAGAAGGAGTCGGACTTCGCCGAGCTGGAGCGTTTCCTCACGCACGCCCGCCTCGACGCCATCGGCGTCTTCGGCTACTCCGACGAGGACGGCACCGAGGCCGCCGGCTACGAGGACAAGCTGGACGAGGACACCATCGCCGAGCGGCTCGCGCACATGCAGCGGCTCGCCGAGGAGCTGACCTCGCAGCGCGCGGAGGAGCGGATCGGGGAGACCCTGGAGGTGCTCGTCGAGACGGTCGTCCCGCTCGACGAGGCGGAGGAGGGCGAGGGCGCCTACGGGCGCGCCGCCCACCAGGCCCCCGAGACCGACGGCCAGGTCGTCTTCACCGACGGCGCGGGCCTGGTCCCCGGGCGCATCGTCACCGCCAAGGTGGTCGGCACCCTGGGCGTCGACCTCGTCGCCGAGCCCCTGGGCGTGGAACTCGAGGAGGCGGCCGGATGACCGGAGTCCCGGCATCGGCGGCGGGCGGGACCGGCCGCCGGCCCACGCCCGGCGCGAAGCTCGGGACTGCGGCCGTCAACCAGGCCAGCCTCTGGAACATCGCCAACATCCTGACGATGATCCGGCTCGTCCTCGTGCCGGGATTCGTCCTGCTGCTGCTCGCCGACGGGGGCTACGACCCCGTCTGGCGGGCGCTGGCCTGGGCGGCCTTCGCCGTCGCCATGATCACGGACGTGTTCGACGGGCACCTGGCCAGGACGTACAACCTGGTCACGGACTTCGGGAAGATCGCCGACCCCATCGCCGACAAGGCGATCATGGGGTCGGCGCTCGTGTGTCTCTCCTGGCTCGGCGACCTGCCCTGGTGGGTGACCGGGGTGATCCTCGGGCGCGAGCTGGGCATCACGCTGATGCGCTTCTGGGTGATCCGGTACGGGGTGATCCCGGCCAGCCGGGGCGGCAAGCTGAAGACCCTGGCCCAGGGCACGGCGGTGGGCATGTACGTGCTCGCGCTGACCGGGCCGCTGGCGACCATGCGGTTCTGGGTGATGGCCGTCGCCGTCGTGCTGACCGTGGTCACCGGTCTGGACTACATCCGGCAGGCCGTGGTGCTGCGCCGGGCCGGTCTGGTGGCGGAGCGGGCCGCGAAGTGACATACGGGGCGGGGGACGCGCCGGAGGCCGCGGAAGCGGCGGAAGGCGCCGCGGGGGCGGCGGGGGTGGCCGAAGACGTGCTGCGGCTGCTCGCGGAGAGTGACCAGACCCTCGCGGTCGCGGAGTCGCTGACCGGTGGAATGGTGGCTTCCGAGCTGACGGCGGTGCCGGGGGCCTCGCGCGCCTTCCGCGGCTCGGTCACGGCGTACGCCACCGAACTGAAGCACCGCGTCCTCGGGGTGGACGCGGAGCTGCTCGCGGCCGAAGGCGCGGTGAACGCGCAGGTCGCGGAGGAGATGGCGGCCGGTGTGCGGCAGGTGCTGGGCGCCTCGTGGGGGATCGCGACGACCGGAGTGGCCGGACCGGACCCCCAGGACGGGCAGCCGGTGGGCACCGTCTTCATCGCCGTGGCCGGTCCGGCGGGCAGGAAAACGGCCCGACTGCGGTTGAACGGCTCCCGCGCGGAAATCCGTAGGGAGAGTGTACGGACAGTGCTCGAACTCCTCTCGAGCGAACTCCGCGAGAATCGGCGGGGGCAGGATACGGAACAGAACGGGGGGATCTGATGTTTGCAGCCCTGAGTGAACACGACATCGCTCCCCGCACGGCCGCGGCGCGAGGCGGTACGGTGGGGCGTGAAGGTTACGGCTACACGGTCAGAGGAGGGAGCCACCGATGATTCTGCTCCGTCGCCTGCTGGGTGACGTGCTGCGTCGGCAGCGCCAGCGCCAGGGCCGTACTCTGCGCGAAGTCTCCTCGTCCGCCCGAGTTTCGCTCGGCTATCTCTCCGAGGTGGAGCGGGGGCAGAAGGAGGCATCCTCCGAGCTGCTCTCCGCGATCTGCGACGCGCTGGACGTACGGATGTCCGAGCTGATGCGCGAAGTCAGCGACGAGCTGTCGCTGGCGGAGCTTGCGCAGTCGGCCGCCGCAAGCGAACCGGTGCCGGCACCGGTGCGCCCGATGCTCAATTCGGTCTCCGTGGCCTCGGTCACGGGCGGACCCGAGCGGGTGACCATCAAGGCACCCGTGGAAGCGGTGAACGTCGTAGCCGCTTGAGCGTGCCGTTGGGTATGTGAGCGTGGCGGGAGCCCCGGTTGGTGCGTGAGCACCGGCCGGGGCTCCTTGCCGTTCCGGGGGCCTGGCGGAGCCGGTGCCCGGCGTTCTGGGTGCGGGGCCGCGGAGGGTGCGGGAGGATGGGCCCGTCCGGGAACCGGCCCTCCCCCCACTCCGTCCGGGGGGACCGCCAGGGAGGTCGCCGTGCGGCGGTTACTGCGCATACCTGTGGTGGCGGTGCCCTTCGCCCTGGCCGTGGCGGTGCTGTGGTGCTGGGCCGTGCTGCGGCTTGCGCTGGCGCCGGCCGAGGCGGGCCCGGTGGAGGGCGCGATCGCCGTCGGCGGCTGGGGCCTGGGGCTGCTGCCGGTGCACTGCGTGCCGGGGCCCGTGCGCGGGGCCGGCGGGGAGCGGTCCGCGGCGGGGGCTACCAGGGCATCGACACTCCGCCGTTCGGGCGCAGGATCTGGCCCGTCATGAAGGACGAGGCGTCCGAGGCCAGGTAGAGCACGGCCTGGGCGATGTCCTCGGGCTCGCCGACCCGGCCCAACGGGGACATGCGGACCATGGCGGCCTCGGTCTGCTGCTGGACCTCGGGGCCGTGGCGGCCGGTCATCGGCGTGCGGACCCATCCGGGGGCGACGGCGTTGACGCGTATCCCGTGCGGGCCGCTCTCGGTGGCCAGGGTCTTGGTCAGCTGGACGACGGCGGCCTTGGCGGCGCTGTAGCAGAGCAGGCCGGGCTGGGCGGCGTCCACGGCGCCGGAGGCCATGGTGACGACCGAGCCGGGGCGGCCGGCGGAGATCATCGCGCGGACGGCCTCCTGGCAGGTGCGCAGGACTCCCTTGAAGTTGACGTCGAGGATCCGGTCCAGGTCCTCGTCGGTGGTGTCCAGGACGCTGCTGGTGTGCATCACCCCGGCGATGGCGGCCACGATGTCGAGCGGTCCCGCGGCGGCGACGGCGGCGCGCAGGGCGGCCCGGTCGGTGACGTCGAGGGGGTGGGCGGTGGCGGAGCCGCCGTCCTCGGCGATCAGGGCGGCGGTCTCGGCGAGGCCCCGTCCGTCGAGGTCCGCGCAGTGGACGGCGGCTCCGGCCCGGGCGAGGAGGAGGGCGGTGGCGCGGCCTATGCCGCCGGCGGCTCCGGTGACGAGCGCGGTGCGGCCGGTGAGGTCGTACGAGGCGATCGGTGTGGGCATGCCAGGACCGTACGAGCGGATCTGACGGCCCGTCAACTGGTGGGGTGCTCCGGGACCGGGCCGGACTGGCAGCGGGGGCACCAGTACGTGGGCCGGCCGTCCTGCGGGGCCTCGCGGACCGGGGTGCCGCAGCGCAGGCAGGGGCGGTGGGCGCGGCCGTAGACGAAGAGCCCCTTGCCGGGGTGGCGGCTGCCGGTGGTGTTGCGGGCGCCGCCGTGGCCGGTGTTCGCCGCCAGCAGGCGCTGGGCGGCGGAGGCGATGCGGGGGATGGTGGTGGCGGGGTCGGGGAGCGCGCCGACCGGAGTCCAGGGCGTGACCTGGGCGAGGAAGCAGAGCTCGCACTTGTAGATGTTTCCGATGCCCGCCAGGTTGCGCTGGTCCAGCAGGGCCTCGCCGAGCGGGCGGCCGGGGTCGGCGAGGAGGTTGGCGGCGGCCCGCTCCCGGTCCCAGTCGGGTCCCAGGAGGTCGGGGCCCAGGTGGCCCACGGCCAGGGCCTCGTCCGCCGTGCGCAGCAGTTCCAGTACGGGGAGCCGGTAGCCGACCGCGGTGGAGTCGGCGGTGGACAGGACGGCCCGGATCTCGTGGGAGGGTCCGCCGCGCCACTTCTCGCCGGGGGCGAAGAGGCGCCAGGAGCCGTCCATGCCGAGGTGGCTGTGGAGGGTGAGGCCGCCTTCGAGGCGGGCGAGAAGGTGCTTGCCGCGGGGGGTGACGTCGAGGACGGTGCGGCCGGTGAGGTCGGCGGTGGCGAAGCGGGGGACGCGCAGGTCGGCGTGGGTGAGCGGCCTGCCCGCGAGGGCGGCGTGCAGGCGGGCCGCCGCGCGGTGGACGCTGTCTCCTTCGGGCATGGGGCCATTGTCGGGCCCGGGAGCGCGCGGAACCCCCTGGGCGGGGTGGCCGCCGCAGGGGGTTCGCGGATCAGGAGGGGCGAGGGCCGGGTGGGCCGCCCGTCACTTCCAGGTGAGGCCCTTCTGCGGCGGGGAGGCCAGGTTGTTGTACGGGTCGCCCCAGTACAGGGCGCCGGAGACCTTGGTCCCGGTCGGGGCCAGGGCCACGGCGCAGGAGTTCTGCGACTGGCCGTTGGTGAAGCCCTTCGGCAGCGACTCGTTCGGGCACTTGTCGAACTTGCCGGCGATCAGGAGGACGTCGGACTCGCTGCCGCCGTCGAGCAGGCCCTTCATGTGGCCGACGGAGGAGAAGGACAGGTCCGTGTTGCCGGTGTTCTTGACCGTGTAGCGGATGTAGAAGGGGGTCTTGCCCTTCACCTTGTCGGCGGCGATGTTCACCGAGGCCAGGTCGGACGGGTTGCCCGCGTCGATGCCGGTGACCGTGATGGCGAGCTGGCCGCCCTTGTTGCTGCCGTAGCTGAACGGGACGGTGGCCGCCTCGCCGATCTTGAAGGACTGGCCGGACTTGGCCACGGCGCCGCCGGCGGATCCGCCCGGGGCGGCGGAGGCGCCCGCCGAGCCGTCGTAGCCCGTCGAGGAGCTGGGCGCGGCCGGGGAGACGGGCTGGGCCGAGGAACCGGCGGAGGGGGCGGCGGACGGCGCGGCCGGGGCCGCCGGGGTCTCCTCGATGCCGTCCTTGCAGCCGGTCAGGACGAGCGTGCCGGCGACGGCGAGGCCGGCCGCGGCGAGGGTGGTCCGGCGCATGCTGTTGGTGCTCACTGTTCTTGTCCCCCATGACGGGGCACCGCCGATCGCGGTGCCTGTGATCACCTTTGATAAGCCACGGATAAGCGGCTGGGCCAGCCCTGGAGCCCCTGCGGAGCGGCTGGCAGCAGTTTCGTGACATGCCCAAGACATACGTGTCCGGGTCGAGACCCGACCTGCTTCCCGGGCTCTCGGCGTCAGCTGCGCAGCCGCAGCCCCCTCGGGGTGGCGTGGAAGCCCGCCGCCTCCAGCGCAGGGCCCAGCGGGGAGGTCAGGGCCGCCGCCGCGTTGATCCGCTCCACCGTCAGCGCCGGAACGGTGCCCGCGCGGGAGCCGGCGGCCAGCGCCGCCGTCGCCGCCTCCAGGCGCGGATCCCCCGGCTCCGGCCAGGCCAGCAGGGTCTTGCCGCCGCGCTCCAGGTACAGGATCAGCTCGCCGTCGACCAGCACCACCAGCGAGCCCGCCTTGCGGCCCGGCTTGTGCGCGGCGCCCGCCGGCGGCTCCGGCCAGGGCAGGGCCGCCCCGTACGCGTTCGCCGGATCGGCGGCGGCCAGGACCACCGCCGCCAGCGGCGGAGGGTTCTTCTCGGCGGCCCGGAGCCGGTCCACGGCGCCGTCCATCGCGAACTGGGCGGCGCCCAGGCCCTCGACCACGTACCCCCGGCGGGCCTGGCCGCCGTCCTCGAACGCCGACAGCACCCGGTAGACCGCGCTGAAGCCGCCCTCGACGCCCTCCGCCGCGACCGCGCCCCGGGTGACCACCCCGTGCCGGTCGAGCAGGGTGCGGGCCAGGGCGTGCGCCCGGTGGGTCGGGTCGGGGGCCCGCTCGGGCAGCAGCGACCAGCGGCCCGAGACCGTGGGCGGGCCGTTGCGGGACACCGAGGCGCTCAGGCTGCCGTAGCGGCCGCGCGACACCGTTCGCCGGGCCCTGTGTGCGGTGGCGCCGGCCGTACGGCCCGAGCCCAGCAGGGAGCGCAGCGGGGCCAGGGTGTCGTTCGTCAGCCGGCCCGACCAGGCCAGGTCCCACAGCACCTCCGAGAGCTCCAGGTCGGAGGCCTCCGGGTGGCGGGCGCGGACGGACTGGGTGATCTGCCGGAAGAACAGGCCGTACCCGCCGGACAGGCTCTCCAGGACCGCCTGGTGCAGCGGGCCCGGCTCCAGCGGATGCGGGTCGGGCAGCAGCAGCGGAGCCGCGTCCGCCAGGTACAGGGAGATCCAGCCGTCCTTGCCCGGCAGGGCCCCCGCACCCGCCCACACCACCTCCCCGGTGCTCGTCAGCTCGTCCAGCAGCGTCGGCGAGTACCCCGCCACCCGCGAGGGCAGGATCAGCCGCTCCAGCGCCGAGGCCGGCACCGGGGCCCCCTGGAGCTGCTCCACGGCGCGGGCCAGGCCGTCGATCCCGCGCAGCGCCCCGCCCAGGTGCTGCCACTGGGGCAGGAAGGTGGCCAGCGAGGCCGGCGGGACCGGCTCCAGCTCCTGGCGCAGCGCCGCCAGCGAACGCCGCCGCAGCCTGCGCAGCACCGTCGCGTCGCACCACTCCTGGCCGATGCCCGCCGGATGGAACTCGCCCTGCACCACCCGGCCCGCCGCCGCGAGCCGGTGCAGGGCGCCCTCGGTCACCGCCGCGCCCAGGCCCAGGCGGGCGGCCACCACCGCGGTGGTGAACGGCCCGTGGGTGCGCGCGTACCGGGCCAGGAGATCGCCGAGCGGGTCCTTGACCGGCTCGGTGAACGCCTCCGGCACCCCGACCGGCAGGGCCGTGCCCAGCGCGTCCCGCAACCGGCCCGCGTCCTCGATCGCCGCCCAGTGGTCCACGCCGCCGATCCGCACCCGGATCGCCCGCCTGGCCGTCTCCAGCTCCCGCGCCCAGGCCGGCTCGGCCCCGCGCGCGGCCAGCTCGGCGTCCGTCAGCGGGCCCAGCAGCCGCAGCAGGTCCGCCACCGACTCGGCGTCCTTGGCGCGCCGGTCCTCCGTCAGCCACTGGAGCTCCCGCTCCAGCTCCTCCAGCACCTCCGCGTCGAGCAGCTCCCGCAGCTCCGCCTGGCCCAGCAGCTCGGCCAGCAGGCGGGAGTCCAGCGACAGCGCCGCCGCCCGCCGCTCGGCCAGCGGCGAGTCCCCCTCGTACAGGAACTGCGCCACGTACCCGAAGAGGAGGGAACGGGCGAACGGCGAGGGCTCGGGGGTGGTGACCTCGACCAGCCGGACCCGCCGCGCCTCGACGTCCCCCATCAGCTCGGTCAGGCCCGGTACGTCGAACACGTCCTGGAGGCACTCGCGCACGGCTTCCAGCACGATCGGGAAGGAGCCGAACTCCGAAGCCACCTGCAGCAGTTGCGAGGCGCGCTGGCGCTGCTGCCACAGCGGGGTGCGCTTGCCCGGACTGCGCCGCGGCAGCAGCAGCGCGCGCGCCGCGCACTCGCGGAACCGGGAGGCGAACAGGGCCGACCCGCCCACCTGGTCGGTGACGATCCCCGAGACCTCGCCCTGGTCGAACACCACGTCGGCCGCGCCCAGCGGTGCCTGCTCGTCGTCGAACTCGAACGCGGCCGGACGCGCGGGGTCGTGGTCCAGGAGGTCCATGGAGAGCAGGTCGGCGTCCGGCAGGCGCAGCACGATCCCGTCGTCGGCGTGCATCACCTGGGCGTCCATGCCGTACTTCTCGGCGAGCCGGGCGCCCAGCGCCAGCGCCCACGGGGCGTGCACCTGCGCGCCGAAGGGGGAGTGGACGACGACACGCCAGTCGCCGAGCTCGTCCCGGAACCGCTCGACCAGGATGGTCCGGTCGTCCGGCACGTGCCCGCAGGCCTCCCGCTGCTCGGCCAGGTACGCGAGGACGTTGTCGGCGGCCCAGCCGTCGAGGCCCGCCGCGAGCAGCCGCAGCCGGGCGTCCTCGTCGGAGAGCGCGCCCAGCTCCCGCAGGAACGCGCCGACCGCGCGCCCCAGTTCCAGGGGGCGGCCCAGCTGGTCGCCCTTCCAGAACGGCAGCCGGCCCGGCACCCCGGGGGCGGGGGTGACGAGGACCCGGTCACGGGTGATGTCCTCGATCCGCCAGGAGGTGGTGCCCAGGGTGAACACGTCGCCCACGCGGGACTCGTAGACCATCTCCTCGTCCAGCTCGCCGACCCGGCCCCCGCCCTTCTTCGGGTCGGCACCGGCGAGGAACACCCCGAACAGGCCCCGGTCCGGGATGGTGCCGCCGGAGGTGACCGCCAGGCGCTGCGCACCGGGCCGCCCCGTGATCGTCCCGGCGACCCGGTCCCACACCACGCGCGGTCTGAGCTCGGCGAACGCGTCCGACGGATAGCGGCCCGCCAGCATGTCCAGCACCGAGGTGAACGCCGACTCGGGCAGCGCCGCGAAGGGCGCCGCCCGACGCACCAGCGCCAGCAGCTCGTCCAGCTGCCAGGTGTCCATGGCGGTCATCGCCACCAGTTGCTGGGCGAGCACGTCCAGCGGGTTGGAGGGGATCCGCAGCGACTCGATCGCCCCGGTCCGCATCCGCTCGGTGACCACGGCCGCCTGCACCAGGTCCCCGCGGTACTTGGGGAAGACCACACCCGTGGAGACCGCGCCGACCTGGTGCCCGGCGCGGCCCACCCGCTGGAGTCCCGAGGCCACCGACGGCGGGGACTCCACCTGCACCACCAGGTCCACGGCACCCATGTCGATGCCCAGCTCCAGGCTGGAGGTGGCGACCACGGCGGGCAGCCGGCCCGCCTTCAGGTCCTCCTCGACCAGCGCCCGCTGCTCCTTGGACACCGAGCCGTGGTGGGCGCGGGCCAGCAGCGGCGGGGCGCCGAGGGCCGCACCCGACTGGGCCATGATCTCCGCCGGGGGCGGGGCGCCCTCGGCGAGCGCCTCGCCCGTGGCCCGCTCGTGGGCGATCTCGTTGAGCCGGTTGCACAGCCGCTCCGCGAGGCGGCGGGAGTTGGCGAACACGATCGTCGACCGGTGCGCCTGCACCAGGTCCGCGATCCGCTCCTCCACGTGGGGCCAGATCGACGGCTTGTCGCCGCCCTCCCTCCCCTCGGTCGCCGGGGAGCCTCCCAACTCGCCCATGTCCTCGACCGGGACGACCACCGACAGGTCGAACTCCTTGGCCGAGGGCGGCTGCACGATCTCCACCCGGCCGCGCGGCGCGAGGTAGCGGGCCACCTCCTCCACCGGCCGGACCGTCGCCGACAGCCCGATCCGGCGGGCCGGGCGCGGCAGCAGCTCGTCCAAGCGCTCCAGGGACAGCGCCAGATGCGCGCCGCGCTTGGTCCCGGCGACCGCGTGCACCTCGTCCAGGATCACCGTCTCCACCCCGGACAGCGCCTCCCGGGCCGCCGAGGTCAGCATCAGGAACAGCGACTCCGGCGTGGTGATGAGGATGTCCGGCGGCCGCGTCGCCAGCGTCCGGCGCTCGGCGGCCGGAGTGTCCCCCGAGCGGATGCCCACCCGGATGTCCGGCTCGGGCAGCCCCAGCCGGGCGGACTCCTGCCGGATCCCCGTCAGCGGACTGCGCAGATTGCGCTCCACGTCCACCGCCAGGGCCTTCAGCGGCGACACGTACAGCACCCGGCACCGCTTGCGCGCCTCCGCCGGCGGCGGCTGCGAGGCGAGCCGGTCCAGGGCGGCGAGGAAGGCGGCCAGGGTCTTGCCGGAACCCGTCGGCGCCACCACCAGCACGTCCGAGCCCTCCCCGATGGCCCGCCAGGCGCCCTCCTGTGCGGAAGTGGGCGTACGGAAGGCCCCCGTGAACCACGAGCGGGTCGCGGGGGAGAACGAGTCGAGCGCAGCGCCTGCCATGCCCCCATCGTGCACCCCGCCTCTGACAACGGGGCCCGAGCTGGGAGAACGCCCCGCCGGGGCGGGGCGCAGAATGAGGACATGGGGACGGACGGCGGGCACGGGCGCGGCGAATGGGCACGGCACTGGCAGTACGAGGAACTGCCCGGCCTGGACCTGCTGCGCGCCCACTACGTGCGCCACACCTTCCCCCGCCACGCCCACGACGGGTACGTCATCGCCGCCGTCACCGGCGGCATCGAGGAGATCGGCCTGCCCGGCGGCACCGTACGCGCCGGACCGGGCAGCGTGGTGCTGATCAACCCGGAGGTCGCGCACACCGCCCGCGCCGGGGTCCCCGAAGGCTGGGCCTACTCCACCCTCTACCCCTCGCGGGACCTGATCGCCGAGGTGGCCGCCGAGATCGCCACCCCGCGCGGCACCCCCGGGTTCAACGCCGACATGGTCGCCGACGCGCAGGGCGCACGGGCCATCACCGAGGTGCACCGGGCCGCCGAGGCCGGGAACGCGCTGGCCGCCGACACCCTGCTGCGGAGCGTGGTGGCCCGGATGCTCAGCAGGCACGCCGGCCCGCTGCCCGCCCGCCCGGTGCGCGGCGCGGGGGCCGCCGACGCCGGACGGGCCAGGGCCGTGCTGGAGGAGCGGATGGCCGAGCCGCCCTCCCTGGAGCAGCTGGCGGCCGAGCTCGACACCAGCCCCTTCGCGCTGCTGCGCGCCTTCCGGGAGCAGTACGGGATGCCCCCGCACACCTGGCTGACCGACGCCCGGGTCCGCAGGGCGCGCCGGCTGCTCGACGCGGGCGTGCCGCCCGCCGAGGCGGCGGTCACCGTCGGCTTCACCGACCAGCCGCACCTGAACCGGCACTTCACCCGCATCGTCGGCGTCCCGCCGGGCGCCTACCGGCGGGAGCGGGCCGGTCAGTGCCTGTCCGGCGGACCATGGCCGGGGCCCTGATCCGCCGGACAGGCCTTAGGCTCCCGCCCATGGACGCCGGGGGACTGCTGGAGCTGTACGACGCGCGGGTGCGGGGCCGGGTGCCCGAGCAGCCGCCGGTCGGGGCCGTGGTGTGCCGCGACGGGCCCGTCGTGCGCACCCATTACGGCACCCACGGCACCGTCGACCACCCGCCGCTGACCGGCCCGCCGCCGGCCGGGCTGGTGCGCCGCCAGGCGGAGGCCTTCGCCGAGCGCGGCGAGGGCGCCCGCTGGAAGGTCCACGGCCACGACCCGGCGGGCCTCGCCCGGCAGCTGGAGGCGGCCGGGTTCGAGCCCGGTCCCGAGCGCTCGGTCCTGGTCGCCCCCTTCGCCGGGCTCGCGCCGGCGCAGGGCCCTCCCGCCGACGTGCGCTCCCTGGGCGCCTGGGAGGCCGATCCCGCCTGGTGGCCGCGGCTTCGGGAGCTGGCCGCCGCCGGCGGTCCGCACCCCGGCCCGCTCGACGAGTTCGAGACCGACGCCGCCCGGTGCGGTGGCCGGGGCGACGCCGCCGTGGCCCTGGAGGGCGGGCTGCCCGCCGCCGGCGGCTGGGCGCGGGTGGTGCCCGGCACGGACGTCGTGGCCGTCGGCGGGCTCACCGCCCCCGCGGCGGCCGCCGACCTGGTCCGCAGCTGGCAGGGGCTCGGGGCCGCGTACGGGTACGACGGCGCCCGGTACTGCTGCGCCGAAGCCGCCGGGGAGACGCGTACGGCCCTGCTCGCTGCGGGCCTCACCGAGGTGGCGACCGTACGCACCTTCACGCTGCTCCCGCCGGGCGGCGCTCCGGCCGCCGCGACCCGGCCGGTGCTGGGGCTCGGCGGGGCCCGGGAGGACGCGCTGTGGGACCGGCTGTGGGGCGAGTTCGGCTTCCGCACCAAGGTCGTGGAACTCCCCGGCTTCGCCCCGCCCGCCCCGTCCGCCACCTGGCCGCTCGGCGACCCCGTCGAGGAGCACACCCGCCCGGTGGAGCAGGCCGTACGGCGCGCGCTGACCGCCGCCACCGAGCCCGGGGACCGGCTGTACTGGATGGACTGGCAGCACCCCTGCTACGACTTCGACCCGCACCGGGCCGGGCGCCCCGGGCAGCCGCCCTGGCCGGGCTGGGCCTTCCCGAACGGCGACTTCTACCTCTACCTCCACCCGGAGCTGCGGTTCGGGACCTTCGGCCACCCCTGGGAGCCCACCCTGACGGTGTTCGGGGCCGCGCTGCTCGCGGCGGCCGGGCCGGAGCTGACCCGGCTGCTCGGGGGGCCGGTGCGCCGGCGGGGCTGAGCCGGGCGCGCGCAAGAACGTACAAGACCCGGACGCTCCTCCCCGCCTACGTTCGGGGCGTGGGAGAACATCAGATGGTGATACAAGAGGCCCCCGACGCGGTCGGCGGCCGACCGCGCGCCGCCGTCGTGCGGGATTCGCTCGGGGTCGGCGTGGCCGTCGGCCTGTCGGGGTTCGCGTTCGGGGTGACCGCGGCCGGGGCCGGGATCAGCGTGCTCCAGGCCTGTGTGCTCAGCCTGCTCGTCTTCACCGGCGCCTCGCAGTTCGCGCTGGTCGGAGCACTCGCGGCGGGCGGGAACCCGTTCACCGCCGCCGCCGGGGCCTTCTTCCTCGGCACCCGCAACGCCTTCTACGGACTGCGGCTGTCCCAGCTGCTCGCCCTCCCGAAGGCCGTACGGCCCCTCGCCGCGCACTGGGTGATCGACGAGACCACCGCCGTCGCGCTGGCCCAGCCCGACCGCAGGTCGGCCCGGCTCGGCTTCACCGTGACCGGGCTCACCCTCTACGTGCTGTGGAACCTCACCACCCTGCTGGGGGCCCTCGGCGCCGAGGCCATCGGCGACACCGCCGCGTGGGGCCTGGACGCCGCCGGGCCGGCCGTGTTCCTCGCCCTGCTCGCGCCGATGCTCAAGAGCACCACCGAGCGGGCCGTCGCCGCCCTGGCCCTGGTGCTGGGGCTGGGCTTCCTGCCGGTGCTGCCGGCCGGGGTGCCCGTACTGATCGCCGCGCTGGCCGCGCCCGCGGTGCTGTGGATGAAGGGACGCCGCTCGTGAACGTCTGGATCGCCATCGGGCTCACCGTCGCCGGATGCTACGCCGTCAAGCTCGCCGGACTGCTCGTGCCCGCCGGGGCCCTGGAACGCCCCGTGGTGCGCCGGCTCTCCGCCCTGCTGCCCGTCGCGCTGCTCGCCGCGCTCACCGCCCAGCAGACCTTCAGCACCGGCCACGAGCTGGTCCTCGACGCCCGGGCCGCGGGGCTCGCCGCGGCCGGGGCCGCCCTGCTGCTGCGCGCCCCGTTCCTGCTGGTCGTCGGCGCGGCCGTGGTCGTCACCGCGGGCGTCCGGGCCCTGGGAGGCTGACCCCGCCGGCCCCGATCGGCCGCCCGTACGCCCGCAGGGTCAGCAGGGCCTCCAGGGTCGCGATCGGCCGCCGCTCCAGCGAGCTGCCCGGCGCCCAGGCCCGGCGGCGCACCGGCCAGCCGCCGTCGGGCTGCTGCTCCGCCGCGAGGAAGTCCAGCGAGCGCCGCATCTCCTCGTCGGTGAACCAGCCGCGGGCCAGTGACTCCGGCCGGCGCGCGTAGTCGTGCGGGAACAGCTGCTCTTCCGGCGCGTGGCCGGGGGCGGTCGGGTACTCCGCGCGCCGGTCCGGTTCGAGCACCGCCAGCCGCCGCTCGCGCACCAGCCGGCCCAGCCGGTCCGCCGCCGCCGCGGCGCGGGCCCGGTCGGGGGCGCCGTCGAGGAAGGCCACGGCGCTCTGCACCTCGTACGGGTGGGCCTGGCGCAGCGTCTCGACCCGCTCCCAGCAGAAGTCCGTGGCGCGGAAGAGCCAGGCGTGCCAGATCCGGTTGCGGTGCAGCACCCCGACGACGGGGCCCGTGGTCAGCAGCGCACCCGGCGGGTCGTCGCACACCGGGTGGTACGGGGCGGCGGGATAGTCCCGGGGACCCGCCACGACCAGCGGGAGCGCGCCCTCCGGGGTGGAGACCCGGGTCAGGTGGCGGCAGAGCCGCTCGATGCGCTGCCCGGAGCACCGGCCCAGGGCGTCGAGGACCCGCAGGGCGTGCGCGGTGTGCAGCGGCTGGCTCAGCGGGCCGCGCAGGTCGGGGTCGAGCGCGTGCCCGTAGCCCCCGTCGTCGCCGAGGTACGAGCCGAGGGCCGCGTCGACCGGGTCGGCATCCCCGCCGAGGAAGTGGAACGCGAACCGCCGCTGCTCCAGCACCCGGGCCGTGAGCCAGGTGAACCGCTCGGCGCGGGCCAGCGGGGTGGACGCGGGGGAGGAGGGGGCCGCCGAGGTGGCCGTCGGGGCCGCCGGGCCCGGTGGGGCCGGGGCGGGAGCTTCGTCTCCAGGCATGCGTGACACCGTAGGGCGCCCGCACGGGGGTGCAGGGGAGCAACGGGGCCGGTGCACTCTCCGGGGCGGGATACTGGAGGCATGCGGTTGACGATTTTCTGGGAGCGGATGGCCGAGCACTTCGGCGCGGGCTACGCGGAGTCCTTCGCGAGGGACCACGTGATGGCCGAGCTCGGCGGACGCACCGTCCACCAGGCCCTGGACGCGGGCTGGGAGACCAAGGACGTGTGGCGCGCGGTGTGTTCGGCGATGGACGTGCCGGCCTCGCTGCGCTGACCCGCCCCCGGGCCGCGCGCGGCGCGCGCCGGCGGACCCGCGCGCGGGCCCCGTCCCGTGCGGCTTCGTGGTCCGGGCGGCCGTTGGGACAGACTGGACGGCGTGGCAGCGACAGAAGACACGACCGACCAGACGACGGGCTCGACCGCGGGCGGGAAGGGCGGGACGGGCGGCGAGCCGGCGGGCCCGGCGGCCGGCGTCCCCGCGGCCCCCGCGGGCGCGGGCGCCGTCCCGCCCGGGAGCACCCCGGCCGGGGGAGAGGCGCGGATGCCGCGCTGGCTGCCGCGCGCGGTGGTCCTCGTACTGGCCCTCGTCGCCTGCTTCCAGCTCGGCAGCTGGGCCTTCCACCAGCTGATCGGGCTGCTGGTCAACATCCTGATCGCGTTCTTCCTCGCGCTCGCCGTCGAACCGGCCGTGGCCAGGATGGCGGCCCGCGGCATGCGCCGCGGGCTCGCCACCTTCCTGGTCTTCCTGAGCGTGTTCGTCGCGGGCGCCGGCTTCCTCGCGCTGCTCGGCTCGATGCTCGCCGGGCAGATCATCGACATGGTGGCGGGCTTCCCGGGCTACCTCGACTCGGTGATCGACTCGATCAACCGGACCTTCCACACCGATCTGTCCCGGCTGGAGATCCAGGACAGCCTGCTGCACTCCCAGTGGCTCCAGAAGTACGTGCAGAACAGCGCCACCGGTGTGCTCGACGTGTCCACCACCGTGCTGGGCGGGCTGTTCAGGCTCCTGACGATCTTCCTGTTCTCCTTCTACTTCGCCGCCGACGGGCCCAGGCTGCGGCGCGCGCTGTGCTCCGTACTGCCGCCCGCGAAGCAGCGGGAGGTGCTCCGGGCCTGGGAGATCGCCGTGGCGAAGACGGGCGGCTACCTGTACTCGCGCGGGCTGATGGCGCTGATCTCCGGCATCGCGCACTACGTCCTCCTCGCGGTGCTCGACGTGCCGTACGCGCCCGCACTCGCGGTGTGGGTGGGGCTGGTCTCGCAGTTCATCCCCACGATCGGCACCTACCTGGCGGGCGCGCTGCCGATGCTGATCGCCTTCGCCGACGATCCCTGGGACGCGCTGTACGTCCTCGGGTTCGTGGTGGTCTACCAGCAGTTCGAGAACTACGTCCTGCAGCCGAAGCTGACCTCCAGGACGGTGGACATCCACCCCGCGGTGGCGTTCGGATCGGTCATCGCGGGCACCGCCCTGCTGGGCGCCGTCGGGGCGCTCATCGCGATCCCGGCCGTCGCCACCCTGCAGGCCTTCCTGGGCGTGTACGTGAAGCGGTACGAGCTGACGGGCGCGGCGGCCGGCGAGGCTACTGCGCTGCGTCCCCGCCGAGTACGGCTTCGAGGGCTTCGGTGACGACCGCCTCGGCGGCGGCCTTGTCGAGGCCGGCGCCGCTGAGCGGGCCTTCGCCGTTCTCCAGCTCCAGGAGCGCGAGCAGGATGTGCTCGGTGCCGACGTAGCCGTGGCCCAGGCGCAGGGCCTCGCGGAAGGTGAGCTCCAGGGCCTTCTTGGCGTTCGCGTCGAAGGGGACGAGCTCGGGGACCTCGGTCTCGGCCGGGGGCAGGGTGGCGGTCGCGGCGGTGCGCAGCTCTTCCGGGGTGATGCCGCGGGCGGCGAGGACGTGGGCGGACAGGCCCTCGGTCTCGCCGAGCAGGCCGAGCAGCAGGTGCTCGGTGCGGATCTCGGTGTTGCCGGCCGCGCGGGCCTCGTTCTGCGCGGACATGACCACGTTGCGGGCGCGGGGGGTGAAGCGGCCGAAGCCCGCGTTCGGGTCGAGGCCCGGGTCGCCGTCCTTGTCCGCCTTGGGGACGAAGCGCTTCTGGGCCGCCTGGCGGGTGACGCCCATGCTGCGCCCGATGTCGGTCCAGGAGGCGCCGGAGCGGCGGGCCTGGTCGACGAAGTGGCCGATGAGGTGGTCGGCCACGTCGCCGAGGTGTTCGGCGGCGACGACGGCGTCGCTGAGCTGGTCGAGGGTGTCGGAGTGGACCTTCTTGATGGCCTCGATCAGGTCGTCGAGGCGGACCGGATTGGTCATGCGAACGGGTTCCACCGAAGGGTTCGTCATGGGCGCAACCCTAGGTTGACACCCCGAGGAGTGTCAACCGTTGGTTGTCACTCGGCTGCGCGCCGGGGCGGAGGGGGCTGGGGACGGGTCCCCTCCGCTCCCGGCCCGTCAGGCGTCAGGCGGTGGGCTGGCCCTGACCCGTCAGCAGGCCGAGCAGCTGGTCCATCTCGGCGCGCCAGATGCGGTGCACGTTCATCCGGGTCGGCGCGGCCTGGCCGGGGAGCTGCATGCGGAAGGAGCTCCAGACGGCGTTGCGCTTGACCTCGGTGATGCTGCCGACGGCCTCGGCGGGCGATATCGCGAAGACGATCTCCTGGGGGCGGTTGCTCATCCGGCTCGCCTTGTGGAGCACCACGGCCTGCTCGGTGACGGTGACGAAGTAGTAGGAGAGGAACGCCTGGCCGATGAGGCCGAGCATGCTCATCAGCCACACGCTGGGGCCGGCGATGGCCTGGATCGTGACGATGGGCTTGTCGGCGGGGTTGGCCTGGGCGAGGGCTTCTGCCACCTGCTGCTGGATCGTGGCCTTCTTGATGGCCATGGGTCCTCCTGAGCGGAATTTCGCGGCCCCCGTCGTCGGGGGCACCGCAGAGTACCGGCCATTCAGGGGCGATTTCACGCCAGCCCGGGGCCGCGGCCCATGCGCCCCGGTATGGGCATCGGCGCCCGCCTCGTGGGGTGTTGGAATGGTTGATTCCGGATGTGTCCCGGGTCGTGCGGTGAGGTTCCGCCCCAACCGGGAAGGCCCTCTTGTGGGTTGAGCCGCCTGGTTTGAGAATGCGCATGACAACCGGAAGATCTTCGGTCGTCGTATCCGTCACCAGAGGGGACCCCCCACATGAACAAGCCTCTCGCCGCCGTCGCGCTCTCCTTACTCCTGACCGGAGTGGCAGCGGCCCCGGCCATGGCCTCGGCCTCCGACACGGCGCCCGCCGTCGCGGTCACCTACGCGGGCACGGTCGCGCTCAGCAACTGCTCCGGCTCCGTCGTCCGCACCCCCAACTCCCAGCCCGGCGACCCCGCGCTCGTCCTGTCCAACGGGCACTGCCTGGAAACCGGCTTCCCGGCGGCTGGCGAAGTCCTCGTCAACCGGGCGTCCAGCCGCACGTTCTCCCTGCTCAACGCCTCGGGCTCGAAGGTCGCGACGCTGCGCGCCAGCAAGATCGCGTACGGGACGATGACGGACACGGACGTCTCGCTCTACCAGCTGACCAAGACGTACGCGCAGATCCAGAGCCAGTACGGGATAGCCGCGCTCACCCTCAACGACGCCCACCCCGTGCAGGGTTCGTCCATCAAGGTCGTCTCCGGGTACTGGAAGCGCACCTACAGCTGCAACATCGACGGGTTCGCGTACCGCCTCAAGGAGGGCGCCTGGACCTGGAAGGACTCGGTCCGCTACACCTCGTCCTGCAACACCATCGGCGGCACGTCCGGCTCGCCGGTGATCGACACGACGACGGGGAAGGTCGTCGCCGTCAACAACACGGGCAACGAGGACGGCCAGCGCTGCACGGACAACAACCCGTGCGAGGTCGACGCGAGCGGCAACGTCACGGTCCGCCAGGGCATCAACTACGCCCAGCAGACCTACACCCTCGTCCCCTGCATCGGCCCCGGCAACCAGATCGACCTGACCCGCCCGGGCTGCACCCTGCCCAAGCCGTAACCCCCCCACGTGTACCGGGGCCCGCGCGCGGGGCGGGCCCCGGTCACGGGGTGGGGGAGGCTCCGGTGAGGGACATCCACCGCCGGACGGTCTCCTGGTGGGAGCCGTCCGCAGTACCCGCCGCCACCGCCGCCGCGTTCCCGGCGGAGCACGGCGCCCCCGCGCGGGTCAGCAGGACGAGCGGCCACTCGGGGCCCGCGCCGGGCGGCTCGCCGTCGAAGGGGGCCCAGTCCCAGGGCCCGTCGAACCGCCACGCCCGGCCCGCGCCGTCGCCGACCTCGTCACCCGGCTCCAGGAACGCGTACGGGCGCATCAGCAGTTCGACGGTGTAGGGGATCCCGTTGTCCGGGTGAATGCCGTAGCCCCAGCCGTCGAGATGGCTGCCGTCCGGGAACTCCCGGTACGACAGGCCCCGGGGCAGCACGCACACGGTCATCCCGGGGCGCGGCAGCCAGCCCGTCTCCTGCGGGGGGACGTGGTGGTCCACGGAGGTCACGTGCACCACCGTCGGGGGTACCCCGACCAGGCAGGCGTCCCCCGCCTTCAGGTGCTCGGGTGCCGGCTCGGTCCGGAACAGCTCGACCTCGCCTCCGGGTACGAGGGACGGGTCCCCGTCCACCCCCAGGGCGACGACCCCGTTCCAGCGGTGGAAGTCGCTGCCGCTGTCGATGCGCCACCACGGCCAGCGCACGGACACGTGCCCCCACTTCACACCCTGCTCGACCACGGCGGGCGTGAAGGGGCACGCGACCGACAGCACGTCCCCGGCCCGGAAGCCCGGCTCTCTCGCGTACGTCACCGGGCCAGCCTAGGTCCCGGCACTGACAGCGGCGGCCGTCGGCGCCCTCGCGTACGGTCGGCGGATGACGAACCATCGATCCGCCGGGCCGGGCATACGGGACTTCGCCGTCTGGGCGCCCGTGCTGCGGCTGTTGCTGGAGGCCGGGACGGGCGGGCGGTGCGCCGGCGGGCCGGCCCGTGTGGCGGGGAGCATCGGCCGGAGCGGCTGGAGCCTGGCCCTGAAACGGCCGGTGCCGTCCGGCAGGGCCATGAGGGCTCCGGCATCCGCAGCCGTCCCGCCGGGTCTCCGCTGCCGGTGTGACGCGCCCTACGGGTTCTCCAGCCAGGCCGCGTACCAGGAGCGGAAGTCCGTGCTCACGGGCACGAAGCCGCCCCAGTCCGTGTCGATCTCCCAGACCTCACCCGTCCGCGGGCCGTTCAGGACCAGCCTGACGAAGATGCCGCAGCCCTGTTCGGCGAGCATCAGCGTGCCCGGGGTCAGCGCGTCCTCCTGTCCGCCGATCGGGCCGGGCCGGGGCTCGGTGAGGGGGAACGGCAGGGCGAGCCGGCCCGGGAGCCGGTCCTCCCGCCACTCGTCGTCCACGGCCCACTCCTCGCCGGCCTCCGGGCGGGGGACGGTCAGCGGCATCAACCCGTGACAGGGGCCGGCGGGGCCGTCGCCCACCTCCGCGACGAAGGACCGGTACTCCCGCGGCAGCTCGATGCCGTGGGACCCCTCGAACGCCCGGATCTCCGCCTCCGGCACCCGGGGCGCCAGCTCGTACCGGTGCGTGCCCGCCCCGAAACGCTCCATCCCCGGGTCCCCTGCCGCCATCTCCCGTATCCGTGCGCGCACGCCGTCGGCGTCCCAGCTGGTCATCCGGTGACCGTAGCAACGACGCCCGCGTCCGCCGGGACGGGCGCCCCGCCGGGGCGGGCGTGGCTCGCTTGACACGGAAATCGAACATCCATTCTGATGGGTTATCCACAGCCGAAACGGGCGTGGGAGCGCATTGTCAGTGGCAGGCGTTAGCGTCAATGGCGTGAAGCGATCGACTCAAGCAAACCGGGTGGAACCCATGGCAGGCACCGACCGCGAGAAGGCTCTCGACGCCGCGCTCGCGCAGATTGAACGGCAATTCGGCAAGGGTGCGGTCATGCGCCTCGGCGACAAGCCGAACGACCCCATCGAGGTCATCCCCACCGGGTCGACCGCGCTGGACATCGCCCTCGGCGTCGGCGGTCTGCCGCGCGGCCGTGTGGTCGAGATCTACGGCCCGGAGTCCTCCGGTAAGACGACCCTGACCCTGCACGCCGTGGCCAACGCGCAGAAGGCCGGCGGCACCGTCGCCTTCGTGGACGCCGAGCACGCGCTCGACCCCGAGTACGCCCGGGCCCTCGGCGTGGACACCGACAACCTCATCCTGTCCCAGCCGGACACCGGCGAGCAGGCCCTCGAGATCGTCGACATGCTGGTCCGCTCCGGCGCGCTCGACCTCATCGTCATCGACTCCGTCGCGGCGCTCGTGCCGCGCGCGGAGATCGAGGGCGAGATGGGCGACTCGCACGTGGGTCTCCAGGCCCGCCTGATGAGCCAGGCGCTCCGCAAGATCACCGGTGCGCTCAACCAGTCCAAGACCACCGCGATCTTCATCAACCAGCTCCGCGAGAAGATCGGCGTGATGTTCGGCTCGCCGGAGACCACGACCGGTGGCCGCGCGCTGAAGTTCTACGCCTCCGTGCGCATCGACATCCGCCGCATCGAGACCCTGAAGGACGGCACGGAGGCGGTCGGCAACCGCACCCGCTGCAAGGTCGTCAAGAACAAGGTCGCGCCCCCCTTCAAGCAGGCCGAGTTCGACATCCTCTACGGCCAGGGCATCAGCCGCGAGGGCGGCCTGATCGACATGGGCGTGGAGCACGGCTTCATCCGCAAGGCCGGCGCCTGGTACACGTACGAGGGCGACCAGCTGGGCCAGGGCAAGGAGAACGCCCGCAACTTCCTCAAGGACAACCCCGACCTCGCCAACGAGATCGAGCGGAAGATCAAGGAGAAGCTCGGCGTGGGCGTCCGCAAGGACGCCGAGGCTGACGAGGCCGCGGCCGCCGCGCCGGCCGACGCCTCCGTCCCCGCCCCGGCGTCGAAGGCCAAGCCCGCGGCCAAGGCCGCCGTGGCCAAGAGCTGACCGTGAGGGAAGAGCAGGAGAGGGGCGGCAGAGCGAGGGGCGGCCGTGAGGGCCGCCAGGAGCTGCCGCCCCAGAGTCCCGAGGAGCAGGCGCGGGCGATCTGCCTGCGCCTGCTCACCGGGATGCCGCGCACCCGGCGGCAGCTGGAGGAGGCCCTGACGAAACGGGGCATCCCCGAGGAGGTGTCGCAGGAGGTCCTCTCCCGGTACGAGGAGGTGGGCCTGATCGACGACGCCGCCTTCGCCGGGGCCTGGGTGGAGTCCCGGCACCGCGGCCGGGGCCTGGCCCGCCGGGCGCTCGCGCAGGAGCTGCGGACCAAGGGGGTGCACACCACCCTCGTCCAGGAGGCGCTGGAACAGCTGGACTCCGAGCAGGAGGAGCAGACCGCCCGGGAACTCGTGGAGCGCAAGCTCCGCAGCACCCGCGGCCTGGAGCGGGACAAGCGGATCCGGCGCCTCGCCGGGATGCTCGCCCGCAAGGGATACCCCGAGGGCATGGCCCTGCGGGTGGTGCGGCGCGCGCTGGAGGCCGAGGGCGAGGACGCCGACGACCTGGGGTACCCCGGACACTGAGCCGTGGCCCGACCGCGGGGCGGGGGGTGGGGGTAGCCCCCGGAAGGGGACGCCGGGGTGCTCCAGTGCCGGGAAACCGGCGCGCGGCCAGAGTTGACCGCATGATGCTGCGTTACGCCCTTCAGACCATCCGGGACCGCAAAGCCGGCTTCCTCGGAGCCTTCGTCGCGCTCCTGTGCGCGGCGGCCCTGATCACCGCCTGCGGCACCCTCCTGGAGACCGGACTCCGCGGAGAGATCGCCACCGAGCGCTACGCCGGCACCCCGGTGGTCGTCTCCGCCGACCAGAACGTCCACCGGACGACGGTCAAGGAGAAGAAGGGCAAGACCGAGACGAAGCACAAGGCCAAGCCCGTCGCCGAACGGGCCTGGCTGCCGGCCTCCACCCTGGAGACCGTACGCTCCGTCCCCGGCGTCGAACGGGCCGTGCCCGAGCTGACCTTCCAGGCCGAACCGCTGCTCAAGGCGGCGGGCGACCCGGCCAGGCCCTCCTACGGGCACGCCTGGACCTCCGCCGTCCTCACCCCCTTCACCCTCGCCGAGGGCCGCGCCCCCCAGGGCGGCGACGAGGTCGTCATCGACCGCGCCCTGGCCGCCCGGGCGGGACTCGCCGCTGGCGCGCGGCTGACCGTACAGGCCACCGGCGAGCCGAAGGCCTACACCGTGAGCGGCATCGCACGGACCGCCCACGGCGACCTCGGCCGGCAGACCTCCCTGTTCTTCAGCGACGCCGAAGCCGAGCGGCTCGCCGCCCGCGCCGGACAGGTCACCGCCATCGGAGTGCAGCCCCGGCCCGGAGCCGACGCCGCCCGGCTCGCCGCACAGGTCAGGCAGGCACTGGCCGCCACCCCGCAGGGCGCCACCGCACAGGTGGCCGCCGGGGACGAGCGCGGACCCGTCGAGTTCCTCGACGCCGCCGGAGCCCGCATCAAGCTCGTCTCCATGGGCGGCGCCATGGGCGGCACCTCCCTGCTCGTCGCGATCCTGGTGGTCGTCGGCACCTTCGCCCTCTCCGTCCAGCAGCGCTACCGCGAACTCGCCCTGCTGCGGGCCATCGCCGCCACCCCCAAGCAGCTGCGCCGCATGATCGGCCGCGAGGCCCTCCTCGTCGGCCTGGCCGCAGGCGTCGCCGGTTCCCTCGCCGGACTGCCCCTGGCCGCCTGGCTGCACGGCCGCTTCATCGACAGCGGGGTGATCCCCGCCACCCTGGAGCGCACCGCCGGGATCTTCCCCATGTTCGCCGCCGTCGGAGCGAGCCTGCTCGGCGCCTGGGCCGCCGCCCGGATCACCGGTCGCCGCATCGCCCGCATCCGCCCCGCCGAGGCACTGGCCGAGGCCGCCGTCGAGCGGGCCCGCCCCTCCTGGATCCGGACCGTGGCCGGACTGCTCCTGCTGGCGGGCGGAGCGGTGCTGGTCGTCGTACTCGGCTCGCTGCGCACCGAGCCCGCCTCCACCCCGGTGACCTTCCTGGCCGTGGTGGTACTGGCCGGCGCGGTGTCCCTGCTCGGCCCGCTGCTGGTCCGGCTCGCCACCGCGCTGCTCGCCGGACCGCTGCGGCTGGCCGGCCCCGGCGGCCGCCTGGCCGCCGCGAACCTGCGCGGCAACGCCACCCGCATGGCCTCCGCCGTCACCCCGCTCACCCTCCTCATCGGCATGACCTGCACCGTGCTCTTCGTCACCCCGACCCTCGGCGACGCGGCCCGGGCGCAGGCCCGCGAAGGGGTCAAGGCCCAGTGGGTCCTCGCCGCGCAGGGCCCCGGCGTGAGCGCCGGCACCGCCGCGCGGATCCGCCGCACGCCCGGAGTCACCGCGGCCACCGAGATCGTGCACACCTCGGTACGCGTCGGCCTGACCAAGTACGCGGCCCAGGGCGTGACCCCGGAAGGCCTGACCCGCACCTGGGATCCGCAGGTCACCCGCGGCAGCCTGGACCGCTTCGGCGGGAACAGCGCCGCCGTCAGCGAACTCGCCGCCGACCAGCTGGGGCTGAAGCCCGGCAGCCCGCTCGAACTGACGCTGGGCGACGGGACCCCGGTGACGCTGACGGTGTCCGCCGTGTACGGGCGGGGGCTCGGCTTCGGTGACCTGACCCTGCCGCACGACCTGGTGGCCGCGCACGTGGACAACCCCCTCGCCGCCGCCGTGCTCGTCGCGGCGGAGCCGTCGGTCAGCCGGGAGCGGCTGGCCGCCCCGGGGCTCGCGGTGCTGTCCGCGGATGAGGCCGACACGGCCCGGGCGGAACGGCAGGCGGACGGCGCCGAGATCAACCTGCTGGCCATGGGCCTGGTGCTGGCCTTCACCGCCATCGCGGTGGTCAACACCCTGGCGATGTCCACCGCCGAGCGGTTCCGGGAGTTCGCGATGCTGCGGCTGGCCGGGGCGAAGCGGCGGCAGGTGCTGCGGATGCTGCGCACGGAGACCCTGGCCGTGCTGCTGATCGGCGCGGTGCTCGGGTCGGGGATCTCGCTGGCCGTGCTGACGGCGTTCAGCGTGGGCATGACCGGGGTGGCGGCGCCGGCGGTGCTGCCGCTGGTGTACGCGGTGGTGGTCGGCGCGGCCGGGCTGCTGGCGCTGGCCGCCACCGCCCTCCCGGGCCGGGCCGCGCTCCGGCTCCGCCCGGTGGAGGTGGCCACCTCCAAGGCGTAGCCCGTCGGCGGGCCGCCCCTCTCCCTTCCGGACGACCGGACGGGGAGGGGCGGCGGCGCTTCAGGTGAGGGGGAGCCCCGCCGCGCGCCACGCCTGGAACCCGCCCGTCAGGTCCGTCGCCCGGCGCAGCCCCAGCGCGTGCAGGGAAGCGGCGGCCAGCGAGGAGGCGTAGCCCTCGTTGCAGATCACCACCACCCGCAGGTCGTGCGAGACGGCCTCCGGGAGGCGGTGGGAGCCCTGGGGGTCGAGGCGCCACTCCAGCTCGTTGCGCTCCACGACCACCGCCCCCGGGATCAGCCCGTCCCGCTCGCGCAGCGCCTGGTAGCGGATGTCCACCAGCAGGGCCCCGTCCAGCGAGGCCTCGTACGCCTCCTGCGGGCCGATGCGCTCGTACGTCGCGCGGACCCGCTCCAGCAGCTGGTCGATGCCGACGGCGCTCACTGCCAGTCCGCCGGGCGCTCGACGTGCTCCAGGCGCAGTACCGGACCGCTGCGGCTGTACCGGCGGATCAGCGGCAGCGGCGGGTAGTAGGCGTGGACGGAGACCGCGTGCTCCGACGCGGACTCGTTGAGCACCTCGTGGACGTGGTGCTCGCCGAAGGCCCGCCCGCTGACCGCGCCGAGGCTGCGGGTGCGGTCCACGTCGGGGGCCAGCTCCAGGCTCTGCCAGCCCTCCGAGGGCAGACGCACCGTCAGGGAGTGCTCCGTCAGCCGGCCCCGCGCGGTGGCGAAGGCGCCCCGGGACTCGGCGTGGTCGTGCCAGCCGGTTCCGGTGCCCGGCGGCCAGCCGATCAGCCATGCCTCGCTGCCGCCGGGCCCGTCGAGCCGGATCCAGGTACGGCCCTCCGGGTCGAGGGGGAGCGAGTCGACGACCGCCGGGTCGGAGGCGGTGCGCAGGGCGAAGGCGAGGAGTTCCGCCGCCGTGGGGGCGGACGCCGGGCGGGCGGGGGCGTGCGTGGACGCGGGGGCGGGGGAGGGCGAAGACGAAGGCATGGGTGTGACCGTCCTGGGGTTCGCGAAGGTGCGCGCGCCGGGCCGGCAGGGCTCAGGGGCGCGCGGAGGGAAGGCGAATCAGCAGGAGGGGCGACACACGCAGCCCGCGTAGCGGAGCAGGTCCATGTGAACCCTCCGCCACAGGCGTACGTCGTTGCCGGTCATGTCCGCGAGTGAACCACGCGCCCCCGAGAGCGGTCAATCGATCACGGGGGCGGGTGTGGCGGGAGTCCCCGCCGGGGCACCGGCCCGGACGGCGTCGGCAGCCGCGTACAGCTCGGCCGGCCGGACCCCCGCGAACGTGGCCGCCAGGTGTCCGTCCGGCCGTACCAGCAGCACGGTGTGCGCCGGCGCGCCCGGGTAGGCGTCGGCCACCAGCAGGTCGGCCGGGACCGGCAACGCGCTCACGGCCGCCGCGAGGCGGGGCATCACCCCGGCGCTCAGCCAGTGCCGCCGGTCCCATACCCCGGTGCCCGGCGCGACCAGCAGCACCAGCAGCCGGCCCCGTCCCAGCAGGTCGCGCAGCGGGACGGTGGCTCCGTCGGGCGCGGTCACGGGTACGTTCGCCACGGGCCCGCCCGGCTCGGTCGCCGTCGGCACCTCGCGTACGGCCACGGGCGGGGCGTACACCGGCTGCGCGCCCAGCGGGCCGCGCCCCAGGTGCCCGTCGGTCAGCAGGGCCTCGGCGGAACGCCCCGTCCCGGGGAGCAGGGTGCGCAGCCCGCTCCCGCCGCGCAGTACGGGCATGGCCTGGTCGGCGGCGCGCAGCCGGGCGGCGACGGCGGTGCGGCGCTCGCCCTCGTAGCTGTCGAGCAGGGCCTCGGAGGCGCCCTGGTGCCAGGCCAGGGCCAGCTTCCAGGCGAGGTTCTCCGCGTCGCGCAGCCCCTCCTCGACGCCCTGGGTGCCGACCGCGCCCAGCAGGTGCGCGGCGTCGCCGACGAGGAAGGCCCGGCCGTCGCGCCAGCGCAGGGCGAGCCGGTGGTGGAGGGTGTGCACGCCGGTGTCGATCAGGTCGTACGGGGGAGTCGTGCCTCCGCACCACAGCGCCAGGGTGTCCCGGATCAGGGTGACGAGGGCGTCGGGCGTGACGAGGTCCCCGCGCGCGGGGAGCAGCCAGTCCAGCCGCCACACCCCGTCGCGCAGCGGCCGGGCGGTGACCTCGTCGGGCCCGGACGGCGCGTTGCGGTGCAGCAACGCTTCACCCGGCCAGGGCAGTTCGGCGCGCAGGGCGGCAACGGCGTGCCGCTCGACGGCGGTCCGGCCGGGGAAGCGGATGCCGAGCTGCTTGCGCACGGTGGAGCGGGCCCCGTCGCAGCCGACCAGGTGGCTGCCGCGCCACCAGGTGCTCTCGGTGCCCCGGGTGCGGGCGGTGACCCCGTGGTCGTCCTGCTCGAAGGAGTCCAGCTTGGCACCGGTGACCAGCTGGACCAGGGGGTGTGCGGTGGCGGCGTCGCGCAGCCCGCGCACGAGGGCGTGCTGCGGCAGGTGCAGGGGGGGCTGGTGGTCCTCGAAGGTGATCCGGCGGGACTCCTGACGGCGCTTCATGGTGCGCCAGGCCGCGTACTGGGCGCCCTCGTCGCGCAGGGTCGTGCAGCCCAGCCGGTGGGCCATGGCGGCGGTGTCGGAGTGCAGTACGACACTGCGGGCGGGCCGGGGCTCGTCCTTGCCGGGCCCCTCGTCGAGCAGCACGCTGGGCACGCCGTGTCCGGCCAGGGCGAGGGACAGGGACAGCCCGACGGGCCCCGCGCCGACGACGATCACCGGGTCCATGATGCGGCTCCCGATGTCCGGTATGTGATCACAGAACGTATGCAACCCACTGGAGGTTCCGCCGTCAAGTGACACCGGCCGGGACAGCACTGTGTGGTGCGGCGGAGGATTCCGCCGCACCACACGGGCTACGCACTATGGCTGACCCTATGTCAGCCCTCCGGCGGCCTTGCGGCCGGGCCCGGCCGGTCCTCCGCTCAGCCTCCGGCCGAGTTGGCGCCGGTGGCCATGTCGTTGACGTCCGAGACGCCGACCACCGCGCCGGTGCTCTTCTTCGACTTCCGCAGCCGGCCCTCCATCCAGGAGGCGAAGGAGGTGAGGGCGAAGTTCACCGCGATGTAGATCAGGGCGATCACCACGAGGGTGGGGATGGTGTTGCTGTAGTTCGCCGAGATCTGCCGGTTCGCCGCCAGCAGGTCGCTGACGCCGAGGACCGAGCCGCCGAGCGCGGTGTCCTTGAGGATCACCACGAGCTGGCTGACCAGGGCGGGCAGCATCGCCGTGACGGCCTGCGGGATCAGGACGTGGACCATGGTCTGGCCCTTGCGCATGCCGATCGCCTTGGCGGCGTCGGTCTGGCCGCGGGGCAGGGAGAGCACGCCGGCCCGGACGATCTCGGCGATGACCGAGGCGTTGTACAGGACCAGGCCGATCACGACCGAGTACAACGGGCGGAAGTCCGACGAGACGGCGGGCACGTACATCACGATGAACGCCGAGCCGAAGATCATCAGCATCAGCACCGGGATGGCGCGGAAGAACTCCACGACCGCGCCGACCGGGACGCGCACCCAGGCGTGGTCGGAGAGCCGGCCCATGCCCAGCAGGGCACCCAGCGGCAGGGCGATCACCATGGCGATCGCGCCGGCCTTCAGGGTCTCCAGCAGGCCGGGGATCAGGAAGGTGGTCCAGATCCGGCCGTCGGTGACGAACGGGGTCCACTTGTCGGCGTCGAGCTGGTGCTTCTCCCCCATGACAGAGAGGATCCACCAGGCGGCGAGCGCGAGCAGGACCAGGAAGACGCCCGTGTAGACCCAGTTGCGGGACTTGGCCTTGGGGCCGGGCACGTCGTACAGCACGGAGCTGGAGCTCATCGCTTCACCGCCACTCGCTTGGCCACCCAGCCCAGCAGCAGACCGGTGGGCAGGGTCAGCAGGACGAAGCCGAGGGCGAAGATCCCGAAGACGGCGAAGAGCGCGTCCGCCTCGTTCTCGATCATTTCCTTCATCAGCAGGGCCGCCTCGGCCACGCCGATGGCCGCGGCCACCGTGGTGTTCTTGGTGAGCGCGATCAGTACGTTGGCGAGCGGCGCGATGACCGCCCGGAAAGCCTGGGGGAGCACGATCAGGGTGAACACCTGGAAGAAGCTCAGCCCCAGCGCGCGGGCCGCCTCGGCCTGGCCGACGGGCACGGTGTTGATGCCCGAGCGCAGTGCCTCACAGACGAAGGTGCCGGTGTAGGCGGTCAGCGCGAGGACGGCGAGCCGGAAGCCGGTCTCCTTGGAGGTGTCACCGCCCAGGTTGATCGTGAGGGTCTGGTACAGGCCCAGCGAGCAGCCGATGATCAGCAGGGTCAGCGGCGTGTTGCGGACCAAGTTGACGTACGCGGTGCCGAAGGCCCGCATCAGCGGGACCGGGCTGACCCGCATCCCGGCCAGGACGGTGCCCCATATGAGGGAGCCCACCGCCGAGTAGAGGGTGAGCTGAACCGTCACCCAGAAGGCTCCGAGCAGGTCGTACTGCCCGGAATCAAGAAAGTCGAACACGTTGCCCTGCGCTCTCCCCAGGATGGCCGGTGGGGCACGCCGCCGCCCGCGGACGGGCGGGCGGCGACGCACCCCACCGGGAAATCAGCTGCCTTCGGTGATCTGCGGGGCAGGCTCGTTCTTGTAGCCGGCCGGGCCGAGGTTCTTCTTGATGGCCGCTTCCCAGGAACCGTCCGCGACCATCTTCTTCAGCGCGGCGTTGATCTTGGTCTGAAGGTCCTTGTCGCCCTTCTTCAGACCGATGCCGTAGTTCTCGTTGCTCATGCTCAGGCCGACGAGCTTGAACTTGCCCTTGTTCTTCTCCTGCGCGGCGTAACCGGCGAGGATCGAGTTGTCCGTGGTCAGCGCGTCCACGGCCTTGTTCTCAAGACCGGTGAGGCACTCGGAGTAGCCCGGGAACTCCTGCAGGTCGGCGTCCTTGGCGACGTCCTTCTTGATGTTCTGCGCCGAGGTGGAGCCCGTGACCGAGCAGAGCTTCTTCTTGTTGAGGTCCTCGACCTTGGTGATCGAGTTGTCGTCGGCGCGGACCAGCAGGTCCTGGTGGGCCAGGAAGTACGGGCCGGCGAAGTCGACGCGCGCCTTGCGCTTGTCGTTGATCGAGTACGTGGCGGCGATGAACTTCACGTCGCCGTTGGAGATCAGGTTCTCGCGCTCGGCGCTGACGGCCTGCTTCCACTCGATCTGGTCCGGCTGGTAGCCGAGCTCCTTGGCGACGTACGTCGCCACATCGACGTCGAAGCCCTCGAACTTGCCGTCCGGGGTCTTCAGGCCCAGACCCGGCTGGTCGAACTTGATGCCGATGACGATCTTGTCCGACTTGGCACCGCCGGACGGACCACCGTCGCTCGCCGCGTCCTTGCTGCCGCCGCCACAGGCGGTCGCCGTCAGGGCGAGAACGACGGCCGTGGCAACGGCGGCGCCGGTCTTGAGAACCTTCATGGTGAACTTCCCTCGGGTGAGACGTTGTTGAACGACGAGCAGGACACGTCGTGGGCGACGGCACGAGCCGTCGATCGGATCACTACCAGACGAGAGCGTCAGTGGTGCAGGATCTTCGAGAGGAAGTCCTTGGCGCGGTCGCTCTTCGGGGCACTGAAGAACTGCTCGGGGGCGGCCTGTTCGACGATCTTCCCGTCCGCCATGAACACGACCCGGTCGGCCGCCGAACGGGCGAAGCCCATCTCGTGCGTGACGACGACCATCGTCATGCCCTCGCGGGCGAGCTGCTGCATGACCTCCAGCACCTCGTTGATCATCTCCGGGTCCAGGGCCGAGGTGGGCTCGTCGAAGAGCATCACCTTCGGGTCCATCGCCAGCGCCCGGGCGATGGCCACGCGCTGCTGCTGGCCACCGGACAGCTGCGCCGGGTACTTGTCGGCCTGTGCGCCGACGCCCACCCGGTCCAGCAGTGCCTTCGCCTTCTCCAGGGCCGTCGCCTGGTCCGTCTTGCGGACCTTGAGCTGACCCAGCATCACGTTCTGCAGCACCGTCTTGTGTGCGAACAGGTTGAACGACTGGAAGACCATGCCCACGTCCGCGCGCAGCCGGGCCAGTTCCCTGCCCTCGGCCGGAAGGGGCTTCCCGTCCAGCGTGATGCTGCCCGAGTCGATGGTCTCCAGCCGGTTGATGGTCCGGCACAGCGTCGACTTGCCCGAACCCGAGGGCCCGATCACCACGACGACCTCACCGCGGGCAATGCTCAGATCGATGTCCTGAAGCACGTGCAGCGCGCCGAAGTGCTTGTTGACGTTGCTCAGTACGACCAGGTCGTCGGCGGCACCGGCCGCATCCTCCACGTCCTTGGTCACTGATACTCCGCTCATCGGCTTCTTGCTCCGTCCTCCGTCGGTTGGGAGGAATGTAGTGACGAGGTGCGCACACCGTCAGCACATCTGAGGGAGAATTGAGCATAACGAAACGGCCTCGCACCGATACGCTCCGTACCCGTTACCCACGAAGGGCGGGATGTACGCGTACCGGGTGCATAACGGAAGACTCGCCGGACCGGAACCCTCTTGACGTGGGACTCTCCCATGGGCGTGGATGCATGGTGACCATGTGTACGGAAGCTGAAGCGGAAGAAGCGGGAAGGGGGACGCCATGAGGCTGCTGCTCGTCGAGGACGACGACCACGTCGCCGCCGCCCTGTCGGCGATCCTCGCCCGGCACGGCTTCCAGGTGACCCACGCCCGCAACGGCGAGGAGGCCCTCCAGGCGCTGCTGCCTGCCGGGGCCAAGCCCTTCGGCGTGGTCTTGCTGGACCTGGGCCTGCCCGACCAGGACGGCTACGAGGTCTGCGGCAAGATCCGCAAGCGCACCTCCACGCCCGTCATCATGGTCACCGCCCGCGGCGACGTCCGCTCGCGGATCCACGGCCTGAACATGGGCGCCGACGACTACGTGGTCAAGCCGTACGACACCGGGGAGCTCCTCGCCCGCATCCACGCCGTCGCCCGGCGCACCGGAGCCCCCGACGAGGCCGCCGCCACCCCCGAGAGCGCCCCCGGCACGGTCCGGCTCGGCTCCGTCGCCGTCGAGCTGCCCACCCGCCGCGTCACCGTGAACGGCGCCGACGTACCGCTCACCCGCAAGGAGTTCGACCTGCTGGCCCTGCTCGCGCAGCGGCCCGGCGTGGTCTTCCGGCGCGAGCAGATCATCAGCGAGGTGTGGCGCACCAGCTGGGAGGGCACCGGCCGCACCCTTGAGGTCCACGTCGCCTCGCTGCGCTCCAAGCTGGGCATGCCCGCGCTCATCGAGACCGTCCGCGGGGTGGGCTACCGGCTCGTCACCCCGGCCGCCCCCTAGCGGGTCCCCGCCGTGCGCACCCGGCTGCTCCCGCTCCTGGTCGTCCTGATGGCGGGCGTCCTGATCGCGCTCGGCCTCCCGCTCGCCGTCAGCCTCGCCGCCGCCCAGCAGCAGCGGGTGGTGGTCGACCGGATCGACGACAGCGCCCGCTTCGCCGCCCTCGCGCAGTTCGTGATCGACGCCGAGGGCTCCGGAGCCACCGGCGCCGACGAGCGCCGCGACACCCTCCAGCTCGAACTCGCCCGCTACCAGGAGCTGTACGGCATCCGCGTCGGCATCTTCTACCGCGACGACAACGCCATGGTCCGCGCGCCCGGCTGGTGGCAGCTCCCCGAGTCCGGGGAGGGCAAACGCGCCTTCGAAGACGCCCTCGCCGGCCGGCGCAGCCACGACCCCGGCCAGGTCTGGCCCTGGCAGACCAGCGGCAAACTCCTCGTCGTCTCCCCGGTCGTCCTCGACGGAGACGTCGTCGCCGCCGTCGCCACCGAATCACCCACCGACCAGATGCGCGCCCGGATCCTGCGCGGGTGGGTGATCATCGCCGCCGGCCTCGCCGCCGCCATGCTGGTCGCCTTCGGCGCCGCCCTGCGCCTGACCAGCTGGGTGCTCAAGCCCGTGCAGACCCTGGACGCCGCCGCGCACGGCATCGCCACCGGCCGGATGAACTCCCGCGTCGCAGCCGCGAGCGGCCCGCCGGAACTCAGACGCCTGGCCCGCTCGTTCAACGAGATGGCCGACAACGTCGAAGAGGTACTGGAGCAGCAGCGGGCGTTCGTCGCGGACGCCTCCCACCAGCTGCGCAATCCGCTCGCCGCGCTGCTCCTGCGCATCGAACTCCTCGCACTCGAACTCCCCGAGGGCAACG
Source organism: Streptomyces sp. NPDC040718 (assembly GCF_055593565.1). NCBI lineage: Bacteria > Bacillati > Actinomycetota > Actinomycetes > Kitasatosporales > Streptomycetaceae > Streptomyces > Streptomyces sp. NPDC040718. Next base: position 293,282 of record NZ_JBVIXO010000007.1, on the reverse strand, counting down.
AGGAGATCGCCTCCGTGCGCACCGAGGGCAAACGCCTCGCCCAGGTCCTCGACGACCTCCTCGACCTGGCGCTGGCCGAGCACGCCTCCGCCGAGATCAGCCTCACCGACATCGGGGCGCTCGCCGCCGAGCGGGTGGCGGCCTGGCGGCCCTACGCCGAGGAGAAGGGCGTACGGCTCACCGAGGCCGGCCGCACCGCCGTCACCGGCTGGGCCGACCCCATCGCCCTGTCCAGCGCCCTCGACGCCGTCATCGACAACGCCCTGAAGTTCACCCCGGCCGGCGAGGAGGTCGAGGTGTCGGTCTCCGCCGAGGGCCGCAGCGCGCTCGTCGTCGTCGCCGACCGGGGACCCGGCCTGACCGAGGAGGAACTGCTGCGCGTCGGCGACCGCTTCTGGCGCAGCGGCCGCCACCAGAACGTGAAGGGCTCGGGTCTCGGCCTGTCGATCTCCCGCGCCCTGCTCGCCTCGGGCGGCGGGTCCCTCTCCTACGAGACGAACCCCCCGCACGGGCTGCGCGTGACCGTGGCCGTGCCCCGCACCGACCCCCAGGAGCCCTAGCTCCAGGGCAGCTCGGTGCGGGCCGGCGCGGAGACGGCGTACGTCTCGTCCACCGTCCGGAGCTCGAAGACGGCCGCCCGCTCCCCGTCCGCGCGGACCACGGAGGGCAGGTGGAGGGCGGACCCGCAGGTGCCGGCCAGGAAACGGCGGGTGCCGTCGGGGAGGCGACGGTGGAGCTCGTGGTGCCGGACCGGCCCGGCCGCCCGGTCCCAGCGCAGGCGGAGCTCGGCACGGCCGTCGCCCTGCCGGGAGACGGCCTCCACCCGCAGGCGGGAGGGCGGGGCCGGGGGCCGCCGCGCGGTGGTGTCGCGTACCGTCAGGGCCCCGAGCCGCCAGGACACCGGCGCCTTCCCGGGTGCGGTGATCCGTACGGCAAGGGCGTACGCGGTCCTCCCGGCCAGGCGCGCGAGGGACACTCGGGAGGTCCGCCAGCCCTGGCCGGCGCCCGCCGTCCCGGCCGGCAGCCAGGTGTACGGCACGGGCGCGCCCGGGGCGGACGGCTCGCGGACGGCGACGCCGAGCTCCACGGCCACCGGCCCCGCACCGGCGCTCGCGTGGACCAGCTCCGCGATCGTGCGGCCGGTCAGGGGCAGGCGCGCGGCGTGCAGGCCGACGGCCGCCGGCGCGGTGAGCGCGCCCGCCACCAGCAGGCTGGAGCCGCCGCGCCAGGCGTCCGCGAAGTCCAGGGTCACCGTGGGGCGGGCCCCGGCGGTGTCCACCACCCAGCGCCGGCCCGGGAGCCGGTCCTGGAGCGACAGGTGGTTCCAGGGCTCCTCGGAGGTGACCGCGCCGTCCTCGTGCCAGCGCAGACCGTGCCCGGTGTTGAAGGAGCAGCCGAACGGCAGCCCGGTGACGGTGGAGCGGTCGGCGACGAAGGTGGCCGGGGCCCGCCAGGCGGCCTGCGGCGCGGGCCGGGACGGGTCCAGGGACTCACCCGTCCAGAACCGGTCGTCGGCGTGGTGGAACGCACCGGGGGAGCGGTCCGCGAGGTGGTTGCGGGTCCACTCCGGCCGGTAGAGGCCGAGGCTGACCACGTGCTCGCGGCCGCGCGGCACGATCGCGTCCCACTGGACGGGGGAGTCCCAGCCCTTGGACTCCACGTCCACCGCCGCCCACAGTTCGTGGCGGCTGCGCCCGAGCCGGCCGGCGAGGGCGCCGGAGTCGGCGAGCGACCGCGCCGTCCAGCGGAAGTCCACGAACACCGTGTCCGCGACCCGGCCCGAACGGTCCTCGAAGAACTCCTGGTTGAGCGCGTTGAGGGCGCCCTGCCAGCCGACCCTGCCGGTGATGTTCATCGCGTCGTACCAGGTGATGCGCAGCCCGTGCGCTGCGCCCGCCGAGCGCAGCGCCCGCAGGAACTCCCGCATGCGGGTGGCGAGGGCGCTGTCCCCGCCGTCCGTCTCGGCGTTGACGAACCAGCCGTCGAAGCCGTGCGCCACCGCCACCCGGACCAGCTGCTCCGCGATCGGGAACCGGCCGTCGGGCTCCCGCCGTACCAGGTCGCGAGTCCACTGGAGGTCGCCGCCGTAGGGGACGGGCGGCAGGAAGACGTTGCCCAGCACCGGGACCCCGTTGCGGTGGGCGGCGTCGACGACGGGCGCGTTCGGGGCCAGCACGAGGCCCTCACCGGCGGAGCCGCCCCAGAAGACCAGCTCGTCGAGGTACGCCCAGTGCGTCAGGGCGTAGTAGTCGGCGGTCCCCGAGCCCTGGGAGGGGTTGCGGGAGGTCGGCCCGAACGAGACCAGCGCCGAGATCCGGGCCTGGGCGGCGCGGGCGCCGCGGTGTGCCGGAACGGGGGTGAAGCGCGGGGCGAGCGGCACGGTCGCGGTGTTGTGGGCGAGGTCCGGGTCCGACTCCGGGGTCCAGTCGGCGAGCGAGCGCCAGACGACGCCGGGATCGGGGGTGCCGTGGGGGAGGGAGGCGGGGTACCAGTAGGAGGCGTACGGGGTCAGTTCGCCGTTGCCGCCGCCGGGCGGGGTGGCGGGGGAGGCCGCCGCCGGCGTGGGCAGGCCCGGGAGGGCGGCTGCGGCGGCGCCGGCCGTCGCGGCGGCCAGGAGCGTGCGTCTGGTCGGGGGTAAGGGGGCGGGGGCGGCGTCGGGGTCGGGCACAGGGGGCTCCTCGCGGTGCGGTTCGGGCGGGGCGGGGGCCGTCATTCGACGTCCCCGATGCGGAGCACCTCCTTGATGCCACGTGCGGACAGATGCGTCGGGTCCTCGGCGCGGTTCGTCAGGACCACCGCCGGGCGGGCGCCCCGGGCCGTCAGGGAGGACCAGGCCTCGAAGAAGGCGCCCCCCGGGGCGCACGCCGAGCGGCCCCGGGACTCGTCCAGGGCGAGGGCGGTGGAGCGTACGGCCGGGCGGTGTTCGCGGTCCCGCCACGCCGCGGCGATGCGGGCCAGGACGGTTCCGGCGGGCTTGGGCAGGCGGTCGTTGGTGAGCAGGCCGAGGCCGTACTCCAGTTCCGGGAAGTCCGCGAGCTCCCGGGACACGTCGTGCGAGCACCACCACGTCACCCCCCACAGCCCGGTGCAGTCCAGGGCGGCCGCCAGCGTCGCGGCCGTGAACCGCGCGGCGTGCTCCGGCGGGATCAGCGGTGCCGGCGCCCCGACCTCCTGGAGCCACACCGGGCGCGCGGGGTCCGCGGCCCAGGCCTTCGAGAGCTCGATCAGGTACGCGGCGTGGTGCTCGGTCGCCGTCCCGGTCCGGCCGTGGCGCTGCGCGGTGCCGTTGAACACCCACGAGTGCACGGCGGTGGCCGCGCCCAGCCGGGCCGCCTGGGCCGGGGTGAAGGGGTGCCCGTCCTGGTACCAGACGGCGTCGTACTCCGCGTGCACGTGCTGCCGTCCCGGGGCGCCCCGCTCGCAGGCGGCGAGCATCCGCTCCAGCCAGTGGCCGGCCTGCTCGGGGGTGACGCGGTCGGGGTCGGGGTGCGGGGGCCCGGAGAACTGGTCGATCTCGTTGCCCACCGTCATCCCGAGGAAGTTCGGCCGGTCGGCGAGGGCCGCGGCGAGGGTGCGCAGGTACTCCTCCTGGCCGGCGACGACCTCCGGGTCGGTGAAGAGGTTCCGCCGGTGCCAGGTCCGCGTCCATGCGGGAAGGAAGTCGAAGCTCGACAGGTGCCCCTGGAGGCCGTCCACGGCGACGTCGAGCCCGCGCGCGGCTGCCGCGTCGGCGAGGGCGACGAGCTGCTCGACGGCGCGCGGCCGGATCAGCGCGCGGTTGGGCTGGAAGAGCGGCCACAGCGGGAACACCCGTACGTGGTCCAGGCCGAGGGCGGCGATCGAGTCGAGGTCGGCCGCGACCTCGGAGAGGTCGAAGTCCAGCCAGTGGTGGAACCAGCCGCGTGCCGGGGTGTAGTTGACGCCGAAGCGCAGGGTGCGGTGCATGGATGATCCCGGGGTTTTGGGGAATGCGCCGGACGCCCACAAAGTGCCGGGCCGTGCGGGCCGGAGTCAACAGCGCCTTTGTCGTCGGGCGGCCGGATCCGGGAAGCCGACTCCTGCCGCCCGGAAGGCTGTTGCCCCAGACGTGTCTTTCGGATCGGGCCGGGCCGGGCCGGCCCGCCGCGGTGCCGGATCGCGTACGGTCCGCCCCATCGCAGTCCACGTCACCGAGGGATGAGGCAGACATGGCCCGCAGACCCACCATCAAGGACATCGCCCGCGGGGCCGGAGTGTCCGAGAGCGCCGTCTCCTTCGCCCTCAACGGCAGGCCGGGAGTCTCCGAGGACACCCGCGCCCGGGTCCGCCGGGTCGCCGACGAACTGGGCTGGCAGCCCAACCACGCCGCCCGCGCCCTGTCCGGCGAGCGCTGCGGGGCCGTCGGGCTGGTCCTGGCCCGGCCCGCGCACACCCTCGGCGTCGAGTCGTTCTTCCTCCAGCTCGTCTCCGGCGTACAGGAGGTGCTCTCCGCCGGGCGGACGGCCCTGCTCTTCCAGGTGGTGGGGGACGTCGACGCCGAATGCGCCGTCCACCGCCGCTGGTGGGCCGAACGGCGCGTCGACGGAGTCCTCGTCGTCGACGCCCGTACGCAGGACCCGCGCCCGGAGCTCCTGGCCCGGCTCGGGCTCCCGGCCGTCTTCGTCGGGGGGACGGGGGAGCCGGTGGCGCCGGACTCCCCGCCGCCGCTGTCGTCGGTCTGGGCCGACGACGCCCGCGCCATGGCCGGGGTGCTGGAGCACCTCCACGGGCTCGGCCACCGCCGGATCACGCACATCGCCGGCCTGCCCGGCCTCGCCCACACGGCCCGCCGCATCGCCTCGCTGCGCGCCGAGGCCCGCCGGCTCGGGCTCCCCGAAGGGCACGTCCGCTCGGTGCCCACCGACTACTCCGACAGCGAGGGCGCCGCCGCCACCCGCCGGGTCCTCGGCGAGCCGGAGCCGCCCACCGCCCTCGTCTACGACAACGACGTGATGGCGGTGGCCGGCAGCGCGGTCGCCGCCGGGCTGGGCATCCCCGTGCCCGGTCGGCTCTCCATCGTCGCCTGGGACGACTCCGCCCTGTGCCGGGTCACCCACCCCCCGCTGACCGCGCTGGTCCGCGACACCGCCGGATTCGGCTGGCTCGCGGCCGAGGAACTCCTCGCGCTCCTCGCCGGGGGACCGCCCCGGGCCCGGGAGAGCGAGCTGCCCCGGCTGGAGCCCCGCGGGAGTACGGCCCCGCCGCCGGCCGCATACTGAAATCCGACCCCTTCGCAGGAGCGCCTCCGTGACCACCCCCACCTCAGCCTTCCCCGTCCCGCGCAGCGCCGCCCCGGCGGCCGTCTCCGGCCCGACCGTGGCGATCGACATCGGCGGCACGAAGATCGCCGGGGCGCTGGTCCACCCCGACGGCGCGATGACCGCGGTCACCCGGCGTCCCACCCCGCGCGGGACGGACGCCGACGGGGTCATGGCCGCGGTCGCGGAGGTCGTCGCCGAACTGGCGCAGGACCCCCTGTGGGCGCAGGCCGCGCGCTGCGGCATCGGCAGCGCCGGCCCGGTGGACACCTCGCGGGGCACCGTGAGCCCGGTCAACATCGGGGCCTGGCGGGAGTTCCCCGTGCAGGAGCGGATCGCCGCCGAGCTGGCCGCCCGGGGGGCCCGGATCCCGGTCCTGCTGGCCGGCGACGGTGTGGCCATGACGGCCGCCGAGCACTGGCTGGGCGCCGCCCGGGGGCACGCCAACGCCCTGTGCATGGTCGTCTCCACCGGGGTCGGGGGCGGCCTGGTCCTGAACAACCAGCTCCACCCCGGCCCCACCGGCAACGCCGGTCACATCGGCCACATCAGCGTGGCGTTCGACGGTGAGCGGTGCGCCTGCGGGGGCCACGGCTGCGTCGAATCCCTCGCCTCCGGGACCGCCATCGCCCGCTGGGCCCTCGCCCAGGGCTGGACCGGCCCCGACCCCACGGCGGCGGGCGTCGCCGCCTCCGCCGGAGCCGGCGATCCGGTGGCGCTGGCCGCCTTCGACCGGGCCGGGCGCGCCCTGGCCGCCGCCATCGCCGCCACAGCCACCCTCGTCGAGACCGACATCGCGGTGATCGGGGGCGGGGTCGCCGCCAGCGGGGACACCCTCTTCGCACCGGTCCGGCGGCACCTGGCCTCGTACGCGACCCTGTCCTTCGTCAAGGACCTCCAGGTCGTCCCGGCCGCCCTCGGCACGCACGCCGGACTGATCGGCGCGGCCGCCGCCGCGATGATGCTGCTGCCTACGGCTTGACCGAGCGGTAGTACCGCCGGGCCCCCTCGTGCAGGTCCAGCGGGTCCGTGTAGATCGCCGTCCGCAGGTCCACCAGCTGCGCGGCGTGCACCTGGTGCCCGATGAGGTCCCGGCTCAGGATCACCGTCCGGGTGAACTGCTCCGTCAGCTCCGCGTCGGTGTCCTCCCGGGTCACCAGCAGGTTCGGCACGGCGAGCGTCGCCACCGCCGAGGTGTTGCGGGCCCGCGCGTACGCGTCCTGCGGCATCACCGCGGCACGGTAGTACCGGGCGGGGCTGCCGCTGCCCTGGAGCTGCTCGACCAGGTCGCCCAGCTGTACGAGCCGGATGTCGAAGCGCTCCGACAGCTCCTTCACGGCGTTCGTCGGGAGCCCGCCCGACCAGAAGAACGCGTCGATCCGCCCGGCCTCCAGCTCGGCGGGCATGGTGTCGATGCCGATCCCGACGGGGGTGATGTCCTTGTGCGGGTTCAGCTTGGCCGCCGTCAGCAGCCGTTCCGCCACCAGCCGGACCCCGGAGCCGTCCTGGCCGATCGCCACCCGCTTGCCCCGCAGGTCGCGGGCCGACTGCACCGGCGAGCCCGCCGGCACCACCAGCTGCACGTAGTCGTCGTAGAGCCGTGCGCAGCCGCGGAGCCGGTCGGCGCCCTGCTTCCCGTCGGCCCGGTACTTGGAGACCGCGTCCGCCGTGGCGATCGTGAAGTCCGCCTGCCCGGCGGCGACCCGCTGGAGGTTCTGCTGCGAACCCTCGCTGGGCTCCAGCCGGACCTCCACCTCGGGCATGTCCTGCGCGAGCGCCTCCTCCAGCAGCTGCCCGTACCGGTGGTAGACGCCGGTACGCACACCCGTGCTGAAGGCCAGCTCGCCCTTGAGCCCGGGCTCCCAGAAGGGCCTCGGCCACCACAGCAGCCCCCCGAGCACGACCAGCACGGCGACCAGGCCCAGGAGGAGGCGGCGCCGGCTGATGCGGGGAGGTACGAGGGGCATGCCGGGATCCTCCCACCCATCCCGCCGTCCTGTCACGGCCGGTCCCGCCCCGCCCCCCCACGGCGCCTCCCGGGGGCGGCCGGCACCGGCGACCGGAGGGCCCTCCGGCACCGCCTACCCTTGTTGCATGACCAGCAGCAGCGACCGGAGCACGGCAGTGGTGGACCCCAAGGGAACTTACGAGGTGCGCACCTACGGGTGCCAGATGAACGTGCACGACTCCGAGCGGCTCTCCGGTCTGCTGGAGGACGCGGGCTACGTCCGCGCGCCCGAGGGCTCCGACGGCGACGCCGACGTGGTCGTCTTCAACACCTGCGCCGTCCGCGAGAACGCCGACAACAAGCTGTACGGCAACCTCGGCCGGCTCGCCCCGATGAAGACGAAGCGCCCCGGCATGCAGATCGCCGTCGGCGGCTGCCTCGCCCAGAAGGACCGCGACACCATTGTCAAGAAGGCCCCCTGGGTCGACGTGGTCTTCGGTACGCACAACATCGGCAAGCTGCCGGTCCTCCTGGAGCGCGCCCGCGTCCAGGAGGAGGCCCAGATCGAGATCGCCGAGTCGCTGGAGGCGTTCCCCTCCACGCTCCCGACCCGCCGCGAGTCCGCGTACGCCGCCTGGGTCTCGATCTCCGTCGGCTGCAACAACACCTGCACCTTCTGCATCGTCCCGGCGCTGCGCGGCAAGGAGGAGGACCGCCGGCCCGGCGACATCCTCGCCGAGGTCGAGGCCCTGGTCGCCGAGGGCGTCTCCGAGATCACCCTGCTCGGCCAGAACGTCAACGCCTACGGCTCCGACCTCGGCGACCGCGAGGCCTTCTCCAAGCTGCTGCGCGCCTGCGGCCGGATCGAGGGCCTGGAGCGGGTCCGTTTCACCTCCCCGCACCCGAAGGACTTCACCGACGACGTCATCGCCGCCATGGCCGAGACGCCGAACGTGATGCCGCAGCTGCACATGCCGCTGCAGTCGGGTTCGGACCCGATCCTCAGGGCGATGCGCCGGTCGTACCGGCAGGAGCGTTTCCTCGGCATCATCGAGAAGGTCCGCGCCTCGATCCCGCACGCCGCGATCTCCACCGACATCATCGTGGGCTTCCCCGGCGAGACGGAGGAGGACTTCCAGCAGACGATGCACGTCGTGCGCGAGGCCCGCTTCGCCAGCGCCTTCACCTTCCAGTACTCCAAGCGCCCCGGCACCCCCGCCGCCGACATGGAGGGCCAGATCCCCAAGGAGGTCGTCCAGGACCGCTACATGCGCCTGGTCGCCCTCCAGGAGGAGATCTCCTGGGAGGAGAACAAGAAGCAGGTCGGCCGCACCCTGGAGGTCATGGTCGCCGAGGGCGAGGGCCGCAAGGACGGCGCCACCGCCCGCCTGTCCGGCCGCGCCCCCGACAACCGCCTGGTGCACTTCACCAAGCCCGACGAGGACGTCCGCCCCGGCGACGTGGTCACCGTGGAGATCACCTACGCGGCCCCGCACCACCTCCTCGCCGAGGGCCCGACGCAGGCCGTGCGCCGCACCCGCGCCGGCGACGCCTGGGAGAAGCGCAACGCCGCCCCCGCGCAGCCCGCCGGCGTCATGCTGGGCATCCCGTCCATCGGCGTCCCGGCCCCGCTGCCGGCCGCCACCTCGGGCTGCGCGATCGACTGACCGCGCAAGGGCCGGGGCGGCTAGGCTGCGGATCATGCTCGTAGCCGCAGCCGTCTGCCCCGCCCCGCCGCTCCTCGTGCCGGAGGTCGCCGCGGGCGCCGCCGCCGAACTCGACGACGCCCGTACCGCCTGCTCCGACGCGCTGGCCGTGCTCGCCGCCGCCCGGCCCGACCTGCTGGTCGTGGTCGGCGCCGCCGGAGCCGGCCGGGCCGGGGCCTACCCGCCGGGATCCCGGGGCGGGTTCCACGGCTTCGGGGTCGACACCGAGGTCCGCCTCGGGGATGGTCCCGGCGACTCCGAGGAGCGGGCGCTGCCCGACTCCCTGGCCGTCGGTGCCTGGCTGCTGGGCCGCGCGCGGTGGGGCGCCGCCCCCGTCGAGGGGCTCGCGGTGGGCGAGCCGCTGGAGACCGAGGGCTGCCTGCTGGCCGGCCGGGAGATCGCCGCGCGGGCCGGGCGGGTCGCGCTGCTCGTCCTGGGCGACGGGAGCGCCTGCCGGACCCTGAAGGCCCCCGGCTACCTGGACGAACGGGCCGCCGCCTTCGACGCCGCCGCCGGCCGGGCCCTGGGCGCCGCCGACACCGGGGCGCTCGCCGCGCTGGACCCCGTGCTCGCCGCCGAGCTGCTGGCCGCCGGCCGGGCCCCCTGGCAGGTGCTCGCGGGCGCCGCGGAGGGCGCGGGTCTGGACGGCCGGCTGCTGTACGAGGACGCCCCGTACGGGGTCGGCTACTTCGTGGCCGCCTGGTCGTAGCGGACGCGGGCGCCGGGTCCGCCCGTACGCACACACGGCGGAGGGGCGCGGGATCAGCCGATCCCGCGCCCCTCGCGGTACCGCGTCAGGCGGCCGGCGGCGTCGGCCCGCCGGGGGTGTCCTTGTGCGCGATCTTGCCCAGGGCGTCCTTCGCCTTGTCCGCGCCGGTCGTGATCCGGGCGCTGTACTTGCCATGGGTCTTGGAGTCCACGACCTTGGCGACCTTGTCGAGGCCCTCGCCGATCCTGCCCTCGTGCTGCTGCGCGAGGTCGCCGACCTTGTCCTTCGCCGGAGCGAGCTTGGCCTTCAGATTGTCCATGAACCCCATGGGGCACCTTCCAGTGGCGTGACTACGTACGGGCGCCCTCGCCGGCCTCGCTGTCCGCGGCCTCCTCCACCGACTGCTGCTTCGGGATCTCCACGGCCTCCGCCGCGGGGGTCCCGGCCGCCGCAGACCCGGCTTCCTCGACCTCCACGACCTCCTCGGCCCGTACGGCCGCCTCGGTCTCCGCCTCCAGCGCCTCCGCCGCCCCGGCCTCGGCGGCGGCCGGTTCGGCCACTACCTCTTCCTTGCGGCGAAAAATCCGGTCAAAAACGCCCATGTCTACTCCCATAACGTTACTCGTGCGGGTGAAGTTCCGCCCTGGCCGGACCGGCCTCCACCAGATGCGCGCCAGGCGCACGCCGGGCCGGAACCTCTTCAGGGCAACGACCCCGCCCGCACCCCGTCACCTCACCCGATCGGGTACATGACGGTGTCTTGACCGGGGGCTGCGAGACTGTGCCGGTGAGGAATGCAGCCCCCGCCCCGCGGGTCATCGCCGTCGTCGGTCCCACCGCGGCCGGAAAGTCCGACCTGGGCGTCGCCCTGGCCCGCCACTTCGACGGCGAGGTCGTCAACGCCGACTCCATGCAGCTGTACCGGGGGATGGACATCGGCACCGCCAAGCTGACGCCGGAGGAGCGCGGCGGGATCCCGCACCACCTCCTCGACATCTGGGACGTCACCGAGACCGCCAGCGTCGCCGAGTACCAGCGCCTGGCCCGCGCCGAGATCGACAAACTGCTCGCACAGGGCCGCACCCCCGTTCTCGTCGGCGGGTCCGGCCTCTACGTGCGCGGCGCCCTCGACGCCATGGAATTCCCCGGCACCGACCCCGAGGTACGCGCCCGGCTGGAGGAGGAGGCCACCCTGCGCGGCCCCGGCGCCCTGCACGCCCGCCTCGCGGCGGTGGACCCGGCCGCCGCCGCCGCGATCCTGCCCAGCAACGCACGCCGCATCGTCCGGGCCCTGGAGGTCATCGAGATCACCGGCAAGCCCTTCACCGCCAACCTGCCCGGCCACGAGTCCGTGTACGACACCGTCCAGATCGGCGTCGACGTGGCCCGGCCCGAACTCGACGAGCGGATCGCGCTCCGCGTGGACCGCATGTGGGACGACGGCCTGGTCGACGAGGTCCGCGCCCTGGAGGCCCAGGGGCTGCGCGACGGCATCACCGCCTCCCGCGCACTGGGCTACCAGCAGGTACTGGCCGCCCTCGCCGGGGAGTGCACCGAGGACGAGGCCAAGGCCGAGACCGTACGCGCCACCAAGCGGTTCGCCCGCCGCCAGGACTCCTGGTTCCGCCGCGACCCCCGGGTGCACTGGCTCAGCGGAGCCGCCGCCGACCGGGGGGAACTCCCCGGACTCGCGCAGTCGTTGGTCGAACGAGCGGTCACAGCCTGATCACGTGATTGCATCGGGAAGCCCCGTGTGCCCGTCGCGGGCCCAGGTCCGTGCCATCATCAAACTTCTGAACAGTGGCGTACGAAGTCCGAGTGGGGAGGGCGCGTGGCTATGGAGGCCGGCCCTCGTGACACGGGGCGGGACGACACCAGGCGGGAAGCGGACCCGATGCTCCGAAGCGGGCCCGGCGAGCCTGGCGCGCCCGCCGGACCCGGCACGCCGGACGCCCCGGCGGGCTCCGGCGGCACCGGCACCCCGGCGGGTCCCGACACGGACGCCGACGGGCTCGGGCTGCCCGCCGAACCGGCCCGGCTGAGCCCCGACGGCCCCGACGCCCCGGAACCGGGCACGGAGGCCGCCGGCCCCGAGTTCGAGGTCGAGCTGCGCCCGCAGCGCCGCCTGCGCATCTGGCAGATCGCTCCCATCGTGATGCTGGCCGCCGCCGGCTCCCTGATGTTCGCCTTCCCCCTCGCCTTCGAGTTCGGGGACGGCGGAGCCGTCGTCGCCATGCTCGGCTTCCTCATCAGCTCCTGCGCCGGCGGCTGGGGCATGATGGCCGCGCGCCGCGTCGGCTACACCTGGCCGGGGCTGCCGCCGCGCGGCAGCGGCCGCCGCCCCGACTGGCGGATGGCCGCGCTGTACGCGCTGGTCGCGCTGGCCGTCGTGGCACTCGCCGTCTACCGGGTGGCCCGGCTCCGCTGACCGCGCCGACCGGCCGCGGCACCGCCCAGGCGGCGGCCTGACCGCATGCTGATCCCGCAGGCCGCGGCCCCGAGCCGCTCGGTACCATGGGCGGGTGACGCACACCACCCTCTCCTTCCTCAAGGGCCACGGGACCGAGAACGACTTCGTGATCGTCCCGGACCCGGACAACGCCGTCGAGCTGCCCCCGACCGCCGTCGCCGCCCTGTGCGACCGCCGGGCCGGCATCGGCGCCGACGGTGTGCTGCACGTCGTCCGCTCCGCCGCGCACCCCGAGGCCGCGCACATGGCCGACGAGGCCGAGTGGTTCATGGACTACCGCAACAGCGACGGCTCCGTCGCCGAGATGTGCGGCAACGGCGTCCGCGTCTTCGCCCGCTACCTCCAGCACGCCGGCCACGTCGAGCCCGGCGACCTCGCCATCGCCACCCGCGGCGGCGTCAAGCAGGTCCACCTCGACAAGACCGGAGACGTCACCGTCTCCATGGGCCGCGCACTGCTCCCCGAGGGCGACGTCACCGTCTCCGTCGGCGAGCGCTCCTGGCCCGCCCGCAACGTGAACATGGGGAACCCGCACGCCGTCGCGTTCGTTGAAAGCCTCGACCACGCCGGAAACCTGTACAGCCCCCCGCCGTTCAGCCCCGCCTCCGCCTACCCCACCGGGGTCAACGTCGAGTTCGTCGTCGACCGCGGCCCGCGGCACGTCGCCATGCGCGTCCACGAGCGCGGCTCCGGCGAGACCCGCTCCTGCGGCACCGGCGCCTGCGCCGTCGCCGTCGCCGCCATCCGCCGGGACGGAGCCGACCCCGCCGAGACCGGCCGCCCCGTCTCGTACACCGTCGACCTGCCCGGCGGCACCCTCGTCATCACCGAACACCCCGACGGCCGCGTCGACATGACCGGACCGGCCGTCATCGTCGCCTCCGGGGAGTTCGAAGCCGCCTGGCTGACCGAAACGGCTTTCGCCTGAAGGTTCCCTCTCATGGGTGATCCGTTTCACGCTGAGCGAGAGGTGGACTGCGCCACGTGGTGGGGTCGGTAACATCAGGCACCGGCCCTGAGGGCTCACCCCATGCCCGCCACCGCCGGTCGAAGCCGCCGGAGGTGCCCATGAGTGCAGAGGCCACGAACCCCGAAGCACATGCCGAGATGCGCCCTGAGCTGCGCAGACGAGGCCGTAGCCGACTCGATCTGCGCCGCCTGGGGCGCGCGGCCCTGCTCGGGCCCACGTCACGCGACCGCCTGCCCGACGCCATCGGGCACGTAGCAGAAGCCCACCGCGCCCACCATCCGGACGCCGATCTGTCCATTCTGCGGAAGGCCTATCTGCTCGCGGAGCACTCCCACCGCGGCCAGATGCGCAAGAGCGGTGAGCCGTACATCACACATCCGCTCGCCGTCACCCTCATCCTCGCGGAACTCGGCGCCGAGACCACCACTCTGACGGCCTCTCTCCTCCACGACACCGTCGAGGACACCGACGTGACCCTCGAACAGGTCCGGGAGGAGTTCGGCGACGAGGTCTGCTTCATCGTCGACGGCGTCACCAAGGTCGAGAAGATCGACTACGGAGCCGCCGCCGAACCCGAGACCTTCCGCAAGATGCTCGTCGCCACCGGCAACGACGTCCGCGTCATGTCCATCAAACTCGCCGACCGGCTCCACAACATGCGCACCCTCGGCGTCATGCGCCCCGAAAAACAGGCCCGCATCGCCAAGGTCACCCGCGACGTCCTGATCCCGCTCGCCGAACGCCTCGGCGTCCAGGCCCTCAAGACCGAGCTGGAAGACCTCGTCTTCGCGATCCTGCACCCCGAGGAGTACGAGCACACCCGCTCCCTCATCGCCGCCCGCGCGGGCGAGGACGACCCCCTCGCCGCCATCGCCGAATCCGTCCGCACCGTCCTGCGCGACGCCGGCATCACCGCCGAGGTCCAGGTACGGCCCCGGCACTTCGTCTCCCTCCACCGCATCTCCCGGCAGCGCGGCGAACTGCGCGGCTCCGACTTCGGCCGCATCCTCGTCCTCGTCGCCGAGAACGCCGACTGCTACGGCGTGCTCGGCGAACTCCACACCTGCTTCACCCCGGTGGTCTCCGAGTTCAAGGACTTCATCGCCGTACCGAAGTTCAACCTCTACCAGTCGCTGCACACCGCCGTCGCCGTCCCCGAGGGGTACGTCGCCGAGGTCATCGTCCGCACCCGCCAGATGCACCGCGTCGCCGAAGCCGGAGTCGTCGCCCTCGGCAACCCGTACGCCACCGGCGAGCCCGCCTCCGCGGACTGCGACGAGGAACGCGTGGACCCCACCCGCCCCGGATGGCTCTCCCGGCTCCTCGACTGGCAGCAGTCCGCACCCGACCCCGACACCTTCTGGAGCGTGCTGCGCGCCGAGCTCGCCCAGGACCGGGAGATCACCGTCTTCCGCGCCGACGGGGGCACCCTGGGCCTGCCCGCCGGAGCCAGCTGTATCGACGCCGCCTACGCGCAGCACGGCGAAGCGGCCCACGGCTGTATCGGCGCCCGCGTCAACGGGCGCCTCACCTCCCTCTCCTCCCCGCTCTCCGACGGGGACACCGTCCAGCTGCTCCTCGCGCAGGACGCCTCCTCCGGGCCCGCCCCCGACTGGCTGGAGCACGCCAGGACCCCGGCCGCCCGGATCGCCATCGGCAGCTGGCTCCAGGCCCACCCCGACGGCCCCGGCCCCGCCACCGCCGCGCCGCGGGCGCCGCTGTCCGTGCCGGGTCTGCGCGGCGGCGGGGGCAACGCAGTCGCCGACCTGCCCGACGCGCACGTCCGCCTCGCCGGATGCTGCACCCCCGTACCGCCGGACGCGGTCGCCGGATTCGTCGTACGCGGCGGGGCCGTCACCGTCCACCGCGTGCACTGCCCGGCCGTGGCCCAGATGCGCTCCGTGGGCCGCACCTCGGTCGCCGTGCACTGGCGGGCCACCGCGGACTGCCGGGTCACGCTCAACGCCGAATCGTTCGGGCGCCCCCACCTCCTGGCCGACCTGACCGAGGCCATCGCCCGGCTGGGGGTCGAGGTCGTCTCCGCCACCGTGGAGCCTCCCGTCGAACAGCGGGTCCACCACAGCTACACGCTGCAACTGCCCGACGCGGCGGTACTGCCCGCGCTGATGCGGGCGATGCGGGACGTCCCCGGCGTGTACGACGTCAGCCGGGTGTAGGGCCCCGGAGGGGTTCAGGGGGCGCAGGGGGGAGCAGGGGGGTTCCGGGGACAGCACGCGCAGGGGCGCGTACGCGGGGGCGTACGGAGTCCGCTGCCCGGCAGCCGCGCCCCGTTCGGGTGGAGTCGTCGCGCGCCGCTCGCGGGCCCGGGACACACGCTGGTAAGCGGTGGTGGATGCAGCTCACCTCCCCGCGCCTGCGCGCCTCCCTGCTCGCCGCGGCCTCCCTCACCCTCGTCGCCGCCGTGCTGCCCCCGCCGAAGCCGCTGGGCATCGGCGACCGGCTCTTCCCCGAGCTCGGCAACCCCGGCTACGACGTCCTCTCGTACGACCTGTCCCTCACGTACAAGGACAACGGCAGTCCCCTCGACGCGGTCACCGCCATCGAGGCCCGCAGCCTGGAACCGCTGGAGCGGATCAACCTCGACTTCACGCACGGAACGGTCGCCTCCGCGGAGGTCAACGGGCAGCCCGCGCGCTTCGAGGCCGCCGGGGAGGACCTCGTACTGACCCCAGCGCACCCGGTCCCGGCGAGCACGCCGCTGCGCATCACCGTCCGGCACACGAGCGACCCGCGCGGCCGGGCCTCCGACGGCGGGTGGGTCGTCACCGAGGACGGCCTCGCCATGGCCAACCAGGCCGACGCCGCCCACCGGGTGTTCCCCTGCAACGACCACCCCGCCGACAAGGCCTACTTCACCTTCCGGATCACCGCCCCCGACGGGTACAGGGCCGTGGCCAACGGGCTGCCCGGCGCGCTCCCGGCCGCGCGGGCTGCGGGGACGACCGAGTGGACGTACCGGACCCTGCACCCGATGGCCACCGAGCTCGCCCAGGTCTCCATCGGCCGCTCCGCCGTCCTCCACCACACCGGCCCCCACGGCCTGCCGCTGCGCGACGTCGTGCCCGCCGCCGACCGGGAGCGGCTGGAGCCCTGGCTGGCCAAGACCGCAGGGCACGTCGCGTGGATGGAGGAGCGCGTCGGCCGCTACCCCTTCGAGAACTACGGGGTGCTGATCGCCCGGGCGAAGACCGGCTTCGAGCTGGAGACCCAGACCCTCTCCCTCTTCGAGCACGGCCTGTTCGCAGGGGAGGCGGCCGGCTACCCCGAGTGGTACGTGGAGTCCGTCATGGTCCACGAGCTCGCCCACCAGTGGTTCGGGAACAGCGTCACCCCGCGCACCTGGTCCGACCTGTGGCTCAACGAAGGGCACGCCACCTGGTACGAGGCCCTCTACGGGGACGGGCTCGGGAAGTACCCCCTGGAGCGGCGGATGCGCGAGGCCTACCAGCGCTCCGACCAATGGCGGGCCCAGGGCGGCCCCCCGGCCGCCCCGAAGGCGGCCGCCCCCGGCCAGAAGATCGGCCTGTTCCGGCCCGTCGTCTACGACGGTGCCGCGCTGATCCTCTACGCCCTGCGCCAGGAGATCGGCGCGGCGGCCTTCGACCGGGTCGAGCGGCGCTGGGTGGCAGAGCACAAGGACGGGGTGGCGGGCACGGAGGACTTCGTACGCCTGGCCTCGCAGGAGGCAGGGCGCGACCTCACGGCCTTCCTGCGGCCCTGGCTGTACGGGGAGACCACGCCGGCGATGCCCGGGCACCCGGAGTGGAGCGGCGCGGCGGCGGCGGCCGCCCCGGCGGCGGGGAAGGCCGCGGGGAAGGCGTCAGAGAAGGCCGCGGGGAAGGCGTAGGGGAAGCCGTGGGGGCGGAAAACGGTATGACGGGCGGGGAACGGGCATGACACCATCGACGAGGCCGACGGGGCGGTGCCCCGCCGGATCCCGCTCGGGAGAATCGCGGCCCGGGAACCGGCCCGGGGATCGGACCGGTAACCGCTCCGGGGAATCACCGGACGGGACCACACGTTGGACGTGACAGCGTTATGTCACGCACAGCGGTACCTTTGGCCCTGGCCGGCCCGGCCTGACACAGGACGGCCGGCGCGACACCATCGAATCGACGTAAGGATCCAATGACCTCCTCTTCTTCCCCTTCCCAGGACCCGCGGGACGCGCAGAACGTGCGGGACTCGCAGAGCTTCACCGAGAGCCTTCGGGCCGATGCCCTGATGGAAGAGGACGTCGCCTGGAGCCACGAGATCGACGGAGAGCGGGACGGCGACCAGTTCGACCGCTCCGAACGCGCGGCCCTGCGCCGCGTGGCCGGTCTCTCGACCGAACTCGAGGACGTGACCGAGGTCGAGTACCGCCAGCTCCGCCTGGAGCGCGTGGTCCTCGTCGGTGTCTGGACCTCCGGCACGGTCAGCGACGCCGAGAACTCCCTCGCGGAGCTCGCGGCCCTCGCCGAGACGGCGGGCGCCCTCGTGCTCGACGGTGTCATGCAGCGCCGCGACAAGCCCGACCCGGCCACCTTCATCGGTTCCGGCAAGGCGCGCGAGCTGCGCGACATCGTGCTCGAGAGCGGGGCCGACACCGTCGTCTGCGACGGCGAGCTCAGCCCCGGCCAGCTCATCGCGCTGGAGGACGTGGTCAAGGTCAAGGTCGTCGACCGGACCGCCCTCATCCTCGACATCTTCGCCCAGCACGCCAAGTCCCGAGAGGGCAAGGCACAGGTCGCACTCGCGCAGATGCAGTACATGCTGCCGCGACTGCGCGGCTGGGGCCAGTCGCTCTCCCGGCAGATGGGTGGCGGCGGCGGTGGCGGCATGGCCACCCGAGGCCCCGGTGAAACCAAGATCGAGACCGACCGGCGCCGCATCCGCGAGAAGATGGCGAAGATGCGCCGGGAGATCGCCGAGATGAAGACCGGCCGGGACATCAAGCGGCAGGAACGCCGCCGCAACAAGGTCCCCTCGGTCGCCATCGCCGGCTACACCAACGCCGGCAAGTCCTCCCTCCTCAACCGCCTCACGGGCGCGGGCGTACTGGTGGAGAACGCACTGTTCGCCACCCTCGACCCGACCGTGCGCCGGGCCGAAACGCCCTCCGGCCGCGTCTACACCCTGGCCGACACCGTGGGCTTCGTCCGGCACCTGCCCCACCACCTCGTCGAGGCGTTCCGCTCCACGATGGAGGAGGTCGGCGACTCCGACCTCATCCTGCACATCGTGGACGGCGCGCACCCGGCACCGGAGGAGCAGCTGGCGGCGGTGCGCGAGGTCATCCGCGAGGTCGGCGCCGTCAACGTGCCCGAAATCGTGGTGATCAACAAGGCGGACGCCGCAGACCCGCTCGTCCTCCAGCGGCTGCTGCGCATCGAACGGCACTCCATCGCCGTCTCGGCCCGCACCGGCCAGGGCATCGAGGAACTCCTCGCGCTCATCGACGCCGAGCTGCCCAGGCCCGCCGTCGAGGTGGAGGCCCTCGTGCCGTACACCCGCGGCGCGCTGATCGCCCGGGCGCACGCCGACGGCGAGGTGATCTCCGAGGAGCACACCCCGGAGGGCACCCTGCTCAAGGCGCGGGTCCACGAGGAACTCGCCGCGGAGCTGGCGCCGTACGTGCCCGCCAAGCACTGACGCCGGCACGGGGCGGCCATCCGCGGCCGCCGCTGACGGAACGACCGAGGGCCCCCGCAACACGCGGGGGCCCTCGGTCGTTCAGGCCGGAACTCGAACCCGGCTCACTTGAACTTGGCGCTCACCGCGTTGTAGATGCCCTTGGCCTCCGGACCCAGCTTCGGCCCGGCCAGCCAGCCGGCCTTCGCCGGACCGATCGAGGTGTTCGACACCAGCGCCGGCTTGCCGTCGGCACCCGTCGCGACCCAGCCGCCACCGGACGAACCGCCCGTCATCGTGCAGCCGATGCGGTACATCACCGGGTCGGCCTGCTTGAGCGCCAGCCGGCCCGGCTTGTCCGCGCACTGGAACGCCTTCTGCCCGTCGAACGGAGCCGCCGCCGGATAGCCCGTCGCCGTGATGCTCGCGACCTTGCCCACCGCAGGAGCGTTGAACTCCACCGGCAGCGCCGTACCGACCGTCTCCTCCAGCGACTTGCCGCCGCCCTTCTCCGGCGTCACGTGCAGCACCGCGAAGTCGTACGGGGCACCCGCGCCACCCGTCGGACCGCCGGTCGCGATCCACTGGTCCGAGGTCTGCGCCCAGTCGCTCCACCACACGCCGTACGGGGCGACCTGCTCGCGCGGCGCGCCCTTGAGCGCCGCCGCCGGCTTGCCCGCGTTGTTGTAGGACGGGACGAAGGCGATGTTGCGGTACCAGCCGCCGGCCTTGCCCGCGTGCACGCAATGGCCCGCCGTCCAGACCATGTTGGACTTGCCCGGGTGGGCCGGGTCCTTCACCACGGTGGCCGAGCAGACCATCGAGCCCTCGGGGCCGTCGAAGAAGACCTTGCCGGACGCCGGGACGCTGCTGTGGTACGGCGAAGCCGCAGGCTGGGCGGTCACCGGAGCCGGGGTCGGGTCGGTGACGCCCTGGTCCTTGCCGGCGTCCGGGTCGACGGCCGGGCGCTGCGGCTGCTCCGCGTCACGCATCCGGTCCGGGTCCCAGAGGCCGTCGATGATCGGGTTGACGTAGTCGCCCGCCTCGCGGAGCCAGTCCTCCTTCTTCCAGTTCTTCCACGCGCCTCCCTTCCACTTCTCCAGGTCGAAGCCGTGCTGCTTGAGCCTCTCCTTGAGCTCGTCCGGAATCTGGATCCCGTCCGCCGCGCCGGACGGCAGGGGCGCAGCCACGGTCGGCTTGGCGTCGGCGCCGGCCTCCCCGTCGCCGGGTCCGCAGGCCGAGGCGGTCAGCGCGAGCGCGGCCGCGCAGAGGATCGCGGTGACCGGTCGGTTCGGTCGCATGTCGTAAGTCCCCCAGGAGTTTCGAGGTGTTGAGACGGAGTCGATCGGGGTGGATCGCAGCACCCCACTATGCCGCCGAGGCCTAGGACGGCGGCCGCCGGGTCAATGGTTCCTGCCGCGACCGCCCGTTCGAACCGCAAGGATCTTCGGCCCACCCGTGATCCGAAGCCGTCACCGTCGTTGGTACGTACGGGGGATGGTGCGGCAGCGTTCGTGTTCGAGGCGCAATCCGGAAGAGCAACCTGCGGGAGGACCGACAGTCGTGGCCGTGACCGAACCGACCGCAGCCGCGGCACAGTTCCCCCTGCCGGCCGGGGCCGAGGCGTCGGCCGGGGCCTCGACCGATGCCTCGACCGCTTCCCCCGTCGGCGCGTCGGCCCGTGCGCCGGCGGCCGGGGCCGTGGCTGCCGGGGGCTCTGCGGCGGCCATGACGGGGGCCGCTACGCCGATCCCGGAGCACGCGGGGGCGCAGGGCGCGGGGATGGAGGGCGCGGGGCAGCCGGTGGTGCCGAGCCCCTCGAAGCCGGTCACGCGGAGCGCGCCGCAGGTCCCGGCGCAGGGCGGCCGGGGGCCCGCCTCGGCGGAGGGGATCCTGCGCAGGCAGGCGCTCCGGGAGTCCGCCGCCCGGACCTACGCCCGCTCGCTGCCCATCGTCCCCGTGCGCGCCCGGGGGCTGACCATCGAGGGGGCCGACGGGCGGCGCTACCTCGACTGCCTCTCCGGCGCGGGCACCCTCGCCCTCGGGCACAACCACCCCGTCGTCCTCGAAGCGATCCGCGGGGTCCTCGACTCCGGGGCTCCGCTGCACGTCCTCGACCTGGCGACCCCGGTCAAGGACGCCTTCACCACCGAGCTCTTCGAGAACCTGCCGGCCGCCCTGGCCGCCGACGCCCGCGTGCAGTTCTGCGGCCCCGCCGGGACCGACGCCGTCGAAGCCGCCCTGAAACTGGTCCGGGCCGCCACCGGACGCAGCGGGCTGCTCACCTTCACCGGCGCCTACCACGGCATGACCGCCGGAGCCCTGGAGGCCTCGGGCGGCGCCGGCGAGGTACGGGTGACCCGGCTGCCCTACCCCCAGGACCACCGCTGTCCGTTCGGAGTCGGCGGCGCCGAGGGCGCGCGGCTCGGGGCCCGCTGGACCGAGAGCCTGCTCGACGACCCCAAGGGCGGGGTCCCGGTGCCCGCCGCGATGATCGTCGAGCCCGTACAGGGAGAGGGGGGCGTGCACCCGGCCCCCGACGCCTGGCTGCGCCGGATGCGGGAGATCACCGAGGTCCGGGGCATCCCGCTGATCGCGGACGAGGTACAGACCGGGGTGGGCCGCACCGGCGCCTTCTGGGGCGTCGACCACGCCGGGGTGGTCCCGGACGTGATGGTCCTCTCCAAGGCCATCGGCGGCAGCCTTCCGCTGGCCGTGATCGTCTACCGGGCCGGACTGGACGTCTGGGCCCCCGGCGCCCACGCCGGAACGTTCCGCGGGAACCAGCTGGCCATGGCCGCCGGCACCGCCACCCTCGCCTACGTCCGGCGCAACGGCCTCGCCGAGCGCGCGGCGGCCCTGGGCGGGCGGATGCTGACGGCCCTGCGCGGTCTGGCGGCGGACCAGCCCTGCATCGGCGACGTGCGGGGCCGCGGACTGATGATCGGCGTCGAACTCGTCGACCCCGACACCGGTGCCGCCGCACCTGGCCTCGCCGCCGCCGTGCGCCAGGAGTGCCTGGATCGCGGCCTGATCGTCGAGCTCGGAGGCCGCCACTCCAGCGTCGTCCGTCTGCTGCCGCCGCTGATCCTGACCGACGAACAGGCCGCAGCCGTCCTGGACCGGCTGGCCGACTCCATCCCCGCCGCCGCCCGCCGGCCCCACTGACCACACGCCGAAGGACCCCCCGATGCCCGACCCCTCGACCACCCCCCGCCCCGAAGCCCCGGACACCCCGCCCCACCCGGCCCCGGCCCCTCCCGCCGCCCCGGGCCCGCCCGCGAGCCCGGCCCCGCCCGCCACCCCGGCCCCGGCCGCTGCCCCGGGCCAGCCCGCCAGCCCGGCCTCGGCCGCCAGGCCGGCCCCACCCGCTGCCCCGGCCCCACCCGCTGCCCCGGCCCCACCCGCTGCCCCGGGCCCCGCCCCGGCCGCCGCCCCAGGCCAGCCCGCCAGCCCGGCCCCGGCCGCCGCCCCGGCCCTGGCCCCCTCCCCGACGCCTCTCGCCGAGGCACGGCTGGCCCCCCACGCCCCAGGCCAGCCGGCGGCCCACCCGGCGCAGGCTCCGATCGCGGCTTCGGTCCCCCCGGCCCCCACACCCCTCGCCGGCATCCCGCCCGGCCCCCTCACCCCGGCCCCGGCCGACCTGGGCGCCGCCGCCCTGGGCACCCCAGCCCCGGCCCGCTTTGGCCCCGCCGCCCCAGCTACCCCGACCGAGGCCCCGGCCGCCGCTCCGGCCCCGGCCGCCACCCCCGACGGGCTGCCGGCCACCGCCGCCCAGGCGGCATCCGATGGGGGTGCACCCGCAGCCGCGCCCGCGCCGGCCCACCCGGCGGCGGTGCCCGGCAACGCCCCGTCCCAGGGTCCGGTCGCCCCCGGTCCGGGGCAGCCCGCAGCCGCCCCCGAGCAGCATCCGGCCCCGGTGAGCCCGGCGGCCGCGCCCGCCACGGCGCGGCCCGACGGCTCTGCCCGGCCGCCTGCCGCCGGGCACCCCGCCGGCCCCCCGCAGCCCGGGCCGCCCGCCGCCGCGCAGGTACCCCCGCGGCCCCGCCCGGACTCCGCGCAGCCCGAGCGGCCCGCGGCATCCCCGGCAGCGGACCGGGAGCAGGCGGCCCCCGGGCGGGCCCAGGCCGGAGCCGAGCCCGCCCCTGTGCCCGGAGTACCGGCGGCGCAGGCCGCCCCGGCGCACGCCCCGGCGGGCAGCGTGCCCCGGCAGAAGGACGGCACCCTCCGCCCCCGGGTCGGCGGCACCGGCCCCACAGGCCCCGACCCGGCGGCGCTGTCCGACCTGCTGGACCACCCCGACCCGGCCACCGCGGCCGAATCCGCGACGGTGGAGAACCTGCTGCGGTGCTGGGTTCGCGAGAGCGGCATCGGCCGCCCCGACGGGCCCGTCGGAACCCTGCTCCGCATCCCCCTCCCCGCGTCCGGAGCCGCGCTGCTCGTCCCCGTCCGGTACTGGTCCCCGGCAGGCTGGCACCGCTTCGCGCCCGCCCGCCTCGAAGGCGCTCCCGCCCACGCACCCGCCGTGGACGCCGTCACCCTCGGGGCCCTGCTCGCCCGCGAGGGCGACGGCCGCAGCGGCACCGACCTCGTCGGCCGGGTCGCCGACTCGGTGCGCCGCACCACCGAGTTCATCGCCGACCGCCGCCAACGCCCCACCGGCCCGGCCCCCGTCGCCGGCGACCGCTTCCTCACCGCCGAACAGTCACTCCTCCTCGGCCACCCCCTCCAACCGGACCCCAAGAGCCGCGAAGGACTCTCCGAAGCCGAAGTACGCCACTACTCACCCGAACTCCACGGCTCCTTCCCCCTGCACTGGATCGCGGTCGCGCCCGAGGCCCTCGCCACCGACTCCGCCTGGACCGAACGGGGCCGCCCGGTCTCCGCCGCACAGCTCCTCGCCCGGCTCGCCCCCGGTCTCCCGCTGCCCGCCGGCACCACCGCCCTCCCCCTGCACCCCTGGCAGGCCCGCGACCTCCTCCAGCGTCCCGCCGTCACCGCCCTCCGCGACGCGGGACTCATCACCGACCTGGGCCCGTACGGCGCCCCCTGGTACCCCACCTCCTCCGTCCGCACCGTCCACCGCCCCGGCGCCCCCGCGATGCTCAAGCTCTCCCTCGGGCTGCGCATCACCAACTCCCGGCGCGAGAACCTCCGCAAGGAACTCCACCGCGGCGTCGAGGTCCACCGGCTGCTCCGCACCGGCCTCGCCGAGCAGTGGCAGACCGCCCACCCCGGCTTCGACATCGTCCGCGACCCCGCCTGGGTCGCCGTCGACGCCCTGGACGGCAACCCCGTCCGCGGATTCGACGCCGTACTGCGCCACAACCCCTTCCGCTCCGACGACGACGCCGTCTGCGTCGCCGCACTGACCTCCCTCCGCCCGTGGCCCGGCAGGACCACGATGCGCTCCCGGCTCTCCGACACCCTCTCCCGGCTCGCGGTGACCACAGGCCGGCCCGTAGCCGCCGTCGCCGCCGAGTGGTTCCTGCGCTACCTCGACCACGTCGTCCTGCCGGTCCTCGCCTTCGACGCCCTCGCCGGCATCGCCCTCGAAGCGCACCAGCAGAACACCGTGGTGCTCCTCGACCGGGCGGGCTGGCCCGTCGGCGGCCGCTTCCGCGACAACCAGGGCTACTACTTCCGGGACTCCCGCCGCGCCGAACTGGAACGACGCCTTCCCGGCATTGGCGGCGCCAGCGACACCTTCGTTCCGGACGCCGTCACCGACGAACGCTTCGCCTACTACCTCGGCATCAACAACGTGATCGGCCTCATCGGCGCCTTCGGATCGCAGCGGCTCGCCGACGAGCGCGTGCTCCTCGCCGCCTTCCGCCGCTTCCTCGGCAAGGCCTCGGGCCTCGGCCCGGTCCCCGCGCGGCTCCTCGACTCACCCACGCTGCGCTGCAAGGCGAACCTGCTCACCCGCCTGGGCGGGTTCGACGAACTCGTGGGCCCCGTCGACACCCAGTCGGTCTACGTCACCATCGCCAACCCCCTCCACGACTGACGCGCTCCCACCGACACCGAGAAGAGCCCCGATGCCTCCCACGGACACCACCACGAGCACCGCCGGCGGCCCCGCCTCCCAACAGGCCACCGCGCACCGCTTCACCGTCGGATTGCTGCCGCTGCTCGCCGAGGCGGAACTCCTGGACTCACCAGCGGGCTGGGGCGCGGCCCCGACACCGGCAGGGGCCTTCCGCCTGGAACCCGTACGGCCGGGCCGGGACCTGGAACTGCTCACGGGCTGGATGAACGACCCCGAGGTGGCCGCCTATTGGGAGCTCGGCGGATCCTCCACCGTGACCGAGGCCCACCTGCGGGCCCAGCTCGACGGCGACGGCCACAGCATCCCCTGCCTGGGCCTCCTCGACGGCAGCCCCATGAGCTACTGGGAGATCTACCGGGCCGATCTCGACCCGCTCTCCCGTCACTACCCGGCGCGCTCGCACGACACCGGTATCCACCTGCTCATCGGAGACGGAACGAACCGGGGCCGGGGCCTGGGCACCACGCTGCTGCGGGCCGTCGCCGAGCTCGTCTTCGACAACCGCCCCCGATGCACACGCGTCATCGCGGAACCGGACATTCGCAACACCCCTTCCGTTTCAGCCTTCATGAACGCCGGCTTCCGCTATTCCACGGAAATCGACCTGCCCGAGAAGCGAGCCGCGCTGATGATCCGTGAGAGGGCCCTGCGCAATCTGCTCTGATCGCCACCCGGTCATCCCGCTCATCGCGCCATCCCGATCGACCTGACCGGTTCGCGTCTTCGACCCTCGGTATTCGGTTCTCGGCATTCGGCATTCGGTTTTCACAGCTCTCATCTCCAGAACTCCGCGTCGTTCAGCAAGGTTCCCGATATCCGAGGAGTGCCGTGCCGAATTTCCCCGCAGTCCCCGACTCCGCCGGGCACGCCGTTCCCCCGTCGCCCCAGCACCCGAGCACGCCCCCCGAACTCAACCGACCCACCTGGGACTTCGCTGCGCGCCGCCTGCTGGCCAAGATGCTCGGCGAGTTCGCGTACGAGGAGATCGTCAGCCCCGTCCCGGTGCCCTCGGCCGCGGGCGACGCCTGGACCCTGAGCCTCGACGACGGCAGCAGCCTGGGCTTCCGCGCCCGCCGGCGTGCCTACGGCAGCTGGCAGGTCGAGCCGGACACGATCACGCTGACCCCGCCGGACCCCTCCACGGAGCCCCCGATCGCGTTCGGGGACCCGTACGGCTTCCTCGTCCGGGCCCGGAGCCTCCTGCGCCTCGACGGTCCGACCCTCGGCCACCTGATCCACGAGCTCAGCTCCACCCTCGCCGCCGACGCCCGGCTCGACCACCACGCCTCCACCGCCGACGTCCTCGCCGACCTGGACTACGCGGCGCTCGAAGGCCACCAGACCGGCCACCCCTGGCTCGTCCTCAACAAGGGCCGCGTCGGATGGTCCGCCGGCGACGCCGCAGCCTGGGCCCCCGAAGCGCGCACCCGGCAGCGGCTGCCCTGGCTCGCCGCCCACACCTCCCTGGCCGAGTACCGCGGCACCGCCGGCCTCGAAGACCCGGCCCGGCTCTACGCGGCCGAACTCGACCCGGCCACCCGTGCGGGGTTCGACCGGATCCTGCGCGACCGGGGCCTCGACCCGCTCCGGTACCTCTACCTCCCCGTCCATCCCTGGCAGTGGGACGAGATCGTCCTGCCCCTCTTCGCCCCCGAGCTCGCTTCCGGCACCCTTGTGCCCCTCCCCGCCGACCCCGACGACCGGATCCCGCAGCAGTCGATCCGCACCTTCCTCAACCTCACCCGTCCCGACCGGCACAGCGTCAAACTCCCGCTGTCCGTCTTCAACACCACCGTCTGGCGCGGCCTGCCCAGCGACCTCAGCGTTGCCGCGCCGGCCGTCACGGCCTGGATCCACTCGCTCCGGGACGCCGACCCCTTCCTGCGCGACGAATGCCGGGTCGTGCTGCTCGGAGAGGTCGCCTCGGTCACCGTCCGCCACCCCGTGTACGACGGGCTCCCCGAGGTCCCGTACCAGTACAAGGAACTCCTCGGAGCGATCTGGCGCGAGCCGTTGGCCGACCGCCTCGCCCCGGGCGAGCGCGCCCGCACCCTCGCCTCCCTCCTCCACGTCGATCCCCGCGGCCGCTCCTTCACCGCCGAGCTCGTCGCCCGCTCCGGCCTCACCCCCCAGGCCTGGCTGCGCCGCCTCTTCGCCGCCCTGCTGCCCCCGCTGCTGCACTTCCTCTACCGCTACGGCACGGTGTTCTCCCCGCACGGCGAGAACACCGTCGTGATCTTCGACGAGCAGGACGTCCCCGTCCGCCTCGCGGTCAAGGACTTCGTGGACGACGTCAACATCAGCAGTACGCCCCTGCCGGAGCACGCGTCCATGCCCGACGAGGTCAGGGCCGCGCTGCTCACGGAGCCGCCCGGCTTCCTCACCCAGTTCATCCACTCCGGACTGTTCATCGGCGTCTTCCGCTACCTGTCCGCCCTGTGCGACGACCGGCTCGGCGTGCCCGAGGGCGAGTTCTGGTCCCTCGTACGGGCGGAGATCCTCCTCCATCAGGCCCGCTTCCCCGAGGACAAGGACCGCCACCGGCTCTTCGACCTGCTGACGGAGCGGATCGACCGGCTCTGCCTCAATCGGAACCGGCTCCACGCGGACGGCTACCGCGACCGCCCGGACCGCCCGGGCGCCGTCGTCCACGGCACCGTGCCCAACCCGCTCCACGGCCCCTGAAGAGTGATCGATGCGGTCGCTGTCGGTGGCGCCCCGTAGGGTTGGCAGTGCTATGACGAAGCCCTCCCTCCCCGACCTGCTGCACGCCGCCGTCTCCGCCGTGGGCGGCACGGAGCGGCCCGGCCAGGTGGCCATGGCCGAAGCCGTCGCCGAAGCGATCGACGACAACTCCCACCGGCTGATCCAGGCCGGCACCGGCACCGGCAAGTCCCTCGGCTACCTGGTGCCGGCCCTCGCGCACGGCGAGCGGGTCGTCGTCGCCACGGCGACGCTCGCGCTCCAGCGCCAGCTCGTCGAGCGCGACCTGCCGCGCACGGTCGAGGCGCTGCACCCGCAGCTTCGCCGCCGGCCGCAGTTCGCCATGCTCAAGGGCCGGTCCAACTACCTGTGCCTGCACCGCCTCCACGAGGGGGTCCCGCAGGACGAGGAGGAGGGCCTCTTCGACCAGTTCGAGGCGGCGACCCCGACCAGCAAGCTCGGCAAGGACCTGCTGCGCATGCGCGACTGGGCGGACGAGACCGAGACCGGCGACCGCGACGACCTCACCCCCGGCGTCTCCGACAAGGCCTGGAGCCAGATCTCGGTCTCCTCCCGGGAGTGCCTGGGCGCGACGAAGTGCGCCTACGGGGCCGAGTGCTTCGCGGAGGCGGCCCGTGAGCGGGCCAAGCTCGCGGACGTGGTCGTCACCAATCACGCGCTCCTCGCCATCGACGCGATCGAGGGTGCACCGGTGCTCCCGCAGCACGAGGTGCTGATCGTGGACGAGGCCCATGAGCTGGTCTCCCGCGTCACCGGCGTCGCCACCGGCGAGCTCACCCCGGGCCAGGTCAACCGGGCCGTGAAGCGGGCCGCCAAGCTGGTCGACGAGAAGACCGCGGACTCCCTCCAGACAGCTTCGGAGACCTTCGAGCGGGTGATGGAGCTGGCGCTCCCCGGCCGCCTGGAGGAGATCCCCGAGGACCTCGGCTACGCGCTGATGTCCCTGCGCGACTCCGCGCGCAACGTGATCTCCGCGATCGGTGCCACGCGGGACAAGTCCGTCCACGACGAGGACGCCGTCCGCAAGCAGGCCCTCGCCGCCGTGGAGAACGTCCACGCGGTGGCGGAGCGGATCACCAACGGCTCCGAGTACGACGTCGTCTGGTACGAGCGCCACGACCGCTTCGGCGCCACCCTGCGGGTCGCCCCGCTCTCGGTGTCCGGGCTGCTGCGCGAGAAGCTCTTCGAGGACCGCTCGGTGGTCCTCACCTCCGCCACCCTCAAGCTGGGCGGCGACTTCAACGGCGTCGCGGCCTCGCTGGGCCTCTCCCCGGAAGGGGTGGAGGGCGAGGGCGTGCCGGTGTGGCGGGGTCTGGACGTCGGGTCGCCGTTCGACTACCCGAAGCAGGGCATCCTCTACGTCGCGAAGCACCTGGCCACCCCGGGCCGGGAGGGCACCCGCGGCGACATGATGGACGAGCTGGCGGAGCTGATCGAAGCCTCCGGCGGCCGGACCCTGGGCCTCTTCTCCTCCATGCGCGGTGCCAAGGCCGCCGCCGAGGAGCTCCGCGGGCGACTCGACAACCCGATCCTGCTCCAGGGCGAGGAGACGCTGGGCGAGCTGATCAAGACCTTCGCGGCGGACCCGAAGACCTGCCTGTTCGGGACGCTGTCCCTGTGGCAGGGCGTCGACGTGCCCGGTCCCAGCTGCCAGCTCGTGATCATGGACAGGATCCCGTTCCCGCGCCCCGACGACCCGCTGATGAGCGCACGGCAGAAGTCGGTCGAGGAGAACGGCGGCAACGGCTTCATGGCGGTCGCGGCCACCCATGCCGCCCTGCTGATGGCCCAGGGTGCGGGCCGGCTCGTACGGGCCTCGGGAGACCGGGGCGTCGTGGCGGTCCTGGATCCGCGGCTGGCCACGGCCCGGTACGGGAGCTTCCTGCGGGCCTCGCTGCCCGATTTCTGGTACACCACGGACCGCAACCAGGTGCGCCGCTCGCTGGCCGCCATCGACGCGAGCGCGAAGGCCGACGGCAAGTAGGGGCCGAGCCGGAGCCCGGCCGGCATCAAGCCGGGAGCGGCAGTTCGCGGGGAGGTGGTGCCCGCGGGCATGGAACAGCTCCGGGACCGGCGCAGTGGGTCCCGGAGCTGGCTGAGGGGCGACGGGGCGGGATCAGACCCGTCGCAGTACGGCGACGACCTTGCCGAGGATGGTCGCCTCGTCGCCGGGGATCGGCTGGTAGGCGGCGTTGTGCGGGAGCAGCCACACGTGGCCGTCCTCCCGCTTGAAGCGCTTGACGGTGGCTTCGCCGTCCAGCATCGCGGCGACGATGTCGCCGTTCTCCGCGACGGGCTGACGGCGGACGGTGACCCAGTCGCCGTCACAGATCGCGGCCTCGATCATCGAGTCGCCGACGACCTTGAGGACGAACAGTTCGCCGTCGCCGACGAGCTGGCGGGGGAGCGGGAACACGTCCTCGACGGACTCCTCGGCCAGGATCGGCCCGCCGGCCGCGATCCGGCCGACCAGGGGAACGTAGGAGGCGGCGGGCTTGCCGGTGGTGTCCGTGGGCTGCGAGCTGGGCTGGTCGGAGCCGCGCACCTCGTAGGCGCGGGGCCGGTGCGGGTCGCGCCGCAGGAAGCCCTTGCGCTCCAGGGCCATCAGCTGGTGCGCCACGGAGGAGGTGCTGGAGAGGCCGACCGCCTGGCCGATTTCGCGCATCGACGGCGGGTAGCCGCGGCGCTGCACGGAGTCCCGGATGACCTCGATCACCCTCCGCTGCCGGTCCGTGAGCCCGGAGCTGTCGGCGCGGATGCCTGGAGGTCGCCCTGGCAGGGAGCGCGCGGGGCGTACGGCCTCCGCCTCCTGGTTCTGACTTGCGTCATTCATGGCATGCACCGGCTCGAGTCGGCTCTGGGAGCGGTTCTGGGCAGTGATGGTGGCACTGTCTGCGGTGGTGGTCACGTCGGCCCCTCTCGAAATGTTCTCCCTAGCTGGACAACGGTAGTAGCTTTCGAAAGGTTGCGCCAAACACACGTTCGAGTGAAAAATCGCGGATCCCCCGCCCGGGTTAGATCTGCAGGTGTATGGGCGGTAGGTGATGGCGGCCGTCCGGACGGGTCCGGAGAGGTCGTCGCGACGGTCAACCGGAATGCGTTCGGCGCGGGTCCGGACGAACGCGGGTTCGGCTCCGCGTGCGCTCCTTACGGTACCCTTCCCGGTTGGATCGGCCATGCTCGGGCGGGGTCCGGCGCTGGGCCCAGTTTGGCACCAGGAGCCCCCGTATCCGGCCATCGGACACCGCGACACGCGGAGCGGCGTAAATCCGGCGCAACCCAAGATCTAGTGGTTGGATGGGCGCGGCCACCCAGAAGTTGTGGTCCTCGGGTCCGCCGAGGTCCCCGGGATCGCATATGCTTGTGGCTGCTTCACGAGCCCCCGGCGAAGACTCGCTCTCCGTCGTTGAGGGGCTCCGTGGGGTGATTCAGTCGTGCCAAGAGGAGGGTGAGGGAACCATGCACTGCCCCTTCTGCAGGCACCCCGACAGCCGCGTCGTCGACAGTCGCACCACCGACGACGGAACGTCGATCCGCAGGCGCCGCCAGTGCCCCGACTGCTCCCGTCGCTTCACGACGGTGGAGACGGCCTCGCTGATGGTGATCAAGCGAAGCGGGGTCACCGAGCCCTTCAGTCGTACCAAGGTCATCTCCGGCGTGCGCAAGGCATGCCAGGGGCGGCCGGTCACCGAGGACGCCCTCGCCAAGCTCGGCCAGCGGGTCGAAGAGGCGGTGCGCGCCACCGGGAGCGCCGAGCTGACCACCCACGACGTGGGTCTGGCCATACTCGGCCCGTTGCAGGAACTCGACCTCGTCGCCTACCTGCGGTTCGCATCCGTTTACAAAGCGTTCGACACCCTTGAAGACTTCGAGACCGCCATCGCCGAACTGCGCGAGCCGCGGCCTCACCCCCACGAGTGCGAGCCCGGAGGGACCCCCGCGGTCGTCCCCGTGCCCGCCTCCGCCGCCGACTGACCGTTCGGGGCCGCAGTGCAGCGCGGTCCGGCCGGTCGGTGGGGCGAGATTCGTAGATACAAGACACACAGCACTGTGCCGCGGAATAGCGCTGGCACTTTAGGGCGTTTTTGCCCGCATATGGGAGGCAGGCGGCATGACAGAGACGGCGAGCAGCTCGGCACGTGGTTCCCGCGCCAAGGGGACCAAGGCCGCCAAGGGCGGCCTGCGGATCGAGCGCATCCACACCACCCCCGGCGTGCACCCCTACGACGAGGTGAACTGGGAGCTCCGTGACGTCGTCATGACCAACTGGCGCGACGGCTCGGTCAACTTCGAGCAGCGCGGCGTCGAGTTCCCCGACTTCTGGTCGGTGAACGCGGTCAACATCGTCACCAGCAAGTACTTCCGCGGCGCCGTCGGCACCCCGCAGCGCGAGACCGGTCTGAAGCAGCTCATCGACCGCATCGTGAAGACGTACACGAAGGCCGGCGAGGACCACGACTACTTCGCGTCCCCCGCCGACGCGGAGATCTTCGAGCACGAGCTGACCTACGCCCTCCTGCACCAGATCTTCAGCTTCAACTCGCCGGTGTGGTTCAACGTCGGCACGCCCCAGCCGCAGCAGGTCTCCGCCTGCTTCATCCTGGCCGTCGACGACTCCATGGAGTCGATCCTCGACTGGTACAAGGAAGAGGGCATGATCTTCAAGGGCGGCTCCGGCGCAGGCCTGAACCTTTCCCGCATCCGCTCCTCCAAGGAGCTCCTCTCCTCCGGCGGCAACGCCTCCGGCCCGGTCTCCTTCATGCGCGGCGCCGACGCCTCCGCTGGAACGATCAAGTCGGGCGGCGCCACCCGCCGCGCGGCCAAGATGGTCGTCCTGGACGTGGACCACCCGGACGTCGAGGACTTCATCGCCACCAAGGTGAAGGAAGAGGAGAAGATCCGCGCCCTGCGCGACGCGGGCTTCGACATGGACCTGGGCGGCGACGACATCACGTCCGTCCAGTACCAGAACGCCAACAACTCCGTCCGTGTGAACGACGAGTTCATGACGGCCGTCGAGAACGGCACCGAGTTCGGCCTGCGTGCCCGCATGACCGGCGAGGTCATCGAGAAGGTCGATGCCAAGGCGCTCTTCCGCAAGCTGGCCGAGGCCGCGTGGGCCTGTGCCGACCCGGGCATCCAGTACGACGGTGTGATCAACAACTGGCACACCTGCCCCGAGTCCGGCCGCATCACCGCGTCCAACCCCTGCAGCGAGTACATGCACCTGGACAACACGTCCTGCAACCTCGCCTCGCTGAACCTGATGAAGTTCCTGAACGACGACGGCAAGGGCAACCAGTCCTTCGACGCCGAGCGCTTCGCCAAGGTCGTCGAGCTGGTCATCACCGCGATGGACATCTCCATCTGCTTCGCGGACTTCCCGACCCAGAAGATCGGCGAGAACACCCGCGCGTTCCGCCAGCTCGGCATCGGCTACGCCAACCTCGGCGCCCTGCTGATGGCGACCGGCCACGCCTACGACTCGGACGGCGGCCGCACCCTCGCCGCGTCGATCACCTCGCTGATGACCGGCACCGCGTACAAGCGCTCCGCCGAGCTGGCCGCCATCGTCGGCCCGTACGACGGATACGCCCGCAACGCCGACTCGCACAAGCGCGTCATGAAGCAGCACGCCGACGCCAACGCCGTCGCGCCGCGCACCGAGGACCTGGACAACACGATCTGGGCCGCGGCCACCGAGGCCTGGCAGGACGTCCTGCGCCTCGGCGAGAAGAACGGCTTCCGCAACGCCCAGGCCTCCGTCCTCGCGCCGACCGGCACCATCGGTCTCGCGATGTCCTGCGACACCACCGGTGTCGAGCCGGACCTGGCCCTGGTCAAGTTCAAGAAGCTCGTCGGCGGCGGCTCGATGCAGATCGTCAACGGCACCGTCCCGCAGGCCCTGCGCCGCCTGGGCTACCTGGAAGAGCAGATCGAGGCGATCGTCTCCCACATCGCCGAGCACGGGAACGTCGTCGACGCCCCGGGCCTGAAGACCGAGCACTACGAGGTCTTCGACTGCGCGATGGGCGAGCGCTCCATCTCCCCGATGGGCCACGTCCGCATGATGGCCGCGATCCAGCCGTGGATCTCCGGTGCGATCTCGAAGACGGTCAACATGCCGGAGTCGGCGACCGTCGAGGAGATCGAGGAGATCTACTTCGAGGCGTGGAAGCTGGGCGTCAAGGCGCTCGCGATCTACCGCGACAACTGCAAGGTCGGCCAGCCCCTCTCCGCCAAGAAGAAGGAGGAGGAGAAGGCCGAGGTCACCGAGAAGGCCGAGGAGACCATCCGCACGGCGGTCGAGAAGGTCATCGAGTACCGTCCGGTCCGCAAGCGCCTCCCGAAGGGCCGCCCGGGGATCACCACCTCCTTCACGGTCGGTGGCGCCGAGGGCTACATGACCGCGAACTCCTACCCGGACGACGGCCTGGGCGAGGTCTTCCTGAAGATGTCCAAGCAGGGTTCGACCCTCGCGGGCATGATGGACGCCTTCTCGATCGCCGTCTCCGTCGGCCTGCAGTACGGCGTCCCGCTGGAGACGTACGTCGCGAAGTTCACGAACATGCGCTTCGAGCCGGCCGGTATGACGGACGACCCCGACGTGCGCATGGCGCAGTCGATCGTCGACTACATCTTCCGTCGCGTGGCGCTGGACTTCCTGCCCTTCGAAACCCGCTCGGCGCTCGGCATCCACTCCGCCGAGGAGCGTCAGCGCCACCTCGACACCGGCTCCTACGAGCCGCTCGACGAGGAGGAGCTCGACACCGAGTCCCTCGCCCAGTCGGCGCCCGTCGCCGCCGTGGCCAAGCCCGTGGCGATCGTCCCGGTCCCGGCCCCCAAGACGGCGCACAGCAACGCCGAGCTGGTCGAG
Organism: Streptomyces sp. NPDC040718; assembly: GCF_055593565.1. Lineage (NCBI taxonomy): Bacteria > Bacillati > Actinomycetota > Actinomycetes > Kitasatosporales > Streptomycetaceae > Streptomyces > Streptomyces sp. NPDC040718. The sequence goes on along the minus strand of NZ_JBVIXO010000007.1, from coordinate 258,916 downwards.
ATGCAGATGGGCGTCTCCGCCGACGCCCCGCTCTGCTTCTCCTGCGGTACGAAGATGCAGCGCGCCGGCTCCTGCTACATCTGCGAGGGCTGCGGCTCCACCAGCGGCTGCAGCTGACCCGACGCGGGTAGCTGAGCCGCGGAGCTGACCCGCGGCACACGAACGGAGGGGACCGGCCCACGGCCGGTCCCCTCCGGCGTACCCGTACCCGTACCCCGCATCTGTATCCGCGCCCGCTCCGGCGCAGGGCCGTCCGTCAGTGGGGGATCGTCCGGGAGGGCCGGGTGACCAGGTCTTCCCGGCACTCCGCGATCCTGGAGTGGAGCTGGCGCATCACGAGGGGGTTGGTGTGCAGGGCGGTCATGGCGATCATTGTGCGGGGCCCGTGCAGGCGCGGGCACGGGGATTTCACGGCGGGGGAGCGCAGAGCCATGTGGAGCGGTGACGGACTGGACCTGGACGCGTACCTGGCGCGGATCGGGCTCGGCGCCCGGACGGGACGGGCGGCGGGGGAACTCCGGCCGGACCTCGAGACGTTGTACGAGGTGCACCGGGCCCACACCGCCGCCATCCCCTTTGAGAGCTTGGACGTCCTGCTCGGCCGCCCCGTCGAGCTGGAGGTCGAGGCGCTGGAGGACAAGCTCGTGCGCGCCCGCAGGGGCGGATACTGCTACGAGCAGAACTCGCTGCTGGCCGCCGCCCTGGAGCGGATCGGCTTCGAGGTCTCCGGGCGCGGTGCCCGCAACCGCACGCGGGGTGACTCCCTGCTCGCGGTGACGCACGCGATGCTCGTCGTCACCGTCGAGGGCGAACCGTGGCTGTGCGACGCCGGGTTCGGCTACATGGGCCCGCGCGAGCCCGTCCCGCTCGCACGGCCCGGCAGCGAGGTGCGCCAGGGCCCGTGGACGTACGCGGTCCACGAGGAGGAGGAGGGCGTGCTCGTGCTCCGGGCCCGCCGCGGGGAGGAGTGGTGGGACCTGTACGCCTTCTCACCGCAGCGGTACCACCCCGTCGACTACGTCGTGCTGAACCACTACAGCTCCACACACCCCCGGTCCTCCTTCGTAGGCCAGACCATCGCGCAGCTTCCCGGAGACGCCGTCCGCAAGACGCTCGTCGGGCGCGAGCTCATGCGCCTCTTCCCCGACGGGCGGACCGAGCGGGAGCCGGTGGACTCCGACCGGCTGCCCGCCCTCCTCGACCGGGAGTTCGGGCTTCGGCTGCCCGAGCGGGATGCGGCGGAACTGGTACGGATCCACCGCTCCGGGGACTGACCCGGACCGCGCCCGGCCCGTACGATGGCGCGGTGCTGGTCAAGTGGATTCGCTGCACGGTGACGGACCGACGCGGGTTCGAGCGCGGGCAGCGCAAGTGGGCGGGGCTGCCCGGCGAACCGGGATTCCGGGGGCAGGGCGGCGGCTGGAGCAGAGGCCGGCAGGGGGTCGCGCATGTCTTCGCGTTCTGGGAGAGCCGTTCCTTCTACGACTCCTTCATGGCCCGCTCGCACGACAGACTGGCGGCCTCGCAGAACGGCACCTACACCGATGCGCGGGTCACGCTCTTCGACCACCGCTTCGACGTGAAGACCGGCTTCGAGCCGCGCTTCAGCGATGCCGACGTGGTGCGGGTCGCCCACACCCGGGTGCGGGAAGGGCGCGTGGACCATTTCGCGCTGATGCAGGAGAAGGTGTGGAACCCGGCCATGGCGGGGTCGCCCGGGATGATCCGGGGCCTGTTCGGCGAGGCGCCGGGCCGGGAGTTCCTGGTGCTGTCGATGTGGCGGGCGGCGGCGGAGCACGGCAAGTACCGGCAGGAGCGGGTGGAGCGGCTCTCCCTGCGCGCCCAGACCGAGGCCGACGTGGAGGCGCTCACCGGGGACGTCGTCGACCTCGAACCGGGCTGGACGGTATGACCGTAGGACAAGCGTCACCCCCGACCGGCGTGCCCGGGGCGTACCGGCCCCGGCGGCCGAATAGGGTCGGGGGATGGTTCGACCACGGCGCATCGTCCTTGTCCGGCACGGGGAATCGGAGGGAAACGTCGATGACACGGTGTACGAGCGGGAGCCCGACCACGCCCTGCGGCTGACCCGCACCGGCCAGGAGCAGGCCGCGGCCGCCGGGGAGCGGCTGCGCGAGCTCTTCGGCCAGGAGAGCATCAGCGCGTACGTCTCCCCCTACCGCCGGACCCTGCAGACCTTCCGCGGGCTGCGGCTGGACCCGTCGCGGGTACGCATGCGGGAGGAGCCCCGGCTGCGCGAGCAGGACTGGGGGAACTGGCAGGACCGCGACGACGTGAAGCTCCAGAAGGCGTACCGGGACGCGTACGGGCACTTCTTCTACCGCTTCGCGCAGGGCGAGTCGGGCGCCGACGTCTACGACCGCGTCGGGTCCTTCCTGGAGAGCCTCTACCGGAGCTTCGAGGCCCCGGACCATCCCGAGAACGTCCTGCTGGTCACCCACGGGCTGACGATGCGGCTGTTCTGCATGCGCTGGTTCCACTGGTCGGTGTCCGAGTTCGAGGCCCTGTCCAACCCGGGCAACGGCGAATACCGTGTCCTGCTCCTCGGACCCGACGGCCGGTACCGGATGGACCGCCCGTTTGAGCGGTGGACCACACCCGAGCCTTATGGCCTGGACGGCTAAAGTGACGCGCGATGACCGCTGACTCCACTCCCGAAACGCGTTACGCACGCGCCCTGTCCAGCCTTCGCGGGCTGGCGCTGGGGGACGCCCTGGGCTCCCAGTACTTCGTTCCCGTCAACTATCCGCTGCTGAAGAGGCGCGAGCTGCCGGCCGGCAGCGAGCCGTGGCAGTGGACCGACGACACCGAGATGGCCTGCTCGGTGGTGGCCGTGCTCGCCACGCACGGCCGCGTCGACCAGGATGCGCTGGCGGCCTCCTTCGCCGACCACCACGACTTCGACCGCGGTTACGGGCCCGCCGTGAACCGGATGCTGCGCCTGGTCCGGGAGGGCCAGGACTGGCGCACGCTGGCCGCCGAGCTCTTCAACGGGCAGGGCTCCTGGGGCAACGGCGCCGCCATGCGGATCGCCCCGCTCGGCGCCTGGTACGCGGACGACCCCGAGCAGGCCACGCACCAGGCGGAGATCTCCGCCTACACCACCCACCAGCACCGCGAGGCGGTGTGCGGGGCGATGGCCGTCGCCGCCGCGGCCGCGCTGGCGGCGTCCCCGTCCGGGGTGCCGACCGCCACGGACCTGCTGGACGGGGTGATCGCGCTGGTGCCGCGCAGCGCCGTCGGCGCGGGCGTGCGGAGGGCGCGGGACATGCTGGACTACGGCGACGCGACGACGGTCGCCGCGGTGCTGGGCTGCGGGCGGCGCACGAGCGCCCACGACACGGTGCCCTTCGCGCTGTGGTCGGCGGCCCGGGCGCTGGACGACTTCGAGCGGGCGTTCTGGACCACCGCCCAGGTGGGCGGCGATGTGGACACCACCTGCGCGATCGTCGGCGGAGTACTGGGCGGGCGCGGGGAAGCGGCGCTGCCGCAGCCCTGGCTGGACCGGACCGAGGCGCTTCCGGCGTGGCTGCCCGGCCTGCCCGGCTGACGGGTACCGGCTGCTGAGGGGTCCCGGCCGGGTGGCGCCGGTGCCGGGCGCGGGGACGGCTCCGCGCCCGGTGCTCCTCGTACGTCTTCCCGGCGGCGGCCGTGGGGCTCGTACGGGGCCGCGCGCTCAGGCCGCGGGGCCGGCCTCGGCGGCGGTTCCGCTCAGGGCCTCCAGGTCGCTCTTGCGCACCCGGATCACCAGCAGCGCGGTGGCCAGTGCCAGCCCCGCCATGGCGACGGCTGCGACGAAGGCGGTGGAGATGCCCTGGGTGAGGACGAGGTCCCCCCAGGGGTCCGGCAGCTGTCCGGTCTCCTTGAAGGCGGCCAGCTGGCCCGGTTCGGCGTGCGCCATGAAGTCCGGGACCTGATTGGCGGCTTCGTCGCGCCCGGCGGTGCCGAAGACGGTGACCAGGATCGACAGGCCGAGCGAACCGCCCACCTGCTGGCTGGCGTTCAGCAGCCCGGAGGCCGCGCCCGCCTCCTGCGGTGCCACACCGGAGACGGCGGTGAGCGTGAGGGTGACGAAGTTGAGGCCCATGCCGAAGCCGAACAGCAGCATCGGGCCGAGCACGCCGGACAGGTAGGTGCTGTCGGTGCGGATGAAGGTCAGCCAGGCCAGGCCGGTTCCGGTGAGGGCCGAGCCGGCGACCATGAACGGCTTGGGGCCCAGGCGCGGCAGGAAGCGCTGTGAGAGCCCGGCGGCGGCGATGATCGCCACGGTGACCGGCAGGAAGCCTGCGCCGGACTGGATCGGCGAGAAGCCCAGCACGTTCTGCACGAACTGGACGATGAAGAAGAACATGCCGAACATGGCGGCGGCGAGGCCGAGCATGATCAGGTAGGTGCCGGCGCGGTTGCGGTCGGCGAACATCCGGAGCGGGATGATCGGTTCGGCCGCCCGCGACTCGATGAGCACGAAGAGGCCGAGCAGGACGACGGCGGCGGCGAAGGAGCCGAGGGTCAGGGAGTCGCGCCAGCCGTCCTCGGACGCGCGGATGAACCCGTAGACGAGTGAGGCCATCCCGGCGGTGGAGGTGAGCGCGCCGGCGGCGTCGAAGCGGCCCGGGTGGCGTTCGGACTCGTTGATGTAGAGCGGGGCGAGGACGGCGATGAGCACGCCGATCGGCACGTTGACGAAGAGCACCCAGCGCCAGTCGAGCCACTCGGTGAGCATGCCGCCGGCCAGCAGGCCGACCGCGCCGCCGCCTGCGGACACGGCGGCGAAGACCCCGAACGCGCGGTTGCGGTCGGGGCCTTCGGCGAAGGTCGTGGTGATCAGGGCGAGCGCGGTCGGCGACGCGATGGCCCCGCCGACGCCCTGGAGGGCGCGGGCCGCCATCAGCTGCCAGGGTTCCTGGGCGAAGCCGCCGAGCAGGGAGGCCAGGGTGAACAGCAGGATTCCGGCCACGAAGACGCGGCGCCTGCCCAGGATGTCGCCGGCCCTGCCGCCGAGCAGCAGGAGCCCCCCGAAGGCGAGGGTGTAGGCGCTGATCACCCAGGACAGGTCGGTGGTGGAGAAGGACAGCGCCGTCTGGATGTGCGGCAGGGCGATGTTCACGATGGTCGCGTCGAGGACGACCATGAGCTGGCAGGCGGCGATGACGGCGAGCGCCACCCCTGGACGTCCGGGCCGTCGGGCGGCCCCCGGTATCCGGGGCTTGGCGAGTTGAGCGCTTGTCACTGTGGATCCCCCCGAAGTGAAATAGTGAACGCCTTCGTTCACTGCGGGTCCACGGTAGGAGCCGGGATGTAGGGAACGCAAGCGTTCACTAAGGCTGAAAATGTGCACGGGGAATCACCCGCGCCGGTCGGAGGTATGGGGCATGGCGGGTTCGGGCTGGTCGGCGGACGCGGCGCCGGTGCGCAGGCGGGGGCCGGCGCTCGAACGGGCGATTCTGGACGCCGCGCTGGAGCAGCTGAGCACCGTCGGCTGGAACGCCCTCACCATGGAGGCGGTCGCGTCCGGGGCGCGCACGGGCAAGGCCGCCGTCTACCGGCGCTGGCCCACCAAGACCGACCTGGTGGCCGAGGTGCTGCGGGCGGGACTGCCCGCCCTGGGGGAGATCGCCGACCACGGATCGGTGCGCGAGGACCTGTACCGGCTGTGCGTGCGGATGCGGGACGTCATGCGCTCCCAGGCCGGGGTGGCGTTGCGCGCAGTCCTTCACGAGTGCGACCACGCCCATGCGGGCCTGTTCCGCGAGGTGATCTGGAAGGGCCTGCACGAGCCGGCGCACGAGGTGATACGGGAGCTCTTCCAGCGCGGAATCGAGCGGGGGGACGTCCGTCCCGACGCCACGAGTCCCATGCTCACCGAGGTGATTCCGGCGATGCTCATGTATCGCACGAAGGTGTGCGGAAGCGAATGGCCGGACGTCGAGATCGCGGAGATGATCGACGGGCTGATGGTGCCGATGCTCCGGGTGTGAAGCGTCGGGAAGCCCGGCCGACGACCTCGGCACGGGCCCGCCGGCGCCCGCCGACGGCCCCCCGGGGACGCCCCGGCGCCGCTTGGCCCGGGCCGGGGTGTGCAGGCGGCCCGGGGCGGCGTAACCTTGCTGGCGCCATGCCGTACGAAGCACCCACCCACACCGTCGAGCGCTCCCTCCGTGCAACCACCGGCGCCAAGGTCATCGCCGGGGTCGACGAGGTCGGACGAGGGGCCTGGGCCGGTCCCGTCACCGTCTGCGCGGCGATCACCGGCCTGCGCCGGCCGCCCGAAGGGCTCACCGACTCAAAACTGCTCACCCCGAAGCGGCGCGACGCCCTGCTCGAGGTCCTGGAGGACTGGGTCACCGCGCACGCCCTCGGGCACGCCTCCCCGGAGGAGATCGACGAACTCGGGATGACGGCGGCCCTGCGGCTCGCGGCCGTGCGCGCGCTGGAGGCGCTCCCGGTGCGGCCCGACGCGGTGATCCTCGACGGCAAGCACGACTACCTCGGCCCGTCCTGGCGGGTCCGTACGGTCATCAAGGGCGACCAGTCCTGCGTCGCCGTGGCCGCGGCCTCGGTGATCGCCAAGGTCCGGCGCGACCGGATGATGGCCGAACTCGGCGAACCGGGCGACGGAATCGAGGACTTCGCCTTCGCCGCGAACGCGGGCTACCCCTCGCCGGTGCACCGGGCCGCGCTGGAGGTGCGCGGGCCCACCGCGTACCACCGGCTCTCGTGGTCCTACCTCGACGCGCTGCCCCAGTGGCGGCACTTGAAGAAGGTGCGCCGCAGCGAGGAAGCGATGGAACTGGAAAACGGAGGCCAACTCGGCTTCGATTTCTGATCGCACCCACGTGCCACCGACCGGTACGTTTCGTACCGGTGTTTGATAGATATCAACTCATGCCTCTCACCCCCGCCATCGAGGAGCCTCAGATTCACGAGAGTGCCCAGGGTCCCCGCGTCACGCCGGCCGCGAGCCGCACCGCGCAGACCCCCCGCCCTGTACCTGGTCCGCGTCCCGTAGCCGTTCCCCGGCCCGGACGCCCCGGTCCCTCCCCCGCGGCGGCGAGCCGCGCGGGTGTCGCCCCCCGGCCCGGTCCCCCGGCGCCGCGCACGGCGGAGACCACCCCCGGACCCGTTCCCGCAGCCCCCACCGCGCCGTCCGTCTCGGCGGCGGTCCCGCAGGTCCAGCTGATCCCGGCCTCCGCCGAGGGCGCGCTGGACGCGGCCGAGGAGGCCGTGGACCTGCTGCTCGACACCGGGCGCGCGCCCGGCGAGATCCTGGTGATCACCACCGGCGACCCGCACCCGTGGGCCGCCCACGAGCTGTCCTTCGGCGAGGCCTCCTACTGGGCCCAGCACGACGCCGGGGACGACGTCTTCTACGCGGACGCGGCGCACGTGGAGCGCGCCGCCGGCCGCCCCGTCGTGGTCTTCGCGGCCAACGGCGGACCGGCCGAGGCGACCTCCACCGCACTGCCGGTGGCGCTCGCCGGGGCTGGTGCGCTGCTGATCGTGTGCGGCGACGTCCAGCAGATCAACTCCGTGCTGGGTGCGGGCGTCTGACGCCCCGTATCCCGCGCGGGCGAGGGGCGGGGCGGGCCATGGGCCGGCCCCGCTGAAGTCCGAAGCCCGACCAGCCGTACCCCCTTCCCCGGGAGTACGGCCGTGAGGGCTGCCCCCGCACGTCCGCAGCGGCGCGCGGCGGCTTCCCACGGCGTACGGTCCTGCCGGGGCGTCGGCATCGCGGCCGTCGCCGCGGTGGCCGTCCGGTCCGGTCCGGGGCGTCGGCGTCGGCGCCGGGGACCGCCGGTTGCCGGAGCCTCAGCGCGCGGCGGTCCGGCGCAGGGGCTCCGAAGAGCCGCCCACGGTGCTCAGGGTCAGCGGCGCGAGCTCGGGGGTCAGGGAGCCGAGCGGCTCGGGCCGGGAGTCCGAACCGGGCCGCCGCCCGCCACGGCCCTCACCCACCACCTGCCAGCCGCCGCGGGTCAGCGTGATGTACGCCCCGCAGCGCAGTCCGTGCAGGGTGCAGGCGTCGCGCAGCCCCCACATCCAGGCGCCGTCCTCCTCGGTCCAGCGCTCGTCTCCGTCACGGCAGTACATCAGCACCGCCGTCCGGACCGGGGTCCGGCGCCGCAGGTCGTGCGGGATCACCCGGCGCAGCCGCGACAGCAGCGCGTTGCGGTACTCCCAGCCGTCCGCCGAAGCGGACTTCTGCACGAACGAGGCGCTCGCGACGAGCTGTTCCTCGGGACCGAGCACGGCTATGACGGCGGTGGACGGAGCGGGGCTGTGCCGGGAGTGCAGCCCGCTGACCACCTCGCGCGGATTGCGGAGCAGGGGGACCCCCGCCGCCGTCCACTCGGAGGGTTCGAGCAGTCTGCCGTGCCGGCTTGCGCCACCGGCCGCCGCTGCCAGTGACGTGGTCGAGGACGGGGCGAATCCGAAGGTCACGGTCCTCCCTTCGGGTACACGCCCGCGTACGGGCACGGCTGGGGTGTGGGCGCGCCGCAGCGCGGCCCAGGAGAGTGCCGACGAGCCGAGCGGGAGCACTCCGATTCTCGCGTGGCCCGCGAGGATGGGGCAATGAGCATTTGCGCCCGCGGACCGGAATTCGCCGGTATGCCGCTCATATCCTTGCCCCGCCACGCCGAAGATGACGCATTCCGCTACGGCTGGAGCGCGAGCACCAGCGGAAACACCCCCTCGACCCCCGCCCGCCGCAGCAGCCGGGCGGCCACCGCGAGGGTCCATCCGCTCTCCGCGCGGTCGTCGACGAGGAACACCGGACCCCGGACCCCGGAAAGGCTCGCGGCCAGGGCCGGTGGCACGGTCAACGCCTGGTGGAGCCCGCGGACCCGCTGGGCGCTGTTCGATGACGGCAGACCGAACTGCGGCGCCTGATCCGTGTATTCCAGCGCCCCCAGCAGGGGGATCCGCCCCACCTCGGCGATGCGCGCGGCCAGGGAGCCGACCAGCTGCGGGCGGCTGCGCGAAGGCAGCGCGACCACGCCCACGGGCCGGGCCGGAGCGTCAGCGGCCCCCGAGGCCCAACCGCCGGGGCCCCGGGCCCAGTCGGCGAGCACGGCCACCACGGCCTGCGCGACATCGTCCGGAACCGGCTGGTCGGCCGCCTGCGGGGCCAGCATGGGGCGCAGCCGGTTCCCCCAGCCGATGTCGGACAGCCTGCCCAGGGCGCGCCCGGTCGACGACTGCTCCCCGGCCGGGATCCGCCCCTTGAGGTCCACGCCCACCGCCGCGAGCCCCGTCGGCCACATCCTGCGCGGTTCCAGTTCCACTCCGGGGCGGCCCAGTTCGCCCCGCGCGGTGTCCAGCGCGGCGCCGGAGACGTCCGCCGTGAAGCGGGCTCCGGCACAGTTGTCGCAGCGGCCGCAGGCGGTGGCCTCCTCGTCGTCGAGCTGGCGGCGCAGGAACTCCATCCGGCAGGCGGTCGTGCCCGCGTAGTCCCGCATCGCCTGCTGCTCGGCCGCCCGCTGCCGGGCTACCCAGGCGTACCGCTCGGCGTCGTACACCCAGGGCTCGCCGGTGGCGGTCCAGCCGCCCTTCACCCGGTGGACGGCCCCGTCCACGTCGAGCACCTTCAGCATGCTCTCCAGCCGGGTGCGGCGCAGGTCCACCAGCGGCTCCAGCGCGGGCAGCGAGAGCGGGCGGCCCGCCTGGGCCAGCGCGTCCAGGGTGCGGCGCACCTGCTCCTCCGGGGGGAAGGCCACCGAGGCGAAGTACTGCCAGATCGCCTCGTCCTCACGCCCCGGCAGCAGCAGCACCTCGGCGTGCTCCACCCCGCGGCCGGCCCGGCCGACCTGCTGGTAGTAGGCGATGGGGGACGACGGCGAGCCCAGGTGCACCACGAAGCCCAGGTCGGGCTTGTCGAAGCCCATCCCCAGGGCGGAGGTCGCCACCAGGGCCTTCACCCGGTTCGCCTGGAGATCGCTCTCCGCCTGCTCCCGGTCGGCGTTCTCCGTCTTGCCGGTGTACGAGGAGACGGTGTGCCCGCGGTGGCGCAGGTAGGCGGTGACCTCCTCCGCGGCGGCCACCGTCAGCGTGTAGATGATTCCGGATCCCGGCAGCTCGGCGAGGTGGTCGGCGAGCCAGGCCAGCCGGTGCGCGGCGTCGGGCAGGGCCAGGACCGCCAGGCTCAGGCTCTCGCGGTCCAGCGGGCCGCGCAGCACCAGCGCGTCCGTGCCGGCACCCGTACCGAGCTGCTCCGCGACGTCGGCCGTCACCCGGGCGTTCGCGGTGGCCGTCGTCGCCAGCACGGGGACGCCCGGCGGGAGATCGGCGAGCATCGTGCGCAGCCGGCGGTAGTCGGGACGGAAGTCGTGCCCCCAGTCGGAGATGCAGTGCGCCTCGTCGACCACGAGCAGCCCCGTGGCGGCCGCCAGCTTGGGCAGCACCTGGTCGCGGAAGTCCGGATTGTTGAGCCGCTCGGGGCTCACCAGCAGGACGTCGACCTCACCCGCCGCCACCTCGGCCTGGATGCCCTCCCACTCCTCCGGGTTGGCGGAGTTGATGGTGCGCGCGTGGATGCCGGCCCGCGCGGCGGCCTCGACCTGATTGCGCATCAGCGCCAACAGCGGGGAGACGATGACGGTCGGTCCGGCCCCGCTCGCCCGCAGCAGGGACGTGGCCACGAAGTAGACCGCGGACTTGCCCCAGCCGGTGCGCTGGACCACCAGGGCCCGCCGCTTGTGCGCGACGAGGGCCTCGATCGCCCGCCACTGGTCCTCACGCAGCCGCGCGGTGCCCGTGGGGTCGCCCACGAGGCGGGCGAGTACGGAATCGGCCGAGGACCTCAGGTCTGCGTTCATGCCCCCATGCAACCCGATGCCTCCGACATCGCGCCAATGCGGATCCGAACCTGTGGAAATTGAAGATCGAACGAGTTATCCACAGGGGTTTCCGGATCAGAGCGGGCACGGGACCGTCGGACGCATGACGACGAACCACGAATCACCCAGCCCGTCCGGCCGGCCCTCCATCAGCCCGTCCGGAGTCCCCACCGAACCCCAGATCACCCTGCGCAGCCCGGCGGAACTGGCCGACGCGCTGCCCTACATGCTCGGCTTCCACCCCACCGACTCCCTCGTCATGGTCGCCGTGCACGGCGAGAACGGACGCTTCGGCGGTCGCCTGCGCGTGGGCATCCCCCTCGCCCCCGGCGAATGGGAGGACACCGCCCGGCAGGTCGCCGAATGCCTCATCCGCGGCAGCGAACGGCGCGGCGGCAAGCCCGACGGCATCGTGGTCTTCCTCTGCCAGGACCCCGGCGGCGGCGAGAGCGGGCAGCGGGTCATGACCCGGCTGCGGCCGCTCGCCCAGCGGCTGCGGATCGCCTGCGGCGCCCTGGACGTGCCGGTCCTGGAGGCGCTGTGCCTCTCCGCCGGCCGCTACTGGTCCTACACCTGCGGCGGCGACGGATGCTGCCCGGCGGAGGGCAATCCGCTGGCGCCGCCCGGCACCTCGGTGATGGCCGCAGCGGCCACCTTCGCGGGGCTGCGGGTCCGGGGCTCCCTCAAGGAGATCGAGAACCGGCTGACACCGCTCGCCGGGGCATGGGCCACCGAACAGGAAGAGGCGCTGGAGCGGGCCGCCACGGCACTGGTGCCGAGGATCCTCGACGGGGCGACCCGGGAGGAGGTCGGCGAGCAGACCCTCGCCCTGGCGCGCACCCTGATGCGGCGCCTGACCCTCGCGCCTCCCGCCGAGGGCGGGCCCCGCGCCGACGACTGGGACGACGCGCTGCTCGGCCACGACGAGGCCGCCGCCGTGATCCTCGGGCTCCAGGACCGGGAGATCCGCGACATCGCCGCCGAGTGGATGGAGGACGAGGAGGCAGCGCCCGCCCTGAGGCTGTGGCGGGCCCTGGCCCGGCGCTGCGTCGGCGCCTACGGGGAGCACGCCGCGGCCCCGCTGACCCTGGCCGGCTGGGTCTCGTGGTCCACCGGGGACGAGCCGACCGCCCGGATCGCGTTCGGGCTGGCCCTGCGGGCCGACGCCGAGTACCGGTTCGCCCAGCTCCTCCACCACGCCTGCAACGAGGGCATCGACCCGGAAGGCCTGCGGGAGTGCCTGCGGGAGGAGCGCAGGCGCCGGGAGCCGGGCCGCAAGCGGCCCGCCGGAGCCACCCGCCCGCCCGGCCGCCTCACCGGACAGCGCCGCCGCGCCTCCCGCCGCACCGAGGGGAGCGGGCAGTGAGCCCCCGGCAGGGCCTTGCGGCGGCCCTGTGGAGTGCGGCCGGCCGGGCCCGGAGCCGAAGCCGCCCCGCCCGCTGCGGGCAGCCGCCACCGCGGCCCGTGACCCGGGCGGGGGTGGCCGCGTTCAGCTGGGGGGTGGTGGGGGCCCGGCCGCGCCGCCGCCCCGCAGAACCGGCCGGAGCGCAGACAAGGCGGCACATGGCTCCCCCCGTACCCCGAAGCGGCCCGTCCGGGCCCCCTCCCACCCCAGCGCCCCGCCCGCCGGATTCCGCGCCTGACCACCCGGCGGAGCGCCCGCCGGGCGGCCCGTTCGGCTTGGGCGGCTCGGCCGGCTTGGGCGGCCCGTCCGGCCCGCTGCCGGGGGGTGCCGCGCCGCCGGGGCAGGTGCCGGGCGGTGCCGGGGCGGGTCCGATCGGGCCGGAGCCGGTGCCGGTGCCGGTCCCTGTGCAGGTGGCCGGTGCCGGTCCTGGTGCCGGTGCGGGTGCCAGTGCCGTGGGTGGGGTCGGGGGGCGGTCCGGCGCCGGGGTGCCCGGACAGACGGCCGCCGCCGGTACCGGGCGCCGGGCCGAGCTGCCGCCGGTGCACGGCGCGGTCATCTGCGTCGCCGCACCCTGCCTGGCCATCTCGCCCGAGCACGGCCAGCTGACCGGGCGGGGGGTTGACGGGATCTACCGCTCCGGGCGCCGACTGCTCTCGCGCTGCGTGCTGCGCGTCGCCGGGCGGGACCCGGTCGCCGTCCAGGGCCGCAGCATCGGCGCGGACCGGGCCTCCTTCACCGCCACCGTCCGCACCGGCGTCGAGCCCGGACCGGACCCCGACATCGGGGTCGAACGGATCCGCCACGCCGACGGCACCGAGCGCATCACCGTACGCAGCTTCGCCGCCCGCCCCCTGCGCCTGCCCGTGGAGGTCTCCCTCGGCACCGACCTGGCCGAACTGGCCGCGGTGGCCGCCGGCCGCGCCGGGCCGGAGCTCGCCGCCGCGGTGCACGCCGCCGGACTGCGCTGGAGCACCGGGGACGCCCTGGCCGTCACCACCGCCGAGCCGGCCCCCGACGACGCCCTCGCCTCGGCCGGGCTGCTGCGGTGGGAGCTCGACCTCAGCCCCGGCGAGTCCCGGACCATCGAGCTGCGGACCACCCGGGACCGCACCGCGCGGGCCTCCGCCGGGCAGGTGGCGAACCTCCTGGCCGCAGCCCGAGCCGAGGGGGACGACTCGAGGGCCGACGCGTGGTTCCGCAGCAGCGTCGAAGACCTCCGGGCCCTGCTCCTGCGGGACCCCGCGGAACCCGGCGACGCCTTCGCGGCGGCAGGAGTGCCCTGGCGGCTCGGACCGGCCCCGGCGGAGTCGCTGTGGGCCGCGCGGATGGCACTGCCGCTCGGCACCGGACTGGCAGCCGCCACGCTGCGGATCCTGGCCCGCGGGCAGACCGGGGGCCGGGGCCCGGACGCGGGGAAGATCCCGGGTCCGCTGCGGGCCGCCGGGCCGCAGCTGCCGCCCGGGTGCACCGGGACCGAAGCCACCCTCGGCTTCCCGGCGGTGCTTGCCGAGGCCCGGCGGTGGGGCCTGCCCGAGGACGAGGTGGCCCGGCTGCTGCCCGTCGCGGAGCGCTGCCTGGACTGGCTGCGCGGGGCGCTGGGGGAGGACGGCTTCCTGGCCGACCCCGACCCGGGGCCCCGCCGCTGCGAGACCCAGGCCCACGCGCACCGGGCCGCGCTGCTCGGCGCCGACCTGCTGGACGGGTGCGGGCGCGGCGGAGCGGGGGAGTGGCGGGAGTGGGCGGCCGCCCTGCGGGAGAGGTTCCGGGCCCGGTTCTGGATCGGCGGCCCGGACGGGGGCCGCCCCGCCGCCGCCCTGCACCCCGACGGCCGTCCGCTGCCCCGGCTCACCGGAGCCGCCGCGCACCTGCTGGACACCGGCCTGCTAGGCGGGGGCCGGATGGCGCCCGGGCTGCTGGACCCCGTCCGCACCGAGCAGCTCGCCCGGCTGCTCGGAGCCCCCGCCATGGATTCGGGATGGGGGCTGCGGAGCATGGCGGCCCGGGAGCCCGGTCACAACCCCTTCGGCCACCGGTCGGGAGCCGTCCGGGCCCACGAGAGCGCCGTCGCCGTGGCCGGGCTGGCCCAGGCGGGCTTCGAGAAGGAGGCCGCCGGTCTGCTGCGGGGCCTGCTCGACGCCGCGGAGGCCTTCGGGTACCGGCTGCCGGAGATGCACGCCGCCGAGCAGCGCACCGCGGGCAGCGCGCCCCTGCCGCATCCGGCGGCCTGCCGGCCGGCCGCGGTGGCCGCGGCCGCCGGGATCCACGCGCTCACCGCCCTCGCAGGCGTCCGGCCGGACGCCCCGGCGGGCACGGTCGCCGTGGCCCCCAGGGCGGGCGCCCCCCTCGGCGCCCTGCGCCTCTCCGGGCTGCGGGTGGCCGGGGAGCCCTTCACCGTCCGGATCAGCCGCCTCGGCGTCGGCATGGTGGAGGAGGCGGCCGATGGGCTCCAGCTGGGAGGCTGAGAGGAGGACCGGAAGGCGGCCCCTGGTGCTCGGGCGGATCCTGACTGGGGTCCAGATCACCGTCCTCGGGATCACGAAAGCGCTGTTTATCGTCAGGCAGACGACTATGATCGCGGCATGTCGCCCTACGACCCGTCGGCCTTTCCGCCCTTCGCCGTCACCGTCGACCTGGTCGTGCTCACCGTGCGGCGCCACGCGCTCTGCGCGCTGGTCGTGCGACGGGGTGAGCAGCCGTTCCAGGGGCGCTGGGCGCTGCCCGGCGGCTTCGTGCGCGGGGACGAGGACCTGGCGGGCGCCGCGGCCAGGGAACTCGCCGAGGAGACCGGCCTGTGCGCGCACGACCCGGCCGCGCCCGGCGTGGACAACGGCGCACACCTCGAACAGCTCGCCACCTACGGGGACCCGAAGCGCGACCCCCGGATGCGGGTGGTCAGCGTGGCCCACCTGGTCCTCGCCCCGGACCTGCCCGCCCCGCGGGCCGGGGGCGACGCCAACAGCGCCCGCTGGGCCCCCGTCGACGAACTCCTGGAAGGCCCCGACCAGGCCTCCGCCGGGCTCGCCTTCGACCATGCGACGATCCTCGCCGACGGCGTCGAACGGGCCCGCTCGAAGATCGAGTACTCCTCGCTGGCCACCGCCTTCTGCCCGCCCGAGTTCACCGTCGGCGAGCTGCGCCGGGTGTACGAGGCCGTCTGGGGCGTGGCGCTCGACCCGCGCAACTTCCACCGGAAGGTCACCGGGACCCCCGGGTTCCTGGTGCCCGCCGGCGGGACGACCACCCGTCAGGGCGGGCGGCCCGCCCAGCTGTTCAGGGCCGGCGGGGCCACCCTGCTCAACCCCCCGATGCTGCGCCCGGAGGTCTGATCCGCCGCCTCGGCGGCGGCTCCCTCCGCCGTACGGGGGGAGGCCTGCGGCCATCTCGGTACGGACTCGGGCCGGTTGCGTAGAAAATCGGACATATCGCGTTATCTTGCATGCGGTACTCACGCTGCCGCAAAGCGGTCTCACACCCCGCGAGAGAAGCGATGCTCCAGGCCATCGGACTCACCAGCACACCCCGTCGAGAACTCCCGCCCCTCGTGGACGACCTCACCTTCGAGGCCCGCCCGGGGTGCGTGACCGCCCTGCTCGGAGAGCCGGGCTCGGGCAAGACGACCGCCCTGCGGCTCATGCTCGAACTCGAACCGGGCCGCGGCGTCACCTACTTCCGCGGCCGCCCGCTGCACCGGATCCCGCATCCCGGCCGTGAGGTCGGGGTCCTCCTCGGCGACGTCCCCGGGCACCCGTCGCGGACGGTCCGCAGTCAGCTCCGGATGCTCTGCGCCGCCGTCGGCGTCCCGGCCTCCCGGGCCGACGCCATGATGGAGGTCGTCGGCATCGGCGGCTTGCGCGACCAGCGGCTCGGCTCGCTCTCGGCCGGGATGGACCGCCGCGTCGGGCTGGCGGCGGCCATGCTCGCCGACCCCTGCACCCTGCTCCTCGACGAACCCACGGCAGGGCTGGCCCCCCGGGAGCGGGCCTGGCTGCACGGTCTGCTGCGCGGCCACGCAGCCCTGGGCGGTGCCGTGCTCTTCACCACGGACGACGCCAAGGAGGCCGCCCGCAGCGCGGACCGGGTCGTCTCCATCGCCGCGGGCCGGCTGGTCGCCGACCAGGACGCCGCGGACTTCGCGCGCACCCGGCTGCGACCCAGGGTCGCCGTGCGTACCCCGCACGCCGTCCGGCTGGCCGACGTGCTGGGCCGGGAGGCCCGGGCCGCGCACCGGGTGGTGGAGATCGTCGAGGAGAGCGGCAGCCGGCTCTCGGTGTACGGGAGCAGCTGCGCCGAGGTCGGCGAGGCCGCGTTCCGACACGGCGTACTGGTCCACCAGCTCGCGGACGAGACGGGCGACACCGGAGCACCCGTCCCGCCCGTGCCGCAGGCCCGCACCGGGACCGGCTCGGGGATCCGGGTGGAGGCCCGCCCGGAAGCCCGGGTGGAAGCCGCCGCGCAGGCCCGCACCGGCCCGGGCGCCGGCACGTCCGGCGGCGACGCGGGCGTCCACGCCGCCCCCCGCACGGGCACCGGCCCCGCGGCCGAACCCGCCGGCCCCGGACACGCCGTCGGCCCCGGCCCCATTCCCGGTCCCGCCGCCGGCGCCGGCCCCGCCATCGGCGTCCCCGCCGAACCGGACGCCGAAGCCCGGCCCGGCCCCGCCCCGGCGCCCGCCCCCGGCTCCACCGGGCGCACGCGCGCCCTCGCGCGGCGGGCCCGGCACGCCCGACCCGCGCGCCCCGCCCCGGCCGTGCGCCGCGTGGGCGGCCCGCTGCGACCGTTGCGCTACGAGCTGCGCCGCGCCTTCGGTACTGCCACGCCCTTCCTCACCGCCGCCCTCGTCGTCGCCGTCTCCGCCGCCACCGCCCTCGTGCTCGCCCGCGCCGGCCACACCCCGCAGAACAGGGTCCTGGCCGCGTGGCCCGAGCGGTTCCCGCTGCCCCCGGCCGCGCTCGGCGCCGGTCTGCTGGGGGCCCTGGCCTTCGGCGAGGAGTACCGCTACCCCGCCCTCGCGGCCGACCGGGGCACCGTGCCGCGCCGGTTGGGGCTGCTCACCGCCAAGCTCGGGGTGTGCGCCGCCCTCGCCCTCGTGCTCGGGGCCCTCGCGGTCACGTCCGACGCCGCCGCGCTGCGCCTCGTCTTCGGGACCGCCCCGCTGCGGGCCCCGGCCGAGTGGCTCGCCCCGGCCGCGAGTTGGGCCGGTCTGCTGGTCGGCTGCGCTTGGGCCGGGGTGCTCGCCTCCGGGGTCTTCCGGTCCTCCCTCGCGGGCCTGGGCGCCGTGGTCGCCGTACCGGTGGCGGTCGTACCGCTGGTGCGTGAGGTCCTGGAGGGGCAGTCCGCGTACCCCGCGAGCGGAGTCGCCTCCCGGCTGCGCGCCCTGGCCTCCGCGCCCTGGCCCCCGGAAGGGGACCGCTTCGTACTGGGGGCCCTTCGGGTGATGGCCCAACCCATCGGCACCGCGCTGGTGTTGTCGTTGATCGTCCTGTTGTGCGCCTATGGGTTCACAGGACTGCGCGCCCGAGTCCGTTGGTGATCGTTCCGGTGCGGGTGGCGACCGCGGGGCGACCGTGGAAGTCCGCTTCGCGCGGAATCACGCGAAGCGGACCGCAACTCCCCGCAAAAAGCCCGGTTCCTTACGATAAGGCGTCAATTGCGTAGGTGGCGCCGATCACCCTTTCGTGTGCTTTTCACCAAAGACCTCAAGGGTGATGGAGGCGCGGCCGACAAAGGATTCGTGAGTACCCTTGCGCACACCATGATGACCGCCGCCCGCCATGCCGACACCGGCCTCGCCGGCCCGGGCGAACTCGACCGCTACCCCTACGCGGAGGCCGTCGGCTCCGACCGGGTCGGGCCACCCCACTGGGACGGCGCCGACGTCGAGTTGAGCCGCGTCGGACGCCGGGCGGCCGGCAGCCGCGGCCGCGGACTGCACGGCCAACTCGTCCAGCAGCTCGGCCAGATGATCGTCTCCGGCGACCTCGGTGCGGACCGGCCGCTGGTCCCCGAGGAGATCGGCCAGCGCTTCGAGGTCTCCCGCACGGTCGTCCGCGAATCGCTGCGGGTCCTGGAGGCCAAGGGCCTCGTCAGCGCCCGCCCCAACGTGGGCACCCGGGTCCGGCCGGTCGCCGACTGGAACCTCCTCGACCCCGACATCATCGAGTGGCGCGCCTTCGGCCCCCAGCGCGACGACCAGCGCCGCGAGCTCAACGAGCTCCGCTGGACGATCGAGCCGCTGGCCGCCCGCCTCGCCGCCGGACACGACCGCCCGGACGTCCAGCAGCGCCTCTCCGACATGGTCGAGATCATGGGCCACGCCCTCGGCCAGGGCGACGCGATCACCTTCGCGCGCGCCGACAACGAGTTCCACGCGCTGCTCATCCAGGTCGCGGGCAACCGCATGCTGGAGCACCTGTCGGGCATCGTCTCCGCCGCCCTCCAGGTCTCCGGCAGCCCCGTCACCTCCTGTGACCGCCCCAGCGAGACCGGCGTGGCACACCACGCGCGGATGGTGGAGGCCCTGGCCTCCGGCGACAGCGCGGGTGCCGAGAGCGCCATGCGCCAGCTCCTGACGGTGCATCCGGAGGTCGAGCGCGTGGTCCCCGCCCCGCGCGAGCACTGACGCTCCGACGCACGGGGGCGTGGGAGCGCACCACCGGTCGCCGGGCCCCCTCGGGCCCGGCGACAGCGGCATACGGGCTCCCTGGCGCGGGCGCCCTCCGCCGGTAATGACGACTGCGGGACCGGCACGACCGGGCACGCCGTGTGACGCAGGCCACGAAGAGGTGTACCCGGGACACGAAGATTGGGCGTAACGCTCCGCGACGTCACGCGATGACCTAAGAGGTGATGGCCGACGGAGGGAAGACAGCAGCCCTTGGGGATGCTGTGCAGCTCCCCGGCCCCTGCCCGCGCCCCCGGCCCATCCCCAGTCGGTGGTCGTCGGCTCCGGTCCAGCACCAGGCCGGGGTCGGAAGCCGTTCCCATCGTTCCGAGAGGTTGTTCGTGTCGGCCAGCACATCCCGTACGCTCCCGCCGGAGATCGCCGATTCCGAGTCTGTGATGGCGCTCATCGAGCGGGGCAAGGCCGAGGGGCAGATCGCCGGCGATGACGTGCGTCGGGCCTTCGAGGCTGACCAGATTCCTGCGACCCAGTGGAAGAATGTCCTGCGCAGCCTCAACCAGATCCTCGAGGAAGAGGGTGTGACGCTGATGGTCAGTGCCGCGGAGTCGCCCAAGCGCACCCCACGCAAGAGCGTCGCAGCGAAGACTCCCGCGAAGCGGACGGCGACGAAGACCGTCGCGGCCAAGACGGCGGCCGCCCCGGCAGTGGCCGACACCATCGCGGAGGCGGGGGCGGCGGACCCCGACACCGCCGACGCGCTCGCCGGGGAGCCCGCAGCCGAGCCCGCCGCGAAGAAGACGGCGGCGAAGAAGACCGCGGCCAAGAAGGCCGCACCCGCCAGGAAGGCCGCCGCGAAGAAGACGGCGGCGAAGAAGACCGCGGCCAAGAAGGACTCCGACGAAGGCGCCGAGGAGACTCTCGAGGAGGGCCCCGACGCCGCGAAGGCGGAGGCCGAGGAGGAGGACGAGGGCGGCGAGAACAAGGGCTTCGTCATCTCCGACGACGAGGACGACGCCCCCGCCCAGCAGGTCGTCGTGGCCGGCGCGACCGCCGACCCCGTCAAGGACTACCTCAAGCAGATCGGCAAGGTGCCGCTCCTCAACGCCGAGCAGGAGGTCGAGCTCGCCAAGCGCATCGAGGCGGGCCTGTTCGCCGAGGACAAGCTGGCGAACTCCGACAAGCTTGCCCCCAAGCTCAAGCGCGAGCTGGAGATCATCGCCGAGGACGGCCGCCGGGCCAAGAACCACCTCCTGGAGGCCAACCTCCGCCTCGTCGTCTCGCTGGCCAAGCGCTACACCGGCCGCGGCATGCTCTTCCTGGACCTGATCCAGGAGGGCAACCTGGGTCTGATCCGCGCGGTCGAGAAGTTCGACTACACCAAGGGCTACAAGTTCTCCACGTACGCGACCTGGTGGATCCGGCAGGCGATCACCCGGGCCATGGCCGACCAGGCCCGCACCATCCGCATCCCGGTGCACATGGTCGAAGTGATCAACAAGCTCGCCCGTGTGCAGCGTCAGATGCTCCAGGACCTGGGCCGCGAGCCCACCCCGGAGGAGCTGGCCAAGGAACTCGACATGACCCCCGAGAAGGTCATCGAGGTCCAGAAGTACGGCCGCGAGCCGATCTCCCTGCACACCCCGCTCGGCGAGGACGGCGACAGCGAGTTCGGCGACCTCATCGAGGACTCCGAGGCGGTCGTCCCGGCCGACGCCGTGAGCTTCACGCTCCTGCAGGAGCAGCTCCACTCCGTGCTCGACACGCTGAGCGAGCGAGAGGCGGGCGTCGTCTCGATGCGCTTCGGCCTGACCGACGGGCAGCCCAAGACCCTCGACGAGATCGGCAAGGTCTACGGGGTCACCCGCGAGCGCATCCGCCAGATCGAGTCCAAGACCATGTCGAAGCTGCGCCACCCGTCGCGTTCGCAGGTCCTGCGCGACTACCTGGACTGATCCGGTCCGCGGGGCGGCCGGGCGGGCTCCTTCCGGCCCGGCCGGACCCGACCGGGCGTCGAGCGGACGCACGGCGGTCCTCGACGGGCCCTCGACCGGCGCGGCGGGCCCTCGGGCCGGGCCGGGGCAGCAGGTGCGCATGTCCACCGGGCATCCCACTCTGGGTGTAATCGAGCACACTCAGAGTCAGGAGGCCTCATGCGTCGTCCCTTCGCCCGTGCCCTGGCGGGCGCTCTGACCCTGGCGGCGGGAGCGGCCGCGGCGCCGCTCGCCCAGGCGCCCAGGGTGGCCGCGGACAGCGTCGTCATAGGCGGGAGCCCGGTACGGGTCGCCGACAGTCCCTGGGTGGTGGCCCTCGCCAGCCGTGACCGGTTCGGGGGTATCCGTGACGGGCAGTTCTGCGGCGGTGTCATCGTCGCGCCGACCACCGTGGTGACGGCGGCCCACTGCCTCGGCCGCCAGGTCCTCGGCGGGCCGGTCGAATCCGTCGCCGACTTCCGCGTGATCACCGGGCGTACGGAGCTCCGCGCGCCCGAGGGCCGCGAGATCGCTGTGGCCGGGGCCCGGGTCAACCCCGCCTACGACCCCGGGACCAATGCCGGTGACCTCGCCGTGCTGGACCTGGCGGAAGCGGTGCCGGCGGACCACGTGCTCCCCATGGCCGGGGCCGGCCACGCCGCCTACGGGGCGGGCACCGAGGCGGCCGTGTACGGCTGGGGCGACACCAGCGGCTTCGGCGACTACGCGTACGGGCTGAGGGCGGCGCGGGTCACCGTACTGGCCGACGAGGTCTGCCGCCGGGCGTACCCGGGGGACTCGGACGGGCAGTACCGGGAGGATTCCATGGTGTGCGCGGGCGACGGCGCGGGCGGGAAGGACGCCTGCCAGGGGGACAGCGGCGGACCGCTGGTGGCACAGGGGCGGCTCATCGGGCTGGTGTCCTGGGGGCGTGGCTGCGGGCGCGCCGACAGCCCGGGCGTCTACACCCGGATCGCACCGCTCGTCGGCTTCGTGAGCGGCCCCGAGAGGCGCGCACGGCCGAGCGGGGCCTAGGGCGCCGTGCGGGGTGCCCGGAGGGTCTCCAGGCGCCCCGCACGCCCCGGGAAGGGGTACGGGAGCCGGCACGGGGCGGGCCCCGGAGCGCGGAGAGCCCTTCGGGCCCTCCGGGCACCCCCGGACATGAGGACGGGCGGCACCCCTGGGTCTCAGGGGTGCCGCCCGTCGACCGGCCTGGCCGGTCCTGGCTCGTCGGATGCGAGGTTCAGGCCTTGTGTCAGCGGTCCTCGTCGGCCGCGCTGGCGGCCGGAGCGGACGTAAGCCGCTCGGTCTCATCCTGTATTTCCGCGGCGATCTTCTTGAGTTCCGGCTCGAACTTACGCCCGTGGTGGGCGCAGAAGAGCAGTTCACCACCGCTCAGGAGGACGACGCGCAGATATGCCTGGGCGCCGCAACGGTCGCATCGGTCAGCGGCCGTCAGCGGGGTCGCGGGTGTCAGAACAGTAGTCACGTCGCCTCTTCTCTAGCTCGACGAGCTGTCGTACCAGGGTCAACATCCAACCAGGCCGAAAACGTTCCCGCTCGCGGCTTTTCCTCGAAACTTCCTTCCGAAGCTGGCCGGCTGCTGCCGGTTGGCGGCGAAGGAGCCGTATTGCGTTGCTTTACGGTTTCGCGTTGTCAGTCGTTCGCTTGTAGCAGTTCTCGTCCTCCCGGCGTGAGTGCCGGTTGTTCATGAGGACGTGCCCGAACCCTAAATGGTTCATGCGTCGAAGGGAACGTGATGTTTGCTTCACCCCCACGGGGGATCGAACATCCGTGCGGATCTGCACTAGGCTGTGGAACCCACGAGGGTGGCGTTGCATCGGCTCTACCAGGCCTCGGTACCCTTCGACCGGCGACCCAGCCACCCCTGCGCCCGACCGGGCCAGAAAAGAAATTCAGCGAGGAGCGAACTGCGTGACCGCCGACACGTCCGTGCCTTCCAGCGCGCTGCTGTCCGGAGCAGACCGGGACGGTTCCAACTACACCGCGCGGCACCTGCTCGTCCTCGAAGGCCTCGAGGCCGTCCGCAAGCGCCCCGGCATGTATATCGGCTCCACCGACAGCCGAGGCCTGATGCACTGCCTCTGGGAGATCATCGACAATTCCGTCGACGAGGCCCTGGGCGGCTACTGCGACCACATCGAGGTGATCCTCCACGACGACGCCTCGGTCGAGGTGCGCGACAACGGCCGCGGCATCCCGGTCGACGTCGAGCCCAAGACCGGCCTGTCCGGCGTCGAGGTCGTCATGACCAAGCTGCACGCCGGCGGCAAGTTCGGCGGGGGCTCCTACGCGGCCTCCGGCGGCCTGCACGGCGTCGGCGCCTCCGTGGTCAACGCCCTCTCCGCCCGCCTGGACGTCGAGGTCGACCGCGGCAGCTCCACCCACGCGATCAGCTTCCGCCGCGGCGTCCCCGGCCTCTTCACCGAGCAGGGCCCCGAGAGCCCCTTCGACCCGGGGAACGGCCTGCGCAAGGTCAAGCGCATCGCCAAGGGCAAGACCGGCACCCGGATCCGCTACTGGGCCGACCGCCAGATCTTCCTCAAGGACGCCCGGCTCACCCTGGAGACGCTCTACCAGCGCGCCCGCCAGACCGCCTTCCTCGTGCCCGGCCTGACCATCGTCGTCCGCGACGAGCGGGCCATCGACGGCGCCGGCAAGACCGAGGAGACCTTCCGCTTCGACGGGGGCATCAGCGAGTTCTGCGAGTACCTCGCCCAGGACAAGGCCGTATGCGACGTGCTGCGCCTGACCGGCACCGGGACCTTCAAGGAGACCGTCCCGGTCCTCGACGACCGCGGCCACATGACCCCCACCGAGGTCACCCGCGAGCTCGGCGTGGACATCGCCCTGCGCTGGGGCACGGGGTACGAGACCGGCGTCAAGTCCTTCGTGAACATCATCGCCACCCCCAAGGGCGGCACCCACGTCTCCGGATTCGAACGCTCGGTCACCAAGACCGTGAACGAGGTGCTGCGCTCCGCGAAGCTCCTGCGCGTCGCCGAGGACGACGTGGTCAAGGACGACGCCATGGAGGGCATGACGGCCGTCGTGACCGTCCGCCTCGCCGAGCCGCAGTTCGAGGGCCAGACCAAGGAGGTGCTCGGCACCTCCGCGGCTACCAGGATCGTGGCCGCCGTCGTCGCCAAGGAGCTCAAGGCCTTCCTGACCTCCACCAAGCGCGACGACAAGCAGCAGGCCCGCGCCGTGATGGAGAAGATCGTCGCGGCCGCCCGGACCCGGATCGCGGCCCGCCAGCACAAGGAGGCGCAGCGCCGCAAGACCGCGCTGGAATCCTCCTCGCTGCCGGCCAAGCTGGCCGACTGCCGCAGCGACGACGTGGACCGCAGCGAGCTCTTCATCGTCGAGGGCGACTCCGCCCTCGGTACGGCCAAGCTCGCGCGGAACTCCGAGTTCCAGGCGCTGCTGCCGATCCGGGGCAAGATCCTCAACGTCCAGAAGTCCTCGGTCTCGGACATGCTCAAGAACGCCGAGTGCGGCGCGATCATCCAGGTCATAGGAGCCGGCTCCGGCCGCACCTTCGACATCGACGCCGCCCGCTACGGGAAGATCGTCCTCCTCGTCGACGCCGACGTCGACGGCGCGCACATCCGCTGCCTGCTGCTCACGCTCTTCCAGCGGTACATGCGCCCGATGGTCGAGGCGGGCCGGGTCTTCGCGGCCGTGCCGCCGCTGCACCGGATCGAGCTGGTCCAGCCCAAGAAGGGGCAGGACAAGTACGTCTACACGTATTCGGACAACGAGCTGCGCCAGACGCTGCTGGAGTACCAGCGCAAGAACATCCGGTACAAGGACGGCATCCAGCGCTACAAGGGCCTCGGCGAGATGGACGCGGACCAGCTGGCGGAGACCACCATGGACCCCCGCCACCGCACCCTGCGGCGGATCAACATCGGCGACCTGGACTCCGCCGAGCAGGTCTTCGACCTGCTCATGGGCAATGAGGTGGCACCGCGCAAGGAGTTCATCACCGGCTCCGCGGCGACCCTCGACCGTTCGCGCATCGACGCCTGACCCCTCTGCGGTGCCGGCCGGCCACGGCCGGTACCGCAGATGCGGAATCGGCGTTCCGGCACACCGGTGCCGCTCGTTCCATCACCTGAAGGGGTGAAGAGCACCGGTACATCAGTCCGGAAACCGACCATCCGGCACATCCTTGTGGGCACGCGGCCAATGCGGCGGCGGACAAGGAGAGTTCGGTGGAGGACAAGCACGAAGGTCGTGATGCCGGAACGATCCGGTTGGACGACCCCTGGTACGACGCACTGGCCGTGGGCTGGGGCGAGGGCGCGGACACGGTCCCGGCCCAGGCCCAGGCCCAGGCCCAGGCCGCCCCGGCCCCCGGGGGCCGCGCGGCACCCGGCGCATCCGAGATCTACCTGGAAGTGCAGCGCAGCGCCGCCTTCCAGGAGGTCCGCGGCCGCTACCGAAGGTTCGTCGTCCCCGCGACCGCCGGCTTCTTCCTCTGGTACGTCGCCTACGTGGTCGCCGCCACCGCGGCACCGGAGCTCATGGCCCGGCCCGTGGCCGGCGCGGTCAACGTGGCCCTGCTGGCCGGCCTCGGGCAGTTCCTCAGCACCTTCCTGCTGACCTGGGCGTACGCCAGGCACGCGCGGCTGCGCCGCGACAGGGCCGCGCTCGACCTGCGCTGGACGGTATTCGAACAGGAGCGCGTACAGGAGCGCGCACTGGGCCGTGCGTCCGCCCGCGAGCAGGAGCGCGGCCGGCCGCGGACCAGGACGGGCCGGGGGGAGGGGGCGTGACCACCGAGCACCAGACCCTCGCGCTGATCCTCTTCAGCGCCTTCATCGCGGTCACCCTCGGCATCACGACCTGGGTCAGCCGCAACCGGCACGGCTCGGCCGAGGAGTTCTACGCGGGCGGGCGGCTCTTCTCCCCCATGGAGAACGGTTTCGCCATCGCCGGCGACTACATGTCCGCCGCCTCCTTCCTGGGGATCTCCGGCCTGATCGCCCTCTTCGGCTACGACGGCCTGCTCTACTCCGTCGGCTTCCTCGTCGCCTGGCTCGTGGTCCTCTTCCTGGTCGCCGAACTGGTGCGCAACTGCGGGCGGTTCACCCTCGCCGACGTGGTGGCCGCCCGGATGAGCGAGCGGCCCGTCCGGATCGCCGCCGGAACCTCCTCGGTGGTCGTCTCCGTGCTCTACCTGGTCGCGCAGATGGTCGGGGCGGGCAGCCTGGTCGGCCTGCTGCTCACGGACTCGGGCCCAGCCGCCCGGACCCTGACCGTGATCGGGGTGGGTGCGCTGATGGTGGTCTACGTGACCTTCGGCGGGATGCGGGCCACCACCTGGATCCAGATCGTCAAGGCGGTGCTGCTGATGGGCGGGGCCGTCGCCCTGACCGTGCTCGTCCTGCTCCGCTTCCACGGCAACCTCGACCAGCTGCTCACCGGCGCGGCAGAGCGCAGCGGGCACGGGGCCCGCTTCCTGAGCCCCGGCCTCAAGTACGGCGGCGACTGGACCGCCCGGATCGACTTCATGAGCCTCGGCCTGGCGCTGGTCCTGGGCACCGCCGGGCTGCCGCACATCCTGTCGCGCTTCTACACCGTGCCGACCGCGCGGGCGGCCCGCCGGTCGGTGGTGTGGGCGATCGCGCTGATCGGGGGCTTCTACCTGATGACCGTCGTCCTCGGCTTCGGGGCGGCCGCGCTGGTCGGACCCGACGAG
This sequence comes from Streptomyces sp. NPDC040718, assembly GCF_055593565.1. Classification (NCBI taxonomy): domain Bacteria; kingdom Bacillati; phylum Actinomycetota; class Actinomycetes; order Kitasatosporales; family Streptomycetaceae; genus Streptomyces; species Streptomyces sp. NPDC040718. The sequence continues at coordinate 232,332 of NZ_JBVIXO010000007.1, read as the reverse complement.
GTGCGTGCCTCGAACGCCTCCGGGAACACGGCCGTACCGCTGCTGGCGGCCTTCCTGGGCGGGGGCGCCGAGTCCACCGGGGGCGCGGTGCTGTTCGCGATCGTGGCCGCCATCGCCTTCGCGACCATCCTCGCCGTGGTCGCCGGGATCACCCTGGCCTCGTCGGCCTCCGTCGCGCACGATCTGTACGCCTCCCTCAAGCGCCGCCACGCCCGGCAGCGCAGCGAGGTGGCCGTGGCGCGGATCGCGGCCGTGGGGGTCGGGGCGGTGGCCATCGCCCTGGGGCTGCTCGCCCAGGACCTGAACGTGGCCTTCCTGGTGGGGCTGGCCTTCGCCGTGGCGGCCTCGGCCAACCTGCCGGTGCTGCTGTACTCGCTGTTCTGGCGGGGCTTCACCACGCGGGGGGCCGTCTGGTCGGTGTACGGGGGGCTGGTTCCCGCGGTGCTGCTGGTGGTCCTGTCGCCCGTGGTCTCCGGGAGCCCCGAATCCCTCTTCCCCGGCGTGGACTTCCAGTACTTCCCGCTCCAGAACCCGGGGATCGTCTCGATCCCGCTCGGCTTCCTGGCCGGCTGGCTGGGCACCGTCACCTCCGCGGAGGAGCCGGACGAGCGCAAGCACGCTGAGACGGAGGTCCGCTCCCTGACCGGGGCCGGGGCGGTCTGATTTCAGGGGGTTTCCGACGGGCGCCAGGCGTAGCGGTGTTCGGGGCGGCCGGTCTCGCCGTAGCGCAGGGCCAGTGTGACGCGGCCGGCCCGGTCCAGGAGCTTCAGGTAGCGCTGGGCGGTCTGCCGGCTGATGCCGGCGCGGTCGGCGATCTGCTGGGTGGACAGGGGGCCTTCGGCGGCGCGAAGGACCTGGCGGACCAGTTCCGCGGTGGTGGGGGAGTGCCCTTTGGGCAGCTCGTTCGGGGTGCCGGCTGCGGCGAGGGCGCCGAAGATCCGGTCCACCTCGGCCTGTTCGGCCTCGCCGCCGCCGGAGAGCGAGCGGCGCAGGGAGGCGTAGGCCTCCAGCTTGGTGCGCAGTCCGGCGAAGGTGAACGGCTTGACCAGGTACTGGAGGGCGCCGAGGCGCATGGCGGCCTGGACGGTGGCCAGGTCCCGGGCGGCCGTGACCATGATCACGTCGGTGTGGTGGCCGAGCTGGCGCAGGCGGCGCACCAGGTCGAGGCCGTTCTCGTCCGGGAGGTAGTGGTCGAGGAGGACCAGGTCCACCGGGCGGGCGGTGAGGAAGTCCAGGGCCTCGGCCGCCGAATGGACCTCGCCGCAGGCCCGGAAGCCGGGAACCTTCGCCACGTACGCCGCGTTGATCCTGGCAACACGCATGTCGTCGTCGACGACCAATACGTGGATCGGGGTCTCGTTCATCGCAGGGCCTCCGGGAGCACGACGGAGAACTCCGCCCCTCCGTCCTCTGCCGCCCCGGCCCGGGCGCTGCCGCCCTGCCGCTCCGCGAGGCGGCGTACGAGGGCCAGGCCCAGCCCGCGCTCGCGGTGGGCCGCGGGCTGCTTGGTCGACCAGCCCTCGGTGAAGATCTCCTCGTGCCGGCCGGAGGGGATCCCGGGACCGCTGTCGCGCACCCGCAGCACGGCGGTGCGCCCCTGCGCGCGGATGTCGACTTCGACGAGGGGAGCGGCCGAGCCGGCCGCCGCGTCCAGGGCGTTGTCCACGAGGTTGCCGAGGATCGTGACGAGCCCGCCCGGGTCCACCAGGCGGTCGGGGAGGAGGGCGGCCGGGGCGAGGCGCAGCGCGACGCCGCGCTCGGCGGCGACGGTGGCCTTGCCCACCAGCAGGGCCGCGAGCAGGGGGTCGTGGACCTTCTCGGTGACCTGCTCGGCCGTGGTGCGGTGGACTCCGACGACCTCGTTGACGAAGTCGACGGCTTCCTCGTGCAGGCCCAGTTCGAGCAGGCCGAGGAGGGTGTGGAGGCGGTTCGCGTGCTCGTGGTCCTGCGCGCGCAGGGCGTCGATCAGGCCCTTGGTGGAGTCCAGCTCGCGGCCCAGGCGCTCCACCTCGGTGCGGTCGCGCAGGGTGGCGACGGCTCCGCCGTCGGCGGTCGGCATCCGGTTGGCGACCAGGACCCGCGGGCCCTGGACGGTGAGCAGGTCCCGGCCGGTGACCCGCCCGGTCAGGACGTCGCTGGTGCGGCCAGTGCCGAGGACCTCGTCCAGCGGCCGGCCGGCGAGGGTGCCCGCGCTGTCCGGGGGGAGGCCCAGCAGCCGGGCGGCCTCGTCGTTGACGAGCCGCACCCGGTCGTCCGGGTCGAGGGCGATCACGCCCTCGCGGATGGAGTGCAGCATGGCCTCGCGCTCCGCCAGGAGGCCCGCGATATCGGAGAAGGCCAGGTCGCGGGTCTGCCGCTGGATCCGGCGGGAGAGCAGGCAGGCGGCCAGCGCGCCGGCCGCCAGGGCGCCGCCCGCGTAGGCGAGCAGTCCGGGGATGGCGCCGAGCAGCCGGTCGCGGACGCTGTCGTAGGCGATGCCTACGGAGACGGCGCCGACGACTTCGCCGTCGGCGGCGACCAGGGGGACCTTGCCGCGGGCGGAGCGCCCCAGGGTGCCCTCGTCGATCTCCATCACCTCGTGGCCGGCGAGCGCGTCGCTGGGGTCGGTGGAGACCGGCCGTCCGATCCGGTCGGCGCTGGGGTGGGAGCGGCGGATGCCGTGCAGGTCGAGGACCACCACGTACTCGGCGCCGGTCGCCCTGCGGATCCGCTCGGCAGCGGACTGCACGGGGCTGTCCTCCGTCGGTTCCGACCGCAGGAGGTCGGCGGCCAGGGAGGGGTCCGCGGCCGCGCTCTGGGCGATGGCCAGGGCCCGTCGCATGGCCTGGTCGTCCAGCTGGCCGCTCAGGGGGGCCAGGAAGAGCCCGGTCGCGAGGACGGCGACCCCGGCCGCGATGGCCAGCTGGGTCAGCAGGATCTGCGAGACGGCCCGTCTGGGCAGCCCGAGGCGCCGAGCGCCCGTGGGGAGGAACCGCATGACTAGCACCGTAGGTCGGCGGGGGCGGAAGCGGAATTCCCCCGTCTATGAGAAGCCCCACCCGGAGGGGGCCGCCGCCCCGCCCCGCCCCGCCCGGGCGGGGCGGGGCGGGGCGCCGGTCAGGGAAGCGGGCGGGGCGGGGCGCCGGTCAGGGAAGCGGGCGGGGAGGGGCGGGGCGCCGGTCAGGGAAGCGGGCGGGGAGGGCGCGGGCCGGTGTAGTGCCCGCTCGGGCGCATGCGCAGGGGGCGCTCCTGGTACTCCTCCAGCGCGTGGGCGATCCAGCCCGCCGTCCGGGCGACCGCGAACACCGTCTCGCCGGCCTCGGCGGTCATCCCGCAGGACACCGTCAGCACCGCCAGCGCCAGGTCCACGTTGGCGTGCAGCCCGTGCCGGGCCATCACCGCCGCCACGTCCCGTGCCGCGCCGAGCGCCGGAGCGGCCTGCGGGAGCCCCTCCAGGTGCGCGAACAGCGCACCCGCCCTCGGGTCCTCGCCCCGGTACAGCCGGTGGCCGAGCCCGGGCACCCGGCGCCCCGCGCGCAGGTGCTCCGCCACCACGGGCGCGGCGCCGCCCCGCTCCAGGACCTCCGCCAGCATCCGGTGCGCGAGCCGTCCGGCCGCCCCGTGCAGGGGGCCCTCCAGCGCGCCGAGCCCGGCCGAGACCGCCGCGTACGGGTGGGCCCGCGCCGAGGCGGCCACCCGAACGGCGAGGGTGGAGGCGGCCAGGTCGTGGTCGACCAGCAGGGCCAGCGCCAGGTCCAGGGCGTCGACGGCCACCGGGTCGGGATCGTGCCCGGTCAGGCGGGACCACAGCGCCCGGGCGAGCCGCCCGTCGCCTTCGGGCGCGGGGGCCGGGTCCGCCTCGGGCAGGGCGCCGACCAGGGTCGGGATCAGGCAGCGCGCGGAGCCGAGTACCGCCTCCTCGGACAGGTCGAAGCGCAGCGGGTCCACCACCGCCGCGGCGGCGACCGCGACCCGCAGCCGGTCGAGGGGCCCGCTGTGCTCGGGCAGTGCGGCCACCGCCCGCCGGGCGGCGGCGAGAGCCTCCGGGGGAGCGGCGAACCGGGCCCCGTGCGGCAGGCTCCCCGTCCAGAGCCACTCGGCGACCTCCTCGTAGGGGTACCGGGAAGCCAGTTCGACGGCGTCGACGCCGCGGAAGAAGTATCGGTCGGCCTCGATGAGGGTGAGCGAGGTGCGTACGGAGAGCTCCCCGGCGGGCGCCGCGGCCTCCCGCCGGCTGCGCCGTGCCAGGGCCTCCACCTCCCGTGCGTCGAAGGTGCTGCCCCGCCCGACCGCGTCGCGGCGGCTGCCGAGCTGGCCCCGGCTGACGTAGGCGTACACGGTCGCGGGCTTCACCCCGAGGAGCCGCGCGGCCTCCTGGGTGGTGAGCCGCCTCTCTTCTTCGCTCATGACACACAGGGTACATATGTTGATCAGATCAATATTGACATCGATTCAATCAAGGATGGATGGTGAATCCATGAACACCACCGTCGAAGTACCCCGCGGTCTCGCGGGAGTCGTGGTCACCGAAACCCAGCTCGGTGACGTCCGGGGCCGCGAGGGCTTCTACCACTACCGCCAGTACTCGGCCGTCGACCTCGCCGCGAGCCGCACGTTCGAGGACGTCTGGCACCTGATGTTCCGCGGCACCCTCCCCGCGGACGCCGCCGAGAGGGCCGCCTTCGCCGCCGAGACCGCCCCGCTGCGGCACCTGCCCGCCGAGGTCCGCGACGCCCTCCCCGCCCTCGCCGGAGCCACCGCCCTCTCGGGTCCCCTCGCCGGGCTGCGCACCGCGCTCTCGCTGCTCGGCGCCTGCTCCGGCTTCCGCCCGGTGTACGACCTCGACCCCGAACGCCGGGCCGCGGACGCGCTCGCCGCCTGCGCCGCCGTACCCACCCTGCTCACCGCCCTGCACCGGCTGGGCCGGGGCCTGGAGCCGGTCGAGCCGCGCGACGACCTGCCGTACGCCGCCAACTACCTGTGGATGCTGACCGGCGAGGAGCCCGACCCCGTCAAGGCCCGCGCCGTCGAGCGGTACCTGATCTCCACCGTCGACCACGGCTTCAACGCCTCCACCTTCACCGCCCGTGTCATCGCCTCCACCGGCGCCGACGTCGCGGCCTGCCTCACCGGGGCGATCGGCGCGCTCTCCGGCCCCCTGCACGGCGGGGCACCCAGCCGGGCCCTGGACACCCTGGACGCCATCGGCACGGTGGAGCGGATCGGGCCGTGGATCCGGGAGCGGGTCCTGGCCGGGGACCGGATCATGGGCTTCGGGCACCCCGTCTACCGCACCGAGGACCCGCGTTCGAGGATGCTGCGGGACATCGCCCGGCAGTTCGGCGGGCCGCTCGTGGACTTCGCCGTCGAGGTCGAACGGCAGGTGGAGGAGATCCTCGCCGAGCTGAAGCCGGGCCGCGAGCTGCACACGAACGTGGAGTTCTACGCGGGCGTGGTCATGGAGCTGTGCGGGCTGCCGCGCGAGATGTTCACCCCGACCTTCTGTGCGGCCAGGGTGGTGGGCTGGAGCGCGAACGTCCTGGAGCAGGCCGCCGACTCGAAGATCATCCGCCCGGCCGCGCGCTACAGCGGCCCCACCCCGCCGCAGGCGGTGCCCGTCGCGGGCTGACTACGATCGTCCGGGTGAACAGCGTCCAGTCCATTCCCGTCGTGGTCCTCGCCGGATTCCTCGGCTCCGGCAAGACCACGCTCCTGAACCATCTCCTCGGCAACCGGGGCGGCACCCGGATCGGCGTCGTCGTCAACGACTTCGGCTCGATCGAGATCGACGCGATGTCGGTGGCCGGACAGGTCGGCGACTCGATGGTCTCCCTCGGCGGGGGCTGCCTGTGCTGCGCCGTCGACGGCAGCGAGCTGGACGCGTACCTGGACAGGCTCGCCGCCCCCGTCCACCGGATCGACGTGATCGTCATCGAGGCCAGCGGGCTCGCCGAGCCCCAGGAGATGGTCCGGATGCTGGTGGCCAACGAGAATCCCGCGATCCGCTACGGCGGTCTGGTACAGGTCGTCGACGCGGCGGAGTTCGACCGGACGCGGGCCGCGCACCCGGAGACCGACCGCCACCTGGCCGTCGCCGACCTGGTGGTGCTCAACAAGACCGACCGGGTCGACCCCGCCGAACGCGCCCGGATCGAGGGGGAGATCGCGGCGCTCTGCGCCCCGGGGACGCCTCTGGTGGGCGCGGACCACGGTCGGATCGACCCGGAACTGCTCTTCGACCGCCGGCCGTGGACCGAGACGCGGGGGCAGCTGTCGTTCGAGGACCTGATCGCGGAGGCCGCCGGCCACGACGGGCCCGCGGACCACGACGCACACGCGGACCACGCCCACGCCCGCTACGAGAGCGTCGAGTTCACCTCCGACCAGGCCCTGTCCCCGCGCCGCTTCATCGACTTCCTCGACCGGCGCCCGGCCGGCCTCTACCGGATCAAGGGGTTCGTCTGGTTCGGCGTGCCCGGCCACCAGGAACGGTACGAGGTCCACGCGGTCGGCCGCTTCCTGAGGTTCGGCCCCGGCCCCTGGGGGCGGGGCGAGCCCCGCCGCACGCAGCTCGTCCTGATCGGCTCCGGCACGGACGGGCCGGCCCTGCTGCGCGAGCTGGACGCCTGCCGCGAGGAGTTCCCCGAACGGACCCCGCCGGAGGGCATGTGGGGCGTCCTGCGGTACGTCGCGCCGGCGGACCGCGGGGACGACCCCTCGGCGGAGGGCGACGACACCCCGCCCGGGGAAGGGCCGCAGGGCCCGGCCTAGGCCGGGCCCTCCGGATCAGGCCGGAGCCCCGGCCTAGGCCACCTCGACGCCGAAGTCGCCCAGCAGGGCCTCCAGGCCGCCGCGGTAGCCCTTGCCGCCGACCACGAAGTCCCAGTCCCCGTTCGCCCGCCGCCGGAACGAGCCCAGCACCAGGGCCGTTTCGCCGGCGCGGCCGTCGGAGACCTCCAGACGGCCCAGCTCCCCGCCCGCCGCGTCCAGCAGCCGGATGCCGGCGTCGGTGAAGCCCGACAGGTCCGCGTCCGGGTTGACCTCCGGGTCCACGGCGGCCACCAGCACCAGCCGGTCGGCTTCCGGCGGCAGGGCGTCGAACGCCACCTCGACCGCCGCCTTGTCCGGGGCGGAGTGCGGGCGGGAGCGGACCGAGCCGTCGGGGGTGCGCGGGTTGTTGAAGAAGACGAAGTGGTCCTCGCTCAGCACCCGGCCGCCCGTGCAGACCAGCGCGCACACGTCGAGGGCCACCGACCCCGACCAGTACATGCCCAGCACGTTGTGGTCGGCGGGGGCGGGAGACGGATCGGCCAGGGTGGGTGTGGCGGCCGCAGCCGCCTCCCCGGAGGTCCGCTGGGCCGGCACGGGGCCGCCGCCCAGACGGCCCCGAAGCCCGTACCGGTGCAGCAGCTCGACCAGCTCGGCCCCGGGAACCAACTCCAGCGGCTTGCCGTTGGCAAAGGTGTACGACCCGGGCCCGAAGGACGACGTGGTGACCAGCACCCCCTTGTTCGCCCCCGCGTCCTGGACCGTGCCGTACAGGTCCCGTACCGCCGTCGGCGGCACGGTGTTGCGATAGCGCTTGACCTGCACGACGATCCGCCCGCCCCGGATCGGAGCCGGGTCCAGCGCCTCGACGTCCACGCCGCCGTCGCCCGACCGCTGCGTGGTCACCGCCTCCATGCCCATCGCCCGGAAGAGCTCCGCGACCAGGTTCTCGAAGGCGATCGGGTCCATCTGGAAGAGGTCGGGCTCGTCCTCGCCGCCAGCGGCGTGCCCGCCGTGGCTGACGACGTCCCCGCCGACCTCGTCCGGCCGGCGGCCCGCCCGAACCGCCGTCAGCTGGTCCGGGCGCGCCGACAACTGCCCCCGGAGCCCCTCGACCAGGCAGTCCACCGCGCTCACCTGCTCCAGCCGCAGCCCGGAGAAGGCTCCGCGCGCCGCCTGCACGGTCGCCAGCACGAGCTGCGCCTCACGGCCCGTCACCGGATCGTGGTCGTCCACGAACCCGTTGACGACCACCGAGTCCAGGGCGCCGAACTCGTCCGACGCGAACAGCTCGCGCAGCACCAGCAGCAGGCACTGGGCGAGCAGGTCCCGGTACAGCGCCCGGCGCTGCGTGGCCGGCCGCGCCGTCTCCCTGTCCTGGTCCGTGCTCGGCATGTACCGCACGGCCTTCACCTCCGGCACCACCTCGTACCGGGGCAGCTCCCAGTCCAGTACGAGCTGGCGCGCCGCGGGGTCGTACGCCGCCGACACCTGCCGGGGCAGCTCCCCGGGCCAGGCCGTGGAGGCGTACAGCGCCGCCGAGAAGTACTCGACCACCGCGTCCGGCTCGCCGGCGCGCAGGGAGTCGGCCAGATCGGTGAGGCCGCTGTTGTGCCGACGGATCCCGGCGAGCTGCTCCACCGCCCACTGGTCGTACTGCTGCCGGTACGCCGCCAGCTGTCGCAGCCGCTCCTGCTCGGCGGTGTGCGCGGCCTGCCAGGCCTGGGTGTACCGGTCGTGGGCCTCCCGCTCCGCCCGGCCGCGCGAGCCGAGGGCCCAGCCGCCGCCCTGCTGATGGAACTGCGCCAGCTGCGGCATGGGAACGGGATGCCCGAGGCCGCCGGGGTCGAACGGCTGGAGCTGCTCGGACCGCACCAGGGCGGCCATCCGGAACGCCGGCGCCCGGCAGCCCGAGGCCAGCAGTCCCTGGAGGGCCGCCACCTGCGCGTCGAGCTGCTCCGTAAGGCGCCGCGCCTCGGCCTCGCGGTGCTGTTTGTACGCCGCCTGCTGCTCGCGCCGGTCCCGGGCGGCCTCGCGCTCGTACGCCCGCTCCCGGCGCTCCGCCTCGCGCATCTGGATCACCTGCGTCTGCTGCTGCTGTCGCTGGGCCTCCGCCCAGACGCCGATCAAACCGCTGGACCGACGAGTCATCAGCTCTGTTCTCCCCCCACCCGCGTGTACCGGGAAAACAGTAGTGGGCGGGCGGGGCGGGCTGCCCGGAGAACGCATCCGTCCACCCGGCCCACCCGCTCCGCCCGCCCCTGTCAGACGGCTACAGCGCGGCTCCCGCCAGCGCCTCGACGGCGGCCGGCAGCGCGGCGCCCGAGCCGTCGCGGCGCGGGTCCGGGGCCGGCAGGGCGGCCGGGGAGCCGTTCTTCGCAGCCGCGCGGACCGGGGCGTTCCCCGCCCAGGCCAGCGTCAGCGTGTCCTCGCCCTTCAGGAACCGCTGGCAGCGCACGCCGCCGGTGGCCCGGCCCTTGCGCGGGTACTGGTCGAACGGGGTCAGCTTGCCGGAGCGCACCGAATCGTCCAGCGTGCCGTGGGAGCCGGCCACCGTGAACACCACGGCGTCCCGGGCCGGGTCCACCGCCGAGAAGTGGATCACCTTGGCGTTCTCGGCGAGCTTGATGCCCGCCATACCGCCCGCCGGGCGGCCCTGGGGGCGCACCTGGCCGGCCGGGTAGCGCAGCAGCTGGGCGTCGTCGGTGATGAAGACCAGGTCCTCCTCGCCCGTGCGGAGCTCGACCGCGCCGACGATCCGGTCGCCCTCCTTGAGGGTGATGACCTCCAGCTCGTCCTTGTTGGCCGGGTAGTCCGGCACGACCCGCTTGACCACGCCCTGCTCGGTGCCCAGGGCCAGGCCCTGCGAGGACTCGTCGAGCGAGAGCAGGCAGACCACCGTCTCGTCGGCCTCCAGGCCGGAGAGGAACTCCGAGACCGGGGCGCCGCCCGCCAGGTTCGGCGCGGCGGCCGTGTCCGGCAGCTGCGGCAGGTCGATCACCGCGAGCCGCAGCAGGCGGCCGTACGAGGTGACCGCGCCGACGTCGGCCCGGGCGGTCGCCGCGACCTGCGAGACGATCACGTCGTGCTTCGCGCGGCCGCCGCCCTCCTCCACGGGGAGCGGTTCGGCGTTCGCCGTACGGGCCAGCAGACCGGTGGAGGACAGCAGCACCCGGCACGGGTCGTCGGCGACCTCCAGCGGAACGGCCGCCACCGAGGTGCCCGCCGACTCCAGCAGGACGGTGCGGCGCGGGGTGGAGAACTTCTTGGCGACCGCGGCCAGTTCCGAGGAGACCAGCTTGCGCAGCTCCGAGTCGGACTCCAGGATCCCGGTCAGCTCGTCGATCTCGCCGGTGAGCCGGTCGCGCTCGGACTCCAGCTCGATCCGGTCGAAGCGGGTGAGGCGGCGCAGCGGGGTGTCCAGGATGTACTGGGTCTGGACCTCGCTCAGCGAGAAGCGCTCCATCAGGCGCTCCTTGGCCTGCGCGGAGTTGTCGCTGTCGCGGATGATCCGGATGACCTCGTCGATGTCGAGCAGGGCCACGAGCAGGCCCTCGACCAGGTGCAGCCGGTCGCGGCGCTTGCCCCGGCGGAACTCGCTGCGCCGGCGCACGACCTCGAAGCGGTGGTCGAGGTAGACCTCCAGCAGCTCCTTGAGGCCCAGCGTCAGCGGCTGCCCGTCGACCAGCGCGACGTTGTTGATGCCGAAGGACTCCTCCATCGGCGTCAGCTTGTACAGCTGTTCCAGGACGGCCTCGGGGTGGAAGCCGTTCTTGATCTCGATGACCAGGCGAAGGCCGTGCGAGCGGTCGGTGAGGTCCTTGACGTCGGCGATGCCCTGGAGCTTCTTCGAGCCGACCAGGTCCTTGATCTTCGCGATGACCTTCTCGGGACCCACCGTGAAGGGCAGTTCGGTGACGACCAGGCCCTTGCGGCGCGCGGTGACGTCCTCCACGGAGACCGTCGCGCGGATCTTGAAGGTGCCGCGGCCGTTCTCGTACGCGTCCTTGATCCCGGACAGGCCGACGATCCGGCCGCCGGTCGGCAGGTCGGGGCCCGGCACGAAGCGCATCAGCGCCTCCAGGTCCGCCTCCGGGTAGCGGATCAGGTGGCGGGCGGCCGCGATGACCTCGCCCAGGTTGTGCGGGGCCATGTTGGTGGCCATGCCGACGGCGATGCCGGAGGCGCCGTTGACGAGGAGGTTGGGGTAGGCCGCCGGCAGGGCGACGGGCTCGCGCTCCTGGCCGTCGTAGTTGGCGGTGAAGTCGACGGTGTCCTCGTCGATCGACTCCGTCATCAGCGACGTGGCGTCGGCCATCCGGCACTCGGTGTAGCGCATCGCGGCCGGCGGGTCGTCGTTGCCGAGCGAGCCGAAGTTGCCGTGGCCGTCGACCAGCGGCAGCCGCATCGAGAAGGGCTGGGCCATGCGCACGAGGGCGTCGTAGATCGACGCGTCGCCGTGCGGGTGCAGCTTGCCCATGACCTCGCCGACGACACGGGCGCACTTGACGTACCCCCGGTCGGGCCGCAGGCCCATCTCGTTCATCTGGTAGACGATGCGCCGGTGCACCGGCTTCATGCCGTCGCGGGCGTCGGGCAGGGCGCGGGAGTAGATCACCGAGTACGCGTACTCGAGGAAGGAGCCCTGCATTTCGTCGACGACGTCGATGTCGAGGATCTTCTCCTCGAAATCCTCCGGCGGCGGGGTCTTCGTGCTGCGGCGGGCCATCGCTGCGCGGCTCCTTAACCAAGGTTCGGGATGTACTGGGGCGGATCTGGCGTGGTTGACGCGGACCATTGTGGCCCGAGGCACCGACAACGCGGACTCCGACCCCGGGGGTCCCCCGTACGGAGTCGGGGGGAGTGACCCGGGAACTTATCCGGCCGTCGGTGCGCTTGCATACAGTGGCAGGTCTGACAGAAATCTCTGCATCGCGATCGAAGGGACCACATGCCCATGGGTCACACGGCCACAGCTCAGGCCGGCTCCGGCGGCCTGACAGCGACCGAGCACCGGCTGGCCAACGGCCTGCGCGTGGTGCTGTCCGAGGACCACCTCACTCCGGTCGCCGCCGTCTGCCTCTGGTACGACGTCGGCTCGCGCCACGAAGTCAAGGGGCGGACCGGTCTGGCTCACCTCTTCGAGCACCTGATGTTCCAGGGTTCGGCGAGCGTACCGGGCAACGGGCACTTCGAGCTCGTCCAGGGCGCCGGCGGCTCGCTGAACGGCACCACCAGCTTCGAGCGCACCAACTACTTCGAGACGATGCCGGCGCACCAGCTGGAGCTCGCCCTGTGGCTGGAGGCGGACCGCATGGGCTCGCTGCTGGCCGCCCTGGACGACGAGTCCATGGAGAACCAGCGCGACGTCGTCAAGAACGAGCGCCGCCAGCGGTACGACAACGTCCCCTACGGCACCGCGTTCGAGAAGCTGACCGCCCTCGCCTACCCGGAGGGCCACCCGTACCACCACACCCCGATCGGCTCGATGGCCGACCTGGACGCCGCCTCCCTGGAGGACGCGCGCAACTTCTTCCGTACGTACTACGCGCCCAACAACGCCGTGCTGTCGGTCGTGGGCGACATCGACCCGGAGCGGACCCTCGCCTGGATCGAGAAGTACTTCGGCTCCATCCCGGCGCACGACGGCAAGCAGCCGCCGCGCGACGGCTCGCTCCCCGAGATCATGGGCGCGCAGCTGCGCGAGGAGATCGTCGAGGAGGTCCCGGCGCGCGCGCTGATGGCCGCCTACCGCCTGCCGCACGACGGCACCCGCGAGTGCGACGCCGCCGACGTGGCACTGACCGTGCTGGGCGGCGGCGAGTCCTCCCGCCTGCACAACCGCCTGGTCCGCCGTGACCAGACGGCCGTGGCGGCCGGGTTCGGCATGCTGCGCCTGGCGGGCGCGCCCTCGCTGGGCTGGCTGGACGTCAAGACCTCCAGCGGCGTCGAGGTGCCCGCCATCGAGGCGGCCGTCGACGAGGAGCTCGCGCGGTTCGCCGCGGAGGGTCCGACGGCCGAGGAGATGGAGCGCGCGCAGGCGCAGCTGGAGCGCGAGTGGCTGGACCGGCTCGGCACCGTGGCCGGCCGCGCCGACGAACTGTGCCGCTTCGCGGTGCTGTTCGGCGACCCGCAGCTCGCCCTGACCGCCGTCCAGCGGGTCCTGGACGTCACCGCCGAGGAGGTGCAGGCCGTGGCCGCCGCCCGGCTGCGCCCCGACAACCGCGCGGTACTGGTCTACGAGCCGCTGGCCGGCGCCGAGGCCCACGAGACCGAGCAGCACGACGAGAACGAGGGGGCGGAGCAGTGAGCGACACCGCAGCCGTCACGATGACCTTCCACCCGCGGCCGCAGGCCGGCGAGGCGAAGCCGTGGGCCTTCCCGGCCCCGGAGCGCTCCACGCTCCCCAACGGCCTGACCCTGCTGCGCTGCCACCGCCCCGGCCAGCAGGTGGTGGCGGTCGAGGTCAACCTCGCGGCCCCGCTGGACGCCGAGCCGGAGGGCCTCGACGGGGTGGCCACCATCATGGCCCGCGCCCTGTCGGAGGGCACCGACAAGCACTCCGCCGAGGAGTTCGCCGCCGAGCTGGAGCGCTGCGGTGCCACGCTCGACGCGCACGCCGACCACCCCGGCCTGCGGGTCTCCCTGGAGGTCCCGGCCTCCCGGCTGCCCAAGGCGCTCGCCCTGCTCGCCGAGGCCCTGAGCGCGCCCGCCTTCGCCGACAGCGAGGTCGACCGCCTGGTGCGCAACCGGCTCGACGAGATCCCGCACGAGCTGGCCAACCCGCAGCGCCGCGCCGCCAAGGAACTCTCCAAGGAGCTGTTCCCGGCGACGCTGCGCATGTCCCGCCCGCGCCAGGGCACCGAGGAGACGGTCGCGCGGATCGACTCCGGGGCCGTGCGCGCCTTCTACGAGGCCCACGTACGCCCCTCCACCGCCACCGCGGTGGTCGTCGGCGACCTGACCGGCATCGACCTGGACGCCCTGCTGGCGGACACCCTGGGCGCCTGGACCGGCAACACCGCCGCGCCCCGCCCCGTCCAGCCGGTGACGGCCGACGACACGGGCCGCGTGATCATCGTGGACCGGCCGGGAGCCGTCCAGACGCAGCTGCTGATCGGCCGGATCGGGCCGGACCGGCACGACATCGTCTGGGCCCCGCAGGTGCTCGGCACCTACTGCCTCGGCGGCACCCTCACCTCACGCCTGGACAAGGTGCTGCGCGAGGAGAAGGGCTACACCTACGGCGTGCGCGCCTTCGGGCAGGTGCTGCGCTCGACGGCCGACGGCAAGGGCGCCTCGATGCTCGCCATCAGCGGCTCGGTGGACACCCCCAACACGGGTCCGGCGCTGGAGGACCTGTGGAAGGTGCTGCGGACCCTCGCGGAGGGCGGACTGACCGACGCCGAGCGGGACGTGGCGGTGCAGAACCTGGTGGGCGTGGCCCCGCTGAAGTTCGAGACGGCCGCCTCGGTCGCAGGCACGCTCGCCGACCAGGTCGAGCAGGAGCTGCCGGACGACTACCAGGCGCGGCTGTACGCGCGGCTGGCCGAAACCGGTACGGCGGAGGCCACTTCGGCCGTCGTGAACGCCTTCCCGGTGGACCGACTGGTCACCGTCCTGGTGGGCGACGCGGCCCAGATCGAGGAGCCCGTACTGGCCCTCGGGATCGGTGAGGTCACCGTCGTCGCCAACTGAGCGGCGCGAGGCCCGAGACGGGCCGGAATCCGGCCCGTTTCCAGGGGGCTCCGGTGGAACATCCACCGGAGCCCCCTTTGTCCGTTTGGTGGCGTGGTTGCAGGTATGCGGTGTGGCGTACGCAACAAAAGCGCTCGTCTGTTTGGCGATTGACTGATGATCCGCCTAGCGTCGGCCGTGCTGTTCGTCAGTTCGTACCCGCCGCACCCGCGGCACCGGACAGCGATCGCCGAGTCCCCGTCAGGCGCGAGCCTGGGGAGCCGGGGACCCACATGCGTCCCTGGGGTGAATCGGACCCCCTCGCAAGAGGAGGCCCGTAGGAGACCTTCCTGCTCCGAACCCGTCAGCTAACCCGGTAGGCGAGAGGGAAGGAAAGGATCACCCCCTTCATGGCGTTTGGCAGTCGTGCCGCCGGTTCTGGTAAGCACCGTGGTTCCAGCCGTCTGAGCCGCAAGACCGCCGGCTACGCCGGCATCGCCGCCCTCGCCACCACGGGCGTGGTCGGCACCCTGGCCGCTCCGGCCTTCGCGGCGGACAACAGCAGCGCTCCGTCCATGGAGGACACCGGTCAGAACGCGATCGTCGTCGCCGACGGTCTGCAGGACGACATCGAGGTCCAGGCCGCGACCCAGCAGAGCGCCGCCGAGGCCGTCGCCGCGCAGGCGCAGGCCGAGTCCGAGGCGAAGACGCGGGCCGCCGAGGCCAAGCGCGCCGCCGAGGCCAAGGAGAAGGCCGAGCGCGAGGCCGCCGAGAAGGCCGCGAAGGAAGAGGCCCGCAAGCGCCTCAACACCTTCGTCGCCCCCATCGACGGCTCGTACGTCAGCACCTCGTACGGCGCGGGCGGCGGCATGTGGTCCTCCGGCAGCCACACGGGCATCGACTTCCACGCCGACTCCGGCACCTCCGTCCACGCCGTGGGCGCGGGCACCGTCGTCGAGGCCGGCTGGGGCGGCGCCTACGGCAACAACGTCGTCATCCGCCACAACGACGGCACCTACACCCAGTACGGGCACCTGGACTCGCTGAGCGTCTCCGCGGGCGAAACGGTTACCCCGGGCCAGCAGATCGGCCTGTCGGGCTCCACCGGCAACTCCAGCGGCCCGCACCTGCACTTCGAGGCCCGCACCGGCGCCACGTACGGCACGGACATCAACCCGCTGGCCTACCTGCGCAGCCACGGCGTGGGCATCTGACCCGCACCCGCACGGCGCTTCACCGAAGAAGGCCCCGGCTCTTTGAGCCGGGGCCTTCTTCGTATTTCTCATCGCATTTCCGCTCCCCGCTCGGAAATTTGTCGCGTGTTGCAATAGAGTCGCAGCACGGCCACGATAAACCGAACCGAAACCAGCGGAGGTCCGGCCTTGCGTATTCCGGCGCACGCGGTGTGCACAGCGATTCGCGACGACATCGTCTCCGGATTCTTCGGGCCGGGCGGCCGGCTGACCGAGGAGGTGCTCGCACGCCGCTACGGGGTCTCGCGCGTCCCGGTCCGCGAGGCGCTGCGGACCCTGGAGTCCGAGGGCTTCGTGACCACGCGGCGGCACGCGGGCGCCTGCGTGGCCGAGCCGACCGAGCAGGAGGCGGCCGACCTCCTGGAGCTGCGGATGCTGCTGGAGCCGCTCGCCGCCTCCCGCGCCGCCCGCCGGCGCACCGACGGCCACCTGAAGGTGCTGCGCGGACTGGTCAGGCTGGGCCGGGAGCGGGCCGGCCGGGCGCAGGGGGAGGACCTGCGCTCCCTGGGGGGCTGGTTCCACGAGACGCTGGCCCAGGCCTCGGGGAGCCCGGGGCTGATCGCCCTGCTGACCCAGACCCGGCACAAGATCGCCTGGATGTACGTGGTCGAGGCCCCCGCGCAGCCCGCGGAGTGCTGGGCCGAGCACGCCGCGATCGTGGACGCCGTCGCCCGCGGGGACGCGGAGCGGGCCAGGACCCTGACCGCGCAGCACGCGCAGCGGTCGGCGGCGGCGCACCGCCCGAGGGTGAGGAATCCGCAACCTGCCGTAAACACGGCGAGCGCTCCTGATTAACAAATCCCGTATACAACGGAGGGATATCCGGGTGCTCCCGTATGTCGGCGGAATTCGCGCGGCTTCCGGGTTCCCGCTTTTGTGCATCCACTTTTGTGCATCCGCTTTTGCGTGTCTGTGGCTCGATTCCGTCGCGCAGAATTCGCGGACTCCCCGAAGGGGAAACACGGAAGCCGCGGCCCCCGGGGTGGCGGGGACTGCGGCTTCCGGGCTACCGGACCCGAAGGGTCAGACGGTCTCGGGGAGCTCCTCGAGACCCTCGGCGACCAGCTTCGCGAGGCGGTCGAGCGCGGCGTCCGCGCCCTCGGCGTCGGAAGCCAGGACGATCTCCTCGCCGCCCTGGGCGCCGAGGCCCAGGACCGCCAGCATCGACGCGGCGTTGACGGGGTCGCCGCCGGCCTTCGCGATGGTCACCGGAACTCCGGAGGCGGTCGTCGCCCGGACGAAGATCGAGGCGGGACGAGCGTGCAGGCCCTCGGCCCAGCCGACGTTGACGCGGCGCTCTGCCATGGTGATGCCCTTCAGGTTCTACGGGTTGTCTAGACCAGTCTCTCACGCCGTCCGGAATGCTCGGACCGACCTTCGGCCCGCATCCACCGCCGTTCGACCCTCCCCAGCTTGCACCGGTTCGCCCCGGTCCGCCGTAATCGCCGCGCACTCGCCGAGCGGGCCGCCCACCGCACCCGCACACCTGGCCGGACCGCCCCTTAAGGTGGCCCCATGACCACCGCGTCGGACCCCTCGTACCCGGCCCACTGGGAAGCGGACGTCGTGCTGCGCGACGGCGGCACCGCCCGGATCCGCCCCATCACCACCGAGGACGCGGGCCGCCTGGTCAGCTTCTACGAACAGGTCTCGGACGAGTCGAAGTACTACCGCTTCTTCGCGCCCTACCCCCGCCTCTCGGACCGCGACGTCCGCCGCTTCACGCACCACGACTACGTCGACCGCGTCGGCCTCGCCGCGACCATCGGCGGGGAGTTCATCGGCACGGTGCGCTTCGACCGCATCGGCCCCGACGGACGGCCCGCCTCCGCCCCCGCCGACGAGGCCGAGGTCGCCTTCCTCGTCCAGGACGCCCACCAGGGCCGCGGAGTCGCCTCCGCCCTGCTGGAGCACATCGGCGCGGTGGCCCGGGAGCGCGGGATCCGCAGGTTCGCGGCCGAGGTGCTGCCCGCCAACACCAAGATGATCAAGGTGTTCACGGACGTCGGCTACCAGCAGAAGCGCAGCTTCGAGGACGGCTCCGTCCACCTCACCCTCGACCTCGAACCCACCGCCGAGTCCCTCGCCGTCCAGCGCGCCCGCGAACAGCGCGCGGAGGCCCGCTCCGTGCAGCGCCTCCTCGCCCCCGGCTCCGTCGCGGTGATCGGCGCCAGCCGCTCCGGCGCCGGCGTCGGCGCCACCGCCCTGCGCAACCTGCGCGACGGGGGATTCCGCGGACACCTCTACGCCGTCAACGAGGCCCGCGCCCCCGGCATGGAGGGCGACCTCCTCGAAGGCGTACGGGCCTACCGCGGCCTCGCCGACATCGGCGCCCCCGTCGACCTCGCCGTGATCGCCGTCCCCGCCGACCGCGTCCCGGACGCCGTGGCCGCCTGCGGCGAGCACGGGGTGCAGGGGCTGGTGGTCCTGTCCGCCGGATACGGCGAGAGCGGCCCGGCCGGACTCGCCCGCCAGCGCGAACTGGTACGGCAGGTCCGCTCGTACGGGATGCGCCTCATCGGGCCGAACGCCTTCGGGGTGATCAACACCGCGCCGGAGGTGGAGCTGAACGCCTGCCTCGCCCCGGCCCCCGCCTCCGCGCGCGGCCGGATCGGCCTGTTCACCCAGTCCGGTGCGATCGGCATCGCCCTGCTGTCCGCCCTGCTGCGCCGCGGCGAGGGACTGTCGTCCTTCGTGTCGGCCGGGAACCGGGCCGACGTCTCCGGCAACGACATCCTCCAGTACTGGTACGAGGACGAGGCCACCGACGTCGCCCTGATGTACCTGGAAACCCTCGGCAACCCGCGCAAGTTCACCCGCCTCGCCCGCCGCACGGCCGCCGCCAAGCCCGTGGTCGTCGCCCGGGGCGGCCGCCACACCCCGGCCGGACACGTCGTCCCCGGCACCCGGCTCCCCGAGGCCACCGTCTCCGAGCTGCTGCGCCAGGCCGGCGTCATCCGCGTCGACACCGTCACCGAGCTGGTCGACGTCGGCCTGCTGCTGGCCGGGCAGCCGCTGCCGGCCGGGCCCAGGGTGGCGATCCTCGGCAACTCGGAGTCCCTCGGCGTGCTCACCTACGACGCCTGCCTGACCGAGGGGCTGCGCCCGCTGCCCCCGCTGGACCTGACGACCGCCGCCGGCCCGGCCGACTTCCGCGCGGCCCTGACCGCCGCGCTCGCCTCCGACGACTGCGACGCCGTCGTCGTCACCGCCATCCCGTCCGTGAGCGACCGCGAGCTGGCCGACGACCTCGCGCAGGCGCTGCGGGAGGCCGTCGCCGGGGTCCCGGGCAAGCCCGTGGCCGTCGTGCACGTGGAACTCGGCGACCTCGTCGAAGCCCTGGCCGCCGCGGCCGGCGACACGCCCCCCACCGCGTCCCCGCCGCCCGCCGAGGCCCCTGCCGACGGCGCCGCGCCCGGCCTCGACGGCGCCGCGCCCGGCCTCGACGGCGCCGCGCCCGGCCTCGACGGCGCCGCGCCCGGCCTCGACGGCGCCGGCCGGATCCCCGCCTACCCGGCCGCCGAGCGCGCCGTGAAGGCCGTCGCCGAAGCCGTGCGGTACGCCCGGTGGCGCCGGGACAACACGGAGACCGGACAGGTCCCCGAGTACGAGGACATCGACGAGCCGGGCGCCGCCGCCCGGCTCGCCGCCCTGCTGGCCGGCGTCGAGGAGGACGCCGCGCTGACCCTGGACGAGGCCGACGCCCGCGAGCTGCTCGGCCGCTACGGGATCCGGGTGCTGCCCACCCTCCCCGCCCCCAGCCCCGACGCCGCCGTCCGCGCGGCCCGGGTGCTCGGCTACCCGGTCGCCCTCAAGACCACCGCTCCGCACCTGCGCCACCGCGCCGACCTGGGCGGCGTACGCCTCGACCTCACCACCGAGGCCGAGCTCAGGCGCTCGTACGAGGAGCTCACCGAGGCCCTCGGCAAGCCGGCCGAGCTGCAGCCGGTGGTGCAGACCATGGCCCCCCGCGGGGTCGACACCGTCGTCCGCGCCACCGTCGACCCCGCCGCCGGAGCCGTCCTCTCCTTCGGGCTCGCCGGGGTCCCTTCCGAACTGCTCGGCGACACCGCCCACGGCCTGGTCCCCGCCACCGACCGGGACACCGCCGCCCTGATCCGCTCCATCCGCGCCGCCCCGCTCCTCTTCGGCTGGCGCGGCAGCGACCCCGTCGACACCCCGGCCCTGGAGGAGCTGCTGCTGCGGCTGTCCCGGCTGGTGGACGACCACCCGGAAGTGACCGGGGTCTCGCTGGAGCCGGTCGTCGTCGCCACCGAAGGCCTCTCCGTGCTCAGCGCCACCGTCCGCGTGGCCCACCCGCCCGCCCGGACCGACGTCGGCCCCCGCACGCTGCCGAGCTACTGAGCGCACGGCAGGCAGGGGGAGGCCGTACGGGCCTTAGGATGGACCTCATGGCGAAATCCGGTACGACGACCCAGGGACTGCGCACGGCCATCGAGCGCAGCGGCTACTACCCGGCCCTCGTGGCCGAGGCGGTGGAGGCCGCGGTGGGCGGCGAGCCGATCTCGTCGTACCTGGTCCACCAGGAGACCACCTTCGACTCCAACGAGGTGCGCCGGCACGTCACCGTGCTGGTCCTGACCGGCAACCGGTTCATCGTCAGCCACACCGACGAGCAGGCCGCCGACGCCGGGTCGCCGTCCCCGTACGCGACCACCTCCACCGAGTCGGTCAAGCTCTCCAGCATCTCCTCCGTGGTGCTCAGCCGCGTCGTGGCCAACCCGGAGTCGTACACGCCCGGCCAGCTGCCCCGCGAGGTCGTCCTGACCATCGGCTGGGGCGCGGTCTCGCGCATCGACCTGGAGCCCGCCGCCTGCGGCGACCCCAACTGCGACTCCGACCACGGCTACACCGGCAACTCCACCGCGGACGACCTCAGCCTGCGCGTTAGCGAGGCCGGCGACGGCCCCGAGACGGTGCGCCAGGCGCTGGTCTTCGCGCAGGCACTCAGCGAGGCGACGGCGGCAACCTCCGGTCCCGCCCGCTGATGTCGTACTCCGTACCGTCGAACTGGCAGGACGAACCGGAGCTGCTGGACCTCGCGGGCGCCCCGGTCCCGCAGTACGGCTCCGGCTCGCTCGCCGACCTGCTGCCGACCCTCGCGGCCGGCCAGGGCGTACCCGGCCTCACCGCCGGGATCGCCGAGCTGGCCCCGGCCGACCGGAACTGCGTGTTCCTGGTCGACGGCATGGGCTGGGAGCAGATCAAGGCCCACCCGGACGAGGCCCCGTTCCTCACCTCCCTCCTCGCGAGCTCGCGCGGCGGCACCGGCCGGCCGATCACCTCCGGCTTCCCGGCGACCACCGCCACCTCCCTGGCCTCCGTCGGCACCGGCCTGCCGCCCGCCCGGCACGGCCTGCCCGGCTACGCCGTGCGCAACCCGGCCACCGGCGCGCTGATGAACCAGCTCCGCTGGCACCCGTGGACCCCGCCGAAGCCCTGGCAGCCGTACCCGACGGTCTTCCAGCTCGCGGACGCGGCCGGGGTGCACACCGCCCAGGTGTCCGCGCCGAACTTCCAGACCACCCCGCTCACCCAGATCGCGCTCAGCGGCGGCACCTTCCACGGCCGGATGACCGGCGAGGAGCGGATGGACCTCGCGGCGATCCAGCTCGCGGGCGGCGAGCGCTCGCTCGTGTACACGTACTTCAGCGAACTCGACGGAGCCGGACACCGGCACGGCGTGGACTCCGACGCCTGGCGCGGCCAGCTCATGTACGTCGACCGGCTCGTGCAGCGCCTCGCCGAACAGCTGCCGCCGCGCACAGCCCTGTACGTCACCTCCGACCACGGCATGGTCGACGTGCCCTTCGACGAGGACTCCCGGATCGACTTCGACGAGGACTGGGAGCTGGGCGCGGGCGTGGCCCTGCTGGGCGGCGAGGGCCGGGCCCGGCACGTCTACGCGGTGCCGGGGGCCGAGGCCGACGTACTGACCGTGTGGCGCGAGGTGCTCGGCGACCGGTTCTGGGTCGCGAGCCGCCAAGAGGCCCTGGAGCTGGGTTGGTTCGGGGCGCCGGGGGAGTGCGACGAGCGGGTCCTCGGGCGGATCGGCGACGTGATCGCCGCGGCCCAGGCCGACGTCGCGATCACCGCCTCCCGCAACGAGCCCAACGAGTCGGCGCTCACCGGGATGCACGGCTCCCTGACCGCGGCCGAGCAGCTGGTCCCGCTGCTCGAAATCCGCACCTGACCGCTCCCGCCCGCGTCCTCCCCTCCCACCCAGACCCGAAAGGTCCCGTACTTCCCATGCCCGAGCTGGTGTTCTTCTCCGGAACGATGGACTGCGGAAAGAGCACGCTGGCTCTGCAAATCACGCACAACCGCTCCGCGCGGGGCCTGGTCGGCGTGATCTTCACCCGCCAGGACCGGGCGGGCGAGGGGAAGCTGTCCTCGCGCCTGGGCCTGGTGACGGACGCCGTCGAGGTCACCGACGCCATGGACGTCTACGCGTACCTCGTGCGGGAGCTCTCGGCGGGCGGCAAGGCCGACTACGTGATCGTCGACGAGGCCCAGTTCCTCGCGCCCGAGCAGATCGACCAGCTGGCGCGCGTCGTGGACGACCTGCACATGGACGTCTTCGCCTTCGGCATCACCACCGACTTCCGCACCAAGCTCTTCCCGGGCTCGCAGCGGCTGATCGAGCTGGCCGACCGGATCGAGCAGCTCCAGGTCGAGGCCCTGTGCTGGTGCGGTGCCCGCGCCACGCACAACGCCCGTACGGTGGGCGGGCAGATGGTGGTCGAGGGCGCGCAGGTGGTGGTCGGCGACGTGAACCGCCCGGCGGAGGAGATCGGCTACGAGGTCCTGTGCCGCCGCCACCACCGCCGCCTGATGACCTCGGCCTCCGCCCACGCGGGCAGCCTCTCCCCGGACGTCCTCCCGGTCAACAACGCCTAGCGGCTCAGAAGCGGCCGGGCGCGGTCGGGCCGACGATGCTGAACACGGCGCCGTCGCGGTCCCGCAGGGTGCGCTCGTGGGGGAAGGCGCCGGAGTCCGCGGCGGGGACGGCGCTGCCGCCGAGGGCGGTGGCTGCCTCCACGGCCGTGTCGAGGTCGGGGACCCGGAAGTGGGCGCGCCAGCGCGGCCTCAGGTGCGGGTCGGGGGCCTCCGCGAGCGTCCCGCCGTGCAGGCGGGCCACGATCCGGCCCGCGCGGCGGAGCAGGATGCGGTCGTCCTCCTCCACGTAGGCGACCTCGCAGCAGCCGGTGTGGTCGCAGGCCCACTCCAGGACCTCGCCGTAGAAGATGGCCGCGTCGAAGGCGTTCCGGGTGTGCAGCTCCAGCCAGGCCGGCGCCGCGTCGCCGCCCATGCCCCAGTCCGGGATGGCCTCGCCCTGCCAGATCCCGAAGACCGCCCCGTCCCGGTCGGAGGCGAGCGCCGCCCGGCCGGTGCCGAAGGACAGGGGGCCGACGGCGACGGTCCCGCTGCGCTCCCTGATGCGCGCCGCCGTGACGTCGGCGTCGTCCACGGCGAAGTACGGGGTCCAGGCGACGGGGATGGAGAGCGTCGGGGGCAGCGCGCCGATCCCGGCCACCGGGACCCCGGAGGCGAAGCCGACGGCGAAGGCCTCGCCGAGGTGGGCGGGGCCGAATGCCCATCCGAGGACCGCGCTGTAGAACTCCTTCGCCGCGTCGAGGTCGCGGGCCATGAGGCTGACCCAGCAGGGCGCGCCGAACGTTTCGTGACTCGATGTCGACACGGTGAACCCCATCCGCCGGTGCGCCCCCGGGAGCCCTTCCACAGTACTCGTGGGCGACTCCCCGGGGCGGTGCGTAGCCGCGTGGGCGCGGTCCGTCAGGTGCGGAAACGCCGGCCACATCCTCGTACCGCGGCGGTGCCGGCCGGACGGCGACACGCCGGGGTCAGCGCGGCGGGCCCGCGATGGCGGTGAGGGCGGCGACGTGCCGCCGGTAGCCGGCCAGGCCCTCCCCGGTCAGGAGCAGCCAGGTCCGCGGCATGCGCCCGACCCGCCCCTTCTCGACCGTGATCCAGCCGGCCTCCTCCAGGCGCGCGACCTGCTTCGACAGCGCGGAGTCGGTGATCTCCACGAGGTCCCGTACGTAGCCGAACTCGGCCTTCTCCACGGGCGCGAGCGCCGCCACGACCGACAGGCGCACGGCCGAGGAGAGCAGCGGGGCGAGCGCGTGGCGCGGGTGCGGGGCCCGGTCGGCCGGGTTCCCGAGGGGCGGTGTCATGCCGCGCGGACCTCCCGCCAGGCCGCCGCGGCGGGCGGCAGCGCGCACAGCAGGGCGGCGGCGGCCGCGAAGGCGGTGCTGTCCGCGAAGACGGTGAGACCCAGCGCGAGGGACAGCACGTACGCGGCGGCCCACGCGCCGATCGCGCGGAGGTGGCGGCGGCCGTGGCCCCGGGGGACCACCGGCTGCCGCATGGTGAACGCGGACAGCCCCATCACCACGACCGCGTTGGCGAGCGAGCTGACGAGCGTGCCCGTCCGTCCGTGCCACAGCAGCACGGCGGGGACGAGGGCGAGCTGCCAGCAAGCGAAGACCCACAGGTAGCCGGTGAGCCACCGGCTCCGCTGCCGTGCGCCGGCCTCCATCCGTGCGATCCCCTTCAACGCCGCTGCGGCGGCGGCCTGTTCGCTCATGGCGGTTCCCCCCGTTCGGTGCCCGGGCGGCTCCGTGCGCGATCACCCGGCAAGTACTTGCCAATGTAGCAAGTACTTGTCGGGCGACGGCTACGGGCCCGCTGGAGCCGCGGTGTTGACCTGCCGTCAGGCCTCCGGGGCGAGGCCGTCGGCGATCAGGCCGGCCAGGACCGCCTGGCCCAGGGCCTGGACGGCGGACTGGGGGCGGACCATCACCGTGAACTCCTTCACCCGGCCCGCGTCGTCGAACTGGAGCTGGTCGATGCCGTGGATCTGCTTGCCCGCCACCAGCGCGCGGAAGGGCAGGATCACCGTAGGGGCCTCCCCGTCGCCCGAGGTGGTCTCGGCCTCGCCGTCCAGCCGGCCCAGGTAGCGGAGGTCCTCGAAGGTGCGCAGCAGGACGCCGAAGAGGCCCAGGACGGCGGCCTTGCCTTCGAACGGGTTGAACTTCACCGGGCTGTAGAGCCGGATGTCCTCCGCGAACAGGTCGTCCAGCGCGGCGAGATCGCGCTTCTCCACGGCGGCGCGGAAGCGTTCGGCGCCCTCTGTGGTCTTCCCGGTCTCTGTGGTCTTCCCGGTCTCCGCGGTCCCCATGTGGCCCCTCCTCCTGTCGGCGATTACTCAAGAATGCGAGTAGTCAGATTTTTGAGTATGGTGCCGCTGCGGACACGAAAAGGGAAGAGGGAGCGGCCATGGCCCTGCGGCACGCGGTACTGGCGGCGCTGCTCGACGGCGAGTACAGCGGCTACCAGCTGGCGAAGGCCTTCGACATCAGCGTCGCCAACTTCTGGCACGCCCTGCCGCAGCAGCTCTACGCCGAACTGGCGAGGCTGGAGGCGGACGGGCTGGTCGCGGGCCGGGAGGTGGTGCAGGAGTCCCGGCCGAACAAGCGGCTGTTCCGGGTCACCGACACCGGCCGGGCCGAACTGGAGCGGTTCGCGGCGACGCCCTCCAAGCCGTCCTCGATCCGCGACGACCTCCTCGTGAAGGTCCAGAGCGCCGACCGCATCGGTACGGCCCCGGTCATCGCGCAGCTCGCGGAGCGGGCCGCCGCCGCCGAGGCCAAGATCGAGCTGCTCCACAAGCTGCTGCGGAACATGCGCGGAGAGCTGGACGAGGACGAGTTCCTGCTCCGGGGCGAGCGGATCGGCGGCTACCTGACCTGTCTGCGCGGGGTGGCCTTCGAGGAGGGCCACCGGGACTGGTGCCTGCGCACCGCCGACGTGCTGGGGAAGAGGGAGGGGACCACCCGTGCGGAAGACTGAGTACCTGCGTTACGTCGCCCTGGGCGACAGCCAGACCGAAGGGCTGGGGGACGGTGACGACACGGTGGGCCTGCGGGGCTTCGCCGACCGCCTCGCCGGTCACCTCGCGGCCTCCGCCCCCGGGCTGCGGTACGCCAACCTCGCGGTCCGCGGCCGGCTCGCCGGCCAGGTCCGCGCCGAACAGCTCGGGCCCGCCCTGGAGCTGCGGCCGGACGTCGCGACCGTCGTCGCCGGGGTCAACGACGTGCTCCGGCCGCGCTTCGACGCCGCCGAGGTGGCCGGTGAGCTGGAGGCGATGTTCGCCGCGCTCACCGGCGCCGGGGCCAGGGTGGCCACCGTGACCTTCCCCGACGTGGCGCGCATCGCGCCCCTGGCCCGGCCGCTGAGCCCCCGCGTGCGCGAGCTCAACAGCCACATCCGGGCGGCGGCCGCACGCCACGGGGTCGTGGTCGCCGAGACCGGCCGGGAGGCCGTCGCCGCCGACCCCCGCCTGTGGAGCGCCGACCGGCTGCACGCAGGCCCCCTCGGCCACGCCCGGATCGCCGCGGCCCTGGCCGAGGCCCTGGAGCTGCCGGGCAGCTGCGGTGCCTGGAAGGAGCCGCTGCCTCCCCGGCCGCCCCGCCCGCTCGCCGGGGCCGTCGCCGCCGAGGCGGCCTGGCTGGCCGGGTTCCTCGGCCCCTGGCTCGGCCGCCGGCTGCGCGGCACCTCCTCCGGCGACGGCCGCACCGCCAAGCGCCCCCGGCTGCTGCCGCTCTAGGGGGCGTCCGCAGAGCCGGCCGTCCGGACCAGCGCGAAGACCGCCCCCTCCGGGTCCGCGACCACGGCCAGCCGGCCCGTGATCCGCTCCCGGGGCGGGGCGACGACCCGGCCGCCCAGCTCGGTGACCCGGGCGGCGGCCGCGTCGGGGTCCGCCACCTCGAAGTACGTCATCCAGTGCGGCCCCCGGTCGTGCGGCAGCGACCGGCCGACCCCGTGGACGGCGGCGACCGGACGGCCGTCCAGCCGCAGGGTCAGGTAGTCGAAGTCGGCCGAGAGGTCCGGGTGCCGCTCGGCCTCGTGGCCGAAGACGTGCTCGTAGAACTTGCCGACCGTCGAGGACTCCTGGGTGAGCAGCTCGTTCCACACCGGGGTGCCGGCCGCCCCCGCCCGGCGGGCACCGGGGTGCCCGTCGGTCTGCCAGACCCCGAAGATCGCGCCCAGCGGGTCGGCGCAGATCGCCATCCGCCCCGCCGCCCCCACGTCGAGCGGGCCCACCGCGACCGTGCCGCCGCAGGACCGGATGGACTCGGCGGTGCAGTCGGCGTCGTTCGTGGCGAAGTACGTGGTCCACGCCACCGGAAGATGGCGGTCCGGCGGCATCTCGCCGATCCCGGCGACCTCCTCGCCGTCGAGGAAGGCCCGGACGCTCGGGCCGAACTGGGTGGGGCCGGGCTCGTACTCCCAGCCGAAGAGGTCGGCGTAGAAGTCCTCCGTGCTCCCGAGGCCGTGCACCATCAGGCTCACCCAGCACGGTGTGCCGGGTGTGCGCCGCGAAGCCCCCGATGCCTCCGTCATGTCAGCCGTCTCCCGCCGTCGTGTCCCTGTTCCCCCGCAGATGCTTGCACTCCGCGGCACCCCGTGCCCCCCGACCGGCCGCGTGAACCGGGCGCGGAACAGAGATGTCCGAATCACTGCGGCCCGTCGATGTCGGGCTTGTTACACGGGTTCGAGGGCGGGGAGGAAGATGGGCCCATGACTGCGATTCTCTCGGCCTCCGAACTGCGGGGCGAGCTCGCCGGCTCACGCCCGCCGGTACTCCTGGACGTCCGCTGGCAGCTGGGCGGCCCCGACCAGCGTCCCGCCTACGAAGCCGGGCACCTCCCCGGCGCCGCGTACGTCGACCTCGACCGCGAACTGGCAGGTCCGCCGGGGGCGGGCGGTCGCCACCCGCTCCCGGATCCGGAGGACTTCGGCGCCGCGATGCGCCGGGCCGGGGTGCGCGCCGACGATCCGGTGGTCGTGTACGACGGCGGTCTCGGCTGGGCGGCCGCCCGCGCCTGGTGGCTGTTGCGCTGGACGGGTCACCGGAACGTGCGAGTCCTGGACGGGGGCCTGGCCGCGTGGACGGCGGCGGGCGGTGCACTGACGACCGACACGCCTACACCCGCCGTGGGCGATTTCAAGCCAAACCCGGGGGCGTTCGGACTGCTGGAGGCCGACGACGCGGCCGCGCTGGCCCGCACGGGCCTCCTGCTGGACGCCCGGGCGGGGGAGCGCTACCGCGGCGAGGTCGAGCCGATCGACCGGGTCGGCGGGCACATCCCGGGCGCGGTGTCGGCCCCGACCACCGAGAACGTCGGCCCGGACGGGCGGTTCCTGTCGGCCGGGGAGCTGCGCGCCCGGTTCGCGGCGCTCGGCGCCGCGGGGGACACCGCGGTGGGCGTGTACTGCGGTTCCGGCGTGTCGGGGGCGCACGAGGTCCTCGCGCTGGAGGTGGCGGGGATCCCGGCCAGTCTGTACGCGGGCAGCTGGTCGCAGTGGTCCTCGGACCCCGGGCGGCCCGTGGCCACCGGCCCCAACCCCTGATGCCCGCCGTCGGCGGCACCCCCTCGGGGGCGCCGCCGCGCGGGCTACTCCTGCTTCTTGCGCCGGGTCCCGAAGACGATCTCGTCCCAGCTGGGCACGGCCGCCCGGCGCCCCGGCCGGACCCCGTCGGCCTCGGCCTGCCGGTCGGTGGTTCCGGTCAGCCGCTCGCGGTGGCCGGCCACCGTACGCGGCATCAGTACGTCCGCGTACGCGGCTCCGGCGCCCGCCGACGCCGCGGCCGGGGGCTCCTCGGACTCCGGCTCCTCGGCGGGAGCCTCCGTACGGTCCGGCACCACCAGGTCGCCCCGGAAGCTCGGGACCGCCTCCAGCAGGCTGGTCAGCGTGTCCCGCTCCTCCTCCGGCTCCGGCGCGGGCGGCGGGGCGGGCCGGCTCTCGGGCCGTTCCAGCTGCCGGTCGAGCGCGCGGTCCAGCGGCCGGTCCCGGGGCAGCCGGGCGATCCTCGGCACGAACGGGAAGCTCGGCTCCGGGGTGGAGGGCAGGTCGTCGGCCTCGCCGATCAGCGACCGGGCCTCGTCGTCCACGGCGACGACCAGCCGGCGCGGCGGGTCGTAGGACCAGCTCGCCGAGTGCGGTTCGCCCGCCACCCGGTAGACCAGCAGCACCTCCCAGGTGCCGTCGTCGCGGCGCCAGGAGTCCCACAGCACGGAGTCCTTGTCGGCCCCGCGCAGCGTCAGGCGCTCCTGCACGGCCTCGCCGAGCTGCGGTCCGGTGTTCTCGCCGGGGCGGCGTACGGGGGTCTTGCGGGCCCGCTCGGCCATGAAGGCGCGCTCGGCCAGCACCGGACCCTCGAAGCGGCGTACCCGGTCGACGGGGATGCCGGCGAGCTGGGCGACCTCCTCAGCGGAGGCACCGGCCCGTATGCGGGCCTGGATGTCGCGGGGGCGGAGGTGGCTCTCCACCTCGATCTCGATCTGGTTCAGGCGCGCGCGGTCATTGCGCACGGCAGCCCGCAGCCGCTCGTCGATCGGAAGCGTGTACTCCGTGCTGTCCGCAGCCTTGAGCACCAGTCGTGTTCCGTCATTTGAGACGGCCACGACACGCAGTTCGGGCATGGGGACCTCCCGGGTGGTGCCTGCCGACGTCACGTGCGTCGCTGCTTCCGCTAGTCGAGTGTGGCCTGCCCGGGTGCAGCCTGCCACAACCTTGCCGAGTTAAACCGGCGTGTCGGGCATGCGCCCTTGATCGACGTTATGGCACGGTTACCTGTTGGGCACGCACAGTGACCAAGTGGTTACTGTGCGCAGCAGGAGCCCGTGCGATACCGCGGCATCACCGGTCTTGAGTGCCGCTTCTCCATCAGCCGGCCCCCTCTCCCGGGTCCGGACATCCGTAAGGAAGGACGGCCCCAGGGCTCGCCACAGTACTCCATTCGGGCCACCCGGGTGGACCGCCGCGCCGCCGAACTTGTCGCGGGCGGCGGGAGTTGGCCTGCCCGGAATCGGGTCCGCATCCGGGTCCACCTGCGGGCGCGGCCGTTTTCGGGTGTCCTGCTTCACAGAATCCGCAGAAACGGAACTTTCCGTTTCGCTCAGGGGTCGGTAACTGCAGGAAGAGGAGAGGCGCGAGAGGCGGGACACACAGGGGATGGCGATGGGTCGGAAGACGGAGCACCACACGTGGGCGGACCACCCGGCGGACCGGCGGGAACCACACGGCCCGGCCGACCTGGCGGGCGCGGCGGACCCGTCGGGCGCGGCGGAACAGGGGCGCAGGAAGCTCGATCTGAGCGTGGCCCAGGTCGCGGGCAGCTCCCTCGCCACCGTCGCCGCGGCCCTGCTCGCCTCGCAGATGGGCGTCTACGGGACCATCCTCGGCGCCGGCGTGGTCAGCGTGGTCGCCACCGCCGGCGGGCCCGTCATCCAGCACGTGTTCCGCCGCACCGGCGACCAGCTGCGCGGGAGCGCCCGCCCCAGGGCCCGTCAGGTCCCGCCGCCCGACGGGGAACCGGGCCCCGCGGCCCCGCCCCCGGGGGAGTTCGGGGAGGCCACCGTGCACGGCACCCGCGTACGGGGCTGGAAGCGCACGGCGGTGGCCTCCGGGGCCGCCTTCGCCCTCGCCCTCGGCGGCCTCGGGACGTACGAGGCCTTCGCGGGCACCTCGGTCAGCAGCGACGGCCGCACCCTCCTGTCGGGCGGCTCCCGCACCGCCCCCGACCACAAGCCCGCCCGGCCGGAGCGGGACCCGGAGGGGGACGGCAAGGGCGGGACGGGCCGCCGGGGCGGGCCCGGCGGCGAGGAGGGCAGGGCCGGGGAGGGGGCGGACGGGAAGACCCCGGGACCCGGGACCTCCCCGAGCCCCTCCCGCCCGCACGGCGGCCAGGGCCCGACCCCGGGCCCCACCCCCTCCGGGCCGACGGGGCCGACGCCGGACCCGTCCCCCTCGAACTCCTCGAAGCAGACCCCCGGGCCCGGACCGGTCCAGGGCTCCGGCGGCGCGGGAGGCGGCCCTGAGCCGTCACCCGGCGCCCCTTGAGCGGGGGTCAGTCCCCGAGGACCCGCCTCAGGTAGTCGTTGCCGAACAGCCGGTCCGGGTCCAGCCGGTCCCGCAGCGCGGTGAACTCGGCGAACCGCGGGTAGACCGCGGCGAGCTGCTCCGCGTCCCGGGTGTGCACCTTGCCCCAGTGCGGCCGGCCCCCGTGGGCGGTGAAGATCCGTTCGGCCGCCGTGAAGTAGGCCTGGTACGGGGTGCCCCGGTACATGTGGACCGCGATGTACGCCGTCTCCCGCCCCGAGGCGGTGGACAGGGTGATGTCGTCCGCCGGAGCCGTGCGCACCTCCACCGGGAAGCTGATCCGCAGGCCTGAGCGGTCCACCATGGTCTTGAGCTCCCGCAGCGCCTCGACCGCCCGCTCGCGCGGAAGGGCGTACTCCATCTCCACGAACCGCACCCGGCGCGGGCTGGTGAACACCTTGTAGGGGATGTCCGTGTAGGTGCGCGCCGACAGGGCGCGGCTGGCGACGCGGGCGATCGAGGGGATGGCCGCCGGGACGGCGCGGCCCAGGGAGTTGACGGCCTGGAAGAGGCCGTTGGAGAGCAGTTCGTCCTCGATCCAGGCGCTGACCGCCCCGGGCGGGGCGGCGGGGCCCTGGCTGCGGTTGTTGCGCTTGGTGTTGCAGTTGCCGGTGTGCGGGAACCAGTAGAACTCGAAGTGCTCGTTCTCCGCGACGTGCTGGTCGAACTCGGAGGCCACCCGGTCGAAGCGCATCGGCTCCTCACGGGCGGTCAGGAAGAAGAGCGGCTCCACCGCGAAGGTGATCGAGGTGATGACGCCCAGGGCACCGATGCCGATCCGGGCGGCAGCGAAGACCTCGGGGTTCTCCTTCTCCGAACAGGTCATCAGCCTGCCGTCGGCCGTGACCAGTTCCAGCGCGCGGATCTGGGCGGATATGGAGGCCGAGTCGCGGCCGGTGCCGTGGGTGCCGGTGCTGGTGGCGCCGGAGACCGTCTGCTCCATGATGTCGCCCATGTTGGCGAGCGAGAGGCCCTGCCGGGCCAGGTCCCGGTTGAGGTCCTTGAGGGCGGTGCCCGCCGCCACGGTGACGGTGCCGGCCGCCCGGTCGACCGACAGGATCCCGGTGAGCGCCTGCGGCCGTACGAGCACCCCGTCGGTCGCGGCCGCCGCGGTGAAGGAGTGGCCGGTGCCGACCGCCTTCACCCGCAGCCCTTCCTCGGCGGCCCGGCGGACCGCCTCCTGGAGCTCCCCGGCCGAGGCCGGAGTCACCACGCGCGCGGGCGTGGCGCGGACGTTGCCCGCCCAGTTACGCCACGCGGCCGGTGCGTTCTTCGCTGTTGCTGCTGTCCCCGACGTCGCCATCGCTGGCAGGCTCCTCCCCTTGCGCCGGCCTCGTCAGCCGGCGGTAACCCGCGAACGCCACCGCCGCCGCGGCCACTCCCGAGGAGATCGAGACCACGAACCCGCGCTGGGCCCCGGCCGCGTCGATGACCAGACCGGTCACCGAGGAGCCGACCGCGACCCCGACCGCCAGGCCGGTGCTGATCCAGGTCATGCCCTCGGTGAGCTTCGCGCGTGGTACGTGCGCTTCGATCAGGGCCATCGTGGTGATCATCGTGGGAGCGATGGCGAGGCCCGAGACGAAGAGCGCCACGGCCAGAAACGGAAGGTTCCCGGCCAGTAGGAGGGGGATCATACTCACGGCCATCGCACAGATGCCCAGTACCCAGCGGTGTTCGGCCTTGCCCTTGAGGTGGAGCAGGCCGAAGACGATTCCGGCGATACAGGACCCCGCCGCCCAGATGGCCAGGATGAAGCTGGCGGAGGACTTGCTGCCCTGCTCCTCGGCGAAGGCCAGCGTGGACACGTCGATGGAACCGAAGATCGCGCCGGTCGCCACGAAGGTGGCCGTCAGCACCTGGAGGCCGGGGGAGCGCAGGGCCGAGGCGCGGTCGGCGTCGGGGGTGCGCGGATGCGGGGCGGGCTCGGTGGAGCGCTGGGCGGTCAGGAGCCAGACCCCGACGAGCAGGCAGCCGGCCGCGATCACCGGTCCGGCCTCGGGGAACCAGGTGGTGGACAGGCCGATGGCGAGGATCGGGCCGAAGATGAAGCACACCTCGTCGATCACGGACTCGAAGGAGTACGCCGTGTGCAGCTCGCGCGGGGAGTCGCGGTAGAGCTCGGTCCAGCGGGCTCGGACCATCGAGCCGACGCTCGGCACGCATCCCGCGACGGCGGCGAACACGAAGAGCGTCCAGTCGGGCAGGCCGTTCGCGGCGGCCAGCACCAGGCCCGTGACGGAGGCGACCGAGATCACGGTCGCGGGGCGCAGCACCCGCCGCTGTCCGTACTGGTCCACCAGGCGGGAGACCAGGGGGCCGATGAACGCGGCGGCGAGGGCCAGGGTGCCGGTGAGGGCGCTGGCCATCGCGTAGCGGCCGGTCATCTCCGAGATCATCGTGAGGATGCCGACGCCGACCATGGATATCGGCAGCCGGCCTATGAGGCCGGCGGCGCTGAACCCCTTGGTGCCGGGGGCCGCGAAGATCGCGCGGTAGGGACTGGACAAGGGCGCTCCGTAAGGGACGTCAGGGGCCCATACAGGTTACGACTGCCGGCAAGGCGCCCGCATGGGGAAAAATCAACGCTTCAACTTAGGGTCACCTTACCTACGCCGCGTCCGGGATGCGGACCGGCCGGTTCTCCCGGGCGGAGCCCGGGTGGCAGGATTCGAGGCATGTCAGACCAGCTCCGTGCCCCCGACGCGCCCGCGGCCGAAGGCCTCGCCGCCCCCTACGACGCCCTGCTGCTGCTGTCCTTCGGCGGCCCCGAGGGGCCCGACGACGTCGTGCCGTTCCTGGAGAACGTCACGCGCGGCCGGGGCATCCCGCGCGAGCGGCTCAAGGAGGTCGGGCAGCACTACTTCGGCTTCGGCGGGGTCAGCCCGATCAACGCGCAGAACCGCGAGCTGCTGGACGCCCTGCGCAAGGACTTCGCCGAGCACGGGCTGGACCTGCCCGTCTACTGGGGCAACCGGAACTGGGCCCCGTACCTCACCGACGTGATGCGGGAGATGGTGCGCGACGGCCGCCGCCGCATCGCCGTCCTCGCCACCAGCGCGTACGCCTCGTACTCCGGCTGCCGCCAGTACCGCGAGAACCTCGCCGACGCGCTCGCCGCCCTGGCGGAAGAGGGCCTGGAGCTGCCGCGCGTGGACAAGCTGCGGCACTACTTCAACCACCCCGGCTTCGTGCAGCCCATGATCGACGGGGTGCTGGCCTCGCTCGCCGCACTGCCCGCCGACGTCCGGGAGGGGGCCCGCCTGGCCTTCACCACCCACTCCATCCCGGACTCCGCGGCCGACACCTCCGGACCGGTCGAGGACCACACCGAGGGCGGCGGGGGCGGGGCCTACGTCAAGCAGCACCTCGACGTGGCCCGCGTCATCGCGGACGCCGTGGCGGTGGAGACCGGTACCGAGCACCCCTGGCAGCTCGTCTACCAGTCCCGCAGCGGCGCCCCGCACATCCCGTGGCTGGAGCCGGACATCTGCGACCACCTGGAGGCCCTGCACGCCGACGGCGCGCCCGCCGTGGTCATGGTGCCGATCGGCTTCGTCTCCGACCACATGGAGGTCCTGTACGACCTCGACACCGAGGCCAGGGCCAAGGCGGCCGAGCTGGGCCTGCCGGCCGAGCGCTCCGCGACCGTCGGCGCCGACCCCCGCTTCGCCGGGGCGGTACGCGAACTCGTGCTGGAGCGCGCCGCCCGCGAGCGCGGGGAGCGGCCGCAGGAGTGCTGGGTGGGCACGCTCGGCCAGAGCCACGACCTGTGCGCGGTGGGCTGCTGCCCGGCCCGCGCGCCCCGGCCGGCGGCCGCCGGCACGGACAGCCCGTACGCGTAGGGGGAAGCGTGATCCCGGAAGACCTGAAGGCCGAGCTGCTGGACGTGGCCCTGGAGGCCGCCCGGCGGGCCGGGGCGCTGCTGCGCGACGGCCGGCCGGCCGACCTGTCGGTGGCGGCGACGAAGAGCAGCCCCATCGACGTGGTGACCGAGATGGACATCGCCGCCGAGAAGCTGATCACGGCCGTCCTCGCCGAGCGGCGGCCCGCGGACGGGCTGCTGGGCGAGGAGGGCGCGGACAGCCCCGGCACGAGCGGGGTGCGCTGGGTCGTCGACCCGCTGGACGGCACGGTGAACTACCTCTACGGGCTCCCGGGCTGGGGCGTGTCGATCGCGGCCGAGTACCGGGGCGAGACCGTGGTGGGCGTCGTGGCGGCGCCGATGCGCGGGGAGACGTACCACGCGGTGCTGGGCGGCGGGGCCTGGTCGGGCACCGCCCGGCTGGCCTGCCGGCCGGCCGCGCCCCTGGACCGGGCGCTGATCGCCACCGGCTTCGCGTACGTCCAGGCGCGGCGGGCCCACCAGGCCGAGGTCGCCGGGCGGATCATCCCGCTGGTGCGGGACATCCGGCGCGGCGGCTCGGCGGCGCTCGACCTGTGCGACGTCGCCGCCGGGCGCCTCGACGGGTACTGGGAGCGCGGGCTGAACCCCTGGGACCTCGCCGCGGGCGAGCTGATCGCCCGCGAGGCGGGAGCCCTGACCGGCGGGCGGCCCTCGGAGCCGGCCTCGGGGGAGCTGGCGCTGGCGGCCACCCCGGCGGTCTTCGCCTCGCTCCAGCCGCTGCTGGAGGAAGCCGGGGCCTGGCACGACTGAACGCGCACGGCCGCCCGCCCGGCGGCCCGCCCACGGCACCGGGCCCCGGCCGCCTCTCGGCGGCCGGGGCCCGGTGGGTGCGCTGTGAGCTCGGAGGTGCCGTCGGGTCAGGCGGCGGAAACCGGTACGCCGTGTTCTGCGGCGAGCCGCTGGAGGTCTTCCAGCTCGGCCTGTTCCACATCCGCGAGGTAGTCGTCGCCCGTCTCACGGGCCTTGCTGAGGTCCGACTGCGTGGCCTTGATGCGCTGCAGGAGACCCGCGGTGAATGCGTCCATGGTGGGTGCGCCCCCTCTGCGTGGGTCGGCGGCGGAGAGCACGGAGCAGTCCGCCGCGTCGGGGTGTGGTTGGGGTGTGCTCACGTCCTCCCCGGCACCCTGGGCCCAGAAACCTCGTAAGGCGAGGGAATCCTCACTTCCACCCCCTCCACACGCCGCTTCCACCCCGTCCACACGCCCCCCGGAGGCCTCCAGGGGCGCCTTACAGCCGGTTTACGGCCGAAACCGGCAGGATGGAGGCGCAATACACGTGTGCCCTGAAGGGCTCGAAGGAAGGAAACGACGTGCGCGTACTCGTCGTCGAGGACGAGCAGCTGCTCGCCGATGCGGTGGCCACGGGCCTGCGCCGGGAGGCCATGGCCGTGGACGTCGTGTACGACGGCGCCGCGGCGCTGGAGCGCGTCGGAGTCAACGACTACGACGTGGTCGTGCTCGACCGGGACCTTCCGCTGGTGCACGGCGACGACGTCTGCCGGAAGATCATCGAGCTGGGCATGCCCACCCGCGTGCTCATGCTCACCGCCTCCGGTGACGTCAGCGACCGCGTCGAGGGCCTGGAGCTGGGGGCCGACGACTACCTGCCCAAGCCGTTCGCCTTCACCGAGCTGACCGCCCGCGTGCGCGCTCTCGGACGGCGTACCACCGTCGCGCTCCCGCCCGTGCTGGAACGGGCCGGCATCAAGCTGGACCCGAACCGCCGCGAGGTGTTCCGGGAAGGCCGCGAGGTGCAGCTGGCGCCGAAGGAGTTCGCGGTGCTGGAGGTGCTCATGCGCAGCGAGGGGACCGTGGTCTCCGCCGAGCAGCTGCTGGAGAAGGCCTGGGACGAGAACACCGACCCGTTCACCAACGTGGTCCGGGTGACCGTCATGACCCTGCGCCGCAAGCTCGGGGAGCCGCCCGTCATCGTGACCGTGCCCGGCTCCGGCTACCGGATCTGACCCGGTGGCCCCGACCCCTGCGCCACCCGCGGCGCCGCCGAAACCGACCTGGGACCCCGGCCCGCCCGAGGGTCCCTTCCCTTGGCTGCGGCCGACCATCCGGATAAGGCTCACGCTGCTGTACGGCGGCATGTTCCTGATCGCCGGGATCCTGCTGCTGTCGATCATCTACCTGCTGGCCGCCCAGGCCCTGAGGGAGGGCAACGCGCTCCCCTTCAAGATCGTCGGCGGCCAGAAGGTCGAGGTCTCCAGCACCACCTGCTCCGGCGTGGGCATCGACCAGTCGATCGACCAGTTCAACGCCGCGATCGCGCAGTGCATCCTCGACCAGCGCAAGCACGCCCTGGACGACCTGCTCAGCCGGTCCCTGATGGCCCTCCTGGGCCTCAGCGTGATCGCCTTCGCCTTCGGCTACGCGATGGCCGGCCGGGTGCTCTCGCCGCTGGGCAAGATCACCCGTACCGCCCGCCGGGTGGTGGGCTCCGACCTGACCCGGCGGATCGAGCTGGACGGGCCGGACGACGAGCTGAAGGAGCTCGCCGACACCTTCGACGAGATGCTCGACCGCCTGGAGCGGGCCTTCACCGCCCAGCAGCGCTTCGTGGCCAACGCCTCGCACGAGCTGCGGACCCCGCTGGCGATCAACCGGACGCTTCTGGAGGTCCACCTCTCGGACCCCGGAGCACCGGTCGAGCTCCAGCAGCTGGGCAGGACGCTGCTGGCCACCAACGAGCGCAGCGAGCAGCTGGTCGAGGGCCTGCTGCTGCTGGCCCGCAGCGAGAACCAGATCGTCGAGCGCAAGCCGGTCGACCTGGCCGAGGTCGCCTCGCGCGCCATCGACCAGGCCCGCGGAGAGGCCCTCGCGAAGGGCGTGGAGATCCGCGGCGAGCGCGCGCTGGTCGTGATCCAGGGCAACGGCGTACTGCTGGAGCGGATCGCCCTCAACCTGGTGCAGAACGCCGTCCGGTACAACGTGCCGGAGGGCGGCTGGGTGGAGGTCACGACCGAGGCCCAGCACGGCCAGGCGGTGCTCGTCGTCTCGAACACGGGTCCAGTGGTTCCCGCGTACGAGGTGGACAGCCTCTTCGAGCCCTTCAGGCGGCTGCGTACGGAGCGAACGGGCAGTGACAAGGGTGTGGGGCTCGGTCTGTCGATCGCGCGCTCCGTGGCGCGCGCACACGGCGGCCGCATCCTCGCGACCCCCCGGGAGGGCGGTGGCCTCGTGATGCGTGTCACGTTGCCCCTTTGATCCACCCGGGTCCTGTTCGCCGTCAGCGGAACGGAACGGCGGCCTGCGCGCGCGGTTCCTGTGTGATCGATCACAGTGCCGAGTGTCGGGTCATGCGCGTTCTGTGACCCCAAGGGGGCCGGAAAGCCCGACAAGTCCGGGTTTCCGGCCCCCCGGATGGCGGGAAATACACGGGGTGGCGTTTGTGCAAGACGGCCCCCTGACCGTGTACGGTCCCGCTCGACATCCCGGCCACGGAGTCCTTCGGGTACGCGGCTGGGTGTCGATTGAGTAACAGACCTTGATGTGAGGCAAAATCTCCGCCTCAGGTCGGGCACAAGTCCGGCCTCTCGCGCGTTACGTGCGCTGAGACACCGCTAAATCCCAGAGGGGGAGAGCGACAAAATGGCAACGGACTACGACACCCCACGCAAGACCGACGACGACGTCGACAACGACAGCATCGAAGAACTCAAGGCCCGGCGCAGTGACAAGGTCACGTCGAGCGTCGACATCGAGGACTTCGACGGAGCCGAGAGCCTGGAGCTCCCGGGTGCCGACCTCTCCAACGAGGAGCTGGCCGTCCGGGTGCTGCCCAAGCAGGCCGACGAGTTCACCTGCATGAGCTGCTTCCTGGTGCACCACCGCAGCCAGCTGGCGCGCGAGAAGAACGGCCAGCCGATCTGCCGCGACTGCGACTGAGGACGGCCGTGACCGGCTCGACGCCCTTTCGGAAGCGACGCTTCCGGAAATCTGGCGATCCGGAGGCGCAGGTTCGCGCGGTGGCCACGGGCCCGGAAACGGGCCCCGCGGACGCCGGCGGCCAGGCCTTCGGGACGACTGCGGTGCCGTCCGACACCGCCGCGGCGGTGCCGTCGGCCGCAGTGGCGGACGAGGAGTCCCGGGGCAGGCCCGGGACGCGTCGGATGCAAGCCGTCAAGAACGGTGTGCGCAAGGGCGGCGAGAGCGCGAAAGCCGCCGCCCTGTACATCACCGACCTGATCATCGAGAACGCCCCGCGCGTTCCCGTACGGGACCTCGCGACCCTGCGGGCGCAGTTCCCGGACCTCGGTCCCGACCAGCTGGCCGACAAGCTGATCACCGGGGCCGCCAACGGCACCTCCACCGTGGGCGCGGGCATCGGCGCCGCGGCCATGCTGCCGGTCCCGCCCGCGATGCCGGCGGAACTGGCCGCGGAGATCACCGCGGTCGCCGCGATCGAGCTGAAGCTCATCGCCGAGCTGCACGAGGTCTACGGGCAGCGCCCGCCGGGCGGCCTGAAGGACCGCAGCCTCGCCTACCTCACCTCCTGGACGGAGGAGCGCGGGATCGACCTGACCAAGCCGACCACGCTCAACGTGGCGCTCGGCGGTCAGATGAAGCGCGAACTGCGCCAGCAGATCATGAAGCGGATGTTCCGCAACCTGCCGAACCTCATGCCCTTCATGGTCGGCGCGGCGGTGGGAGCGGTGATGAACCGCCGGGACACCAGAAAACTCG
Organism: Streptomyces sp. NPDC040718; assembly: GCF_055593565.1. Taxonomy (NCBI): domain Bacteria; kingdom Bacillati; phylum Actinomycetota; class Actinomycetes; order Kitasatosporales; family Streptomycetaceae; genus Streptomyces; species Streptomyces sp. NPDC040718. Next base: position 193,063 of record NZ_JBVIXO010000007.1, on the reverse strand, counting down.
CCGAGAAGGTCCGTAAGGACCTGCGGAGCCGCGCCGTGCCCTGGAACGCCCTGCCGGCCCTGCCGCCCCTGGAACGCCCCTCCGGGGCCCTTCCGGAGGCCACCAGGGCCGCCCTCGAAGGCCGCCGCCCGGACGAACGGGGCTGACCCGGCCGCCGGAGCCGGATCAGGCCGGGGTCGCGGCCGTCTTCGCCGCGCGTACGGCCGCTGCGAGGGCCTGGGGCTCGCGCGTGGAAACGTACACGTACGGGGTCGGGTCCGACGGGTCGGTGACCTCGATCCGGACCGCCGTCGGGACGTAGCTGCGCATCAGCATGAACGCCCGGGTGTCGGCCTTGTACGTGCGCCAGGCGCGCGCCTCCTCCGCCTCCAGCACCTCGGGCTCGCCCAGGGCGGTCACCGGGATCCGGGCGTCGCCGGCCGCGAGCGCGCCGTTGACCACGCGCACGCGCGCGGAGCCGTACGAGCTCACCAGCATCCCCGTCAGCGCGGCGCCGCCGACCAGCCCCGCCAGCAGCGGCAGGGTGCCGAGCGGCAGCAGCATCAGCGCGCACGCCAGACCGGTCAGGGCTGCGATGCCCCACCAGGAACGGGGGGCGGAGAGGCGTTCGTCGTGGTGCGCGGGGGAGAGCTGCATGGCACCTAGCCTCCCACGGGGCGACCGGCGGGTAGCCGCGCGGGTAAGGTCAGCGGCTGTGAGTGGACGAAACACAGCGTTGACGCCCCCGGCCGATGCCTCCGCACCGGTCCGGCACCCCGATGCCCCGGCACCCGGGGAGCTCCTCGGCGCGCACTACGAACACTGTTTCGGCTGCGGCGGGGGTCAGCCGCACGGGCTCCATCTGGAGGCCCGCGCGGGCGAGGGCGTACGCGTCACCGCCGAGTTCACCGTCAAGCCCGCCCACCAGGGCGCACCCGGTCTCGCGCACGGCGGCGTCCTGGCCACCGCGCTCGACGAGACGCTGGGCTCCCTGAACTGGCTGCTGCGCGTCATCGCGGTGACCGGCCGGCTGGAGACCGACTTCGTGCGGCCCGTGCCCGTGGACACCGTGCTGCACCTGGAGGCCGAGGTCACCGCCGTCGCCGGCCGGAAGATCTACTCCACCGCCGTGGGCCGGATAGGCGGCCCGGACGGCCCCGTCGCCGTCCGCGCGGACGCGCTCTTCATCGAGGTGAAGGTCGACCACTTCATCGACAACGGTCGGCCCGAGGAGATCCGGGCGGCGATGTCCGACCCGGACCAGGTCAGGCGCGCACGCGCCTTCGAGGTGAACCCCTGATGTCCCAGAACAACCACGCTCCTGTCGACGTGCTGATCCGCCGCGTCGACCCCGAGGTGCCCATTCCCGCCTACGGCCACCCCGGCGACGCCGGCTGCGACCTGGTGACCACCGTGGCCGCGGAGCTGGAGCCCGGGGAGCGGGCCGTACTGCCCACCGGCGTCTCCATCGCCCTGCCCGACGGGTACGCGGCCTTCGTGCACCCGCGCTCGGGTCTGGCGGCCCGCTGCGGGCTCGCGCTCGTGAATGCCCCGGGGACGGTGGATGCCGGGTACCGTGGGGAGATCAAGGTGATCGTGGTCAATCTCGACCCGCGCGAGAGCGTCCGGTTCGAGCGCTTCGACCGCATTGCCCAGCTGGTTGTCCAGCGGGTCGAGAAGGTGCGCTTCCACGAGGTGGCGGAGCTTCCCGGCTCGGCCCGGGCCGACGGGGGGTTCGGCTCCACCGGCGGTCATGCGGCCGTGGCCGGATCCGGGGCTGGTCAGCAGCAGGGTGGGAATGGCTACGCTTCGGTCGTATCCGACCGGGAAGGACAGTGACGTGTTCGGACGTCGCAAGAAGAACGACTCCGCCAATGACGGCGGCGCGGCCGAGCAGGTCGTGAACGGCGTGGCTGCCGACGAGGAGGCCGGCGACGACTCCGCCGCGCCCCGCAGGCTCAACCTGCCCCCCGCCCCGCGGCCCGACGGCCCGTGGGACGTCTCCGAGGTGCTCGGCAACCCGGCCGACGGCCGGGTCGACCTGGGCGGCATCCTCGTGCCCGGCGTCGAGGGCATGGAGCTGCGCGTCGAGGTCGCGGGTGACGCGATCGTGGCCGCCACGGTCGTCCTGAACGACAGCGCCGTGCAGCTGCAGGCCTTCGCCGCCCCCAAGAAGGAGGGCATCTGGGGCGAGGTCCGCGACGAGATCGCCTCGGGCATCACCCAGCAGGGCGGCATCATCGACGAGGTCGACGGCCCGCTGGGCTGGGAGCTGCGCGCGCAGGTCCCCGTACCGCTGCCCGACGGCCAGACCGGCGCCCAGCTGGTGCGCTTCGTCGGCGTCGACGGCCCGCGCTGGTTCCTGCGCGGCGTCATCTCCGGTCAGGGCGCGGTGCGCCCCGAGTCGGCCGGCGTGCTGGAGCAGATCTTCCGGGAGACCGTCGTGGTCCGCGGCGACGGCCCGATGGCCCCCCGCGACCCGATCGTCCTGAAGCTGCCGAACGACGCCCAGATGGTGCCGGACGGCGTGCAGACGGCCGAGGAGCAGGAGGGCTCCCGCTTCTCCGGCGGCATGGGCCAGCTGGAGCGCGGCCCGGAGATCACCGAGGTCCGCTGACCCGGACCCGGCAAGGGCGTAGTCCGGCCCGCGGGCCCGTTCCCCCTGGCGGGGGCGGGGCCCGCGGGCCTTCGCGCGCCCGGGGCACGGGGGCGCGCGTCAGGGATGCGTCAGGGATGTCCGGGAGTGGCCCTTCCGGTACGTGAACAGCGGGAACGTCCCCGAGAATGAGCGCATGGGACGCGGCAGGCTAAGGATCCATCTCGGCGCGGCACCCGGTGTGGGCAAGACGTACGCGATGCTCTCGGAAGGCCACCGCCGGGTGGAGCGGGGCACCGACTGCGTCGTCGGCTTCGTCGAGCACCACGGGCGGCCGCGCACCGAGGTGATGCTGCACGGCCTCGAACAGGTGTCCAGGCGGGAGCTCTCGTACCGGGGGGCCGCCTTCACCGAGATGGACGTGGACGCGGTGCTCGCCCGCCGCCCCGCCGTGGCCCTGGTGGACGAGCTCGCGCACACGAACGTCCCCGGCTCGCGCAACGCGAAGCGCTGGCAGGACGTGGAGGAGCTGCTGCGGGCCGGGATCGACGTGGTGACCACCGTCAACATCCAGCACCTGGAGTCCCTCGGCGACGTGGTGGAGAAGATCACCGGGGTGCGCCAGCGAGAGACCGTGCCGGACGAGGTGGTGCGGCGGGCCGACCAGATCGAGCTCGTCGACATGTCCCCGCAGGCGCTGCGCCGGCGCATGGCGCACGGCAACATCTACCGGCCGGACAAGGTCGACGCAGCCCTCTCGAACTACTTCCGGCCGGGCAACCTGACCGCGCTGCGGGAGCTGGCGCTGCTGTGGGTCGCCGACCGGGCCGACGAGTACCTCCGGCAGTACCGGGGCGAGCACGGCATCCGCTCGGCCTGGCAGGCCCGTGAGCGGATCGTGGTGGGGCTCACCGGCGGCCCCGAGGGCCGCACCCTCATCCGCCGCGCCGCCCGGATGGCGGCCAAGGGATCCGGCAGCGAGGTCCTCGCCGTCTACATCGCCCGCAGCGACGGGCTGACCTCGGCCTCGCCCAAGGAGCTCGCGGTGCAGCGGACCCTGGTCGAGGACCTTGGTGGAACGTTTCACCATGTGATCGGCGACAACGTCCCCGAGGCCCTCCTCGCCTTCGCCCGCGGGGTCGACGCCACCCAGATCGTGCTGGGCTCCAGCCGCCGCAAGGCCTGGCAGTACGTGCTGGGGCCCGGGGTGGGCGCCACCGTCGCCCGCGACTCCGGGCCCGACCTCGACGTGCACATCGTCACCCACGAGGAGGTGGCCCGGGGGCGGGGGCTGCCCGTGGTCCGCTCGGCGGCCCGGCTCGGCCGAACCCGGATCCTGGCCGGCTGGGTGGTCGGCGTGGTCTTCCCCGTGCTGCTGTGCGCGCTGCTGACCAACATCGACGCCGATCCCGGCCTCGCCAACGACATGCTGCTCTTCCTGGCGCTGACGGTCGCGGCCGCGCTGCTGGGCGGCCTCTGGCCGGCGCTGGCCTCCGCGGCCTTCGGCTCGCTGCTGCTGAACTACTTCTTCGCGCCGCCGCTGCACCGGTTCACCATCTCCGACCCCAGGAACATCATGGCCATCGCCGTGTTCTTCGGGGTCGCGGTCTCGGTGGCCTCGGTGGTGGACCTCGCCGCCCGGCGCACCCACCAGGCCGCCCGGCTGCGGGCCGAGTCCGAGGTCCTGTCCACCCTGGCCGGGAGCGTGCTGCGCGGCGAGACCGCCCTGGACGCGCTGCTGGAGCGGGTGCGCGAGACCTTCGCGATGGAGTCGGTGGCCCTGCTGGAGCGGGCCGGCGAGGTCGAGCCCTGGACCCCCGCCGGCAGCGTCGGGCCCCGCCCGGCGGCCCGGCCCGAGGACGCCGACGTCGACATGCCGATCGGCGACCACATGGCCCTGGCCCTGTCCGGGCGGGTGCTGCCCGCCGAGGACCGCCGGGTGCTCGGCGCCTTCGCCGCCCAGGCCGCCGTGGTGCTGGACCGCCAGCGGCTCGTGGGGGAGGCCGGGGAGGCGCGCCGGCTGGCCGAGGGCAACCGGATCCGGACCGCCCTGCTGGCCGCCGTCAGCCATGACCTGCGTACGCCCCTGGCCTCCATCAAGGCCTCCGTCAGCTCCCTGCGCTCCGACGACGTGGACTGGTCCGAGGAGGACCGGGCCGAGCTGCTGGCCGGGATCGAGGAGGGCGCCGACCGGCTCGACCACCTGATCGGCAACCTGCTCGACATGTCCCGGCTCCAGACCGGCACCGTGACCCCGCTGATCCGGGAGATCGACCTCGACGAGGTGGTCCCGATGGCGCTGGGCGGCGTACCGGAGGACAGCGTCCTGCTCGACGTGCCGGAGACCCTGCCGATGGTGGCGGTGGACCCGGGGCTGCTGGAGCGGTCCGTGGCCAACGTGGTGGAGAACGCCGTCAAGTACAGCCCCGCCGGAGAGCGGGTGCTGGTCGCGGCCAGCTTCCTCGGAGACCGGGTCGAGCTGCGCGTCGTCGACCGCGGCCCCGGCGTCCCGGACGAGGCCAAGGACCGCATATTCGCCCCGTTCCAGCGGCACGGGGACGCCCCGCGCGGCGCGGGCGTGGGCCTGGGGCTCGCGGTGGCCAGGGGCTTCGCCGAGGCCATGGACGGCACCCTCGCCGCCGAGGACACCCCCGGGGGCGGGCTGACCATGGTGCTCACCCTGCGTGCCGCGCCCCGCGGCGGCCCGCCGGACCCCGCCGGAACCGAACCGACCGAAGCCGGGGCCCTCCCCGAACGACAGAAAGCAGGTCCCCGATGACCCGGGTGCTCGTGGTGGACGACGAGCCGCAGATCGTCCGAGCCCTCGTGATCAACCTCAAGGCGCGCAAGTACGAGGTCGACGCGGCCGCCGACGGGGCGGGAGCCCTGGAACTCGCGGCCGCCCGCCACCCCGACGTGGTCGTCCTCGACCTCGGCCTGCCCGACATGGACGGGGTCGAGGTCATCAGGGGGCTGCGCGGCTGGACGCGGGTGCCGATCCTGGTGCTCTCCGCCCGGCACAGCTCCGACGAGAAGGTCGAGGCCCTCGACGCGGGCGCCGACGACTACGTCACCAAGCCCTTCGGCATGGACGAGCTGCTGGCCCGGCTGCGCGCCGCCGTCCGCCGGGCCGAGCCGGCCGCCGGGACCGGCGAGGACGAGGTGGTCGTCTCGACCGAGGGCTTCACGGTGGACCTCGCCGCCAAGAAGGCGGTGCGCGAGGGGCGCGACGTACGCCTCACCCCCACCGAGTGGCACCTGCTGGAGGTGCTCGTGCGCAACGGCGGGAAGCTGGTCAGCCAGAAACAGCTGCTCCAGGAGGTCTGGGGGCCCTCCTACGGGACCGAGACCAACTACCTGAGGGTCTACATGGCCCAGCTGCGCCGCAAGCTGGAGGCGGACCCCTCGCACCCCCGGCACTTCATCACCGAACCGGGCATGGGGTACCGCTTCGAGAAGTAGCGGGGGCTTCGAGGGGCGGCGGGGGCGCCGGTACGCTTCCTGTATGAGTGCTGAACCGCGTCCCGAGAAGCCCGCGAAACCGGCCAGGCCGGCGGGCCGGTTCCGCCGGATGATAGAGCGGCTGTCCACCTCCCAGGAGGAGCTGCATTCGGCGGAGCTGCAGGAGGACGCAGAAGCCGCGGGGTGCACGCGGATCTGCGACTGCCACGACCGCCAGATAGTGAAGGTGACCGGCACGCTGCGCACCGTCACCCTCCGGCCGAGAGCGGGCGTGCCCGCCCTGGAGGCCGAGCTGTTCGACGGCTCGGCCGCGCTGGACGTGGTCTGGCTCGGGCGTCGCTCGATCGTGGGAATCGAACCCGGGCGGCGCATGATCGCTTCGGGACGCATCTCGATGAGCCACGGCCGCCGGGTGCTCTTCAACCCGAAGTACGAACTCCGCCCACTCGGACAGGAGCACTGACCGGTGACGTCACTCGACAAACCGAACACGCCGGAGCCGGGCGCCGCGCCCGCCGACGACCAGAGCGCGGTGACGCAGGCGGCGCTCTTCGACGCCTTCGGCGGCGTCCGGGGCACCGTGGAGACGATGCTCCCCGGCCTGCTCTTCGTGATGATCTACACGATCAACAAGGACGTGAAGATGTCCGCCATCGCGGCGGGCGTCGTCGCGGTGCTGCTGGTGATCGTCCGGCTGGCGCGCAAGGACACCGTGAAGCACGCCTTCAGCGGCGTCTTCGGCGTCGGCGTGGGCGTGGCCTTCGCCCTCTTCACGGGCAGCGCCAAGGGCTTCTACCTGCCGGGCATGATCTACGGGGTCTGCCTGGGCCTGGCGTTCACGCTCTCGGCGCTGGTGGGGTTCCCGCTGCTGGGGGTGATCCTGGGGCCGGTGTTCAAGGAGAACCTCTCCTGGCGCACCCGCAACCCGGGACGCAAGAAGGCGTACGTCAAGGCCAGCCTGGCCTGGGGGCTCATCTTCCTGGCCAAGTACGCGATCCTCTTCCCGCTGTACTGGTGGGGTGACGAGACCCAGCTGGGCTGGGTGCTGATCGCGCTCAAGCTCCCGCCGATGGTGCTGGCCGTGTACTTCACCTGGGTCTTCCTGGCGAAGGCGCCGCCGCCGATCGACGTGATCGCCGAGTACGAGGCCGAGGAGGCTGCGGCCGAGGCCGCGAAGTCGGCCCAGTCCGGGCAGTCGGGCCGCCACAAGCGGTCCTGAGCGCGCACGAAGGGGCGGGGCGGCCATCCGGCCGCTCCGCCCCTTCGTGCGTGCGCTGCTAGTGACGCGCCTGGAGGAGTTCCTCCAGCTGCTCCTCGCGGGCCTGGGCGGCCACGAAGAGGAGCTCGTCGCCCGGCTCCAGGGTCTCCTCGCCGTGCGGGGTGAGCACGCGGTTGCCGCGGATGATCGTGACCAGGGAGGTGTCCTCCGGCCAGGCGATCTCGCTGATCTGCGTGCCCGCGACCGAGGAGTCGGCCGGCAGGGTCAGCTCCACCAGGTTGGCGTCGCCGTGGCTGAAGCGCAGCAGCCGCACCAGGTCGCCGACGCTGACGGCCTCCTCGACCAGGGCCGACATCAGGCGCGGCGTGGACACCGCGACGTCGACGCCCCAGGACTCGTTGAAGAGCCACTCGTTCTTCGGGTTGTTCACGCGCGCCACCACGCGCGGGACCCCGTACTCGGTCTTCGCGAGCAGGGAGACGACCAGGTTGACCTTGTCGTCGCCCGTCGCGGCGATGACCACGTTGCAGCGCTGGAGCGCCGCCTCGTCGAGCGAGGTGATCTCGCAGGCGTCGGCAAGCAGCCACTCCGCCTGCGGCACCCGCTCCACCGAGATGGCGGTCGGCGCCTTGTCCACGAGGAGGACCTCGTGGCCGTTCTCCAGCAGTTCGCCCGCGATGGAGCGGCCCACGGCCCCGGCTCCGGCGATCGCGACCCTCATGCGTGTGCCTCCTCGGGGCCCTCGGCGAAGGCCGCCTCGACCTTGTCGATCTCGTCCGTGCGCATCATCACGTGGACGAGGTCGCCCTCCTGGAGGACGGTCTGCGAAGTCGGCAGCGTCGCCTCGCCCAGGCGGGTGAGGAACGCGACACGGACGCCGGTCTCTTCCTGCAGTTTGCTGACCTTGTGACCGATCCAGGCCGCGGAGGTGTGCACCTCGGCGAGCTGTACGCCGCCGCTGGGGTCGCGCCACAGCGGCTCCGCGCCCGAGGGGAGCAGCCGGCGCAGCATCTGGTCGGCGGTCCACCGCACGGTCGCGACGGTGGGGATGCCGAGGCGCTGGTACACCTCGGCGCGCTTGGGGTCGTAGATGCGGGCGGCGACGTTCTCCACGCCGAACATCTCGCGGGCCACGCGGGCCGCGATGATGTTGGAATTGTCACCACTGCTGACGGCGGCGAATGCACCCGCCTCCTCGATCCCGGCCTCCCGCAGCGTGTCCTGGTCGAAGCCGACACCGGTGACGCGGCGGCCGCCGAACGAGGCCCCGAGCCGGCGGAATGCGGTGGGGTCCTGGTCGACCACGGCGACCGTATGCCCCTGCTGTTCCAAGGTCTGCGCGAGGGCGGAGCCCACCCTTCCGCAGCCCATAATGACGATGTGCACGGCCGTCCTTCCGGCTGACAGCGGCTCGCTGGTTTCCAGCCTCATTGCATGCTCTGGCTAATCAGGGTCTCAGACCATGGCCCAAGCTACACACGGGTGGTCACCAGTGTGACCATTTGGGGTCCGGCCGGTGCTTCATTGGAGGCGCATTGGTGCGGATCGGGGGCGGGGGGTTCGTCAGCCACATTTCGAACGCTTACGATCCTCTGCGTGTCCAAACTGACCGACGTGCCCAAACGGATCCTGATCGGCCGGGCGCTGCGCAGCGACCGCCTCGGGGAAACGCTCCTCCCCAAGCGGATCGCCCTTCCTGTGTTCGCATCCGACCCGCTCTCCTCGGTGGCATATGCCCCGGGTGAGGTACTGCTGGTCCTTTCCATCGCGGGTGTGTCGGCGTACCACTTCAGCCCCTGGATCGCGCTCGCGGTCGTCGTGCTGATGTTCACCGTGGTCGCCTCCTACCGGCAGAACGTCCACGCCTACCCCAGCGGCGGCGGCGACTACGAGGTGGCCAACACCAACCTCGGCCCCAAGGCCGGCCTCACCGTGGCGAGCGCCCTGCTCGTCGACTACGTCCTCACCGTCGCCGTCTCCATTTCCTCCGGTGTCGAGAATCTCGGCTCCGCCGTCGATTTCGTCATCGAGCACAAGGTGCTCTCGGCGATCGTCATGATTCTGCTGCTCACGCTGATGAACCTGCGCGGAGTCAAGGAATCCGGGAAGCTGTTCGCCATCCCGACGTACGTGTTCGTCGGCGCCGTCTTCGTGATGATCGCCTGGGGTGCCTGGCGCGGGCTGGTGATGGGCGACACCATGGAGGCCCCGACCGCCAACCTGGAGATCAAGGCCGAACACCAGGGGCTGGCCGGCTTCGCGCTGGTCTTCCTGCTGCTGCGCGCCTTCTCCTCCGGCTGTGCGGCCCTGACCGGTGTCGAGGCGATCAGCAACGGCGTACCGGCCTTCCGCAAGCCCAAGAGCAAGAACGCCGCCACCACCCTCGCCCTCATGGGCGGCCTGGCCGTCACCATGTTCTGCGGGATCATCGGCCTGGCCATGGCCACCGACGTGAAGATGGCCGAGGCCCCCGCCACCAACCTGCTGGAGAACGGCGTACCCGTCGGCGACGGGTTCGTCCAGCACCCGGTGATCTCCCAGGTGGCCGAGGCCGTCTTCGGCAACGGCAGCTTCCTGTTCGTCGTGCTCGCCGCGGCCACCGCCCTCGTCCTCTTCCTGGCCGCGAACACCGCCTACAACGGCTTCCCGCTGCTCGGCTCGATCCTCGCCCAGGACCGCTACCTGCCGCGCCAGCTGCACACCCGCGGCGACCGGCTCGCCTTCTCCAACGGCATTGTGCTGCTCGCCGGCGCGGCCATACTGCTGGTGTGGATCTACGACGCCGACTCCACCAAGCTGATCCAGCTCTACATCGTCGGCGTGTTCGTCTCCTTCACGCTGAGCCAGATCGGCATGGTCCGGCACTGGAACCGCCACCTGAAGACCGAACGGGACCAGGCCGCCCGACGCCGGATGATCCGCTCGCGGGCGATCAACACCTTCGGCGCCTTCTTCACCGGCATGGTGCTGGTCGTCGTCCTCGCCACCAAGTTCACGCACGGCGCCTGGGTCGCCCTGCTGGGCATGCTGATCTTCTACGGCACCATGACCGCGATCCGTAAGCACTACGACCGCGTCGCCGCCGAGATCGCCGCCGACGAGGGCCCCAGCGACGACAGCGTGCGCCCCTCCCGGGTCCACTCGATCGTCCTGGTCTCCAAGGTCCACAAGCCGACCCTGCGCGCCCTGGCCTTCGCCAAGCTGACCCGCTCCGACACCCTGGAGGCGCTCAGCATCAGCGTCGACCAGGCCGAGACCAAGGCGCTGCGGGCCGAGTGGGAGCGGCGCGGGATCAACGTCCCGCTGAAGATCCTCGACTCGCCCTACCGCGAGATCACCCGGCCGGTGGTCGAGTACGTGAAGGGGCTGCGCAGCGAGAACCCGCGCGACGCGGTCAGCGTCTACATCCCCGAGTACGTCGTCGGACGCTGGTACGAGCACCTCCTGCACAACCAGAGCGCGCTGCGCCTCAAGGGCCGGCTGCTCTTCACTCCCGGCGTGATGGTCACCTCGGTGCCCTACCAGCTGGAGTCCTCGGAGCTCGCCAAGCGCCGGGCGAAGAAGCGCCAGGAGTGGAACGCTCCGGGCGCGGTGCGCCGGGGCCCCGTCGACACGCCGAGGCCCCGCCAGAAGGACCCGGCGGGCAAGTAGCCGCGGAGCCGGTGGCGAACGGCCGGAGGAGATCCACGTAAACTGGTGGGTCGGTCCTCCGGCCGTTCCCTTTTTTGCCCCTGATCTCTCCCTGGAGCCTCCTCACCATGACCGAGCAGAACGAGAAGCAGTCACTGGTCGGGGAGGAGTACGAGGTAGAGGTCGGCCCCGTCGCGCACGGCGGCCACTGCATCGCCCGCACCTCGGACGGCCGCGTCCTCTTCGTCCGCCACACCCTGCCCGGCGAGAAGGTCGTCGCGCGGGTGACGGAGGGCGAGGCGGACTCCCGCTTCCTGCGCGCCGACGCCGTCACCGTCCTGACCGCCTCCAAGGACCGCGTCGAGGCGCCCTGCCCGTACGCCGGCCCCGGCAAGTGCGGCGGCTGCGACTGGCAGCACGCCAAGCCGGGCGCACAGCGCCGGCTCAAGGGCGAGGTCGTCGCCGAGCAGCTGAAGCGGCTCGCCGGGCTCACCCCGGAGGAGGCTGGCTGGGACGGCACCGTCATGCCGGCCGAGGGCGACAAGCTGCCGGCCGGGCAGGTCCCGCAGTGGCGCACCCGCGTGCAGTTCGCGATCGACGAGACGGGCCGGGCGGGCCTGCGCAAGCACCGCTCGCACGACATCGAGCCCGTCGACCACTGCATGATCGCCGCCCCGGGCGTCTCGGAACTCGGCATCGAGAAGCAGGACTGGCCCCAGATGGAGACGGTCGAGGCGATCGCCGCCTCCGGCTCGAACGACCGGCAGGTCGTCCTCACCCCCCGCCCGGGCGGCCGCCTGCCCCTGGTGGAGCTCGACAAGCCGGTCTCGGTCCTCCGCGTCGAGGAGAAGGACGGCGGGGTGCACCGCGTCCACGGCCGCCCCTTCGTCCGCGAGCGCGCGGACGGCCGTACGTACCGCGTCGGCATGGGCGGCTTCTGGCAGGTCCACCCGCAGGCCGCCGACACCCTGATCAAGGCCGTCATGCAGGGCCTGATGCCGCGCAAGGGCGAGATGGCCCTCGACCTCTACTGCGGCGTCGGCATCTTCGCGGGCGCGCTCGCCGAACGCCTCGGCGAGACCGGCGCGGTCCTCGGCATCGAGTCGGGCAAGCGCGCGGTGGAGGACGCCCGCCACAACCTGGCGGACTTCCCCCGGGTCCGCATCGAACAGGGCAAGGTCGACACCGCCCTCCCGCGCACCGGCATCACCGAGTGCGACCTGGTCGTCCTGGACCCGCCCCGCGCGGGCGCCGGCAAGCAGACGGTCCGCCACATCGCGAGCCTCTCGGCCCGCCGCATCGCGTACGTCGCCTGCGACCCGGCGGCCCTGGCCCGCGACCTGGGCTACTTCAAGGACGCCGGCTACAAGGTCCGCACGCTGCGCGTCTTCGACCTCTTCCCGATGACGCACCACGTGGAGTGCGTGGCGATCCTGGAGCCGACTGCAAAGGGTGTCTGACCTGGTGTTTTCCCGTTTCGACGGTCAGCTTGATCTGCTCTCGAGCTAGCAACAGGTGGAAGCGGCTGGGCACGGCTATGAACGCCTGACCTGCATTTTTGGGGCGACGAAGGTAGGGGTTCGGCGGCAGTCCCGCCGGATCGCTCAGAATTTTGACGCTCAAATGACGCTCGCCCCGTTGCTCGAGACGGTCAAGATCAACCGTCCACCGGGAGGCTTTGGGTGAAGCCTGCGACTTCTCCGCGAGCGTGCACGCGTCGCCTGGCACCCTGCCGTGCATGACGTGGCCCGCATTCGTGGACGCCAGCTTCTACTGGGCCTACTGGACCCTGTTCGAGGCCATGTGGATCGGCATGCTGTGGATGACACGCAGCCGCGTGCCAGGCCGTGCGGTGTGCCGGATCCCTGGCCTTCGGGACGTGCGGCGCCGGGCTGGTGGGAGGCGTGTCGACGCCTTGCTAGCTGCTTCGGCGCAACACGGTGTACCAGTAGGAGACAGGCCAGACAGGAAGCAGTTCGTCGAACGGTGGCACGGGTTCGTCGCTGGTACCTGTGTTCTGGCACCGCATGCTGCGAGCAGGTGGATGGCTCGCGGCTGCCGGTGCCCTCTTTGCGGGGGCGGCGCTGCTCCCGAGCGGCGGAGTCGCCACGGAAGTGATGGCAGTCATGGGCTTGCTGAGCGTTGCGGCTGTCGTTCCACCCCTGCGAGCCGTGCTGGACAGGTCAACGGGTGGCTTCTTCAGCGCTCCCACGCTCGGCGTGGGACCAGCAGCGGAGCCGAGCCGGCCATCGCAGAACTCGGGTCCACCTCCAACGGCAACCGACGGATCCGACAGCGTCAACGTCTCCACGATGTCCGCGATCGTCGCTGCCGGTGCCGGTGCCGGTGCCGGGATCGTCAAGCACGGGAACCGGGCCTCCAGTTCACGCTCGGGCTCCGCCGACGTCCTCGAAGAACTCGGGGTCAGGCTGCGCCTGCCCGCGGACCGGGTCGCCGAACTCGCCGAGTCGGTCGGCATCACCTTCTGCTTCGCGCCGGACTTCCACCCCGCGATGCGGCACGCCGCGGCGCCCCGCCGGGAACTCGGCATCCCCACGATCTTCAACGCACTGGGCCCGCTCACCAATCCGGCGCGGCCCGGCACACTGGCCGTCGGCGTCGCGGACGTCCGGCTCGCGCCGCTGATCGCCGGGGTACTCGCCCGGCGCGGAGTGAACGCCCTGGTCTTCCGGGGCGACGACGGCCTGGACGAGCTGACGGTCGCCACTACCTCGCGCCTTCATCTCGTGGTCCGGGAGCCCGTACGGAACCACCATGTTCACCAGGTAGATCTTGTCGGACCCCAGCTCCTCGGACCGCTCGCGCAGCTGCCCGAACAGCTCCCGGGCCAGGGCCATCAGCGCCTCGTCGCCCTGGTTCGCGTCGAACTCGACCATGTGGACGTGATCGCGGCGCAGGGCTTCACCATGTTCGGACATACGACGCCGCTCCGTCCGAGGTCGGGATGGGGGCTGGGGGTGTACGCCGTGAGCCAGTCACGGGCCTCGGTCATCAGGTCGCGGGACATGTGCCGTCACTTCAGCGGTCGGCGTGATCGGATTCGCCTGCCACGCCAGGCACCGCCGATATCCCCCCGGCATCGGCCGCTTTTCACCCGGCCCGCTCACACGGGCAGGCCCGTGGGGTCCTTGACGCGCTTCATGATGATCTGGGAGTTGACCTCGGTGACCCCGGAGAGCGCGGTCAGCCGCTCGATCCACAGCCGCTCGTACGCGCGCAGGTCCGCGACGGCGATGCGCAGCAGGCAGCCGGGGCTGCCGAAGAGGCGGTAGGCCTCGACCACGTCGGGGATGTCCTGGAGCGCCGCCTCGAAGGCCTCGACGGCGTCCCGGTCCCGGCGGACCTCCACCGACACCAGCACCTCGAAACCGCGGCCCACCGCCTCGGGGTCGATCACCGCGCGGTACCCCTGGATCACCCCGTCCTGCTCCAGCTGCCGCACGCGGCGCATGCAGGGGGAGGGGGTGAGGCCCACGCGCTGGGCGAGCTCCTGGTTGCTGAGCCGGCCGTCGCGCTGGAGCTCGCGCAAGATCTCACGGTCAATCGCGTCCATCACGCAATTATCACCCAGCCTTTATTACGGTTCGGCTCAAACGCGCAATCGCATTGCGCGTAGATCTCACTATCATTGCCCCCTCCAGAAAATCTGTACGAAGGAAGGGTGGCCATGGGGCGCATCGTCGTCATCAGCACCGGCGGGACGATAGCCAGCCGGTGGATGGGCTCGGGCTTCGCCGCCGAGGCGGACGGCCGCGAGGTCATGGCCACCGCACCGCTGCCGGAGGGCGTCAGCGTCGAGGTCGTCGACCTGTTCAGCGTGAACAGCCCCCGCCTCACCACCGCCCACCAGCTGACCCTGCTGCGCACCGTCCACGAGGTCCTCGCCGACCCCGGCGTCGACGGCATCGTCGTCACCCACGGCACCGACACGCTGGAGGAGTCGGCCTTCCTGGTCGACCTGCACCACCACGACGCGCGCAGCGTCGTCTTCACCGGCTCGCAGCTGCCCATGGGCTCCGCCGACGGCGACGGCCCCGGCAACCTCTACGACGCCCTCCTCACCGCCGCGACCACGCGCGGGCTGGGCGTCCTGATCACCTTCGCCGGCCGGGTGCACGCCGCCCGCGGCACCGTGAAGACCCAGGCCGTGGCCCTGGACGCCTTCGCGGACCCCTCGAAGGAACTGCTCGGCAAGATCGGCTTCGGCAAGGTCGCCGTCCTGCGCCAGCCGGAGCGCCCGGCCCCCCTCGCCCTGCCCGCCATGCCGGAGCTGCCGCCGCGCGTGGACATGGTGATGCACCACGCCGACGCCGACCCGCTGCTGCTGGACGCCGCCGTCGAGGCGGGCGCCCAGGGCATCGTCCTCATCGGCACCGGGGCGGGCAACGCCACCCCCGAGATCGTCGAAGCCGTCCGGGCCGCCGTGGCCCGTGGCGTCCTCGTCGCCCTGACCACGCGCGTCGCGGCCGGCCCGGTCACCGAGATCTACACGCACGGCGGCGCGGTCGACCTCGTCGCCGCCGGAGCCGTCCCCACCGGCACGCTCCGCGCCGGCCAGGCCCGCATCGCCGTCCTCGCGGCGCTCCTGTCCGCCACCGACCCCGCCGCCCGCACCCGCACCCTGCGCGCGGCCCTCGGCACCCCGGACCCGGTACTGGTCGACGCGTAGCCTCCGCCACGCACGAATCCCGGGCCCCGTGGGACCCCCGCAACGGACACGACGTCACGGGGGTCACGGACACGGAGCCCGGGATCGGAGACACGCGGCTGCCGCCGGCTCAGGAAGCCCCGAACGCCCCCAGGATCCGGTCCGCCGCCGATGTCGCGGTGACCGTACCGGCCCGGACGGCCGCTTCCAGCGACGGGGCCAGCTCCCGTACGGCCGGGTCCGAGCGCAGCCGCTCCAGCAGCTCGTCGCGGACCATCGACCAGGTCCACTCCACCTGCTGCGCCGCCCGCTTCGCCGCCAGCCGGCCGCCCGTCTCCAGGACCGTCCGGTGCTGCTCCAGACGGTTCCAGACCTCGTCCAGCCCCGCCGACTCCCGCGCGCTGCACGTCAGCACCGGCGGGGTCCACGCCGCGTCCGCCGGGTGCATCAGGCGCAGCGCGCCCGACAGCTCCCGGGCGGCGGCCTTCGCGTCACGCTCGTGCGGGCCGTCCGCCTTGTTCACCGCGAGGACGTCCGCCAGTTCCAGGACGCCCTTCTTGATGCCCTGGAGCTGGTCGCCCGTACGGGCCAGGGAGAGGAGCAGGAAGGAGTCCACCATTCCCGCGACCGTGGTCTCCGACTGGCCCACGCCGACCGTCTCGACGAGGACCACGTCGTAGCCCGCCGCCTCCATCACGATCATCGACTCGCGCGTGGCCTTCGCGACCCCGCCCAGCGTCCCCGCCGACGGGGAGGGCCGGACGAAAGCCGCCGGGTCGACCGCGAGCCGCTCCATCCGGGTCTTGTCACCCAGGATGGAGCCGCCCGTACGGGTCGAGGACGGGTCGACCGCCAGGACGGCGACCCGGTGCCCGAGGCCCGTCAGCATCGAGCCGAACGCGTCGATGAAGGTGGACTTGCCCACCCCCGGCACCCCGCTGATGCCGATCCGGCGCGCTTTGCCCGTGTGCGGCAGGAGCTCCGTCAGCAGCCGCTGGGCCAGGGCGCGGTGATCCGCCCGGGTGGACTCGACGATGGTGATGGCGCGCGCGATGTGCGCGCGCTTCCCGTCGAGCACGCCCTTCACGTACACGTCGATGTCGATCTTCGGGGGCATCCGCTCGGCCGCCTACAGCTCGTGGCCCAGGTCCGCGGCCAGCCGCGTCACCAGGTCGTGGGCCGCGTCCGGGATGACCGTGCCGGGCGGGAAGACCGCCGTCGCACCCATCTCCAGCAGCGTCGGCACGTCGGCCGGCGGGATCACACCGCCCACCACGATCATGATGTCCTCGCGCCCCTCCTCCGCCAGCTGCTCGCGCAGCGCCGGTACGAGGGTCAGGTGGCCGGCCGCCAGCGACGAGACGCCCACCACGTGGACGTCCGCCTCGACGGCCTGGCGGGCCACCTCCGCGGGGGTCTGGAACAGCGGGCCGACGTCCACGTCGAAGCCCAGGTCGGCGAAGGCCGTCGCGATGACCTTCTGACCGCGGTCGTGGCCGTCCTGGCCCATCTTCGCGACCAGGATGCGCGGACGGCGGCCCTCCGCCTCCTCGAACCGGTCGACGAGCGCACGGGTGCGCTCCACGGACGGGGACTCGCCTGCTTCGGTGCGGTACACACCCGAGATCGTACGGATCTGGCTCGCGTGCCGTCCGTACACCTTCTCCAGTGCGTCGGAGATCTCACCGACGGTCGCCTTGGCCCGCGCCGCGTCCACCGCCAGTGCCAGGAGGTTGCCCTCCAGACCCTGGCCGGCCCCGCGCTCCGCGGCGTTCGTCAGCGCCCGCAGCGCGTCCTGCGTACGCGCCTCGTCGCGCTCCTCGCGCAGCCGCCGCAGCTTGGCGATCTGC
Organism: Streptomyces sp. NPDC040718; assembly: GCF_055593565.1. Taxonomy (NCBI): domain Bacteria; kingdom Bacillati; phylum Actinomycetota; class Actinomycetes; order Kitasatosporales; family Streptomycetaceae; genus Streptomyces; species Streptomyces sp. NPDC040718. The sequence goes on along the minus strand of NZ_JBVIXO010000007.1, from coordinate 175,658 downwards.
TGGGCGCGCACCGAGGAGTTGTCCACGACGAGGACGTCGATCTGCTCGTCGTTCTCCACCCGGTACTTGTTCACGCCGATCACCGGTTGCCGGCCCGAGTCGATCCGCGCCTGCGTACGGGCGGCCGCCTCCTCCACGCGCAGCTTCGGGATGCCCGCGTCGATGGCCTGCGCCATGCCGCCGGCCGCCTCGACCTCCTGGATGTGCTGCCACGCCCGGCGCGCCAGGTCGTACGTCAGCTTCTCCACGTACGCGCTGCCGCCCCACGGGTCGATCGACCGGCAGGTCCCCGACTCCTGCTGGAGCAGCAGCTGGGTGTTGCGGGCGATGCGCGCCGAGAAGTCCGTCGGCAGCGCGAGGGCCTCGTCGAGGGCGTTGGTGTGCAGCGACTGGGTGTGGCCCTGGGTGGCCGCCATCGCCTCGATGCACGTGCGCGTGACGTTGTTGAAGACGTCCTGTGCCGTCAGCGACCAGCCCGACGTCTGCGAATGGGTGCGCAGGGAGAGGGACTTGGCGTTCTTCGGGTCGAACTCCTTCACCAGCTTCGCCCACAGCAGGCGTGCCGCGCGCAGCTTCGCGACCTCCATGAAGAAGTTCATGCCGATCGCCCAGAAGAACGACAGGCGCGGCGCGAACGCGTCCACGTCCAGCCCGGCACCCCGCCCGGCCCGCAGGTACTCCACACCGTCCGCGAGGGTGTACGCCAGCTCGAGGTCCGCCGTGGCCCCCGCCTCCTGGATGTGGTACCCGGAGATCGAGATGGAGTTGTAGCGCGGCATCTTCTGCGAGGTGAAGGAGAAGATGTCCGAGATGATCCGCATCGAGGGCTTCGGCGGATAGATGTAGGTGTTGCGGACCATGAACTCCTTGAGGATGTCGTTCTGGATGGTCCCCGCGAGCTTGTCGGGCGAGACGCCCTGCTCCTCCGCCGCCACGATGTACAGCGCGAGGACCGGCAGCACCGCGCCGTTCATCGTCATCGACACCGACATCTTGTCCAGCGGGATCCCGTCGAACAGCTGCCGCATGTCGTAGATCGAGTCGATCGCCACGCCCGCCATGCCGACGTCGCCCGTCACGCGCGGGTGGTCGCTGTCGTACCCGCGGTGCGTCGGCAGGTCGAAGGCCACCGACAGGCCCTTCTGACCCGACGCCAGGTTGCGCCGGTAGAAGGCGTTCGACTCCTCGGCCGTGGAGAAGCCGGCGTACTGCCGGATCGTCCAGGGCTGGTTCACGTACATCGTCGGGTACGGGCCGCGCAGGTACGGGGCCGCGCCCGGGTAGGTCTGCAGGAAGTCCAGCCCCTCCAGGTCCCGGCCCGTGTACAGCGGCTGCACGCCGATGCCCTCGGGCGTCTCCCACAGCAGGTCGGCGGGGGTGGTCCCGGTGGACTCCTTCACCGCCGCACGCCACTGGTCCTCGGTGGCACCGCGCGGGCCCGCCCCGAGGGCGAGCTCGGAGAAATCGGGGATGCTGCTCACACGGCGCTCACTGGCCATGGGGGACTCCCATCCGGTCGAGTACGGAGGACAGCACGGCGACCGCGTCGCAGCCGGCGAAGACGTACTCGTCCACGTCGTCGGCGCAGGTGCCGGGCTTGCCCGCGAGGAACACGGTCGTCGCGCCGGCCCCGCGCAGGGCGGCGGCCACGGCCGCGGCCTGCTCCTCGTACAGCGCGTCGCCGGAGCACAGCACCGCCACACCGTCCGCGCCGCTCGCCGCGTACGCCTCGGCGGCGTTCGCCGCGTCCACCGACACCGGGTCGTGCACGGGCTCGATGCCGCCCGCCTGGAAGAGGTTCGACGCGAAGGTCGCGCGCGCGGTGTGCGCGGAGGCCGGGCCGAGGGCGGCGAGGAAGACCCGCGGCCGGGCGCCGGTGGCCTCCAGGTGCGCGTCGCTGCGGGCGCGCAGCGCCTCGTACGCCTCGTCGCGCCGCACCCGCGGCAGACCGCCGGAGGGGGCGGCCGGGGCCGCCTCGCGGACGAGGGGCTTCTCCGACAGCAGCGGGAACTCGCTGACACCGGTGACCGGCTCGCGGCGGGTCGCCAGCTTCTTCGAACGCGCCGCCCAGGTCGCCGCGAGCCGCTCCGCGACCAGCCCGGAGCGCAGCGCGGCGGCCTGGCCGCCCGCACGCTCGACGGTCTGGAAGAACTCCCAGGCCGCGTGGGCCAGTTCGTCGGTGAGCTGCTCCACGTAGTACGAGCCGCCCGCCGGGTCGATCACCCGGGCCAGGTGCGACTCCTCCAGGAGGACGGTCGAGGTGTTGCGGGCGATCCGGCGCGCGAAGGCGTCCGGCAGGCCCAGCTCGCTGTCGAAGGGGAGCACGGTGACGGAGTCCGCGCCGCCCACGCCCGCCGCCATGCAGGCGACGGTGGTCCGCAGCATGTTCACCCACGGGTCGCGGCGGGTCATCATCACCGGCGAGGTGACGGCGTGCTGCCGCTGGGCGCCCGCCCCGGCCGCGCCGCAGGCCTCGGCGATCCGGGCCCACAGCCGGCGGGCGGCGCGCAGCTTGGCGATGGTAAGGAACTGGTCGGCGGTCGCGGAGTAGCGGAACTCCAGCTGCCCGAAGGCGGCTTCGGTGTCGACGCCGGCCTCCGTCAGGGCGCGCAGGTACGCGACGCCCGTGGCCAGGGAAAGGCCGAGCTCCTCGGCCGCGGAGCCGCCGGCCTCGTGGTACGGCAGGGCGTCCACGGTCAGGGCGCGCACGCCCGGCCAGGACGCGGCCGCCTCGCGGGCCAGCTCGACGGCGGGCGCGGTGTCCAGGGCCTCGCCGGTGCGGGCCTCGTGGCCCAGGGGGTCGATGCCCAGCGCGGCACGGGCGGCCTCGGGGGCCACCTCGCGCTCCGCGTACAGGGCGAGCAACGCGCGCGCGGCGCCGGCGTATTCGGCGCCGGCGTCGAGGGTGACCGGTGCGAGGTCGAGGTAGACGTCTGCCAGGGCGCGGCCCAGGCCCTCGGCGGGGATGCCGTGCCGGCCGACGGTCAGCCAGAGCGAGGTGGTCCCGTTCTCCAGGTCGGCGAGGGCCGCCTCGTTGACCCGTACCGGATCACTGCCCGCGATGCGCTGGCGCACGTCCCAGCCCGAGGCGCTGTTGCCCTCGGGGGTACCGCCCCGTACGAAGGGCGCGAACCCCGGGAAGCCGGTGTCGGGGCCGTCCGGGTCGGGGCGCGCCGTGTACAGCGGGCGGGTGATGAGCCCGTCCTCGAGCTTGGTGGACAGTGCTGCTTCCGCTGCCTCGCCGGTGACTTCCTTGCCCGACTTGCGCAGTACGCCCTCGACGAGGCGTTGCCACTGCTCATGTGTCGTGTCAGGAAATTCGGCGGCCAGGGAGAGCCCGTCGTCAGGCAGGACCGTCATGGCTCGAATGCTAGGGGTGGCTACTCGGCAGTTACCAGAACCATCGGATGTGATCTCGCACTCTCAGATGAGCCCACCAGCGGCGGCGGTGGCGGGCGCGGTGGCGGGCGCGGTGGTGGGCGCCGCCGGGTCGCGGAACGCGGGCCGGCAGGACCGTCGCGGGGGTCTGGGGGAGTACGGCCGGGCCGGCGTGGGGGCGGGTGCGGGTGTCGGTGGGCGGTGTCCTGCCCGGACCGTCTCAGGGAGGGTTTGGGGGTTTCCCGTCAGTCCCATCGTCCTTCCGTGTCGGGCCGGCCTGTCAAGGGCGCTCCCTTCGGTCGCGTCACTTCGTGATCGCCTTCGGCGACCCTTGACAGTCCGTCCCGCCCCGGAAAGCCGAAAGACTGCCGGGAAACCCCCAAAAGAACGGCACGGTCCAGGGGAGAGGGACGGGTCCGTCAGCGATGAGGCGAGGGGCCGGGCGTTGGCCGACCGGGCATCCGGGCCCTTGATCCCTGGTTCAGGGCCGGGGGCGCGACCACCCGCACGAGACGTCGACCAGATGGCCCTGCGGAGCACCCAGGCGCACCAGATCGCTACGCGCTCCTCATTTCTCAGCGTCCGCCGACCGTCCGGAGCCGCTGCTGTCACGAGACGTTGGATGAAAAGGACACCCGGAGACTCCGACGGGCCGCCAAGGCCCTGTGAGAGGGGCGATCCGCCCTTCGAAGTCGATCGACCGCCCTTTTCCTCTCCCATCCCGGCCCCAGACGGCCGTTCGACGCCGAGCCGGGAGGAGTGCGGAGCGATCTGACGCGCCCACCCGCTCCCTGGGCTGCCCTGTTCGTCCTCTGGTGCGGGTATCAGCCCGGGATGGTCGTCGGACGCCGAGACGACAGGAGCGCGTAGCGATCTGGTGCGCCCGGGGGCTTGCCGGGCCGCTCTGATCGACTTCTCGTGCGGGTAGTCGCGCCCCTGGTCCGGAATGGCGACTGTTGAGGGCCCGGATGCCCGGCAGGGCGAGCCCCGGCCCCTCGTCTCATCGCTGACGCGGCCGCTCCCCTCCTCCTGCCCGGTGACCGTTCTTTTGGGGGTTTCCCGGCAGTCTTTCGGCTTTCCGGGGCGGGTCGGTCGGTCAAGGGTGGCCGAAGGCCATCGCGAAGCGACGCGACGAAGGAGCGCCCTTGAGGGACCGGCACGACACGGAAGGACGATGGGACTGACGGGAAACCCCCAAACCGGCTGTGATCCCGCCCTGCCAGGACACCGCCCCCACCGACCCCGAGGCGACATGGCGAGGGCGTTGCGGGGCCGTGAAATCCGGCCAGGTGTTTTCGGCCGCGCAGCGGGGGGAAATAGCAGGTCAGCGGCCTTGTGGTGGGGCTTCGCGGGGGCGTGGGGCGGGGGTTGACCCCGTGTGGTGGCGCTGACAGGCTCCGGGCCATGACCGCGAACGCGTACCTCGCCCCGCGGCTCCACACCTCCGGCCCCTGTCGCGCGCCGGGCCAGTGTCCGGGCCGCTGTCCGGCCCTTCTCGGGGCCTGAGCCCCCGACCCGTCGGCCCCCGGCCGCCCCGCATCCCCGCCGCGTGATCGCCGCCGGGGTCCGGCGCGCAGCCCCCGCCGTTCCCGTCACACCGCCCCGTCCCGGCGTACCTCCGGGTCCGGGATCTTCCCGCGCCCATTTCTTCCGCTGCGGAAACACGTACGAGGAGTCCTCATGGCCACCGCCACTGCCACAGCCACCGACACCGACACCGACACGACCGTCACGAAGATCGGAGGCCGCATCGGCGCCGAGATCGGTGGCGTACGCCTGGGCGGCGAGCTCGCCGCCGAGACCGTCGCCGAGATCAGGGCCGCCCTGCTCGCTCACAAGGTCGTCTTCTTCGGCGGCCAGGACCACCTCGACGAAGACTCCCACGAGGCCTTCGCCCGGCTGCTCGGGACGCCCGTCGCGCACCCCACCGTCCCGTCCGCGGACGGCCGGTACGCCCTCGGCATCGACTCCCACCACGGCGCCCGCGCCAACCAGTGGCACACCGACGTGACCTTCGTCCCGGCCTATCCCGCCTTCTCGATCCTGCGGGCCGTCACCGTCCCCCCGTACGGCGGCAACACCCTGTGGGCCAACACCGCCACCGCCTACGCCCACCTGCCCGAGCCGCTGCGGGCGCTCGCCGACGGGCTGCGCGCCGTCCACTCCAACGAGTACGACTACGCCGCCCTCAAGCCGGACGCCCTGCCCGAGGCCCTCGCCCAGTACCGCGAGGTGTTCACCTCCACCAAGTTCCTCACCGAGCACCCGGTGGTCCGCGTCCACCCCGAGACCGGTGAGCGGACGCTGCTCCTCGGCAACTTCGTGCAGCGGATCGCCGGTCTGGCCGGGCGGGACTCGCGGGCCCTGGTCGACCTCTTCCAGGCGCACGTCGAGAGCCCCGAGAACACCGTGCGCTGGCAGTGGCGGGCCGGTGACGTCGCGATCTGGGACAACCGCGCCACCCAGCACTACGGCGTCGACGACTCCGGCGACCACGAGCGCACCCTGCGCCGCGTCACCGTCGACGGCGACGTCCCGGTCGGGCCCGACGGGGTGCCCTCCCGCCTGATCAGCCCCGAGGCCGTTCCGGAGCCGTCCTTCGGCATCGCGTCCGGAGCCTCGACCGCCGTCTGACCCACCACCCCAGAACGGAGTACGCCGTGCCCAAGCTGCTCGCCCTCACCGGCAGCCCCTCCGCCCACTCCCGCACCGAGGTCGTCGCCGGCCACGTGCTGCGGCGCCTGGCCCACGCCGGGTTCGAGAGCGGGCACCTGTCCGTACGCACCCTCCCCGCCGCCGACCTGCTGTCCGCGCGGCGCGGTGCGCCGGAGATCCGCCGCGCCCTGGAGGCCGTGGCCGAAGCCGACGGCCTGGTCATCGCGACCCCGGTCTACAAGGCCTCGTACACCGGGCTTCTCAAGGCCTTCCTCGACCTGCTCCCGCAGGACGGCCTGGCGGGGAAGACCGTACTGCCGCTCGCCACCGGTGGCAGCCTCGCCCACGTCCTGGCCATCGACTACGCCCTGCGCCCGGTGCTCGCGGCCCTCGGCGCCCGGCACGTCACCGCCGGGCGGTTCGTCCTGGACTCCTCCGTCGAGCGCGGAGCCGGCCCCGACCGGCTGCGCCCCGAGGCGGAACTTGACCTCTTCCAGGCCGTCGACGAGTTCGCCGACGCGCTCCCCGCCCTCACCACCGTCCCGTAACCCGAGGATCCGTCATGTCCGCAGCACCCACCACGGCCACCCGCTCCCGGCGCCAGTTCCTGACCCTGCTCGGCATCTCGGCGGCCGCGGTGAGCTGCGGGACGGCCACCGCCACCGGAGGCGGCCCCGGCCGCTCCGGCGGCGGCCAGGTCACCACGCTCAAGTACCAGGGCAACGTGGGCGCCGTCACCCTCCCCGAGCTGGCCGCCGACCTCGGCTACCTCGGGAACCTCAAGCTGGAATGGGTCGGCAACACCATCAGCGGCCCTCAGGACATCCAGTCCGCCGCCACCGGCCAGATCCACTTCGGCGGCGCCTTCAACGGCGCCATCGTCAAACTCGTCGCCGGCAAGGCCCCGATCACGTCCGTCATCTCCTACTACGGCGTCGACCAGGACGCGTACAGCGGCTACTACGTCCTGGAGGACAGCCCGATCCGCTCCGCCCGCGACCTGCTCGGCAAGAAGGTCGGCATGAACACCCTGGGCGCGCACGCCCAGGCCCTCCTGGACATCTACCTGAGCCGCAACGGGATCTCGAAGGCGGATGCCGCCAAGGTCGAGGCGCTCGTCGTGCCGCCCGTCAACACCGAGCAGGTGCTGCGGCAGAAGCAGATCGAGGTCGGTGTGCTGGGCGGCGTACTGCGCGACAAGGCGGTCGCGGCCGGCGGGATCAGGCCGCTGTTCAGCGACTACGACCTGCTCGGCAGGTTCAGCGCCGGCTCGTACGTGATGACGAAGCAGTTCGTGAAGGAGAACCCGGACACCGTCCGCACCTTCGTCACCGGGGTCGGCAAGGCCATCGAATGGTCGCGCACCACCCCGCGCGAGGAGGTCATCGCCCGCCAGACCGAGATCGTCAAGAAGCGCGGCCGCAACGAGGACACCGCCACCCTCCGGTACTGGCGCTCCTACGGGGTCGCCGGGCAGTACGGGCGGATCGAGGACAAGGAGTTCCAGCTGTGGCTGGACCGGCTCGGCGAGCAGGGCGAGATCAAGCCCGGCCGGCTCAAGGCCGCCGATCTGTACACCAACGAGTTCAACGGCCAGGGGAAGGGCTGAACCGGCATGGCCAAGATCGTGTTCGAGTCCGTGAGCAAGACGTTCCCGGTGAAGGGGGGAAGGGGCGCCGGTGAGTTCACCGCGCTCGACGGGATCGACCTGGAGGTCGGGGCGGGTGAGTTCCTGGTCGTCGTCGGCCCCAGCGGCTGCGGCAAGTCCACCCTCCTGGACCTCCTCGGCGGTCTCACCCGGCCCACCTCCGGCCGCATCCTGCTCGACGGCGAGCCCGTCACCGGGCCGGGACTGGACCGGGGCATCGTCTTCCAGCAGTACGCCCTCCTGCCCTGGCGCACCGCGCTCGGCAACGTCGAGTTCGGCCTGGAGGCCACCGGCGTCCCGCGCAGGCAACGAGCGGCGAGGGCCCGTGAGTTCCTGGAGCTGGTGGGACTCGGAGGATTCGAGGACCGGCATCCGCACGAGCTGTCCGGCGGCATGCGCCAGCGGGTCGCGATCGCCCGCTCGCTGGCGTACGACCCGGACGTGCTGCTGATGGACGAGCCCTTCGCCGCGCTGGACGCGCAGACCCGCGAGTCCCTCCAGGACGAGCTGCGGCGCATCTGGCAGCGGACCGGCAAGACGGTCGTCTTCATCACGCACGGCATCGAGGAGGCCGTGTACCTCGGGCAGCGGGTGGCCGTCATCACCTCCCGGCCGGGCCGCGTCAAGGAGGTGGTCCCGGTCTCGCTCGGCGACCGGCTCACCGGGGCCACCGGCGAGGACCTGCGCTCCAGCCCCGAGTTCGCCCGCTACCGCCACGAGATCTGGAGCCTGCTCCACGACGAGGTGGCCCGCGCCCAGCAACTGGAGAAGGAAGAGGCCGCCGTATGAGCACCGACGCACCCGCCACCGCCACCCTCGCCGGGCAGGCACCGTCCCCGCGCGGCCGGGCCCGCACGCCCGTCCCCGCCGGGCCGGTCCCCGCGGACCCGGGGCCCGTACGGGACGCGGCGCGGCCGGCGGCCCCCGCCGCCGCGCCGGCCGTCCGCCGGCCGGGCCGGGGGGTTCCCGTACTGCGGTGGCTGCGGGCCGGGCTGCTGCGGTCGGCTGCGGTCCTCGCCCTGCTCGTGCTGTGGGAGGCCGCGCCCCGGCTCGGCCTGGCCGACGCCACCTTCCTGCCCCCGGTCAGCGAGGTGGCCCGGGCCTGGTGGGAGCTGCTCGGCGACGGTCAGCTCGGCGAGCACGCCCGGGCCAGCCTCACCCGGTCCTTCGGCGGCTTCGCCATCGCCGTCGTGGTGGCGGTCCCGCTCGGGCTCCTGATCGGCTGGTACCGGCCCGTCGCGGCGTTCCTCGGCCCGCTGCTGGAGCTGTTCCGCAACACGGCGGCCCTCGCGCTGCTCCCCGTCTTCGTCCTGCTCCTCGGCATCGGGGAGACCTCGAAGGTGTCGATCGTCGTCTACGCCTGCGTCTGGCCGATCCTGCTGAACACCATCAGCGCCGTCGGAAACGCGGACCCCACCCTGGTCCGGCTGGCCCGGTCGATGGACCTCTCCACCCCCAGGCTCTTCCAGAAGGTGATCCTGCCGGCCTCCGTCCCGGCCGTCTTCACGGGCATCCGCCTGGCCGGGGCCGTGTCGATCCTGGTCCTGGTGGCCGCCGAGATGATCGGGGCCAAGGCGGGCCTCGGCTACCTGATCAACGCCTCGCAGTTCAACTTCGCCATTCCGCAGATGTACGCGGGGATCGTCACGATCTCGGCGATCGGCGTGGCCTTCAACCAGGTCCTGGTGGCGGTCGAACGCCGCCTCAGCCTCTGGCGCGTCCCCGCCTGACCCCCGGCCCCGCGTCCCGTCCCCGCCTGCCCGCCCGACCCAGGGAACAGACATGCCCGCACCCCGCACGCTCCACCTCAACGCCTTCCTGATGAACGCCGGCCACCACGACGCCGCCTGGCGGCACCCGGCGAGCAGTCCCGAGCGCGTCACCGACGTGCGCTACTTCCAGGAGCTGGCCCGCACCGCCGAACGCGGACGCTTGGACTCGATCTTCTTCGCGGACGGCGTGGCCCTGTGGGGCAAGGCCCGGTACAACGCCCTCGGCGGCTTCGAGCCGATCACCCTGCTCTCCGCGATCGCCGCCGTCACCGAGCACATCGGGCTGATCGCCACCGTCTCCACCACCTTCAACGAGCCCTACAACCTCGCCCGCAAGTTCGCCTCCCTGGACCACATCAGCGGCGGCCGCGCCGGCTGGAACATCGTCACCTCCGGCACCCTCGACGAGGCCCGCAACTTCAACCGCGAGGAGCACCTGGAGCACGGGCTGCGCTACGACCGGGCCCGCGAGTTCCTCGACGTCGCCACCAAGCTCTGGGACAGCTGGGAGGACGACGCGATCGTCCTCGACAAGGAGCGCGGCATCTACGCCGACATCGACAAGCTCCACCCCGCCGCGCACAAGGGCGAGTACTTCGGCGTCGCGGGACCCCTCAACGTGCCCCGCTCCCCGCAGGGCCACCCGCTGCTCGTGCAGGCCGGCTCGTCCGAGTCGGGCAAGGAGTTCGCGGCCCAGTACGCCGAGGCCGTCTTCACCGCGCAGCAGACCCTCGCCGACGGCCAGACGTTCTACAAGGACCTCAAGTCCCGCCTCGCCCGGTACGGCCGCAGCGAGGACGAGCTGCTCGTCCTGCCCGGCATCGCCCCCGTCATCGGTGCCACCGAGGCAGAGGCGAAGGCCCTGGAGCGGGAGCTCACCGAGCTCCAGGTCCCCGAGTACGGGCTCGCCCAGCTGTCCGGGATGCTGGGCACCGACCTCACCGGCGCCGACCTCGACGGGCCGCTGCCCGAACTCCCCGAGGAGCGGGAGATCAACGGCAACAAGAGCCGCTTCACGCTCGTCGCCGAGATCGCCCGCCGCGACGGGCTCACCCTGCGGGAGCTGATCGCCCGCCTCGGCGCCGGCCGCGGCCACCGCGTCTACGCGGGCACCCCCGAGCAGATCGCGGACCAGCTGGAGGAGTGGTTCACCCGGGGCGCCGCCGACGGCTTCAACATCATGGCGCCCGTCCTGCCCACCGGCCTCACCGACTTCGTCGACCAGGTCGTGCCGATCCTCCAGGACCGCGGTCTGTTCCGCACTGAGTACACGGGGCGCACCCTGCGCGAGAACTACGGCCTGCCGCGCCCCGTCAACCGCCACACCCGGTAGGCGGGGGAGGGGAACGGGCGGGCCCCCGGAGCGCGGGCTCCGGGGGCCCGCCCGTTCCCGGCCCGGACCGTGCGGGGGCCGACCGCACGCGGCCCCGACCGCGCCCGGCCGGCGCTCAGACCGTCAGGACGATCTTGCCGCGGGTGCGGCCCGCGGCGCTCAGCTCCCAGGCCTTGGCGGCCTCGGCGAGCGGCAGCGCGTGCTCCACGTTGACCGTGAGCTTCCCCGCGTCGGCCAGTTCCGCCAGGAAGGTCAGGTCGGCGGTGTCCGGGCGTACCCACAGCTGGTGGGCACCCTTGGCGGCCGCGTTGTAGTCGGCGATGGAGACCACCCGGTGGCGTTCCCGGACCAGGGACTGGAGCGTCTCGATGACGTCGTCGCCGTAGAAGTCCAGGCCCGCGTCGATGCCGTCGGGCGCGAGCTCGCGGATCCGGTCGGCCAGCCCCTCCCCGTACAGCACGGGCTCCGCACCGAGGGAGCGCAGGTAGTCGTGGTTGTGCGCGCCCGCCGTACCGATGACCCGCAGGCCGAGCGCGACCGCGATCTGCACGCCGAAGGATCCGGTGCCCCCGGCCGCGGAGTGGATGACCACGGTCTCCCCGGCCTTGAGGCCGGCGCGGGTGAGCGACTGGTACGCGGTGAGGCCGGCCAGCGGGATGCCCGCGGCCTGCTCGAAGCTGAGCTCGCGGGGCTTGCGGGCGAGCGTGCGGACGGGGGCGGAGACCAGCTCGGCGTACGTGCCGAGTTCGACCCACTCCTTGCGGACGTAGCCGTAGACCTCGTCGCCGACGGCGTAGTCGAAGGTGTCCTCACCCACCGCTTCGACGACTCCGGCCACGTCCCAGCCGGGTATGACCGGGTAGCGGACTTCGAGGATGGGGTCGAGGTATCCGGCGGCGAGCTTCCAGTCCACCGGGTTGACCCCGGCCGCCTTGACTCGGACGAGCACCTCGCCCGGGCCCACCTTGGGCTGCGGCAAGTCAACGAGCTGGAGTGTGGCGGGAGTTCCGTATGCGCTGTATGCGATGGCCTTCATGATCGCTCCCAACGCGGGTCCGCGGCCGGGTATTCCGGCCCGTCAGGCCGGCAGGGAGTTGCGGTGCGAGCGCCGCCGGGCCGCGCTGAGCAGCGCCTGGATCTGGGTGCCCGCCCGGTCGACGTCGTCGAGGACGGAGGGGAAGGGCAGCCGTACGTCGCGGTGGCCGGTGCGCTCTTCCAGGCGCAGGGTGATCCCGTACCGGTCCATGGCGAGCGGCAGTGCGCGGACGACGGCGGCCGAGGGCAGCGGCCGTACCAGCCGCAGGAGCAGGGTCACCAGCTCGGGGTGGTCGTCGAGGAGGTGGGTGAGCATGCCCGCCTCGTACGGGGCCAGCGGGTCGGGCCAGGCCTCGTCCAGCTCGTCCAGCCCGATGTACGAGGTCCCGTGCGCGGTCTCCAGGACCGCTTGGCCGTACTCCACGCAGGTGGTGGTCCCCGGGGTGGACGCCTCGTCGGCCCAGGGGGTCAGCAGGTGGCCCAGGACGGTGACGCGGGCGCGCACCCGGTCGCGTACGGGCGTCGGGGCGACGTCGGTGAACTCCAGCCGGATGGAGGGCAGTCCGTCGTCCGGCAGCGAGGCGTGGTGCCCGGCCAGGGGTGCGGAGGGGTGCAGGTGCAGCCGGCCGAGCACGTCCCCGCCGTCCAGGTTGCGGACCTCGTGGCGCACGCCGTCGATGACGACCGTCATGGAGTGGGCGGCTGCGAGGACGGAGCGGACCAGTTCCGCCTCGGTGGGCCGGGCGGGGGGCGTGGCGGCGGGGGCACCGGGCAGGCGCATGCGGATCTCTCCCTCATCCGAGATTGACTTAGGTATGCCTAACCTAACCTATCCGTGAGTCGGGGAGTACCCCGCGCGCCAGCCGGCCGAGCGTCTCGGCGATCCGCGCCGGCGCGAACCCCAGGGTGTGCCGCTGGAACTGGTAGACCTCCGGGGAGAGCGGGCTGAGCAGGACGTCCACGCTGACGTCGGGATCGTCGGCGCCGGCCTCCACGAGCAGGGCCCGGACGTGTTCGCGCCAGTGCCGGTACGTGCCGCCCGCGAACCGGGCCGGGCCCGGGCCGATGCCCAGGGCCAGCGGGAGGTGCCGTTCCAGGTGCTCCAGGGCCGCCGCGTAGAAGGCGGCCAGCCGCTGCGCCGGCGGAGCGCCGGGCCCCAGCGGCGGCGGCCCGAACGCGAGGCGCCCGCGCAGGATCCGCTCGTGCTCCTCCAGGAGGGCGGCGGCCACCGAAGCGGGATCGGGGAACCGGCGGTAGAGCGTGGCCCGGCCGACGCCCGCCGCCTTGGCTATGTGGTCCATCGTCACGCCGCGCGGGTCCCGCTCGGTGAACAGCTGCTCCGCGGCGGCGAGGATCTGCTCGCGGTTGCGGATGGCGTCCTCGCGCCGCAGCGGCCGCGCGGGCCGCCCGGCGCTCCCCGCCGCGCCGCGCCGGGCGGGGCCGGAGCCCGCGATGTCGCTCAACGTGCGGACCTCGTCGCCATTGGTCATGGCGGCGACCCTACGTGCTTCGTGTCGGTGTTGGGCTGAACGGGTGAAACACGAGAGGATGGGTGGATGCACATGAAGCGCACGGCCGAGGCGGCCCGGTGAGCAGGTACGACGTCACCGACGAGCAGTGGGAGGGACTCGCGCAGGTGGTACCCCTGCGCAGTCGCAACGAATGGCCCTCCCGGGTGGACCACCGCACCATCCCCAAGGCCCCCGGAGCGGCCGCGGCGGAACAGCGGCGCTTCGTGGTGATCCGGGTCCAGATCTTCGCGGACGCGCGGGAGGTGGCGGAGTACCTGATCGCGCAGATCCCCGTACTCCTGGACCTCACCGGCGCGGACAGCGAAGTGGCCAAGCGGATCCTCGACTTCAGCAGCGGTGTGGTCTTCGGTCTGGGCAGCGGCATGCACCGCGTCGACCGCAACGTCTTCCTGCTGGCCCCGGTGGGCACCGAGGTGGAGGGGATCGCGGCGGCCGCCGTCCCCCGATCGTAGGAAGGTCGCGGCGGCGGAACGGTTCGGCGGGCACCCCCGCACCCGGGCGGACCGTACCGTCCGGCCATGGACGCCATCCTGGACGCGGCGGGGCCCGGCGGGCCCGCCGCCGCCCCGACCGCCACACCGCCCCGCGACGAGCCCACGGCTGACAGCCCGTTACGCCCGACCGTCACCGAGCTGCGGCTCTCCGCCTTCGGGCCGCACCGGGCGGCCGTGTTCCCGCTGGGCCCCGTGACCCTCTTCACCGGCCGCAGCGGCAGCGGCAAGTCCCAGGCCCTGGACGCCTACCGGGCGCTCGCCGGACTCGCCTCCGGGGCCGCCCTGCGCGAGGTGTTCCCCGATCCCGGCTCCCGGGTGCCCGAGCGGGCCCTCCCCGACGGCGGCGGGCGGCGCGGCTTCCGCCTCGGCTGCACCGTCGACGGCCCCTCCGGCCCCGTCCGCCTCGACCTCGCGGTCCAGGCCGAGCCCGTGCTGCGCATCGCCGGCGAACGGCTCTCCCAGGACGGCCGGATCCTGCTCACCACCGCCCTGCGCGACCCGCGCCGGCGCACCGTCGAGGCCGCCTGGTTCACCGGCGGCACCGTCGGGGTGACCCGCGCGCCGATGCCCGACGACCGCCTCGGCACCGGACTGCTGCCGCTGCGCGTCGCCGGTTCCACGGCGGGACAGCGCCGGGTGCTGGCCGCCGCCGAGCAGGTGGTGGTGGCCCTGCGCGCGGTGTTCGCCTGCGACCCGGACCCCGGCCGGATGCGGGCGCCCGTCCCGGCCGGCGAGGGCCGGCTGCGGACCGACTGCGGCAACCTGGCCGACGTACTGCGCCGGACCCGCCACGAATGCGGCACCCGCCACGCGCTGCTGGCCGGGGCGGCGCGGGCCGGCTGCGCCGGGCCGGTGGCGGGGCTGGACGTACGGGCCGCCGCCGGCGGCCCCGGCCTCGTGGCCGCCGTACTGGACCGCGGCCCGGGCCGCCCCGCGACCGGCCTGGACCGGCTCGGCGCGGGCGAACTGCGCTTCCTGGCGCACGCCCTCGTCCTGCTCACCGGACCCGGGGTGCTGGAAGTGGACCCGGCCGCCGAACTGCTCTCCGCCCGCCAGGCCCTCACCGTGCTCGCCGACGGCCTCGACCGGGGGCTGGACCGCCCGCAGGCCGCCGAACTGCTGCGGCTGGCCCTGCTGTCCGGCGGCCGCGGGCACATCAGGCTGGTGGCGGCGGTCGGCGAGGACACCGCGGGAACCGGACGGGGGGTCCCCGGCGTCTCAGTGGTAGACCTGTCCCCATGAACGACGCAGCACCCACGGGTGACGGGCCCGCTCCTCCGCAAGGCGAACGCCTGTACCGACTCCAGCGACGGCTGGCCGATTTCGCGGCCGCCCGGGACTGGGCCCCGTACCACACGCCCAAGAACCTGGCCGTCGCCCTGAGCGTGGAAGCCGCCGAACTGGTCGAGATCTTCCAGTGGCTGACTCCGGAACAGTCGGCGGCGGTCATGGAAGAGCCCGAAAGCGCACACAGAGTGGCCGACGAGGTCGCCGACGTGATGGCGTACCTGCTGCAGTTCTGTGAGGTTCTCGGGGTTGATGTGCTGGATGCGCTGGCCGCGAAGATCGAGAGGAACGAGCGCCGCTTCCCGGTAACCGGTACTTCGACCCCAGATCGTCACTCTTCGGAGTGATGGCGTCGTCCACAACCATGTTTGTGTCCACAGATTTCCGAATACCCCTGGCTTTACTGGCTCGTTGCCTTCACTCTGGGTAGTGGAGAACGGCGGGATGTCGTGCGGACGGGGGACGGCATATGGATGCGGTACGGCTCATCGCGGCCTGCCGGCACGCGCTGGCGCGGAGCGGGGAGGCATGGGACATCGTGGGCGAGGCCTGGCAGGCGCAGGCGCTCGCGCAGGGCATGGGGAGCTGGCTGGCGGTCACCGGGCCGCCGGAGCTGAGAGCGGAGGCACGGGGGCTGGGAGAAGCCGGAGGCAGAGGGTGCGGGGTCATCGACCGGGCGGCCCTGAGGGGTGAGGGAAGACCGCCCGAACAGCCGCCGAGGGCGGCCCAGCTGACCGGGATGGCCGACATGCGGCAGGGGCTGCTCGGGCTCCAGGAACTGCTCGGCGAGGTCGGCATAGCCCTCGTCGGGGTGGCCTGCGCGACGGACGACGAGGGCCTGTACTGGCAGTGCATAGAGTCGATCGACGCGGCGGACGAGTCGAGCGACCGGGTGCGGGCACTGCTGCGTCGGATGGCGGCCGTACGCGAGCGGGGCTCGGCGTCGGGCGTGAGCTGAACCGGAAGCGGGCCCGGGCCGAGCCGGTGCGCGGCCGATCCGGTGCGCGGTCCGGCGGGTGCGCGGTCCGGCGGGTGCGCGGCCGATCCGGTGCGTGGCCGAGGGGTCCCGCCGCGCGCGACGGGACCCCGTGCGGTCAGAAGGGCCGGTCGGAGGGGCGGTCGGAGCGGAGCTCGCCCTCGTACGCGCGGCCGCCGGGGGCCGCCGGCGCGGCCGGGGGAGTGCGGTCCGCGGAGTGCTGGAGGTCGGCGTCGAGCTGGGAGAGGTCGGCGTTCAGCGCCGCCATCAGCTCCTCCATCTGCTGGAGCAGGCCCTTCGGCGCGCCTCCCTGGGCGGGTGCCGCGGACTCCTGGCGTGCGTGGTCGTGTGCTGCCTGTCCGGTCTGTCCGGGATGCTCTGGCGCGGACTCGTGGGACATGGCGGCCTCCTCGGCCCTGGCCCTTCCGGTGCGGAAGGGGGCGGTGGACGCATCGGCGGGAGGCCGCCGGCGCGCGGGCCGGGCGGTCCGGCTCCGTCCGAGCCAACGATCCCCATCGGCGCTGGTCACTGGCGGGGCGGGGGGTGGGCCTTCCGGTTGACGCAGATTCACCCGGCAGGGGTGGGAAGGGCAGGATGGGGAGCATGGATCTTCGCATTTTCACCGAACCGCAGCAGGGCGCGAGTTACGACACCCTCCTGACCGTCGCCAAGGCCACCGAGGACCTGGGCTTCGACGCGTGAGACGCTCAACGGACGCAAACGAGAGCGTCGTATGGACCGGACAGGGGAGATGACGCTCCTCGGGTCGTGGGGATGTCTCCGTTGTGGCCGATGCACGTCCGGGATGACGGTTTCTCGGACTGGCGCCGGAGCGTACGTGTGCAACCTGCGGCGTTCCGTGGGCGACGAAAAGAAGCATGTCCTCCGCATCGGCATGGACCATGCCGACCGGATCGTCGCAGAGCGCGTGTGGGCACGGCTGGGAGCTCTGGACGCCAGTGACCCGGACGACGTCGAATGGCTCTCAGTGGCTGCTGAGCGCTTTGCTGTGCAGGGCGCCGACCCGGAGGCCGCCGCGGAGCTTGCAGAGCAGGAGGCGCAGCTTCAACATGTCCAGCAGAGCATTGAGGAGCTGAGCGAAGACCGGGAAGCCTACGTCGGCCCGACGGCGCGTAAGGCGTTCCGCGACACCATGGCGAAGTACGCGGCGCACGAAGCCCGGTGTGCCCAGCGCATTGACGAACTGAGGGCGTCGGCCACGACGTCCGCCCGCCTCCCGATCGACGAATGGACGGAGGCCGGCGCCGGCAACCCATTCGACCCCGAGAGGGTATGGGCGCGTTGGAACGTCGCGGAACGGCGGTCGTTCCTCGCTCTCTTCGTCGACAGTGTGACTGTTGCCCCGGTCGCGTCGAAGCATGGATCCGCCGCGGAGAACGCCGAAAAGCGGCTAGAGATCGTGTGGGCCTCACGACCGGAGGCCGACGAGGAGGATCAGGTAACGGCTTGATAACGGAATTGATCGGCGCTGGGTGGCGGTATCAGGTGAATCTGCCTGGCGTCGCCGCTCTCGAACTGTCGACGAGACCCGTCGAGGAGCGGCTCCTTACCCAGAGGGGAAGTTTGCATGTCCAGCCCCGTCGAGGTGGACGAGGGCGCCTGACGCCAGTACCGGTCTCCCCCATAGCGCTAGCAGAGGGCAGAACGGCGACCGTCGCGACTGGCGGACGGTCCGCTCCCTCGACGGCCGGCGCCGCTCCTGCGCTCCCCGAACTCTCCTCCGGGTAGAGCGCGGTCGAGCGGCGTCGGCGGTCCCAAGACACGACGGCTCACCGCCCTCCGGGGCCACTGAGCCGCCCTATCAGCCCCGGGGAGACCGGCGGGGCCCGCGGCGCCCCGACGGATCTGCGCCCGTGGCCGCCACAGCTGACCGAGGCGCCCCCGGCCGTTACTCAGAGGGCGCCGATCGTCATCGTCACAGAGTGGGCGTTCATGGAGGGGCCGACGGTGACGATCACGATTGAGAAGACGATCGAGAAGACCACGCCGGTGGCGGCGAGTGCGGGCGGCAAGACCGAGTGGGTGGTCGCGGGCGCTGCAATGATCACCGCGCTATCGGGCGCAACCACCAGTGCGATCGGCGCACGCAAGGACCGTCGAGAGGGACGGTCCAGGCGTCACTAGGGGATCCAGGCGTCAGGAAACGTCGGGCGCCGCTGCCCGCGACGGCCAACACCCGGGCCTCACGGTCTGGATGACTTTGGGGCGGCTGGCGACACGCAGTCCACGAGGCCTGAGGGCAAGCTGAGGTCAATGGCTGCTTCGAGCGTCAAGGGCTGGAGCCCCGGCGGGCAATTGGTGAGGTCACCAATTGTTGAACGGTAGGAGTAGCGAACGCCGCCGTGGTGGCTGCACGCTCCGCGCTGACCGATGGACGGAGATGGCCAGCCATCAGCGCAGTGTGCTCCGTCCACCAGCCAACCGATCCGGGTGTCCGGGGTAGGCGACGGCGAAGGCGCGGCCGTCGCGGCTGAAGGCTGCTGCTCGGGCTCCGTGTCCCAGATGAAGGCACCCATGAAGAGGATCCAGGCCCACAGCACCACGAAGGCTCCTGCGCACGCCCAGAGCGCGCCCTTAACGGTGCGGACAGTTGCAAGGGCGACGTAGATGATTGCAAGGCGGGTGTAGATCCACGCGCGGGCCCACACGCTGACTCCTTGCGGTCTGCCCTACTGGGGCGGATAGGTCGGGTCATCGTATAGCCCGACGTGCAGCGGGACGTGGCGCAGAGGTAGCGCACCCGGTTTGGGGCCGGGTGGTCGCAAGTTCGATCCCTGCCGTCCCGACTCAACCCCTCCGGAGGTTCGGAGGACGTCCCACGCAGATGAGTGCCGATGCCGTGGCGTCCAAGTGGGAGCCACACGTCAGCGTCCATGCGTCTTCTTCACCCACGACTTGGGCGCGGTACTCCGCCGGGAAGTCTGTCTGGCAATGCGGGCAGGGGTCCGTAGTCGAAACCGCTTCGAGTAGGACCTGACGCCGACGCTCCATGCCCGCACGGTATCGCACCGGGCGGGGCGTGGGGCTAAGAGGACGACGGCCGGGTGAACACCAAGTTCGCGTGCCGCTGGAGGCCCTGCCCGTCGAACTGCGACGAGGCGAGCGTCCACCCGAGGGCCGTGACGTCGCGGATCGCCGTCGCAAGGTCGGTGTCCTGCTTGCCGGGTGCCGGGGAGAACTTGCGGATGAACACCGTGTCCCCGCGCTCCCACGCTTCGCTGGCCGCGACGTCGATCGGCGGGACGGCAAGCTTCCCCAGGACCTTCTTCAGCATGCGCTGAGCAGCGCCAACGAGGGCGGCACCGAGGCCGCCCGGACCCGGTCGTGGGCTGCTGCCGTCGTTCGCGACGCGGGCGCCACCTACCTAGAGGTGTCCCCGTTCGGTGACGGCTTGCACATCTGGGGCCGCGCGGACGTCCGGACGCCGCATCAGACGTCCCGACGGTACGGCCGTGGAGATCTACGGAACCGGCCGCTGCATCGCGATGACGGGGCGCCGGCATGGCAACGCCCCGTCGATCCTCTCGGATCTCTCCGCGGTGGTTGAGGAGCTTCGGCAGATCTAAGCCTCTCTCATTCTCCTTCGTGGTCGTGTGGTTTGGCTGGTGAAGTCTGTTGGCCGCGCTTGCAGGTATGCAAGATACGCCAAGACTGGGTACCAAACCATGGAGGTAGCCCACAAGCAAATGTAAGTTCTTCGCATCTTCTTGCGGCGAGCTACCAGCGCGTCTATTTCACCCTGAGTAGTGCTCGCGCCTTTTCCCACCCTGTCGAAGAGCGAGCGCACAGTGGCGTCATATCGTTTGACAGGGCGCTCTGTCCTCTTGCGAAGGGCGCGCACTTCCAGGATTCCCGCGAGACCAAGGGCAGGGATGACGACCGCGCATGTAGATGCATAGACTTCGGTCATCTCCATACCTCAAGTGTGTTCCCGGTGGTAGCCGCTCGCCATCTGGCCGTTGACTGTGCCCCGGAAGTTAGCGAAGTCCGATTTTGGGCAGGGGTCTGTTGATCTACACAAGGGAGGTTCCATGGCCGGACGAGGCCCCGCACCGAAGGACCCGGTGAAGCGCCGCCGGCGCAACGCCGCGGAGCCGGAGACCGTGATCACCCCTGACGACGAGCTTCGCGGACCGGAGCTTCCGTCGACGGCCTGCCGGGTCCCACGGACGCCTGGATCACCCTTGCGGGCCTGGCCCGCGAGACGAAGCGGATCCGGCTGGGCACGCTGATGACCGCCGGCACCTTCCGGCTGCCCGGCGTCCTCGCGATCCAGGTGGCGCAGGTCGACCAGATGTCCGGCGGCCGGGTGGAACTGGGCCTGGGCGCGGGCTGGTTCGAGGAGGAGCACAAGGCGTACGGGATCCCCTTCCCGGCGGAGCGGATGGCCCGGCTGGAGGAGCAGCTGGCCATCGTCACCGGGCTGTGGGCCACCGAGCCCGGCGCCTCCTTCGACTACCGGGGCGTCCACTACCAGGTGGAGAACTCCCCGGCGCTCCCCAAGCCGGCCCAGGCCAAGGTGCCCGTCCTCATCGGCGGGCACGGCGCGCGGCGCACCCCGCGCCTCGCCGCCCGGTACGCGGACGAGTTCAACATGCCGTTCGCCTCGGTGGAGGACAGCCGGCGGCAGTTCGCCCGGGTCCGGGAGGCCGCCGCCGAGGCCGGGCGCAAGGCGGACGAACTCGTCTACTCCAACGCCCTGGTGGTGTGCGTGGGCAAGGACGACGCCGAGGTCGCCCGCCGGGCCGCCGCCATCGGCCGCGAGGTCGACGAGCTGAAGGCCAACGGCCTGGCCGGCTCCCCGGACGAGGTCGTGGAGAAGCTCGGCACCTACTCCGCCATCGGCTCCTCGCGCGCCTACCTCCAGCTCCTCGACCTCGGCGACCTGGACCACCTGGAGCTGATCTCCGGCCGCGTGCTGTCCCAGCTCGGCCGGTAGGGCCGCCGACCGTGCCCCGCGCGACCGGCCCGCTCGCCGGAGCCCTGGCCCGCAGGGCCGTACTCCTGGACGGCGGGCTGAGCAACCGGCTCGCCGACCAGGGCTGCGACCTGTCCGGGGGGATGTGGACCGGCCGGGTGCTCTCCGAGAGCCCCGGCGAGGTGGAGGCCGCCCACACGGCGTACGTCCGGGCCGGCGCCGAGGTGCTGATCACCGCGAGCTACCAGGTCGGCCACGAGCCCGCCCTGCTGGAGCGGAGCGTGCGGGTGGCCGACCGGGCGGCGCGGGCCGCCGCGCGGGAGGTCTGGGTGGCCGCCTCGGTGGGCCCGTACGGGGCACTGCTGGCGGACGGCTCCGAGTACCGGGGCCGGTACGGTCTCACCGTGGCGGAACTGGCCGCCTTCCACCGGCCCCGGATCGGGGCGCTGCTGGCGGCCGGCCCCGACGTCCTGGCGCTGGAGACCGTCCCGGACGCCCTGGAGGCGGAGGCCCTGCTGCGGGTGCTGGCCGGTACGGGGGCCCGGGCCTGGCTCACGTACACCGTCGCCGGCGGCCGCACCCGGGCCGGCCAGCCGCTCGCCGAGGCGTTCGCCCTGGCGGCCGCCGCCCCCGAGGTGATCGCCGTCGGCGTCAACTGCTGTGATCCCGCCGACGTGCTGCCCGCCCTGGCGGCCGCCGCCTCCGTCACCGCCAAGCCGCTGGTGGCCTACCCGAACGACGGCTCCGTCTGGGACGCCGCCGCCGGGAGCTGGAACGCCCCCGCCGCTCCCGCCCCCTGGCCGGTGGCGGCCTGGCGTGCGGCCGGGGCCCGGCTCGTCGGGGGCTGCTGCCGCGTCGGCCCGGACCGGATCGCCGCCCTGGGGCCGCGCCTGGCCTGATCCGGGGCGACGGCAAGGGGGCGCGGCGGACTATCACTCGATCGGGTGAAGGCCCTTTCTGGTCGGCTCCTGCTGGGATAGGCAGGACGGATGAAGCGCACCAGCAGGACGGGCGCCGCCGCCAGGCGCCGCATCACCCGCTCCAGGGCGTGCGGGGAGAAGAAGCAGTTCGCGAACGAGGCCGCGGCGGAGCACGCCGCGAGCGAGATGAACCGGATCCAGCCGTGGCAGCACGAACGGATCGCCTACCTGTGCCCGTACAGCGGCACCGAACCCCACTGGCACATCGGCCGCCCGCTGAACATCCCCAAACAACGCTGACCCGGAGGAGTCCGCCGGACCGACCGACCACCGGAAATCCGTTCGCCCCGACGGTGGTGCCCGGGTCATGCTGGAACGCATGTTCCTGACGATCAGCACCACCGGCACGACGGAGAATCCGGCCACCGACCTGGGATTTCTGCTGCACAAGCATCCCGGTAGGGCGCAGGCGTTCTCCACCTCGCACGGCACCGCCCACGTGTTCTACCCCGAGGCCACGGCCGAACGGTGCACGGTGGCGCTGCTGCTCGAGGTGGACCCCGTCGCGCTCGTGCGGCGCGGCCAGGGCAAGGGGCGGGGCGGGGCGCCCGACGCGGCCCTCGCCCAGTACGTCAACGACCGTCCGTACGCGGCCTCCTCGCTGCTCGCCGTCGCGCTCAGCGGGGTGTTCCGCACCGCCCTCAAGGGCCAGTGCGCCCTGCGCCCCGAACTGCCGGGCCGACCGCGCCCGCTGCGGATCGAGATCCCGGTGCTGCCCGCCCGGGGCGGCCCGGAGCTGGTGCGCCGTCTGTTCGGCCCGCTGGGCTGGGACCGGGTGGAGAGCGAGCCCATCGCGCTGGACGAGCGGTTCCCGGAGTGGGGCGACAGCCGCTACGTGCGGCTCGTACTGGAGGGCGCGCTCAGGCTGGAGGACGCCCTGCGCCAGCTGTACGTACTGCTGCCGGTGCTCGACGACGCCAAGCACTACTGGATCGCCCCCGACGAGGTCGACAAGCTGCTGCGCGCCGGGGACGGCTGGCTGGCCGCGCACCCCGAGCACGCGCTGATCACCGCCCGCTACCTGGCCCGCCACAAGCGGCTCACCCAGAACGCCATGGAGCGCCTGGAGCTGGCCCGGCTGGCCGAGGCCGACGGGAGCGAGGCCGAGGAACTCGACGACGCCGTCGGGGGCGACGGTGCGGCGGACGGAACCGACGAGACCCCGGACACCCCGGACACCCCGGACACGCCGGAGCGGCCCGTTCCGCTCGCCGTGCGCCGCCGTGAGGCGATCCTCGGCGCACTGCGCGGGGCGGGCGCCCAGCGGGTGCTCGACCTCGGCTGCGGCGAGGGGCACCTCGTGCAGGCGCTGCTCAAGGACCCGGCGTACACCGAGATCCTCGGCGTCGACGTGTCCGTGCGGGCGCTGACCACGGCCGCCCGGCGGCTGCGGCTGGAGCGGATGGGGGAGCGCCAGAGCTCCCGCGTCCGGCTGCTCCAGGGCTCGCTCGCCTACACCGACAAGCGGCTCGCCGGCTACGACGCGGCCGTGCTCAGCGAGGTCATCGAGCACCTGGACCTGCCCCGGCTGCCCGCGCTGGAGTACGCCGTGTTCGCCGCGGCCCGCCCCCGCACGGTCCTCGTGACCACCCCGAACGTCGAGTACAACGTCCGCTGGGAGTCCCTGCCCGCCGGACGGGTCCGCCACCGCGACCACCGCTTCGAGTGGACCCGCGAGGAGTTCCGCGCCTGGGCGGCCCGCGTCGCCGCCCGGCACGGCTACACCGTCGCCCACGTCCCCGTGGGCGACGAGGACCCCGAGGTCGGAGCACCGACCCAGATGGCCGTCTTCACCGCCACCACCGAGAGTCCGAAGGAGGGCGAGGCAGCATGAGCACCCCCGTCACCACCCGCACCACCGACACCACCGGCCGCGCGGCCCACCGCGTGCTCCCCGTCACCGACCTGTCCCTCGTGGTCCTCATCGGCGCCACCGGCTCGGGCAAGTCCACCTTCGCGCGCAAGCACTTCAAGCCCACCGAGATCCTCTCCTCCGACTACTGCCGCGGCCTGGTCGCCGACGACGAGAACGACCAGAGCGCCAGCAAGGACGCCTTCGAGGTGCTCCACTACATCGCCGGCAAGCGGCTGGCCGCGGGACGCCTCACCGTCGTCGACGCGACTTCCCTGATGATTGGGCGTGTTCAAGCGTCAGGGGAGGCGTCAGTTGCACGACTGGTACGTGGTGTGGGTGCCCGATCCGGGGCAGTGGGGATCGCTGCCGCCTGAGGGTGTCCTTGGGATACGGGACCTGCCGGTCGAGGTCGCCCGGATCGGTCTGCGGCCTGGTGATCCGGTGTTCGTGACGCCGGACGGAACGGTGGACCGGGACCTGCTGTATTTCGTTCGGTCCGTCGAATTCCGGGATCTGGAGCGGGAAACCAAGCGGAATTACGCGACGGATATCCGGCCGTTGTTGACTTTCCTGTCCTCGCGCGGAGTTCTATGGAAGCAGGCGACCAGGCAGGACTTGGCGGACTACCGGCACTGGAGATGCCGGGCTCCGCAGAATCCGCGCCGGATCAGCGGGACGAAGTGGAACCGTGAGGCGGCCGCGTTCACCAAGCTGTTCCGGTGGGCGAAGGTGGCCCCGATGCCGGTGGACATCGTGCGGCGCGGGGACCGGGCGGCGGACTCGGTGAGCTCGCGGGTGCTGTGGCTGACGCCGCGGACCTGGGGTCTGTGGTCGGACATCGGGCTCCGCGGCCTCAGTCGTACAGGAATGCCGGTGCCAGGGTGGGAGTCGCGGACGGAGTTGCGCAACACCAGCTTCGTGCAGCTGCTGCTCAGCTCCGGCCTGCGTCGGCAGGAGGGTGGTTCGCTGCTCACCTTCGAACTGCCCAGCCAGCGCTTGCGGTTCGGCCGCTACTGCCATGGCCGCGTCGCCGCGGCGGTCACGCGGTCGAAGCAGAGCCGGGTCTTCTACGTGTCGGTGGACGCGGTCGGCCAGGCCGAGGCATACGTCGAGTCGGAGCGCGCGTGGGCGGTGCAGCGCGCCCAGGCGGAAGGCCGCTACGAGCGGCTGCCCATGATGCGGCTGGTCACGAAGGTGACGCGGGGCCTGAGACCGAAGATCGAGTGGGTCGACGCGAACGGCGTCGCCGGTGAGCAAGAACTCAGCCGTCTGGGATGGCGTGAGCGGCAGTGGCTGTTCCTGGATGGCCCGGACGGGCCGGAGCCGGCGTGGTTGTGGCTGACGGAGCAGGGCCTGCCGATGGCCCCGGACCGGTGGAACGGCGTGTTCAGGGCGGCGAACCTGCGCTGTGAGGAAGTCCTGCTCACCGTGGGAGAACGGGAGGTCGAGCGGGATTTCCGGCTGGCGGAGGTACGCGGCAAGAGCCCGTACGCCACGCCGCACGCCGCGCGTCATTCGATGGCCCTCTACATGCTGGTCTTGCTGAACCAGCTGGTGGAGACACGCTATGGGCTCTCGGCCGCGGACCGGCGGGACTTCGCGTTGCTGTTCGGCGATCCGTGGTGGCTGGTGAAGACCCTCCTCGGTCATGCGGACGTGGAGGTGACGAAACGGCACTACCTCGCGCCGGTCGCGCACCTGCAACTGGAGTCGATCCTGGCTGCGGCCGAACCTGTCGGTGAGGAGGAACAGCAGGTCGAGGACCTGGAGGGTGTGTTCACCCGGCTCGCCCGGGAGTCGCAGGGCATCCAGGACATCGACGCTGTCCTTGAGGCGGCCCGGTGACCGGGCGGGGACGGCGAGCCGCCTTGCCGCCGGCCGATCACCGCACCGAGCCGCCGCTGGCTCCCGACGGGCGCGTGGTGGCGGTCGTCAACAAGGCCGGATACGAGATGTCGTTCGACTTCGCCGAGTTGCCGGTTGCCGAGCTGATGCAGCGGTCACTCGCCAGGGTCTTCGCGGCCCGGTCTGCGGGCTGGAACAGCCATATGACCGCGCAGGCTTCCTGGATCACGGTGAAGGCGTTCGCGCGCTTCGTCTCCGAGCTGGAGCATCCCCCGGAAGACCTGGGGGATCTGACCACCGCCATGCTCAAGCGCTGGCGCGCGGCGCACATCGGCACCAACAGCGGGAAGAGCGTGCTGCGTCAGGTGAGGCCGTTGCTGCGGGCGGATCCGAGGCTGGCCGGCGGGCCGGTGGGTGAGGAACTGGCTCGCCGCATTCCTCAGCAGGTGCCGGTCAAGCAGTCGTACGGAGAGGATGAGCGGGAGCGGGTGCTGCTGGCGGCACAGCGGCAGTTCCGAACCGCTTTGCTGCGGATCCGTGAGAACACACGCCTGCTGGAGAGCTGGCGGGCCGGTGACCTGACTGACGGCAGCCGGGAGGGGCGCCTCGGTGACATTCTCGACCACCTTGCGCGGACCGGCTACGTCCCGCACACGGTCTCGCCGAGCGGAGCGGTGAACGTGAGAGAACGCCGACTTCTGGGCGGCACCGGCTCGGAGTGCACGTGGGGCAGGCTGTTTCTCTCCCGTTCCGAGCTCACGGCGCTGGCCGTGCTGTTGACCGCCCGGTTCGGCTGGAATCTGTCGGTCTATGACCGGTTGCCGGCCCCGACCACGGCCCCGTCGGCCGGAGGGACGGCCACGGTGACCTACCAGATTCAGGTGGAGAAGCGCCGGCAAGGCGGAGGCTGGTGGTTTTCCACGGAGAACGCCACCGACTCCGGAGCCGATTCGGCCGGCAGGCTGATCACTCTGGCGCTGGAGGCCACCGCACACGGACGGACTCTTGCCGCCCGACTGGAGCCCGGCACCGACTTTCTGATGGTCGCGCGCATGCACTACCCCAGCAAGCGACATCAGCACACGGAACGGCCCCGCCCAGTGGGCCCTCTGTCGTTCGGTATCGGAAACGGCGACGCACAGCACTGGGGGATCACGCATGGTCTGGGAGGGGCGCCGTTCCAGCGGACCCGCAGAACCGCGGTGACACGAGAGGGGCGTCCCCTTCAGCACGCGCAGGGCACTCACGAGAGCATCTACATGCTGCCAGATGAGCATGTCCAAAGGGCCTCGCGGAGCATCTTCGAGGCCGGCGCCAAAGAGGCCCTCGCCCAGGCCCAGGCCGTGATGTTCGCCGGCGACATCGCCGACACCCCGGACCCGGGGCACGGACAGACCGTGGCCGCGGACTGCGCGGACGAGACGTCCAGCCCCTGGCCCGACGCGCAAGGCGGCTGCGGAGCGGACTTCATGCTCTGCCTGGCCTGCCCCAACGCCCGTGTCCATCCCGGCCATCACCCACGGCTCGCCCATCTGCACCGAGAGCTGAACAGTCTCCGCTCCGTCCTGCCCGACCGCTCGTGGCACGAGCGGTGGAGCGAACACGTGCTCCGTCTTGAGGACCTGCGCGACAAGGTCGGCCCGGTGGCCTGGAACGCGGCGCTCGCCCGCGTGAACGACGAGGACCGCACCCTGGTCCACCTTCTACTGAAGGGAGAGCTCGCCCCATGACCGCCGTCGGCACTGCTGCCGAGACCGATACGTACGTGCTCGCCATGCCCCGCCCGGACAGTCCCGTGGTGCTGCCTGAGTGGATCAGCCCCGGCAACACGCACCCGAACTCGCGTTACCAGGACGAGGTGTGGTCCATGGCGCCGCTCATCGACAATCCTGGCACCGGTCTGGTCAACCTCCACTGGAAGAACTGCCCGGGCCCCCTTCGGGACCAGGTGAAACTAGCCACCTGGACAATGATCAACGGCCAGTTGAGGCCCACCTACCTCCAGACCCGAGGCGTCCAGGCGCGATCTCGTTCGGGCGGCACCGACATGCTCGCCACCTGCCAGGAGTGGATGCGCCTCGCCCGCTGGCTGCACGTACGCCAGATCACCAGCCTGCACGCCTGCACCGACACACAGTGGCGAGCCTATGCAAGCGAGCGCATGGTCCGAGTGTCCCGTGACACCGCAGCGATCATCGCTGTCCGTTTGGTGAACCTGTGGGCATTCGACCAGCTCAGCGCCCGCCCCACGGGCATCACCCGACCTCCATGGGAGACAGAGGGAGTCGACGACTTCCTGCCCCCAGCCATGACGGCCGCGGGCGGGGAGAACACGACGGAGCCGTTGGACCCGCTTGTTCTCGGGCCGCTGTTGATCTGGGCCATCCGCTTTGTCGACGACTTCGCCGACGACATCCTGGCGGCCTGGGCCGAGCGCCGCCGACTGATCGCCGTTGCCGCCGCCACGAAGGCCACGTCAGCCGGATGGGCTGGGCTTGAGGAGTGGTTGCTGCCCATGGCGCGGGCCGGTCACCCGCTGCCGACGAGCTCTGGCAAACGCGAGATCCAGGTGGCCGCCACCTACATCGCCGCACTCACCGGCTCCAACCGCGGTCAGGTTTGGAGGTTCGTCAAGCAGCACGGGCTCGCGGAGATCGCCGCGTCGCGGCCAGGGCCCTGTCCGCTGCGGGTGCCGGTCACCGGGCAGATCAACGGCAAGCCATGGCGCGAGCATGTGGACTTCAACGAGGCCGCCGAACTGATGCGGAACCTGGGTACGGCCGCGACGATCGTCCTGCTCTACCTGACCGGGATGCGTCCGCAGGAGGTGCAGGGACTGCGTTCCGGCTGCTGCCCCGACCCCGAACCAGGCGTTGACGGCGCCGAGGGACAGCACCTGATCCACAGCCATCACTACAAGACCGTCACAGACGACGACGGCAACCACATCTCCGCCGGTGAAGTACGCCAAGTGCCCTGGGTCGCGATCACGCCGGTGGTCCACGCCATCCGCGTGCTGGAGCGGATGGTTCCGGAAGGGGAACTCCTCCTCGGCACCGCCCACCACGAGTTCCACTCGCGCCACGGATATGGGGGCGCGCTGAAGAAGTCCACGCTGGCCTTGCGCATCGAAGCCTTCGTGACCTGGGTGAACCGCGAGGCCAGGGCGCAAGATTTGTCCGACCAGGCCATCCCGAACGATCCCCACGGCGCGATCGGTCTCGGGCGGTTCAGAAGATCTCTTGCCTGGCACATTGCCCGACGTCCCGGAGGGTTGATCGCGCTCGCCATTCAGTACGGGCACATGCGGACCGTCCTCGATGTTCGCACCTCAAGCGGCTACGGCGCCCGCGGCCGCCGCGGCATCCACGCCATCCTCGACGTCGAAACAGCCCTCGCCGCCGCAGACACCGCTGCTCGACTCCGTGACCTCGTCGCCGCCGGAGAGAAGGTCTCCGGGCCCGCAGCCCGCCGAGCCCTGACCGCCGCCGCCCACACCCCTCGCTTCGAGGGGCGTATCGTCCCCCGCACCTTCGCCAGGAAGGCCAGCACCTTTCTGGCCCGCGACGGCATTGTGCTCTACGACAACCCGGATGCGCTCCTGATCTGCGCCTTCAAACACGACAACGCGCTCTGCGAACCAGAACCCGGCGTGACCGCCCCACGGCAGTACGACTGCCGGCCCGGCTGCGGCAACGCGGTCCGCACGGACACCCACGCCCGCCTTCTTCGCGAACGCGCCGACGAACTCGACCAGTTCGCAGCCCACACCCCCGACCCGGTCAGCAAACGTCTGCGGGCCAACGCCGACCGTCTCCGCGAGACGGCCGACACCCACGACGCCACCGCTCACTCCGCCGAGGCCCTCACATGAACCACCAGCACCACGACGAACGCGCCCGCATCCGCGAGGCCATGGACCGACTCCTGGCCGGACAGGCCACCGCCTCCAACGGCAGCCTCACCGTCGTCGCCCTCGCCGCCGAGGCCGGCGTCCACCGCATGGCCATCCTGAAACGACACGTCGACCTGAAGAACGAGTTCTACGAGCGCGTCCGCACAGAAACCCGACAGGTCCCGCAGACCGAGAAACGACTCCGGGAAACCGTCACCAAGCTCAAGAAGACCATCGCCAACCAGAGAGCCGAGATCGAGGAACTCCGCCAGCAGGTGACCAGGCTCACGCTCGCCAGCGCCGTTCTCACTCAACAGAGAGGCGAGCAGGCGGGACGCGCGCCCGTTCCCGACAACGTCGTCCCGTTCCCTGGATCTACAACCTGACGGCTGGCAGACGGATACGCCATGTCACCGCTGCGGTGTTGCTGGAGTGCCGATGGTCAGCGCAGTTCCCCACGGATGACGCTTGCATCTTCACGGAGTTGCCCACCTGGTCGGGCCTCGCGCCAGTGCACGACGCCCGGCTGGCTGGTCAGATGCCTACACGGGTGGGCACAGCGTCCGCACGTCCGTAGCCGAGCACCTGGGCGAGGACTTCGCGGAACAGGACGATATCTTCGTCCGGTGCTTCGATGACGGCCTCGATCTCACTGTCGGTCAACCGCAGGTCTTCCAGTGCTTCAGGGTCGAGTGAGACGCGGAGGACGTTGCCCGTCAGGACCGCTTCCCGCACACAGCCATACGCGGTCCCTTGCCCGGCTGTGACCAGGCAGTGTGTGTCCATCCCC
The DNA here is from genome assembly GCF_055593565.1 of Streptomyces sp. NPDC040718. Classification (NCBI taxonomy): domain Bacteria; kingdom Bacillati; phylum Actinomycetota; class Actinomycetes; order Kitasatosporales; family Streptomycetaceae; genus Streptomyces; species Streptomyces sp. NPDC040718. Next base: position 145,244 of record NZ_JBVIXO010000007.1, on the reverse strand, counting down.
AGGGCGACCTCTTGATCATCGGGCTCCTCCTCTCCTGCCATGAACATCAAGATGAAGCCGCTTCCGTCCTCACCCTCGGCAAGGGCGGCTTCGGTGAAGTAGCCGTCAGGGTCGATCTCGGTTCTGGCGGCGCGGGCGGTGAATCGGTACGTCATGACGGGGTTCTATCAGCGAGTACAGCTGAGGCATGAGGCAGGGGTGGGCACGATGTTCCACCGTCACACTGAGGCGGTGACCGTCACACCCACACCGGGATTCCCCTGGGATGATCGTGAACTTCTGGCTGGGGAATGACGTGGGCGTCCACCTGGAGGGACGCCACGCCCCGCGCTTCGCCTGTCAGTGGTGATCGTCATCATGGGGCTATGGCCAACCCGAACCTGACCACCGGCAGCATCTGGCGGCTCCGCCACGGCGACCAGGAGATTGCCCGGCTGACTGTGACCGCCGCCGACATGCCATGGATCCACGCAGAAGTGGAGACACTTCCTGGCTTCGAAGAGTTCCGTCCTGCCTTCGCCGAGCAAGAGCGGGCCATTGATGAGGAGGACTGGGAGCGGGCGAACGCCTGCTACACCCAGATCCGAAGTGCACTCACTCTGACGTTCCCCGACGGCAGCCCGGTCGCGGAGTTCATGTTGCACATCCACGACGACGGCACCGCCGGCTGGCGCTGGCACGACGAGCCCTTCGACGTGGTGGACCAGTGATGCGCTGGGTGCGCTGCTTTTGGGACGAGGAAGCCATCTCGTTCTACTTTGAGCTCGACGCTGACGGATACGTGATCCGGCAAGTCGAGTTTCAAGAGCCCGGAGGCGAGGCTTTGGCCGCCGCATCGCTGGCCGAATGGCAAGAAGCTCAAAAGGGCGATCGGTTGGCTGAATACGAGAGCGTCTACGGGTTGACCGCAGAACCACCCATCTCTGAATGGGAGGGGCATGATCCGCGGTGGCTGTCGGCCAACGAGTTCGAGAGCGTTTGGTCGACCGCCCGCCAGCAGATCGAGAACCGGCATCGGCGACCTCCTTCCTGAACGCGTCCACCACGTTCCGCACGATGATCAGCCGCTTGCGGGCACCCATCACGGCCGTTGTCCTTTGTCTCCACCGGGAGGGCTCATGCGGCCAGGCGGGACCGGCAGAGACCGCCTCAGTGGCTTACATCAGGAGACTGAACAGAAGAACTTGACAGGGAACGCCACCAGCGTCCAGCAGGAGTCCCGCCGCGAGCTCGTCCGCCTGGCCCGCGAGCACGACGTCCTGCCCATCGCGATCGTCCTCGACATGCCCGAGTCGGTCTGCGCCGAACGCAACGCAGCCCGCCCCGACCGGTCCGGACTGCCCCGCCGGGTCATCCAGCGGCACCGCTCCGAGCTGCGCCGCTCCCTGCGCGGCCTCGAACGCGAGGGCTTCCGCAAGGTGCACGTCCTGCGCACGGTGGAGGAGGCCGACTCCGCCGAAGTGGTCCTGGAGAAGCGCTTCAACGACCTCACCCACCTCACCGGCCCCTTCGACGTCATCGGCGACATCCACGGCTGCTCCTCCGAGCTGGAGACCCTGCTCGCCAAGCTCGGCTACGAGGACGGGGTGCACCCCGCCGGCCGCACCGCCGTCTTCGTCGGCGACCTCGTCGACCGCGGCCCCGACAGCCCCGGCGTGCTGCGCCGGGTGATGGGCATGGTCAAGTCCGGCAACGCCCTGTGTGTGCCCGGGAACCACGAGAACAAGCTCGGCCGTTACCTCAAGGGATCCAAGGTCCAGCAGACCCACGGCCTCGCCGAGACCGTCGAGCAGCTCTCCCGGGAGAGCGAGGAGTTCGTCAAGGAGGTCAGGGAGTTCATCGCCGGCCTGGTCAGCCACTACGTCCTCGACGGCGGCAAGCTGGTCGTCTGTCACGCCGGACTGCCCGAGAAGTACCACGGCCGCACCTCCGGCCGGGTCCGCTCGCACGCCCTGTACGGCGAGACCACCGGCGAGACCGACGAGTTCGGCCTGCCCGTGCGCTACCCATGGGCGGAGGACTACCGGGGCAAGGCCGTCGTGGTCTACGGCCACACCCCCGTCCCGGACACCACCTGGATCAACAACACCATCTGCCTCGACACCGGCGCCGTCTTCGGCGGCCGGATGACCGCCCTGCGCTGGCCCGAGCGCGAACTGGTCGACGTACCGGCCGAGAAGGTCTGGTACGAGCCGGTCAAGCCGCTCGCCGCCGAGGTGCCGGGAGGTCACGAGGGGCGCCCGCTTGACCTGGCCGACGTCCACGGCCGCCGGGTCGTGGAGACCCGCCACCTGGGCAACGTCGGCGTCCGCGAGGAGAACGCGGCCGCCGCCCTGGAGGTCATGAGCCGCTTCGCGGTGGACCCCCGGCTGGTGCCGTACCTGCCGCCGACCATGGCGCCGACCGCCACCTCGGCGGAGCCGGGCTTCCTGGAGCACCCCGCCGAGGCCTTCGCCCAGTACCGGGCCGACGGCGTCGGCCGCGTGGTGTGCGAGGAGAAGCACATGGGCTCCCGCGCCACCGTCCTGCTGTGCCGGGACGCGGACGCGGCCCGCGAGCGGTTCGGGGTCGAGGGCGGCCCCACCGGCTCCCTCTACACCCGCACCGGCCGGCCCTTCTTCCCGGACCCGCAGGTGACCGAGGAGTTCCTCGCCCGGCTGCGCGCGGCGGTCGACGGCGCCGGCCTGTGGGAGGAACTCGGCACGGACTGGCTGCTGTTCGACGGAGAGCTGCTGCCCTGGTCCCTGAAGTCCACGGGCCTGCTGCGCAACCAGTACGCGGCCGTGGGGGCCGCCTCCCGCGCCGTCCTGCCGGACGCCGTCGCCGCCCTGGAGGCGGCCGCGGCCCGGGGCGTGGACACCGGCGCGCTGCTGGAGCGCCAGCGCGGGCGGGCCGCCGACGCCGACGCCTTCACCGAGGCGTACCGGCGCTACTGCTGGAGCACGGACGGGCTGGACGGCGTACGTTTCGCGCCGTTCCAGCTGCTCGCGGCGGCCGGCCGCTCCCTGGCGGCCGTACCGCACGACGAGCAGCTCGCCTGGCTGGACCGGCTCGCCGACGCCGACGGGGGCACGGACGCGCCCCTGCTGCGCCGGACCCGCCGCGTGTACGTGGACACCGGCGACGAGGAGTCCGTCCGCGCGGGCACCGAGTGGTGGCTGGAGCTGACCGGTGCCGGGGGCGAGGGCATGGTCGTCAAGCCGCTCCGGGCGTACGCCCGGGACGGCAAGGGACGGCTCGTCCAGCCCGGGGTGAAGGTCCGGGGGCGCGAGTACCTGAGGATCGTCTACGGGCCGGAGTACGCGCGTCCCGAGCAGCTGGAGCGGCTGCGCCAGAGGTTCCTGGGGCACAAGCGCTCGCTCGCCCTGCGCGAGTACGCGCTCGGCCTGGAGGCGCTGGACCGGCTGGCGGCGGGGGAGCCGCTGTGGCGGGTCCACGAGCCGGTGTTCGCCGTGCTCGCCCTGGAGTCGGAGCCGGTCGACCCGCGTCTGTGACCCCCGCACGGGGGCACGGCGCAAAGGGACGGCGCAAGGGACGGCGCAAAGGGGCGGCGTGAAGGGACGGCGTAAAGCGGCAGCCCCCGTACGGCCTCGAATTAGGTCGTATGGGGGAACTTTCCCGCGGAAGTCCCGGGAAAGCGGGGGCGGGATCGTTCATCCAGGGCAGCGGAGTGTCCGCGACCCAGGAAGGACGGAACGTCACCTATGAAGATGACCGCGCGCGGAAGCATTGCGGCGCTCATGACCTGTATGGCCGCGGCCGGCGCGGCCTCCCCGGCCGTGGCCGACTCGGTCCCGGTGGGTGTCCCGCTGGAGGCCGTGGAGACCACGCTGGGCGTGCCGGCCCCGAAGCTGGCCACCGGGGTCCCGGTGCCGCTCGTCGGCGCCCCGGAGGCGCCCCGGTTCCACCAGGGCGACCTGCTGCCGACCCCACTGCTCCCGGTGGTCCCCATCGCCGCCGACCTCGGGGCCACCCGCCTCACCTCCCCGGTGCCCAACCTGATGGGCGAGCCGGAGACGGACGGCGAGGGCTCCCTGGAGTCCCCGGCCACCACCCTGCTCGCCCGCACCCCCGGTGCGGTCGTCGGTGCCCCGCTGACGATGCCGGACGCGAGCAACTCGGGCGTCCCGAACCTGGCCGTCCCGAACCTGGGCCTGGCCGCCCCGGACGTCATCGGCACCCCGACGGCACTTCTCGGCCTGCGCTGACCGGAGACCGCCGACGCGAGGTCAGAAAGCAGCCCGGTCTGGGAATGTGTACGGCATGGGATTCCATGTCGACTCCGAGACCGGGCGGCTGCGCCGCGTCATCCTCCACCGGCCCGACCTGGAGCTGAAGCGGCTCACACCAAGCAACAAGGAGGCCCTGCTCTTCGACGACGTGCTGTGGGTGCGCCGGGCCCGCCAGGAGCACGACGGTTTCGCGGACGTGCTCCGCGACCGCGGTGTCGCCGTCCACCTTTTCGGCGACCTGCTCCGCGAGGTCCTCGACGTCCCCGAGGCGCGGCACCTCGTACTCGACCGGGTCTTCGACGAGAAGGAGTACGGCCCGCTCGCCACCGACCACCTGCGCGCGGTCTTCGACGGGCTGCCCTCCGCCGCTCTCGCGGAGGCGCTGGTCGGCGGCATGACCAAGCGGGAGTTCCTGGAGCGGCACGCCGAGCCGGTCTCGGTGCGCTTCCACGCCCTCGACACGGACGGCTTCCTGCTGGGGCCGCTGCCCAACCACCTCTTCACCCGCGACACCTCCGCCTGGATCTACGACGGGGTGTCCATCAACGCCATGCGCTGGCCCGCCCGGCAGCGCGAGACCGTGCACTTCGAGGCGATCTACCGGCACCACCCGCTGTTCACCGGCGCCGGCCCCTTCCACTTCTGGTCCCAGGGCCAGGCCGACTACCCCTCGACGATCGAGGGCGGGGACGTCCTGGTCATCGGCAACGGCGCCGTACTGATCGGGATGAGCGAGCGGACCACCCCGCAGGCGGTGGAGATGCTGGCCCGGGGCCTGTTCGCGGCTGGTTCGGCCTCCGTCATCGTGGCCCTGGACATGCCCAAGCGGCGGGCCTTCATGCACCTGGACACGGTGATGACGATGGTCGACGCAGATACGTTCACTCAGTACGCCGGGCTCGGCATGCTGCGCTCCTACACGATCCGGCCGGGCGAGGGGGCGAGCGAGCTGCGGGTCAGCGACCACCCGCCGGAGCACATGCATCGGGCCATCGCCGCGGCGCTCGGCCTGGACAAGGTGCGGGTGCTCACCGCCACGCAGGACGTGCACTCGGCGGAGCGCGAGCAGTGGGACGACGGGTGCAACGTGCTGGCCGTGGAGCCGGGGGTGGTCGTCGCCTACGAGCGGAACGTCACGACCAACACCCACCTGCGCAAGGAGGGCATCGAGGTGATCGAGATCCCCGGCAGCGAGCTGGGGCGCGGCCGCGGCGGTCCGCGCTGCATGAGCTGTCCCGTGGAGCGGGACGCGGTGTGACGGACGTCCTGACCGCGTGCCCTGACGGGACGCCGTGTCGGGATGCTGTGTGATGTGATCCACTGTTCCGCATATCAATGCAGAGTGTCGTATAGACTTCCAGCATCCCCTGTCATCGCCACTCTGGAGCGTCCCCATGGCAACCGACCTCTTCGGTCGCAGCTTCCTCAAGGAGCTCGACTTCACCGCCGCCGAGTTCCGCGGCCTGGTCGAGCTCGCCGCCGAACTCAAGGCTGCCAAGAAGGCCGGGACCGAGCGGCGCCTGCTCCAGGGGAAGAACCTCGCGCTGATCTTCGAGAAGACCTCCACGCGCACCCGCTGCGCCTTCGAGGTCGCCGCCGCCGACCAGGGCGCCCACACGGTCTACCTCGACCCGTCCGGCTCCCAGATCGGCCACAAGGAGTCCGTCCGGGACACCGCGCGGGTGCTCGGCCGGATGTTCGACGGCATCGAGTACCGGGGCGACAGCCAGCAGGCCGTGGAGGAGCTGGCCGCCCACTCCGGCGTGCCCGTCTTCAACGGCCTCACCGACGACTGGCACCCCACCCAGATGCTGGCCGACGTGCTCACCATGACCGAGCACAGCACCAAGCCGCTGGAGCGGATCTCCTTCGCCTACCTGGGCGACGCCCGCTTCAACATGGGCAACTCGTACCTGGTGACCGGCGCCCTGCTGGGCATGGACGTACGCATCGTCGCGCCGGAGGCGTACTGGCCGTCCGAGGCCGTCGTGGCACGGGCCCGCGAGCTCGCCGCGGCCAGCGGGGCCAGGATCACCCTGACCGAGGAGGTCGCGGAGGGCGTGGCGCAGGCCGACTTCGTGGCCACGGACGTCTGGGTCTCGATGGGCGAGCCCAAGGAGGTCTGGGACGAGCGGATCGGGGCCCTGGCCCCGTACGCCGTCACCATGGAAGTGCTGCGCGCCACCGGGAACCCGGACGTGAAGTTCATGCACTGCCTGCCCGCCTACCACGACCTGGGCACCAAGGTGGCCCAGGAGGTCCACGAGCGGCACGGCCTGGACTCGCTGGAGGTCACGGACGAGGTGTTCGAGTCGGCGCACTCCGTCGTGTTCGACGAGGCCGAGAACCGGCTGCACACCATCAAGGCCGTCCTCGTGGCGACGCTCGCCGAGCCCGCCGCGTAATCGGCTGCGTACGCGGCCGCATAGTCATGCGGGTTCCGGCGGCGGGCCGTCGGACGGTCAGGCCGTGGCCGTCGCCCCGCTCGGCAGGGTGAACCAGACGGCCTTGCCGCGCGCCGTGGGCCGGTGGCCGCAGGCCGAGCTGAGGGCCCGGATCAGCAGCAGCCCGCGGCCGCCTTCGTGCCAGGGGTCGGGCTGCGGTTCGGTGCGGCCGGCGGTGAGGTCGCCGGGCGGCTGCGGATCGCCGTCGTGCACCTCCACCTGGCAGCCGTTCGCCCGGAGCTCCACGACCAGCTCGATCGGGTCGCCCCCGGCGGTGTGCTCCACGGCGTTCGCCACCAGCTCGGCGGTCAGCAGCTCCGCCGTGTCGCTGTCGGGGCACCGGTCGGCGCCGGTGAGCGCGGTGCGGACCAGGGCGCGGGCCATGGGTACGGCGGCGGTCGTGTGCGGTAGGGCGATCCGCCAGGCGGAGGCGTAGTGCACGGCGGGTCTGTCCTTCCGTGAGGGTGGGGTGCGGGGGAAGTCCTGCATTCAACGATACGGACCGGGCCGCAGCCTCCGTAGGGCACCCCGCCGCAACGCCGGGGGGCCAGGGCGGGGACGGCCGGGGACCTTCGCCCCGTGTGCCGCGGTGCATCACCGTGCATCAGCCCCGTACCGCCGTCGGGGCGACCACTTGTCGCGTTTCTCTGACGGTGGTCACGATTCGGTGATAGTTTCGACGTGTGAGCCCCTTCACCGGTTCCACACCAGAGACCGAACGGTGGCGCCACCTGCGGGTGACCCGGCAGGACGGCGTGGCCACCGTCACCCTCGACCGCCCCGAAAAGCTGAACGCGCTCACCTTCGGCGCCTACGCCGACCTGCGCGATCTGCTCGCCGAACTGTCCCGCACCCGCTCCGTGCGCGCCCTCGTCCTCGCCGGCGAGGGCCGCGGCTTCTGCTCCGGCGGGGACGTGGACGAGATCATCGGCGCCACCCTCGCCATGGACACCGCCCAGCTCCTCGATTTCAACCGGATGACCGGCCAGGTCGTCCGCGCCATCCGCGAATGCCCCTTCCCGGTGATCGCCGCCGTGCACGGGGTGGCCGCCGGAGCCGGGGCCGTGCTCGCCCTCGCCGCCGACTTCCGGATCGCCGACCCCTCCGCCCGCTTCGCCTTCCTCTTCACCCGCGTCGGCCTCTCCGGCGGCGACATGGGCGCCGCGTACCTGCTGCCCCGGGTCGTCGGCCTCGGCCACGCCACCCGGCTGCTGATGCTCGGAGAGCCCGTACGCGCCGCCGAGGCCGAGCGGATCGGCCTGCTCAGCGAACTCGTCGACGAGGGCAAGGCCGACGTCCGCGCCGCCGAACTCGCCGCCCGCCTCGCCGCAGGACCGGCCCTCGCCCACGCCCAGACCAAGGCCCTGCTCACCGCCGAACTGGACATGCCCCTGGCCGCCTCGGTGGAACTGGACGCCAACACCCAGGCCCTGCTGATGAACGGCCAGGACTACGCGGAGTTCCACGCCGCGTTCACCGCGAAGCGGCCCCCGGAGTGGAAGGGCAGGTAGCCGCATGTCCGCGAGCGCCATGAGGGCCGCCGTCGTCGGCGGCGGACCGGGCGGCCTGTACACCGCCGCACTGCTGGCCCGCCAGGGGCACACGGTGGAGCTCTGGGAACGCAACGCCCCCGACGACACCTTCGGCTTCGGCGTGGTGCTCTCGGACGAGACCCTCGGCGGCATCGAACGCGCCGACACCGTCGTCCACGCCGCCCTCGCCGCCGAGTTCGTCCGCTGGGACGACGTCGACGTCGTGCACCGGGGCCGGCTGCTGACCTCCGGAGGCCACGGCTTCGCCGCCCTCGGCCGCCGCCGGCTCCTGGAGATCCTCCACGAACGCTGCGCCGGCCTCGGCGTACGCCTGCGCTTCCGCGCCGAAGCCCCCGACGCCTTCGCCCTGGCCGGCGCGTACGACCTGGTGGTCGCCGCGGACGGGGTGCGCAGCGCCACCCGCGCGCGCGGCGCCGCCCGCTTCCGGCCCACCGAGACCCCCGGACGCTGCCGGTACGTCTGGCTCGCCGCCGACTTCGCCTTCGACTCCTTCCGCTTCGAGATCGCCGAGACCGAGCACGGGGTCATGCAGCTGCACGGCTACCCGTACGCCCCCGACGCCTCCACCGTCATCGTGGAGATGCGGGAAGAAGTGTGGCGGGCGGCCGGCCTCGACCTGTGCGACGAGGCCGAATCGGCCTCCCGCTGCGCCAAGACCTTCGCCGAGGCCCTGCACGGCCGGCCACTGCGCGGCAACCGCTCCGCGTGGACCCGCTTCCACACCGTCGTCAACGACCACTGGTCGCACGGCAACGTGGTGCTGCTCGGCGACGCCGCGCACACCGCCCACTTCTCCATCGGCTCCGGCACCAAGCTCGCCGTCGAGGACGCCCTCGCCCTCGCCGAAGCCCTCGACCGGCTGCCCGACGTCCCCACCGCCCTCGCCGCCTACGAGGAGGAGCGGCGCCCGGCCGTGGCCAGCACCCAGCGCGCCGCCGCCGCCAGCATGCGCTGGTTCGAGGACCTCGCCGGGTACGTGGACCAGCCCGCCCGGCAGTTCGCCTTCAACCTGCTCACCCGCAGCCGCCGCGTCACCCACGACAACCTGCGGCTGCGCGACGAGCGGTTCACCCGCGCGGTGGAACGCGACTTCGGCTGCCCCGAGGACGCCGACGGCGCGGGAACCCCGCCCATGTTCACCCCGTTCACCCTCCGGGGACTCACCCTGCGCAACCGCGTCGTGGTCTCGCCGATGGACACGTACTCGGCCCGGGAGGGCGTGCCCGGCGACTTCCACCTCGTCCACCTGGGCGGGCGTGCCCTCGGCGGAGCCGGGCTGGTCATGACGGAGATGGTCTGCGTCAGCGCGGAAGGCCGCATCACCCCCGGCTGCGCCGGCCTGTGGACCGCGGAGCAGGCGGCCGCCTGGAAGCGGATCGCCGACTTCGTGCACGCCTCCGCCCCCGGCACGGCCCTCGGCGTCCAGCTCGGCCACTCCGGCCGCAAGGGCTCCACCCGGCTGATGTGGGAGGGCATGGACGAGCCGCTCCCGGACGGCAACTGGCCCCTGGTCGCCGCCTCCGCGCTGCCCTACAAGGCCGGGGTCTCCGCCGTCCCGCGCGCCCTGGAGGCCGCCGACCTCGCCGCGATCCGCTCCGACTTCGCGGCCGCCGCCGTCCGCGCCGCCGACTGCGGCTTCGACCTGCTGGAACTGCACTGCGCGCACGGCTACCTGCTGTCCGGGTTCCTCTCCCCGCTCACCAACCACCGCGACGACGCCTACGGCGGCCCCCTGGAGAACCGGCTCCGCTTCCCCCTGGAGGTCTTCGACGCCGTCCGCGAGGTCTGGCCCGAGGACCGGCCGATGACGGTCCGCCTCTCGGCCACCGACTGGGCCCCCGGCGGCACCACCCCCGAGGAGGCCGAACGGATCACGGCCGCCTTCGCCGCCCACGGCGCCGACGCCGTCGACGTCTCCACCGGACAGGTCGTCGCCGAAGAGGCCCCGGAGTACGGGCGCTCCTACCAGACCCCCTACGCCGACCGGATCCGCAACGCCCTCGGCGTCCCCGTCATCGCCGTCGGCGCGATCTCCTCCTGGGACGACGTCAACTCCCTGCTGCTGGCCGGCCGCGCCGACCTCTGCGCACTCGGCCGCCCGCACCTGTACGACCCGCACTGGACGCTGCACGCGGCCGCCGAACAGGGGTACGCGGGCCCCGGCGCCCCGTGGCCCGCCCCCTACCGGGCCGGCAGCCGCAGGCCCCCGACCGGCAAGGGCTAGGGGGATTGTGGATCAGACCGCACATCCGTCCTGACCCACACGACACCCCCTGGCGGGCGCGGCGCCGAGCATCAGCAATTTCCGTCCTACGGCCGCTCCCGCACGAAGCGCGCGCCCGCATCGCGCAGCCGGGCGTGGAGCTCCGTGAAGACGGCCGCGGCGCGGTCGCCCGGCCAGTCCGCCGGGAGCAGCTCGCGGGGCAGGCCCGGGTCGGCGTAGGGCAGCCGCCGCCAGGTGTCGAGGGCGGCCAGGTAGGCCCGGTAGGCGGCCTCGGGGGTGGGCTCGGGGCCCGACTGGAGGGCGCGCAGGACCGGTTCGTGCCGGTCGAGGAACTCCTCGTGCTGCTTGGCCAGCGCGGCCAGGTCCCACCAGCGGGCCACCGCCTCGGCGGTGGGGGCGAAACCGGTGTGGGCGCCGCGGAAGAGCTCCACGTACCCGGTCAGGTGCAGCCGCTCCAGGGTGTGCGCGGTCTCGTCGGCCAGCTGGGCCGGGGCGATCCACACGCCCGGTGCCACCGCGCCGAAGCCCAGCCGGGCCAGGCGCGAGCGCAGCAGGTGCCGCTTGTGCCGCTCCTGCTCCGGGACGGAGAAGACGACGACCAGCCATTCCGGGGACACCGGCACGGTTCCGTAGATCCGCCGGTCCCCGTCCTCCAGCAGCAGCCGGGCCTCCTCGGACGGCTCGTACCCGGCGGAGCCGTCGGCGGCCTTCGCGGGCACCAGGAAGCCGCGTCGCTTCAGCCGGGACACCGAGGAGCGGACGGAGGGCGCGTCGACCCCGGCCGCGCCCAGCAGGCGGACCAGCGCGGACACCGGGACGGCGCCCTCGAAGGACCGCCCGTAGGCGCCGTAGAAGGTGACGATCAGAGATCGCGGAGTGTGCAGCTCGACCACGGGTTCACTTTAGATCGCGCAGCCGGAACCGCTGGAGTTTGCCGGTGGGGGTGCGCGGCAGTGCGGGGAGGAAGACGAAGGAGCGCGGGCACTTGTGCGGGGCCAGCTCCCCCTTCATGAAGGTCCGCAGGGCCTCCTCCGTGAGCACCGCTCCGTCGCGCGGCACGGTGTACGCCACCACGATCTGCCCGCGCCGCTCGTCCGGGCGGCCGACGACGGCGGCCTCCGCCACGTCGGGGTGGCGCAGCAGGGCCTCCTCGACCTCGGGGCCCGCGATGTTGTAGCCCGAGGAGATGATCATGTCGTCGGCGCGGGCGACGTAGCGGAAGTAGCCGTCGGGGTCGCGGACGTAGGTGTCGCCGGTCAGGTTCCAGCCGTCCCGGACGTACTCGCCCTGCCGGGGGTCGGCGAGGTAGCGGCAGCCCACCGGCCCGCGTACCGCCAGCAGCCCCGGCTCGTTGTCGGCGACGGGCCGCCCGGAGGGGTCCACCACCCGCGCCTCCCAGCCGGGCACCACCCGGCCGGTGGTGCCCGGGCGGATGTCCTCGTCGGCGGCGGAGATGAAGATGTGCAGCAGCTCGGTGGCCCCGATGCCGTTGATGATCCGCAGTCCGGTGCGTTCGTGCCAGGCCCGCCAGGTCGCGGCGGGCAGGTTCTCGCCGGCCGAGACGCAGCGGCGCAGCGCCGCAAGGTCGTATGCCCCCGTGTCGTACGGGCCCAGGGTGTCCAGCATCGACCGGTACGCGGTGGGCGCCGTGAACAGCACCGTGACCCGGTGCTCGGCCAGGGCGGGCAGCAGCACCCGGGGCGTGGCCTGCTCCAGCAGCAGCGCGCAGGCGCCGGCGCGCAGCGGGAAGACGACCAGTCCGCCGAGGCCGAAGGTGAACCCGAGTGGCGGACTGCCCGCGAACACGTCGTCGGGGCGCGGCCGCAGGACGCGGCGGGAGAAGGTGTCGGCGACGGCGAGGAGGTCGCGGTGGAAGTGCATGCAGCCTTTGGGCCGGCCCGTGGTCCCGGAGGTGAAGGCGATGAGCGCGACGTCGTCGGCGGAGGTCGCCACGGCCGGGTAGGGCGCGGTGTGCGCCTCGGCCAGCCGCAGCAGGTCGTCCCCGGCCGCGCCGCCGTAGGGCGTGATCCGCAGTCCGGGCACCTCGGCCTTGGCGAGGTCGTCGATGGCGTCGACGTGGCAGAGGGCGTGCCGCACCTCGGCCATGGCGCAGACCGTGGCCAGCTCCTGGGCGCGCTGCTGGGCCAGTACGGTGACGGCCACCGCGCCCGCCTTCATCACCGCCAGCCAGCAGGCCGCGAGCCAGGGGCCGGTGGGCCCGCGCAGCAGCACCCGGTTGCCGGGGACGACGCCGAGGTCGATGGTGAGGACGTGGGCGAGGGCGTCGACGCGTGCGCGGAGCTCCCCGTACGACCACACCCCGCCGGCGCCGTCGCGGAAGGCGGGCCGGTCCGGGCCGAAGCGCTCGATGGTGGCGTCGAGCAGTTCGGTGCCGCAGTTCAGCCGGTCCGGGTAGGCCAGTTCGGGCAGCTCGAAGAGGAGCTGCGGCCAGGCGTGGGCGGGCGGCAGGTGGTCGCGGGCAAAGGTGTCGGCGTGAGCGGATGGCTTGAGCTCCAAGGCGGGTTCGCCCCCTTGCAACGTCCGGATTTTGTGGTGGAGCCGGCCGTGCGAATGCATTCCGAGCGTATCGTGATGGTGACGGCAGTCAACAGGACGCGATAAGAGTGTCGACAGGACTTGGGGGCATTCGGATGGCCGGATTCGCGCTCGGGGCGGAACAAGAGGAATGGTGCGGCCGGTTGCGCGCCCTCGCGCGCGAGCGGCTGCGTCCGCTCGCCGAGAAGGGCGAGCCCGGACGGGTGAACCGGCCCCTGCTCGCCGAGCTGGGGGAACTGGGCCTGCTGGAGCGGGTCTTCGGCTCCGGCGCGCTGGAGCTGTGCCTGCTGCGGGAGTCCCTCGCCTACGGCTGTACCGAGGCGGAGACGGCCCTCGCCCTCCAGGGGCTCGGGGCGCATCCGGTGCTCCGGTCGGGCAGCGCGGCCCAGCGGGAGCGGTGGCTGCCGGGGGTCCTGGCCGGCCGCCACGTGGCGGCCTTCGCGCTGAGCGAGCCCGGCGCCGGCTCCGACGCCGCGGCCCTCGCCCTGACGGCGGAGGCGGACGGGCCGGGCTGGCGGCTGGCGGGCACCAAGTGCTGGATCTCCAACGCCCCCGAGGCCGACTTCTACACCGTCTTCGCCCGTACGGGTGAGGCCGCGGGCGCGAAGGGCATCACGGCCTTCCTGGTCCCGGCGGACCGCCCGGGGCTGACCGGCGAGGCCCTGGAGATGCTCTCCCCGCACCCGATCGGCTCGCTCGCCTTCGACGGGGTACCCGTCGGCCGCGACGACGTACTGGGCGAGCCCGGACAGGGGTTCCGCGTCGCGATGGAGACCCTGAACCTCTTCCGGCCCAGCGTGGGCGCCTTCGCGGTCGGCATGGCGCGTGCCGCGCTCGACGCGGCCCTGGCCCACACGGCCGGCCGGACCGCCTTCGGCGGGGTGCTCGCCGACCTCCAGGCGGTCGCGCACCGCGTGGCGGAGATGGCCACCCGCACCGAGGCCGCCCGGCTGCTGGTGTACGCCGCGGCCGGGGCGTACGACAGCGGCGCGTCCGACGTCCCGCGCCGCGCCGCCATGGCCAAGCTCCTCGCCACGGAGACGGCCCAGTACGTGGTGGACCACGCCGTCCAGCTGCACGGCGCGGCCGCCCTGCGCCGGGGCCACCTGCTGGAGCACCTCTACCGGGAGGTGCGGGCGCCCAGGATCTACGAGGGGGCGAGCGAGGTGCAGCGCACCATCATCGCCAAGGAGCTCTACCGGGGGGTGGCCGCGCGATGAGCCCCGAACGCCTCAACCCGCCCGAGCTGTCCCCCGCCACCGGCTTCTCCCACGCGGTGTCGGCGACCGGCTCGCGGATCGTCTTCCTGGCCGGCCAGACCGCGCTGGACGGCTCCGGGAAAGTCGTCGGCGAGAGCCTGCCGGAGCAGTTCGAGCGCGCCCTGTCCAACCTGCTGACCGCCCTCGCCGCGGCCGGCGGCCACCCGTCCGACCTGGCCCGGGTGACGGTGTACGCGGTGGACGTGGAGGCCTACCGCGCGCACGCCGCCGAACTGGGCCGCGTCTGGCACCGCCTCGCGGGCCGCGACTACCCGGCGATGGCGGTCGTCGGGGTGGTCCGCCTGTGGGACACCGAGGCCCAGCTCGAACTGGACGGAATCGCGGTGCTCCCGTAGGGGGTCCTAGCCCTTCACCGCCCGGCGGCGGTACTCGTCGGTCGTGACCCCGCCCACGCCCCAGTCCTCCAGGGCGACTTCGTCGATGAGGACGAAGGTGGTGGCGGGGTCCTTGTCCAGGACCCTGACCAGCAGGTCGGTGACACCGGCGATGATCTCGGCCTTCTGGGCGGCCGTGGCTCCCTCGCGGGTGATCCTGACGTTCACGTACGGCATGGCGGAAGTCCTTCCGTCGGGGGCGGGCGGGGTCAGGGGCGGCCGGTGACGTGGCCGCCGTCCACGCGCAGCGCGTGGCCGGTGACGAAGTCGGCTCCCGCCAGGTACAGCACCGCCTCGGAGACCTCCGAGACCTCGCCGACCCGGTCCAGCAGGGCGAGACCGCCGAAGGAGTCCACGTCGGCGCCGGAGTGCAGCGGTGTGCGGACGATCCCCGGCGCCACCAGGTTGACGCGGATGCCGTCCGCCGCGAGTTCGGCGGCCAGGCTCGTCGTCAGGGCGTGCACGCCTGCCTTGCTGACGACCGGGGCGGTGGCCGGGAAGCCGGCGATCGCGTGGTCCACCAGCGTGGTGCCGATGTTGACGATGCTGCCGCCCCGGCCCTGGGCGCGCAGGGCCCGCACGACGGCCTGCGTGGTGAGGTAGGTGCCCTTGAGGTTGCCGGTGAGGAAGCCGTCGAGCTCCTCCCCGGTCACCTCGGTGAACGGCTTGGAGGCGAACGTGCCGGCGTTGTTGACCAGCACGTCGATGCGGCCGAAGCGCTCCAGCGCGGTGCGCACGAGCAGTTCGCCGGTCTCCGGCGCCGCGGTGGACCCCGCGGCCCACGCGGTCCGCCCGGGGTGTCCGAGGCCGGCCGCGGCCTTGGCGAGGCGGTCGCCGTCGCGGCCGTTCAGGACCACGTTGGCGCCGTCGGCCAGGAAGGCCCGGGCGATGTCGAGGCCGATGCCGCTGGAGGATCCGGTGATCAGGGCGGTGCGGCGGGTCGTGGTGTCGGTCATGTCTCCGGTGCCTTTCGGGAGGTTCGAGGTGACACCGGAAACGTATGATCCCTCAACCGATAACACCACGACGGAAATTGGAGCATGGGATAATCCACGGTTATGGATGTGGATCTGCGTGACCTGGAACTCCTCGACGCCACCGCCGAGACGGGCTCCCTGACCGCCGCCGCCGAGCGGCTCTACGTCAGCCAGCCCGCCCTCAGCCAGCGGCTGACCCGGCTGGAGGACCGCCTGGGGATGCGGCTGTTCGACCGGCGGGGCCGCCGCCTGGTGCCCAACGCGGCCGGCCGCCGGATGCTCGTCGCCGCCCACCGCATCCTCGGCGAGCTGGAGTCGGCCACCCGGGACCTGCGCGACCTCCGCGACGGCCGCGACCGGAGGGTGCGCTTCGCCGCCCAGTGCAGCACCACCTTCCCGTGGCTGCCGCCCGTGCTGCGCGCCTACCGTGAGCGGCAGCCGGACATCGAGGTGCGGATCATGACCGTCCCCGACGACGCCCCGATCCCGGCGCTGCTCGCCGACAGGGTCGACGTCGCGCTCGTCACGAAGCCGGACGCGCAGATGGACCGGGTGACCCTGACCCGGCTCTTCGAGGACGAGATGGTGGCGGTGGTGCCCGCCGGCCATCCCTGGGCGGGGCTCCCGTACCTGACCGCCGGCGACTTCGACGGCGTCGACCTGGTCCTCTACGACTTCTACGACCAGCGGCGCATCCCCGCGGAGCCGCTGCCGATCCCCGCCGGCGCCCGGCCCGGCCGGATCACCACGATGCCGGTGGTGACCGACCTGGTGGTGGAGATGGTGGCGGGCGGCCAGGGGGTGGCGGTGCTGCCCAATTGGACGGCCGCCCCCTACACGGCCTCGCACGGCCTGGCGCTGGTCCGGATGGGCGAACAGCCGCTGACCCGGACCTGGTTCTGCGCCACCCGGACGGGCCCCCACCCGCCCCACCTGGAGGGTTTCGTCGAGGAGCTCCTGACCCACCTCAAGGCCGAGGCCTGAGTCTTCAGGGCGTCCCGCTCAAGAAGTTCTGAACTGGTGTGCACCTAGGTCTTGTCAGTGCAATTTCACATTACTATGTTACAGCTCACACCGCGGCACGTTAATCCCCGTCAAACGCCGCGTGACGCAGGGCAGTTCGCACCTTTCCCCCACCTCCCTCCCAACAGGAGTCATCGGTGTTCCAGCACAGAGCTGTGCGTACGTCTCTCCTCGCCACCGCCGTCACGGTCACCCTCCTCGCCACCGCGGGCCAGGCCTCGACCCAGGCCGCCGAGCGCGCCGGCACCCCGGCCACCGCCTTCTCCGCCGGAGCCCAGGGTGCCGCCGCCACGGCGCCCAACCCCTTCGACGAGGTCGACCGCCTGGCCGACGCCAAGCCGCTCGTCCCGGCTCCCGCCCCGGCCCCCGGCGGCGGGGCCGTCACCGACGGCCGGGTGCCCGGCGCCGCCCCGGCCGTGCAGGCCCCGGGTTCCGCCGCGAGCGCCGAACGCGCGGAGAAGAACCGCAAGTCCGCCCAGGCCGCGCCCACCGCGAAGAGCGTCGCCGCCGGCGTCCCCTGCACCCTCGACGGGATCAAGAACCTCACCCCGGAGCAGTTCGCCGACTTCCTCGGCGACCAGGCCGTCACCGCCGACGGCTGTCTGCGCGGACTCATCTGGACCTGGGACGCCCGCCTGGCGCCCGTCATGTCCGACGCCCACGTCCAGGCCGTCTCCCGCCGGATATCCAGCCTGGCCGCCGCCCACGACGGCCGTAACTCCTCCCACCTGGAGGAGATGTTCACCTACCTGCACGCCGTCGCGTACCACGACTTCTCGCGCGACGAGATCGACGTCACCGACGCCCCCACCACCGCCGCGATACGCCAGGCCATCGACGACTTCGGCAACGCCGCGCGGACCTTCGAGGTCACCCCGACCAACGCCCGCACCCTGCGCGAGGCCCTCTACGCCGCAGGCCCGGGCCTGCGCCACCACCAGCTCGGCCTGATCAAGAAGGTCCTGGCCACCATGGACCCGGCGCACCCGGCCACGAACCTCGACGCCGGCTGGGCGGGCGCCGTCCTCGCCGCCCTCTCCACCAACTACCTGGGCGTCTACCCGGGCAACCAGGACACGGCCTTCCACGCGGCGGTCGCGGGGGACGCCTCGTACCGCGCCGCCTTCAAGGCCTTCGCCGACTACACCTACCTCAAGGGCACCGGCAACGCCTGGGTGGTGCGCGACGCCCTCAGCGAGTACGCCCGCTTCGGCCAGGTGGAGGGTCTCAGGGACCAGGTCGTCGCCGACCTCGGCGGCATGCTGGACCGCGTCAAGTCCGGCCACGGCAGCGAGGTCTGGGCGAAGATCGTCTCCTGGCTCAACTTCTACGGGGCCTGCAAGCCGTACGGGGTCTGCAAGGAGGACATCGAGAAGCAGATCTTCCCGTACACCTACAGCTACGACAACGGCGCCATCAAGGTCCGCACCGCCCTCGACAAGGCCACCGTCGACCAGCTCTACTACGCCAGCAAGCAGGTCAAGACGCAGTTCCACCGCGTGATAGGCACCGACCAGCCGCTCGCCGGGGAC
Source organism: Streptomyces sp. NPDC040718 (assembly GCF_055593565.1). Taxonomy (NCBI): domain Bacteria; kingdom Bacillati; phylum Actinomycetota; class Actinomycetes; order Kitasatosporales; family Streptomycetaceae; genus Streptomyces; species Streptomyces sp. NPDC040718. Next base: position 127,049 of record NZ_JBVIXO010000007.1, on the reverse strand, counting down.
CCCAACAGCACCCTCAACATCGTGCTCTACGCCTCCCGCGCCGACTACGAGAACTACCACCCGATCCTGACCGGCTACGGCACCAACAACGGCGGCATCTACATCGAGAACGGCGCCACCTTCTACACCTACCAGCGCCGCGTCCCGCAGGACTCCTCCCTCACCCTGGAAGAGCTCTTCCGCCACGAGTACACGCACTACCTCAACGGCCGCTTCGCCGTCCCCGGCTTCTTCGGCCAGGGCCCCTGGTACGAGGGCGACCGCACGACCGCCATGGACGAGGGCACCGCCGAGTTCTTCGACGGCGCCACCCGCGACAACGGCATCGCCGTCCGCAAGTCCCTGGTCAAGAGCATCATCAGCGACACCGCCGGCGGCGGCCCCCGCATGACCGTCGAGCAGCTGCTCAACGCCACCTACGACGGCGACGGCTTCCGCTTCTACAGCTACGCGGGCACCTTCTTCGAGTTCCTGTGGACCGAGAAGCCCTCGCTGCTGCGCGAGATGTACGGGTACCTGCGCGCCAACGACGTCGCCGGGTACGACGCGTGGCGCCACCGCACGGGCGCGGACACCTACCTCCAGCGCGACTACAACCGCTTCCTGGACGCCCAGATCGCCAAGGTGGACCAGCTCTACGTCCCGAACACCGTCTTCACGCCGAACGGGCAGCTGCGCGATGCGGCGCTCGCGTCGGTGAAGTCCTCCTTCGCGGCGGCCACGTACAACACCCCCGACTGCGTGGAGAACGGCGACCCCGGCAAGCGCCGCTTCACCTGCACCGGCCGGATCACCGCGAACCTGAAGAACTGGCGCAGCGACGACCAGAACTTCAAGGACATGTCGGAGACGGTGGACTACTTCATCCTCGACCGGGCGGGCGCCGCCTCCAACAACCTGGCCGACATGAACTGCTCCTTCGGCCCGGTGGAGATCTGGGACAACAAGGCGGCGGCCACCTCCTCCTACAGCTGCGAAGGCCCGCTCCGCAGCTGACCCCGCGCCCGGCCGGCCCCGTGTCCGCACGGGGGGCGGGGCCGGCCGGGCCACCCTAGGCACTCTCAAAAGAATGTGACATATTACTGACCATGGACGTCGTGATCATTGGCGCCGGCGTCGTCGGAGCCGCGTGCGCGTACTACGCGAGCCGCTCCGGCCTCTCCGTGGCGGTGGTGGACCGCGGCCCCGTCGCGGGCGGCACCACCGGCGCGGGCGAAGGGAACCTGCTCGTCTCCGACAAGGAGGCGGGGCCCGAACTCGAACTGGCCCTCCTCTCGACGGAACTCTGGCGGACCCTCTCCGCCGAACTCCCGCACGCCATCGAGTACGAACCCAAGGGCGGCCTGGTCGTCGCCCCGGACGAAACCACCCTCAAGGCCCTGCGCCACTTCGCCGAGGGCCAGCGCGCCGCAGGGGTCCTCTCCACCGAGGTGGGCCCGGACGCCCTGCACGACCTGGAACCCCACCTGGCCCCGGGCCTGGCGGGCGGCTTCCACTACCCCCAGGACGCCCAGATCCAGCCGGCCCAGGCGGCGGCCCAGCTCCTCAAGGCGTCGGGCGCCGAGCTGTATCCGAACGAGGAGGTCGCCGGGTTCATCCAGGAGTCGGGAACGATCCGCGGTGTCCGCACAACCCACCGCACCCTCCACGCACCCGCCGTCGTCAACGCGGCGGGCACGTGGGCCGGAGCGGTCGCCGCCCTGGCCGGCACGCACCTTCCCGTCCTTCCCCGCAGGGGCTTCGTCCTGGTGACGGAACCCCTGCCCCGAGTGGTCCGCCACAAGGTCTACGCGGCCGACTACATCGCCGACGTGGCCAGCGACTCCGCGGCCCTGCAGTCCTCGGGGGTGGTGGAGGGCACCCCCTCCGGGCCGGTCCTCATCGGCGCCACCCGCGAACGCGTCGGCTTCGACCGGACCCTCTCCACCGAAGCCGTCCGCCGCCTGGCCGCCCAGGCAGCGGCCCTCTTCCCCTTCCTGGCGGACGTCCGCGTCATGCGCACCTACCACGGCTTCCGCCCGTACCTCCCGGACCACCTCCCGGCGATCGGCCCCGACCCCCGGGTGCCGGGCCTCTTCCACGCCTGCGGCCACGAGGGTGCGGGCATCGGCCTGGCCCCCGCAACGGGATCCCTGATCGCGGCCTCGCTCACCGGAGCCGAACCCCCGGCGTCCCTGCACCCGTTCCGCCCGGACCGCTTCCCGGAGGGGGCGGGGACGGGGTGGGGTGTCGTCCGGGACTGAAACGAGATGAATTCGGCGCGAGGCACCTCGCACAACCGGATCCGGATCGGGCGCCGAACATCGACGCCCGTCCCGGACGACACCCCACCCCGGCCCCGACCCCGACCCCTGCACCCCGCCCGGCCAGGGCAGACGCACCCCGCCCGGCCAGGGCAGACGCACCCCGCCCGGCCAGGGCAGACGCACCCCCGAGGAGACCCTGATGCGCAGCCCCCGCGAGCTGGTGGGCGGCAGCCCGGCGGCCACGTTCCCCCTGGCCTTCGACGGCCGCGAACTCCCCGCCCAGGAGGGCCAGTCCATCGCCGCCGTCCTCTGGGCGGCCGGCATCCTCGCCTGGCGCACCACCCGCGAGGCCGGCACCCCCCGCGGGGCCTTCTGCGGCATCGGCGCCTGCTACGACTGCCTCGTCACCGTCAACGGGCGCCCCAACCAGCGGGCCTGCCTCGTCCCCGCCCGCCCCGGAGACTCCGTCACCACCCAGGAAGGCACCGGCCATGCCGACCTCGCCGTCTGACAGCACCGCCCCGGACCAGACCGCCCCGGACCACACCGCCCCGACCGCCGACCTGGCAGTCATCGGCGCCGGCCCCGCCGGCCTGGCCGCGGCCGTCACCGCCGCCCGCCTCGGCCTGCGCGTCACCCTCCTCGACGCCGCCGACCGCCCCGGCGGCCAGTTCTACCGCCACCCCGCCCCCGGCCTCGGCGCCACCCGCCCCCAGGCCCTGCACCACGGCTGGCGCGCCTTCGCCACCCGCGAAGCCGCCCTCCGCGCGCACCAGGCGGCGGGCCGCATCACGTACCTCCCGGCCCACCACGTCTGGACGGTCGTTCCGGCCGGCACGGAATGGACCCTCCACGCGATCGCAGGCCACGGCCCCGACGAGACCCCCGCCGCCCTCCGCGCCCGCCACGTCCTCCTCGCCACCGGCGCCTACGAGCGCCAGCTGCCCTTCCCCGGCTGGACCCTCCCCGGAGTCGTCGGTGCCGGCGGCGCCCAGGCCATGCTGAAGAACAACCTCGTCCTGCCCGGCCGCCGCGTCGTCGTCGCCGGCTCCGGCCCCCTCCTCCTCGCCGTGGCCGGCTCCCTCGCCGCCGCCGGGGCCATCGTCCCCGCGGTCGTCGAGGCCGCCTCGTACACCGCCTACGCTCCCCAGGCCCCCGCCCTGCTCCGCAACCCCGCCAAGCTCGCCGAAGGCGCCACGTACGGCGGCGCCCTGCTGCGCCACGGCATCCGCCTGCTCACCCGGCACGCCGTCACCGAGGCGCACGGCACCACCCGGGTCGAGGCCGTCACCATCGCCCGCCTCGACGGCGACTGGCGCCCGCTGCCCGGTACCGCCCGCCGGATCCCCTGCGACGCCCTCGCGGTGGGCCACGGGCTGGTGCCCCAGCTGGAGCTGGCCACCGGCCTCGGCTGCGCCACCCGCTCCGCCGCCGACGGCACGGCCGCCCTCGACGTGGACGCGGAGCAGCGGACCTCCGTCCCCGGCATCTGGTCCGCCGGCGAGACGGGCGGTATCGGCGGCGCCGAACTGGCCCTCGCCGAGGGGGAGATCGCCGCCCACGCGATCGCCGCCCGGGTGTTCGCCACCCGACCCCCCGCCGGACGTCCCGCGTCGGCCTCCGCCCCCGCCGCCCTCATCCGGCGACGCGCCCGGCTGCGCGCCTTCGCCGACGCGATGGCCGCCGCCCACCGGCCGGGCTCCGGCTGGACCGGCTGGCTGCGGGAGGAGACGGACGTGTGCCGCTGCGAGGAGGTCCCGGCGGGCCGCATCCGCGAGGCGGTGGAGGAACTCGGCGCGCGGGACGCCCGTACCGTCAAGCTGCTCACCCGGGCCGGAATGGGCTGGTGCCAGGGCCGGATGTGCGGTCCGGCCGTGGCGGCGCTGGCGGGTTCGGACCCGGCGGCGGACCGCCGCCCCCTGTCCTGCCCGGTCCCGCTGCGCCTCCTCGCCGCCCTGGAGCAGCCGGCTCCGCAGCAGCAGTCCCCGGACGCCGAACTTCCCGCCCACGGCCGCTGATCGGGTCCGCCCTGACCCTTGTGGCCACCTCACACCCACTAGTAAAATGTCACACACCACACTAGGGAGTCTCCTCATGAACCACGCGCCCATCCCCGCGACCGGCGTCGACACCCGCACCCGCCCCTGGCACGGCATCATGGTCGCCACCGCCCTGCCCCTGCGCGCGGACCTCACCGTCGACTACGACGCCTACGCCGAACACGTCGCCTGGCTCATCGCCAACGGCTGCGACGGCGTCGTCCCCAACGGCTCCCTCGGCGAGTACCAGACCCTCACCGACGAGGAGCGGGCCCGCGTCGTCCGCACCGCCGTCGAAGCCGCGGGCGACGGCGCCCGCGTGATGCCCGGCGTGGCCGCGTACGGCAGCGCCGAGGCGCGCCGCTGGGCCGACCAGGCCGCCGAGGCCGGCGCGGGCTCCGTCCTGCTCCTGCCCCCCAACGCCTTCCGGGCCGACGACGAGACCGTGCGCGCCCACTACGCGGAGGTCGCCCGGTCGGGCCTGCCGGTGGTCGCGTACAACAACCCGTACGACACCAAGGTGGACCTGACCCCCTCCCTCCTCGCCCGCCTGCACGCCGACGGCAGCATCGTCGCCGTCAAGGAGTTCAGCGGCGACGTCCGCCGGGCGTACGAGATCGCGGAACTCGCACCCGGCCTCGACCTGCTCATCGGCGCCGACGACGTCCTGCTCGAACTCGCCCTCGCCGGGGCCGTCGGCTGGATCGCCGGCTACCCGAACGCCCTGCCGCAGTCCTGCGCCACCCTGTACCGGGCCGCCGTGGCCGGCGACCTCGCCACCGCCCTGCCGCTCTACAAGTCCCTGCACTCCCTGCTGCGCTGGGACTCCAAGACCGAGTTCGTCCAGGCCATCAAGCTCTCGATGGACCTCGCCGGACGCCCCGGCGGCGGCACCCGCCCCCCGCGCTTCCCGCTCACCGGGGAGATCGAGGCCGCCGTGCGCGCCGCCACCGAGAAGGCCCTCGCCGAAGGCCTCAACTAGTCCCAGGGGGGACCGCACATGCGCACGCGCCACATCTACCACGCCGTGGACTCCCACACGGAGGGCATGCCCACCCGGGTGATCACCGGGGGTGTCGGGGTGATCCCCGGCGCCACCATGGCCGAGAAGCGGCTCCACTTCATGGAGCACATGGACCACGTCCGCACCCTGCTGATGTACGAGCCGCGCGGCCACGCGGCGATGAGCGGTGCGATCCTGCAGCCCCCCACCCGGCCCGACGCCGACTTCGGCGTGCTGTACATCGAGGTGTCGGGCCTGCTGCCGATGTGCGGGCACGGGACGATCGGGGTGGCCACGGTCCTGGTCGAGACCGGCATGGTCCCGGCCGTCGAGCCGGTCACGACGGTCCGGCTCGACACTCCGGCCGGACTGGTGAGCGTCGACGTACGCGTCGAGGACGGCGCGGCCACCGCCGTCACCTTCACCAACGTCCCGTCCTTCTGCGTGGGCCTCGACCTGAAGGCCGAGGTGCCGGGCTTCGGCACGGTCACCTACGACCTCGCCTACGGCGGCAACTTCTACGCCTTCGTCGAACTCGACGCCCTCGGGCTCCCCTTCGACCGGGCCCGCAAGGACGACCTGGTCGCCGCCGGACTCGCGGTCATGGACGCGGTCAACGCCTCCGCGGACCGCCCCGTCCACCCCGAGAACCCCTCCATCGCCGGGATCAAGCACGTCTACCTCGCCGCCCCCGGCTCCGACGCCCGCCGCTCCCGGCACGCCATGGCCATCCACCCCGGCTGGTTCGACCGCTCGCCCTGCGGTACGGGGACCAGTGCGCGCATGGCCCAGCTGCACGCCCGGGGGCTGCTGCCGCTCGGCACGGACTTCGTCAACGAGTCCTTCATCGGCACCGAGTTCACCGGCCGGCTCGTCGGGGAGACCACCGCCGGAGGCAGGCCGGCCGTGGTCCCCACCGTCACCGGGCGGGCCTGGATCACCGGCACCGCCCAGTACTTCCTCGACCCGACCGACCCCTTCCCCGGAGGGTTCCTGCTGTGACCACCGTCCGCACCACCGACTACCACACGGCGGGGGAGCCCTTCCGCATCGTCGACACCACCTCCGGCGGGCTGCCCCCCGTCCCCGGCGACACCGTCGCCGAGCGCTGTGCCACCGCCATCGGCCCCGGGGGCTCCGGCACCATGCCGCGCCGCAGCCCCCTGGACGAGGTACGGCGCCTGCTGGTGCAGGAGCCGCGCGGGCACGCCGGGATGTACGGCGGGTTCGTGGTGCCCCCGGACGACGACGGGGCCCACCTCGGGGTGCTGTTCTGGCACAAGGACGGTTACTCCACCGCCTGCGGCCACGGCACCATGGCGCTCGGCGCCTGGGCCGTGGACACGGGCCGCGTCGCGGCGCCCGACGACGGGGACGCCCAGGTGCGCATCGACGTGCCGTCGGGCCGGGTCGCCGCCACCGTCCACCGGTCCGGGGGCCGCACCACCGGGGTCACCTTCCGCAACGTCCCGGCCCGGGTGGCCGCCCGCAAGGTCCCGGTGGCCACCACCCTCGGCCTCGCGGAGGTGGACATCGCCCACGCCGGGGCCTGCTACGCGTCCGCCGCCGCGCGGGACCTCGGCCTGGAGGTGACCCGCGCCGCCCTGCCCGAACTCGTACGCGCCGGACGGGAGATCCGCGCCGCCCTCGCCACCCACCCGGCGACCTGGCACCCGGGCGGCCCGCTCCTCTCCGGGGTCTACGGGGTGGTGCTGTACGAGGAGCTGCCCGACACCCCCTTCGGGCCGCACCAGCGCAACGTCACCGTCTTCGCCGACGGGCAGGTCGACCGCTCGCCCTGCGGCTCCGGCAGCTCCGCCCGGCTCGCGCTGCTGGCGGAGGACGGCCGGCTCGCGGCGGGGGAGGACCTGCTGCACGAGTCGGTGACCGGCACGGTCTTCACCGGACGGATCCTCGCGGACGGGGTCACCGAGGTCACCGGGACCGCCTACCGCACCGGCGAGCACGCGTTCACCGCCGACCCGTACGACGCCCTCGGCGCGGGTTTCCTGCTGTGACGGGCCTCCCCGCGACGGGCCTGCTCCAGCTGGACGCCCGTGAGACGGCGGGCCTGCTCACCACCGCGCGGGCCGCCGACGCCCTGGAGGCCGCCCTGCGCGCCGGCCTGGACCCGGAGGCCTGCCCGCAGCGCACCAGCGTGCCCGCGCCCGGCGGCGAACTGCTGCTCATGCCGGCCGCGTCGGGCGCTTACGCCGGGGTGAAGGTCGCCGGGGTGGCCCCGGGCAATCCGGCGCGGGGACTGCCCCGGATCACCGGCAGCTACCTCCTGCTGGACGGGCCCACCCTGCGCCCGCTGGCCCTCCTGGAGGGCGCGGCCCTGACCGCCCTGCGCACCCCGGCGGTCTCCGCGCTCGCCCTGCGGTACCTGACCGCCCCCGGACGCCCGCTGCGGCTGGTGCTGTTCGGCTCGGGACCGCAGGCGTACGGGCACCTCGAAGCGGTGCTGGAACTGCGGGACCTGGCCGGGGCGGTGGTGGTGGCCCGCGACCCGGGCCGCGCGGAGAAGCTGGCCGCGCACGCCAGGGACCTGGGGGTCCCGGCCCGCACGGGCACGCCCGCCGACGTGGCCGGCGCCGATCTGGTCCTGTGCTGCACCACCGCCCGCGAGCCGCTCTTCGACGGGCGGCTGGTCGCCCCGGGAGCGGTGGTCGTCGCCGTCGGCTCGCACGAGCCGGACGCGCGGGAGACCGACACCGCCCTCGTGCGACGCGCGGCGGTGTACGTGGAGTCGCGGGCGGCGGCGCTGCGGGAGGCGGGGGACCTGCTGGTGCCGGAGGCCGAGGGGGCGATCGGGCCCGGTCATATCGCCGGCACCCTCGCCGACCTGGTCGCGGGACGCAGTTCCACGGGCGGGAGGCCGAGTTGTCCACAGCTCTTCAAGAGCGTGGGCATGGCCTGGGAAGATCTTGCCGTCGCGGTGGCGATCTACCACGCGACCGGAGCGAGCAGCGAAACGTGACATTGTACGCTGTTCCTCCGCACGTCGGTGGTGTGCGGGGTCTCGGAGGAAGAGCAATGGGTGACCTGAAGCAGCACAGTCTCATCAAGGCCCAGGAGCGGCTGCGCGACCAGGTCGGCCATGCCCTGCGCGCCGCGCTGATAGCGGGCGAGCTGCGCCCCGGCAGCGTCTACTCGGCCCCGGGCCTCGCCGCCGAGCTCGGGGTCTCGGCCACCCCGGTCCGCGAGGCCATGCTGGACCTCGCCCGCGAGGGCCTGGTGGAGCCGGTCCGCAACAAGGGCTTCCGGATCACCGAGGTCAGCGAGCGCGACCTCGACCAGTACACCGAGCTGCGCACGATGATCGAGGTCCCGACCGTCGGCCGGGTCACCAGGATGGCCACGGCGGAGCAGCTGGAGCAGCTGCGCCCCGTCGCCGAGGAGATCGTCAGCAGCGCCCGCGAGCACAACCTCATCGGCTACCTGGAGGCCGACCGCCGCTTCCACCTGGGACTGCTCGCCCTCGCGGGCAACGAGCGCCTGGTCGAGACCGTCGGCGACCTGCGCAAGCGCTCCCGGCTGTACGGCCTGACGGGCCTGGACGAGGCCGGCAAGCTGGTCTCCTCCGCCGAGGAGCACATCGAGCTGCTCGACCTGATGATCGCCGGTGACGCGGAGGCGGCCGAGGCCTGCATGCAGCGCCACCTGGGTCACGTCCGCTCCCTCTGGGCGCAGGGCCGCGACGAGCCCGTGGGCCGCCCCCAGGGCCGCCTCGGCTCGGGCCTCTGACCCCGGTCCGGCTCCCGAGCCCGCGCCGGCCGGGCTGATCCCCGTACCCCGTACGCCCTTTGGGCCCGGACCTTCTGGTCCGGGCCCAACTCGCGTTTCCCGCACCGGTTTTGGACACGGCTGGATAACGGCGGCGGCAACCTCTTGTCAGTACAATTTCACATTACTATGTTACCGGTCACACCCTAAAGCGCGGCCCTTCCCTGGAGTGACCCATGACCAAGCGCACCCAGCTCACCCTCGCCACCGCCTTGGTGGCGACGCTCGTACTCGGCGCCTCGGGCTGCTCCGACACCAAGAAGGGCCCCGCGGCCGCAGGCGCGTCCAACCCCGCCGCGGCCAACGACGGGAAGGTCCTCGGCGGCACCCCCGCCAAGGGCGGCACCCTCACCGTCCTGTCCAACCAGGACTTCTCCCACCTCGACCCGGCCCGCAACTGGACGCTGCCGACCATCGACTTCGGCACCCGGCTGCTCTACCGCACGCTCGTCACCTTCAAGGCCGAGCCCGGCAAGGCCGGCAGCGAACTGGTCCCCGACCTCGCCACCGACCTGGGCACCCCCTCCAACGGGGGCCGCACCTGGACCTTCACCCTCAAGGAGGGCCTGAAGTACGAGGACGGCAGCCCCATCAAGGCGCAGGACGTCAAGTACAACGTCGAGCGCTCCTTCGCCCCCGACCTCACCGGCGGCCCCGACTACGCCGCCCAGTACCTGGCCGGCGCCGACGGCTACAAGGGCCCCCTCCAGGGACAGCACCTCGACTCCGTCAAGACCCCCGACGACCGGACGATCGTCTTCGAGCTCAAGCGCCCCGTCGCCGAGTTCTCCGCGACCGCCACCCTGCCGACCTTCGCGCCCGTCCCCCAGTCCCAGGAGAAGGGCACCCAGTACGACGCCCGCCCCTTCTCCTCCGGCCCGTACAAGATCGAGACGTACGACCGCGACAAGAAGCTCGTCCTCGTCCGCAACGAGCACTGGGACCCCAAGACCGACACCGTCCGCAAGGCCTACCCGGACAAGTTCGTGGTCGTCATGGGCCTCAAGCCCGGCCAGGTCGACGACCGGATCATCGCCGGCGACGGCGCCGACGCCTCCGCCGTCGAGTACCAGGACATGAGGCCCGAGAGCGCCCCCAAGGTGCTGCCCAAGCCCGACATCAAGTCGCGGCTGCTCGCCGAGTCCCAGGGCTGTACCGAGATGCTCCACCTGAACAACTCCCGCGCCCCCTTCAACGACCCCAAGGTCCGCGAGGCCATGCAGTACGCCGTCGACAAGGAGGCCGTGGTCACGGCCGGCGGCGGGCCCGCCCTCAACGAGGTCGCCACCGCCTACCTGCCCCCGGCCCTGACCGGCGGCAAGCAGGCCGACACCCTCAAGATCGCCCCGTCCGGCGACCCCGCCAAGGCCAAGGAGCTCCTCAAGGCCGCCGGCAAGGAGAACCTGAAGGTCTCCCTGTCCGTCTCCACCGGCGACAAGGGCAAGGCCGAGGCCATCCAGCAGGGCCTGTCCCGCGCCGGGGTGCAGGTCGTCATCGACACCGTCGACCCCGGCGCCTACTACGACGTCATCGGCGACCTCTCCACCACGCCCGACATGACCCTCACCGGCTGGTGCCCCGACTACCCCTCCGGCTCCACCTGGATCCCCTTCGTCTTCGACGGACGCACCGTCAAGGACAAGGGCAACCAGGGCAACTACTCCCAGTTCCGCGACGAGGCCACCATGAAGCGGATCGACGAGATCAACGCCATGGCCGACGCCAAGCAGGCCAACCAGGCCTGGATCGACCTCGACGCCGAGATCATGAAGAAGTCCCCGTCCATCCCGGTCCTGCTGGAGCGCAAGCCGCTGCTCATCGGCACCAACATCGCCGGCGCCTACGGCCACCCCGTCTGGACCGGCACCATCGACTACGGGACCGTCGGCCTCAAGGACCCGTCGAAGAGCCAGGGCTGAGGAAGCCCGAGGCCCCGACACCATGACCACCACCGCACCCGGCGCCGCCCCCGCCCCCGACGCCGCGACCGCCCGTCCCGCGGCGGCGCCGGGCAGCAGCCCCTGGCAGCTCGCCCGGCGGGAACTGCGCCGCCGCCCCGCCGTCCGCGTCAGCGCCTGCGTCGTCCTCCTCTTCGTCCTGATGGCCGCCACCGCCCCCTGGCTCGGAGCGCTCGGCGGATGGTCCCCCGAGGAGTTCGACAAGAGCGCCGTCGACCCCTACCTCGGCGGCCTGCCGCTGGGCTCCCTCGGCGGGATCAGCCCCGAGCACTGGCTCGGCGTCGAACCCGTCACCGGCCGCGACCTGTTCGCCCGCGTCGTACACGGCGCCCAGGTCTCCCTGCTCATCGCCTTCACCGCCACCGCCATCGTCGTCCTCGCCGGAACCGCCGCGGGCATCGCCGCCGGCTACTTCGGCGGCCGCACGGACGCCGTCCTGTCCCGGCTGATGGACCTCACCATGTCCTTCCCCTCGCTGATCTTCATGATCGCGATGCTGTCGGTGGCCAAGGACGTCAACCGCATCGTCCTGATGACCGCCGTCATCGGCCTCTTCGGCTGGCCCGGCGTCGCCCGCGTCGTCCGGGGCCAGACCCTCTCCCTCAAACACCGCGAGTACGTCGACGCCGCCCGCGTCGGCGGCGCGAGCGCCTGGCGCATCCTGACCCGCGACATCCTCCCGGGCGTCTCCGGCCCGGTCATCGCCTACACCACCCTGCTCATCCCCGGCATGATCAGCACCGAGGCCGCGCTCAGCTACCTCGGCGTCGGGGTCCGCCCGCCCACCCCGTCCTGGGGCCAGATGATCGCCGAGTCCGTGGCCTTCTACGAGACCGACCCCATGTACTTCGTCATCCCGAGCGTCTTCCTCTTCCTCGCCGTCCTCGCCTTCACCCTCCTCGGCGACGCCCTGCGCGACATCCTCGACCCGAGGGGCGGCCGCAGTTGATCCTCTACCTGCTGCGCCGCCTGCTCGCCCTGGCCGGCGTGCTCCTCGCCATCGCGGCCGTCACCTTCCTCATCTTCTACGTCCTGCCCACCGACCCGGCCGCCGCGGCCTGCGGCAAGACGTGCAGTGCCGAACGGCTGGCCGACGTACGCGAGTACCTGGGCCTCGACCAGCCCCTGTGGCGGCAGTTCACCGACTTCCTCACCGGCATCTTCACCGGCCGCACCCTCGGCTCCGGCCAGTACGCCGTCCAGTGCGACTTCCCCTGCCTGGGCTACTCGTACGAGAACTCCCTGCCCGTCTGGGACCTGCTGATGGACCGGCTCCCGGTCTCCGCCTCCCTCGCCGTCGGCGCCGCCGCACTCTGGCTCCTGCTGGGCCTCGGCGCCGGCGTCACCGCCGCGCTGCGCAAGGACACCGCCACCGACAAGGCCCTCATGGTCGGCGCCGTCGCCGCGGCCTCCCTGCCCGTCTACTTCACCTCCGTGATGCTCATCTACGGAGTCATCCGCACCGCCGGACTGCTGCCCTACCCCAGCTACCAGGCCTTCACCGACGACCCCCTCGCCTGGGCCGCGAACCTGCTCCTGCCCTGGACCGCGCTCGCCCTGCTCTACGCCGCCATGTACGCCCGCCAGAGCCGCGGCTCGATGATCGAGGCGATGGCCGAGCCCTACATCCGCACCGCCCGCGCCAAGGGCATGCCCGAACGGACCGTCGTCGTCAAACACGGGCTCCGCTCCGGAATGACCCCCATCCTCACCATCTTCGGCATGGACCTCGGCGGGCTCCTCGCCGGCGCCGTCATCACCGAGTCCATCTTCGGACTCCCCGGCATCGGCAGGCTCTTCTACGGCGCCCTCGTCAGCTCCGACCAGCCCGTGGTCCTCGGGGTCACCCTGCTCGCCGCCTTCTTCATCGTCGTCGCGAACCTCGCCGTCGACCTCCTGTACGCCGTAGTCGACCCGAGGGTGAGGTACTGATGACCACCCCGCTGCTCGAAGTGCGCGACCTGCACGTCACGTTCAGCACCCCGCGCGGGACGGTCCACGCCGTCGACTCGCTCGGCTTCACCGTCGAAGCGGGCCGCACCCTCGGCATCGTCGGCGAATCCGGATCCGGGAAGTCCGTCACCTCCCTCGCCGTCATGGGCCTGCACCGCACCGGCGCCGAGGTCACCGGCTCCGTCAGGCTCGCCGGACAGGAGCTGCACGGCCTGCCCGAGAAGGAACTGGCCAAGGTCCGCGGCCGCAGGATGGCCATGATCTTCCAGGACCCGCTGTCCAGCCTGCACCCCTACTACACCGTCGGCGAGCAGATCGCCGAGCACTTCCGGGTGCACTTCCGCGCCGGGCGCGCCGCCGCCCGCAAACGCGCCGTCGACATGCTCGGCGAGGTCGGCATCCCCGAACCGGCCCGCCGCGCCGGCGAGTACCCCCACCAGTTCTCCGGCGGCATGCGCCAGCGCGCCATGATCGCCATGGCCCTGGCCTGCGAACCCGACCTGCTCATCGCCGACGAGCCCACCACCGCCCTCGACGTCACCGTCCAGGCCCAGATCCTCGAACTGATCGCCCGCCTCCAGGAGGAACGCGGCCTCGGCGTCGTGATGATCACCCACGACCTGGGGGTGGTGGCCCGCGTCGCCCACGAGGTCCTGGTCATGTACGGCGGCCGGGCCGCCGAACAGGCCCCGGCGGACGCACTGTTCGCCGACCCCGCACACCCGTACACCCGGGGCCTGCTCGACTCCCTGCCCCGCCTCGACAGCCCCGACGACGAACCGCTTCCCTCCATCCCGGGCTCCCCGCCCTCGCTCCTCAACCGGGGCCCCGGCTGCGCCTTCGCCCCCCGCTGCCCGCGCGCCGCCGCCGGCCCGCCGCAGGAGCGGGAGCGCTGCACGGGCGAACTGCCCGAGCTGCGCCCGTACGGATCCCCGGACCGGACCGCGGCCTGCCACTTCGCGGGCCCCGCCCCCGTACCCGCCCCCACCCCGGAGGTGTCCCGATGACCGCCCCGGCCACCAGCCGGGAGCGGGCCGCGCGGCCGGACGACCCGGCCGGGCCCCTGCTCTCCGTACGCGACCTGACCATGACCTTCCCCGGCAAGCGGTCGCTGACCGGTCGCCGGGCGGCGCCCGTCCGGGCCGTCGACGGGATCTCCTTCGACCTGGAGCCCGGCCGCACCCTCGGCCTCGTCGGCGAGTCCGGCTGCGGCAAGTCCACCACCGGCCGGATGCTGGTGCGGCTGCTGGAGCCCACCTCGGGCAGCATCACCTTCGACGGCCGGGACATCAGCCGGCTCTCCCAGTCGGCGCTGCGCCCCCTGCGCCGCGACGTCCAGATGGTCTTCCAGGACCCGCACTCCTCCCTCAACCCCCGCCAGACAGTGGCCCGGATCATCTCCGACCCGCTGCTGGTGCAGGGCTGGAGCGCGGCGGACGCCCGCCGCCGGGCCGCCGAGCTGATGGAGCTGACCGGCCTGATCCCCGAGCACATCGACCGCTACCCGCACGAGTTTTCCGGCGGCCAGGCCCAGCGCATCGGCATCGCCCGCTCGCTGGCCACCAGCCCCCGGCTGGTCATCGCCGACGAGCCGGTCTCCGCCCTCGACGTCTCCGTCCAGGCGCAGATCGTCAACCTGATGGAGCGGCTGCGCGCCGAACTGGGCCTCGCCTACGTGTTCATCGCCCACGACCTCTCGGTGGTCAAGCGGGTCAGCGACCGCGTGGCGGTCATGTACCTCGGCCGGATCGTCGAGATGGGGGACAAGAAGTCCCTCTACGAGAACCCGCAGCACCCCTACACCCGGGCGCTGTTGTCCGCCGTACCGCTGCCGGACCCGGCGGCGGAGCGGCGACGGGAGCGGATCGTGCTGCTCGGCGACCCGCCGAGCCCGGCCGCCCCGCCCCCGGGCTGCACCTTCCACCCGCGCTGTCCCAAGGCGCAGGAGGTCTGCCGCACCGAGCGGCCGTTGTTGCGGCCCGCCGCCTCGCGAGAGGTGGCCTGTCACTTCCCGGGTGACTGACGGGGATCACGGGAAGAGGAGGGGCCCCGGAGACGACGAAGTCTCCGGGGCCCCTCCGTCCGTCCGCCGCCCCTCAGCCGGGGAGGCCCAGTTCGCGGCGGAAGAACTCCAGCTCCAGCGCCATGACCTTCTCCCGTGTCCCGCCCGGGGCCATGTGCGTGACCCCGGGCAGGGCCAGCAGCTGGTGCGGGCGGCCCGCGTCGGTGAGGGCCTGCGACAGCCGCAGCGTGTGGGAGGGGTGGACGTTGTCGTCGGCCAGGCCCGTGACCAGCAGCAGCGGCCGGGTCAGCCGGGGCGCGTCCGGAACGAGGGAGTCCCGCTCGTAGACCTCGGGGTGCTCCTGCGGGAGTCCGAGGTAGCGCTCGGTGTAGGCGGTGTCGTAGTGCCGGAAGTCGGTCGGCGCGGCCCCGGCGGCGGCCGCGTGGTAGACGTCCGGCCGGCGCAGCACCGCCATCGCCGACAGGTAGCCGCCGTAGGACCAGCCGCGGATCCCGACCCGGCCGAGGTCGAGGTCGCGGTGGCGCTCGCCGAGCGCCCGCAGCGCCGCGACCTGGTCGTCCAGGGTCACCTCGGAGAAGCCCCGGTACATGGCGTGGGTGAAGGCGGGCGAGACGTACGGGGTGCCCCGGTTGTCGGCGGTGACCACGGCGAAGCCCTGGTCGGCCCACCACTGCCGGGCCTGCCGGCGGCGCGGCTCGGCGGACACGTCCTGGAAGCCGGGGCCGCCGTAGCCGTCCACCAGCACCGGCAGCCGCCGGCCGGGGACGTGGCCCCGGGGCAGCACCAGGGAGGTCGGGATCCCGAGCTCGGTGACCCGCTCCAGGACCGGCTCCACCCGGTACGGGAGCGGGGCGGACAGGTCGGCCGGCGTGAACTCGCGCCCGTCCGGGGTGCGTACGGTACGCCGGACCCCGTCGGTGCCGGCACTGGTCAGCAGCAGGGTCCCGGCCGAGGCGGAGGCGTCGTGCACGCCGGGTCCGTCGGCGAGCGGGGTCAGCTCCCCGCTGTCGGGGTCCAGCAGCAGCACCTGCTGCTCGGCGGGGTCGCGGAGTCCGGCCTCGACGAGCAGCCGGCCCTGGTGGAGCCCGGCCACCCGGCGGACCTGTATCCCCTCGCCGGTGAGGGGCTTCCCGTCGAGGGCGAGGCCGCGCGCGGCCCCGCCGGGAGTGTCGGCGGCGGTGAGCATCCGCCCGTCGGGCAGCCGCGCCGGGGTGCCGGGCAGCGGGTCCACCCACTGGGGGTGTGTGGTGCGGGACAGCTCCGTGGTGCGCCCGGTGGCCGGGTCGGCGCCGAGCAGGAGCACGTTCTGCTGGAGCCGGTCCTGCACGGTCAGCAGGATCTCGGTCTCGGACTCCCAGCCCGCGTCGGAGACGTAGGGGAAGGCCCGGGCGTCCCAGTCGAGCCGGACCCGGCTGCCGTCGGGGCCGAGCACCCACAGCTGTACGTCGGCGTTGGGGCCGCCCGCCTCGGGGTACGCGAAGTCCTCGGCCGGGAGTTCCGGGTGCGCGGGGTCGGCGAAGTGGCGGCGCCGGAGGGCGCTCTCGTCGACGCGGGCGGCGAGCAGGGTGACCCCGTCGGGGGACCACCAGTGGCCGCGGGCGCGGCCGAGTTCCTCGGCAGCCGCGAACTCCGCGAGGCCCCAGCGGGCCCCGTCGTCGGGGCTGATCCGGCCGCCGGGGTGGACGTGCAGGGCGTCGTCGGCGACGTACGCGGTGCGCGAGCCGTCGGCGTTCGGGCGCGGGTCCAGGGCGGGGCCGGCGGCGGGGACCGGCTCGGGGGCGCCGGCGCCGTCGGCGGTGACCGCGTACAGCCGCCCGTAGAGCGGGAAGACGGCGCGGCGGCCGTCGCCGGAGAGGGCGTACGAGCCGATCCCGGCGGCGACCAGCCGGGTGCGTTCGCGCAGCCGGCGCTCGGCGAGGGGGAGTTCACCGGGCTCGGGGGACAGCTCGCGCGGGTCGGCGAGCCGGGTTTCGGCGCCGGTGGCGGTGTCGAGGATCCAGAGGCTCTCGAAGGCGTCGGTGGGGCCCGTGGAGCGCAGGAACCAGAGGAGGCGGCCGTCGTCGCCGAACGAGAAGGCCCTGGGCGAGCCGTGGGTGAACCGGGCGGTGTCGGCGGAGAGCCTGAGGAATTCGTCCATGATCCTATTGTGGCATGTGCAATATCACATAGCATAGGCCATTCGAGTGGTGACCCATGGTCCACGGGCTTAGCGTCGACTAGTGGACCCGAACGCACTGCCGAACAACAACGGGACCGACGGCAAGGTCCGCGGGAGCGGAAACGGGCTGGCCCTCTTCGTGATCGCCTCCTGCCAGCTCATGGTCGTGCTCGACATCACGATCGTGAACATCGCGCTACCACACATCCAGACCGCCCTCAATTTCTCGACCGAGAGCCTGTCCTGGGTCGTCAACGCCTACACCCTGACCTTCGGCGGCCTGCTCCTGCTGGGCGGCCGCACCGGGGACATCCTCGGCCGCAAGCGCGTCTTCGTCTTCGGCGTCCTGCTCTTCGGCCTGGCTTCCTTCCTCGGCGGCCTCGCCCAGAACGCGGGCCAGCTGATGGCCGCCCGGGCCCTCCAGGGCGTCGGCGGAGCCATCGCCTCCCCGACCTCGCTCGCGCTGATCACCACGACCTTCCGCGAAGGACCGGCGCGCAACCGGGCCTTCGGAGTGTTCGCCGGCGTCTCCGCCGGCGGCGGCGCGATCGGGCTCCTCGCGGGCGGGGTGCTGGTCGAATGGCTCAACTGGCGCTGGGTGCTCTTCGTCAACGTCCCGATCGCCCTGCTGATCGCCGTACTCGCCGGCCGGGTCCTGCGCGAGTCCGAGCGCCACCCCGGGCACTTCGACCTGGTCGGCGCGCTGCTGGGCACCTGTGGCATGGTCGCCCTGGTCTACGGCTTCATCCGCGCCTCCCAGGACGGCTGGCGCGACGGGTTCACCCTCGGCTCCTTCGCCGCCGCGGTGGTCCTGCTGGTCCTGTTCGTCCTCAACGAGCGGCGCTCGCCCCAGCCGATCACACCGCTGCACATGTTCGCCGACCGCAACCGCGCCGGGACCTACGGGATCATGCTCTTCCTCGCCTGCGCGATCTTCGGCATGTTCTTCTTCTTGACCCTGTTCGTGCAGAACGTCCTCGGCTTCAGCCCGCTCCGCGCCGGACTCGCCTTCCTCCCGGTCAGCGTGATGGTCGCGCTCGCCGCCGGGACCGCCTCCCAACTGCTGCCGAAGTACGGGCCCAAGCCCTTCATGGTCACCGGCGCGCTGTGCTGCGCCGCCGGACTGGGCTGGCTGACGTTCACCGACGTCCACTCCACCTACGCGGGCAGCGTCCTCGGCCCGATCCTCGTGTTCGCCACCGGCATGGGGCTGCAGTTCGTCTCGCTGACCCTGATGGCCCTGTCCGACGTCCCCGACCGGGAGTCCGGCGCCGCCTCCGGACTGCTCAACTCGATGCAGCAGATCGGCGGGTCGCTCGGACTGTCGATCCTGGTCACCGTCTTCGGCACCGCCAGCCGCAACGCGGCCAAGGAACAGGTGCCGGCCTTCCTCGGCTCGGCGAGCCCCGAGCAGAAGGCCCTCTTCGCCCGTACCGGGCAGCTCCCCAGGCCCTGGGCCGACCAGGTGCTGACCTCCGGAGTCAGCGCGGCCTTCGTCGCGGCCTCGCTCTTCACCCTCGTGGGCGCGGCCATCGCCGTCTTCGCGATCCAGGTCCGGCCCTCCGACCTGGCACGCCTCCAGGGCAACCACACCCCGGCCGCCGTCCCGGGGGAGGGTGCCGGGTAAGCTCTGCCGATCATCGAAGACCGGGGGGAAAATCCGATGTTCCGACCGACCCTGCGCGGCGCCGCCGCGGCAGCCCTGACCGTCACCCTGGCGGCCCTGACCGTCTCCTGCGGGAACGACGCCGAGCCGAAGGCGAAGGCCTCGTCGGCCTCGTCACCCCCCGCGTCCGCCTCCTCCTCGCCGGTCCCCGGCACCGCGTCCCCGAGCGCCGACGCGGCCGGTACGGGCGCGCCCGCGCCGGGCACGACGCCCACGGCCAAGCCCACTGCCCAGGCCTCCGCGGGCGGCCTGCCCACCACCCCGCCCGAGCTCGTCCGGGACGCCTTCGCCGGCCTTCAGGCGACCCTGGACGACTCCTGCACCCCGGGCAACTGCGCGTACTTCCTCGGCCGGGTCTACGACGAACTCCACCGCCTGGACCGCGCGATGAAGGCCGACCGGAAGGGCCCGGGCCACTTCCCCGAGCCGATCGCCCTCATCGCGAAGCTCGACAAGGAACTCGGCGGCGACCGCACCTTCGAGAACCTGAAGAAGCACCAGAGCGCCCTGACCGGCACCCGGGACCAGATCAACACCTGGATGCAGGACCACCCCGACGACTACCGCTGACACCCCCTAGGCTTCCGCACGGCGGATCCGGCAGCGCGCCGGGCCCTGGGCCCGCAGGGTGATGCCGGCGCTCACCGGCACCTCCCGGTCCACGGCCTCGAACTCGTACGACCGAAGCAGCATCGCCAGCGCGATCACGGACTCCAGCATCGAGAAGTGCTGCCCGATGCAGGCGCGCGGGCCGCCGCCGAACGGGAACCACGCGTAGCGGTGCCGGCCGGCCTCGGCCTCCGGCGCGAAGCGGTCGGGGTCGAAGCGTTCCGGGTCGCTCCAGTACCGGGGGTGGCGGTGCGTGACCCAGGGGGCCAGGATCACGTCGGCGCCCGCGGGGACGGCGTGGCCCTCGATCTCGGTCGCGGCGACGGCCTTGCGCCCGATCACCGGAGCCGCGGGGTAGAGCCGCATGGCCTCCTTGAGCACCCGGGTGAGGTACGGCAGGCGCTCCAGATCGGCGGCCTCGGGCGTACGCCCGCCCAGTACGCTCCGGACCTCCTCGCGGGCACGGGCCTGCTCCTCGGGGTGGCGGCCGAGCAGGTGCAGGGCGAAGGCCAGCGAGGTGGCGGTCGTCTCGTGCCCGGCGAGCAGGAAGACGAGCACCTGGTCGCGCAGTTCGGCGGGGTCGAAGGTGGCGTCGTCCTCGCTCCGCGCACCGGCGAGCAGCGTCAGCAGGTCCTCGCCCTCCGGCTGCCCGGGCGAGGCCCCGAGCCGCTGGGCGATGATCTTGTCGCAGACGTCGTACAGCTCGTCCAGCGCGGCGGCCGCCCGGCGGTTGCCCGGGGTCGGCCAGGTGCGCGGGAGGTTGGCGGGGGAGTAGCCGCGGCGCAGCACGTACTCCGTGATGACCGGAAAGCACCGGTCCACCACGTCCACGGTGGCGTCGACGTCCGCGCCGAACAGGATGCGGGAGACCGCGCGCAGGGCGAGGTGCGTCATCTCGGTGGAGACGTCGACGATCCCGTCCCGGGCCTCGGACCACGCGGCGAGCGTGCCCTCGGTCTCGGCGGCGACGGCCCCGGCGTAGCCGTCCACCCGCTTGCGGGTGAACAGCGGCTGGACCAGCCGGCGCTGGCGCATGTAGTCGGCGTCCTGGCTGGTCAGCAGGCCGTTGCCGAAGGAGTCGCGGAGCTCCTGGTAGAAGGCGTTGTCCTTGCGGAAGTTGGCCGCCTCGGAGGCCAGCACCCGCTGGGCGCCCTCCGCGGAGAACACGCAGTACAGATCGGCGCGCATCCCGGGCGGGCCGGCGCTGATCCGCACGACGTCCCCGTGCAGCTGCCGGGCCCGCTCGTAGGTCCCGAGGGAGTCCGCCTTCAGGTCGAAGAGCGACCCGAGCAGCGGGACCCCCTCCAGTTCCGGAATCCGCGCCCCGTCAGTCATGTGCCGCCCCCGCCCCTGGTACACCGTTCGACGAGGGCGATTCTGCCCGCCCGCCCCGCCCGGATCGACCCCCGATCAGCCATCCGGCCGAATACCGCTGTCGCCTACTTGTCGCAGGCGATGCCGTCCTTGTCCCGGTCGAGGGCCTCGCGGTAGCCGGGCTGGCCGCGCCGGATGGGTGCCGCCCCGGCCGCCTTCGCGGCGTCGCAGTTCTTGTAGTAGGCGCTGCTGCCCGCGCCGCTGCCGCCGGTGGACCCGTCGGTCGGTCCCTCGGTGGCGGGCTTGGGCTTGGCGGTGGTGGGCGCGGGCGCCGGCACGGACGGGGACTTCGGGGCCGCCGAGGGCTTCGACGGCGCCCCGGGCGTGGCCGGGCAGGAGGTGCCGGGCGCGACGAGGGACAGCTCGACGGCGGCGTCGGCGGTGACCGCGGCGCCGGCCGCCGGGTTCTGGAAGCACACCTCCCACTGTCCGTGGTCCGGGGCCGGGACGACGCCGGCGTACGCCCCGCGCGCGGCGACCGGCGTACCGACCACCTGCCGTACGAGAGCCTCGGCGGCGGTGAACTTCTGCCCGACGACCGCAGGCATCACCGCCGGAGCGGAAGGACTGGCCGAAGCGGACGCCGAAGCCCCGGGCTTCGAGCCCCCCGCGCCCTTCTTCGCCGCACCACCCCCACACCCGCCGGCCAACAGCACGACGGCCCCCACGACACCGGCCACGGCGAAACCCCGACGCTGGAACACGCTCAACCCCCCGAGATCAACAACGCGATCCGCCGCAGCCTAAGCGCGCCACCCCGCCCGAGTCAGGGGGTTTCCCATCACGTCCGTCGGATACGAGCGCCGCTCCAGCGGCTCACGCCGGCGGAGCCGACCCTTCGGCCGGTCAGGCGCACTCGGTCTTGAGCATGGCGATGAACGCGTCCCCGAGGACGTCCTTGTACTTGTAGCCGCTGTTTCCCGGCTTGACCCCGGACAGGAACAAGGCCTTCACCAAGTCCGGTCCGAGCGTCCGGTACGAGTCGCACATCTCCTTCCGCTCGGCAGCCGTCATCTTGTTCCACTGCTCTTTGGCGACGCCGGGCGCGATGGCGCGGGCCACGGCGGCTTCCACGTCAGGGTCGACGGAGGGAGTGGGCGTGGGATGGAGCGGGTTGCCCAGCAGCTTCGGGCACGGGGTGGCGGGATCGGTGATGTGCAGGAGCACCGTCGTGTCCCGCGGCGAGGTGATCACCATGCCCTTGGGGTGGTTCTGGGCGCAGACGATCCAGTTGCCCGTGCTCGGGGGGAGGGGGACGTCGGTGTAGGAGCTCTTGCGGTCGATGCTGCCGAGCGCGTACGGGCTGAGGAGCAGCGCCGCCTGGTCGACGTTCTTGCCGACCAGGTCGGGCATGGCCTGCGCGGACCGTGAGGGCGAGGAGGACGGGGCCGGACCGGCCGGCGCGGCCGCCGTGCCCACGGCGCCACCGCCACCGCCCGCGCCGATCCCGATTCCGATGGCCAGAAGCGCGAAGGCGCCCGCCGTGATCCCGGCGCCGAGGACGATGTACCTGCCCTTCCCCGACGGCACGGGGTGCGGGGCCGCGCCGGGCGGGTGCTCCGGCTTCGGGGGCATGGCAGGGCTGCCGTCATGGCTGTGCATGGCCGGTTCTCCTCGGCTTGGGATGAGTGGAGAGTCGTGACGCGGAAGGGCCCTTGGGGTGTGGCTGCGGCTCCGAGCGGCGGTCAAGCTACACACTTTGTTGAAAGATGTGGAGTGCCGATCATGGGTTGAGATGGACATGCGGAAGCCCCCGCCGGCCGGCGCGATGCCGGAGCGGGGGCTCGCGTGTGAGGGATCAGGGCTACCGCGAGGCCTTCTGCCTGCGCTTATCTGGGCGAAGGAGGCTCAAAAGGCTGAGGCCCCATCGCCCTCGGTGAGGAGTGATGGGGCCTCAAGCGTGCGCTCGCGTCGCTGATGGCGCGTCAGCCAATGCGGCTTCCGTTGCACGGATCCTGCACCGGCCGACGGAAGCCGCTGCCTAATCGGTCACCTTGTGGCCGTCTTCCTAGATGTCGCGGAAGATCTCGATCTGGGCGCCGACCGAGTTGAGCCGCTCCGCGAGTTCCTCGTAGCCGCGGTTGATGACGTAGACGTTGCGCAGGACCGAGGTGCCCTCGGCGGCCATCATGGCGAGGAGGACGACCACGGCCGGGCGGAGGGCCGGGGGGCACATCATCTCGGCCGCGCGCCAGCGGGTGGGGCCCTCGACCAGGACGCGGTGGGGGTCCAGGAGCTGGAGGCGGCCGCCGAGGCGGTTGAGGTCGGTCAGGTAGATGGCCCGGTTGTCGTACACCCAGTCGTGGATCAGCGTCTTGCCCTGGGCGGCGGCGGCGATGGCGGCGAAGAACGGGACGTTGTCGATGTTCAGCCCGGGGAAGGGCATCGGGTGGATCTTGTCGATCGGGGCTTCGAGCTTGGAGGGGCGGACCGTGAGGTCGACCAGGCGGGTGCGGCCGTTGTCGGCGACGTACTCCGCCGAGCGGTCGTGGTCCAGGCCCATCTCCTCCAGGACCGCGAGCTCGATCTCCATGAACTCGATCGGGACGCGGCGGATGGTGAGTTCGGACTCCGTCACCACCGCGGCGGCCAGGAGGCTCATGGCCTCGACCGGGTCCTCGGAGGGGGAGTAGTCCACGTCGGCGTCGATGACGGGCACGCCGTGGACGGTCAGCGTGGTGGTGCCGATGCCCTCGACCTTGACGCCCAGGGCCTCCAGGAAGAAGCAGAGGTCCTGGACCATGTAGTTGGAGGAGGCGTTGCGGATGACGGTGACGCCGTCGTGGCGGGCCGCGGCCAGCAGGGCGTTCTCGGTGACCGTGTCCCCGCGCTCGGTCAGGACGATCGGGCGGTCGGGGGAGACCCCCGCCTCGACCTTGGCGTGGTAGATGCCCTCGGTCGCGGTGATGTCCAGGCCGAATCGGCGCAGGGCGATCATGTGCGGCTCGATGGTGCGGGTGCCGAGGTCGCAGCCGCCGGCGTACGGCAGCCGGAACTGGTCCAGGCGGTGCAGCAGCGGGCCCAGGAACATGATGATGCTGCGGGTGCGGACGGCCGCGTCCGCGTCGATGGCGTCCATGTCGAGGCGGGCCGGCGGGACGATCTCCAGGTCCACGCCGTCGTTGATCCAGCGGGTGCGGACGCCGATGGAGTTCAGGACCTCCAGGAGCCGGTAGACCTCCTCGATGCGGGCCACCCGGCGCAGGACCGTGCGGCCCTTGTTGAGCAGGGAGGCGCACAGCAGGGCCACGCACGCGTTCTTGCTCGTCTTGACGTCGATGGAGCCGGACAGGCGCCGGCCACCGACGACACGGAGGTGCATCGGGCCGGCGTAGCCCAGGGAGACGATCTCGCTGTCGAGCGCTTCACCGATTCGGGCGATCATCTCAAGGCTGATGTTCTGATTACCGCGCTCGATGCGGTTCACGGCGCTCTGGCTCGTGCCGAGGGCGTCGGCGAGCTGACTCTGTGTCCAGCCCCGGTGCTGCCGGGCGTCACGGATGAGCTTGCCGATGCGTACGAGGTAGTCGTCTGCCATGGGTGCACCGTATCTCAGATATGAGATGTGGATCGCCTGGGGTGTGGCGGACGGGTGTTATCGACCCGTCAGATTCCACGTCCGGCCCAACAGGGCTTGCGCCGCCCCGACTCCGCCGACCCCGGCGTCAACTCCCCTTTGTCCCGTTGCGTCGACCTTTCGGGGATGGATTGCCGCTCGTCCCTTTTGGTGTGGAGTGGCGTCGGTCGCGCCGATGCGCCGGCGCCCGCCCGGCCGGTGTCGGGGCATGCCGGAGCGGCCGCCCGGTGGACGGCTCCGGCGGGCCGCGAGGTGCGCGCCTCGCCCCCGCCCCCGGACATGTACTAGAGTTATCTCGACATCGAGATATCTGCCGAAGGCGTACCGCAGCCGCCCCCGCTGATAAGGGTTACCTAACTTAGCCTTACCTTAGCGGATTGGCCACAGGGCGTGGCGGCAGGATTGCGGTTATACGCGCGAGATCATGCATGAAGGAGACTGTCGTGTCGGCGAACAGCTTCGACGCCCGCAGCACGCTGCAGGTGGGCGACGAGTCGTACGAGATCTTCCGGCTGGACAAGGTCGAGGGCTCCGCCCGCCTGCCCTACAGCCTGAAGGTCCTGCTGGAGAACCTGCTCCGCACCGAGGACGGCGCGAACATCACCGCCGACCACATCCGGTCGCTGGGCAACTGGGACTCGCAGGCCCAGCCCAGCGAGGAGATCCAGTTCACGCCGGCCCGCGTGATCATGCAGGACTTCACCGGCGTCCCCTGCGTCGTGGACCTCGCCACCATGCGCGAGGCCGTCAAGGAGCTCGGCGGCGACCCGGCGAAGATCAACCCGCTCTCGCCCGCCGAGATGGTCATCGACCACTCGGTCATCGCCGACAAGTTCGGCACCAAGGACGCGTTCGCGCAGAACGTCGAGCTGGAGTACGGCCGCAACAAGGAGCGCTACCAGTTCCTGCGCTGGGGCCAGACCGCCTTCGACGACTTCAAGGTCGTCCCCCCGGGCACCGGCATCGTCCACCAGGTCAACATCGAGCACCTGGCCCGCACCGTCATGGTCCGGGGCGGCCAGGCGTACCCCGACACCCTCGTCGGCACCGACTCGCACACCACCATGGTCAACGGCCTGGGCGTGCTGGGCTGGGGCGTCGGCGGCATCGAGGCCGAGGCCGCGATGCTCGGCCAGCCGGTCTCCATGCTGATCCCGCGCGTCGTGGGCTTCAAGCTGACCGGCGAGCTGCCGACCGGCACCACCGCCACCGACCTGGTGCTCACCATCACCGAGATGCTGCGCAAGCACGGCGTCGTCGGCAAGTTCGTCGAGTTCTACGGTGAGGGCGTCGCCGCCACCTCCCTCGCGAACCGCGCCACCATCGGCAACATGTCGCCGGAGTTCGGCTCCACCGCCGCGATCTTCCCGATCGACGACGAGACGCTGAAGTACCTGCGCCTGACGGGCCGCGACGCCCAGCAGGTCGCGCTGGTCGAGGCGTACGCCAAGGAGCAGGGCCTGTGGCTGGACCCGGCCGCCGAGCCGGACTTCTCCGAGAAGCTGGAGCTCGACCTCTCCACGGTCGTCCCCTCCATCGCCGGCCCGAAGCGCCCGCAGGACCGCATCGTCCTCGCCAACGCCGCGCAGCAGTTCGCGGTCGACGTCCTGAACTACGTCGACGACGCCGACGAGGCGGGCAAGGAGTCCTTCCCGGCCTCCGACGCCCCGGCCGCCACCAACGGTGTGCCGACCCGCCCGACCCGGGTCACCCTGGCCGACGGCACCTCCTTCGAGATCGACCACGGCGCCGTCACCGTCGCCGCGATCACCTCCTGCACCAACACCTCGAACCCCTACGTCATGGTCGCCGCGGCGCTCGTGGCCAAGAAGGCGGTCGAGAAGGGCCTGACCCGCAAGCCGTGGGTCAAGACCACCCTGGCCCCGGGCTCGAAGGTCGTCACCGACTACTTCGACAAGGCCGGCCTGACCCCGTACCTCGACAAGATGGGCTTCAACCTCGTCGGGTACGGCTGCACCACCTGCATCGGCAACTCCGGTCCGCTGGACGAGGAGATCTCGAAGGCGATCAACGAGCACGACCTCGCGGTCACCTCGGTCCTCTCGGGCAACCGCAACTTCGAGGGCCGCATCAACCCCGACGTCAAGATGAACTACCTGGCCTCCCCGCCGCTGGTCGTCGCGTACGCCATCGCGGGCTCCATGAAGGTGGACATCACCAAGGACGCGATCGGCACGGACGCCGAGGGCAACGCGGTCTTCCTGAAGGACATCTGGCCCTCCGAGGCCGAGGTCAACGACGTCGTGGCGAACGCCATCGGCGAGGACATGTTCTCCAAGTCCTACCAGGACGTCTTCGCGGGCGACGCCCAGTGGCAGGCGCTGTCGATCCCGACCGGCAACACCTTCGAGTGGGACCCGCAGTCCACCTACGTCCGCAAGCCCCCTTACTTCGAGGGCATGACGATGGAGACCACCCCGGTCTCCGACATCGCCGGCGCCCGCGTGCTGGCGAAGCTGGGCGACTCGGTCACCACCGACCACATCTCCCCGGCCGGTGCGATCAAGGCCGACACCCCGGCCGGCAAGTACCTCACGGAGCACGGCGTCGAGCGCCGCGACTTCAACTCGTACGGTTCCCGCCGCGGCAACCACGAGGTCATGATCCGCGGTACGTTCGCCAACATCCGCCTGCGCAACCAGATCGCGCCGGGCACCGAGGGCGGCTTCACCCGCGACTTCACCGTCGAGGGCGCGCCGGTCTCCTTCATCTACGACGCCTCCCAGAACTACCAGGCCGCCGGCATCCCGCTGGTCATCCTGGCGGGCAAGGAGTACGGCTCCGGCTCGTCCCGCGACTGGGCGGCCAAGGGCACCGCGCTGCTCGGCGTCAAGGCCGTCATCGCCGAGTCCTACGAGCGCATCCACCGCTCGAACCTGATCGGCATGGGCGTCCTGCCCCTGCAGTTCCCCGAGGGCGCCACCGCGGCCTCCCTGGGCCTCACCGGCGAGGAGACCTTCTCCTTCACCGGTGTGGAGGAGCTGAACGAGGGCACCACCCCGCGCACGGTCAAGGTCACCACCGACACCGGTGTCTCCTTCGACGCGGTCGTCCGCATCGACACGCCGGGTGAGGCCGACTACTACCGCAACGGCGGCATCATGCAGTACGTCCTGCGGAACCTCATCCGCGGCTAAGGGCGCGCCAGGCGGAGCGATCCGCCGTCTGTCGGCACCATAGGGCCGTACTCCCGTTAAGGGGGTGCGGCCCTTCCGCTTTTCGCGGCGGCGGTCTCAGGTGACGGACAGGTCTCAACTCGGAAAAGCCGGGAACGATCCTTGTGCACGATCTTGCTCAGCCGAGCGGAAGTGGACTATACCTGTGCCCGTCCGGGCCACCGCGCGACGAGCGGCCCCGGGCCGGGGGAAGCCGGGGGACCTGCGGCGATGTCCGCCTGCACGGCAACTGCCGCTGTTTCCGGCCTCCTTCACACATCTGACGAAGGCGAGGACATGAGCATGGGATCCACTGGTGAGGGCCTCGGCCGCCGTGATCTGATCAAGCGTTCCGCAGCGCTCGGCCTGATCAGCGTGCCGACGATGAGCTTCTTGTCCGCCTGCGCCTCCGGCGGTGAGGACACCACGAAGGGCCCCGACAAGGGGGCCGTGTCCAAGGAGAACCCCTTCGGCCTCGCCAAGGGCGGGAAGCTCGACGTGGTCATCTTCAAGGGCGGGTTCGGCGACGACTACGCGAAGGCCTGGGAGGCCGCGTTCGACAAGAAGTGGGGCACCACCAGCTCCCACCTGGCCACCCAGGAGATCGCGGCCAAGCTCCAGCCCCGGTTCAACGCCGGCAACCCGCCGGACGTCCTCAACGACTCCGGCGCCCAGATGATCAAGATCGACGTCCTGGCCAAGGGCGGCCAGCTCGCCGACCTGACCACGCTCCTCGACTCGCCCTCGCTCGACGACCCGGGCAAGAAGATCCGCGACACCCTGATCGCGGGCACGGTCGAACAGGGGAGCCAGGGCGGCAAATTCGTCGCCCTGAACTACGTCTACACCGTCTTCGGCCTCTGGTACTCCGGCAAGCTCTTCAAGGAGAAGGGCTGGACCGAGCCGAAGACCTGGGACGAGTTCCTGGCCATTTGCGCCAAGGCCAAGGAGGCCGGCATCGGCGGCCTGGCCCACCAGGGGAAGTACCCCTACTACATCAACGTCGTCATCATGGACCTGATCGCCAAGAAGGGCGGTCTGGAGGCCATGAAGGCCATCGACAACCTGGCGCCCAACGCCTTCGAGGGCAACCCCGCGGCCCTGGCCGCCGTCGAGGCGGTCTACGAGGTGGTCGAGAAGGGCTACCTCATGCCCGGCACCAACGGCCTGACCCACACCGAGTCCCAGACCGCCTGGAACCAGTACAAGGCCGCCTTCATCCCCTCCGGCTCCTGGCTGGAGAACGAGCAGCTCAAGCAGACCCCGGACGACTTCGACATGAAGTTCCTGCCGGTGCCCGTGCTCGCCGACAGCAAGCTGCCCTTCACCGCCATCCGGGCCGGCGCCAACGAGGCCTTCGTCGTCCCCGAGAAGGCCGCCAACAAGGCCGGCGGCCTGGAGTTCCTGCGCTCCATGCTCTCCCGCGAATGGTCGACGCTCTTCGCCCAGCAGGCCAACTCGCTCACCGTCGTCAAGGACGGCGTCGACCCGGGCGTCAAGCTCCGGCCGGGCACGCGGTCCGCGGTCGCCGCGGTCAAGGCCGCCGGGGCCGACACCTTCAACTACCTCTACCCCGACTGGTACAGCGAGATGGACTCCGAGATCCAGAACGCGTCCAATGAGCTGATGGCCCAGCGGATCCAGCCAAAGGAGTGGATCAAGCGGGCCCAGGCTGCGGTAGACAAGGCTGCCAAGGACCCCAACGCCAAGAACAACCACCGCAGCTGACCCCACGTCCAACGGCAGCGTCATCAGGGACGGACACCATGAGCCAAGTAGCCCGGCGCAGGGGAAGGACCACCGGCTTCATCGCCGGCTTCCTCGTCCTGCCGCTCGCGCTGTACCTGACCTTCGTCATCTGGCCGTACGTCCAGACGTTCGGCTACTCCTTCACCAACTGGTCGGGCCAGTCGCCGACGTTCGACTTCGTCGGCCTGGAGAACTACTCCGCCCTGATGGACGACGAGGTCTTCCGCGGCGCCCTCTGGCACAACCTGCTGCTCCTGGTGTTCGTCCCGGTGATCACCATCCTGCTCGCCCTCTTCTTCGCCTTCATGGTGAACGCGGGAGGGCGCAGCGGGGCCGGCGGGGTGCGGGGCGTACGCGGATCGGCCTTCTACAAGATCGTCTACTTCTTCCCGCAGGTCCTCTCCCTCGCCATCCTCGCGGTGCTCTTCGGAGCGGTGTACCGCAGCGACGAGGGCGGCCTGCTCAACGGCCTGCTCTCCTGGGCCGGCCTCGTCGACCCGGCCCACCCCGTCGAATGGCTCAACGACCCCGACCTCGTCCTGTGGTGCCTGCTGCTCGTGGTGGTCTGGCACGGGGTCGGCTTCTACCTCGTCCTCTTCTCGGCCGCCATGCAGTCCGTGCCCAAGGACATCTACGAGGCCGCGCTGCTCGACGGCGCCGGGCGCGCCCAGACCTTCTTCCGGGTGACGCTGCCCCTGCTGTGGGACTCTGTGCAGACCTCCGCGGTCTACCTGGGCATCGCCGCGATGGACATGTTCGTCCTCGTGTCGACCATGACCTCGGGCCAGTTCGGCGGCGGACCCGACCACCACAGCGAGGTCATGGCCACGGTGCTGATGCGCAACTTCCTGTACTTCGGGAAGAGCGGTTACGCCTGCGCCATGGGCGTGGTCATGCTCGTCCTGACCATGATCCTCTCCATCGTCACGCTGCGCGCCACCCGCCGCGAGCGCATCGAGTTCTGAGAGGAGTCCCACGATGACTGCACAGCCCACAGTGATCAAGGCGCCCGGCGAGCCCTCCGCCGAGCGTTCCGGCGGCGCCGGGGGCGGCGCCCGCGAGGGCGGGGGCCGCCGCTCCGACGGCATGGTGCTCAACGTCTTCTCGCACGGCTTCCTCGCCGTCTGGGCGGTACTGATCGTCCTGCCGCTCGTCTGGCTGGCGCTCGGTTCGTTCAAGACCGACACCCAGATCGGCGCCTCGGCCCTCAGCTGGCCCTCCAACTGGCACTTCGACGCCTTCGGCCGGGCCTGGGACAAGGGCATCGGCGGCTACTTCGGCCACACGCTGATCGTGATGGCCTTCTCGGTCCCGCTGACGATGCTGCTCGGCTCGATGGCCGCGTACGTCCTGGCCCGCTACCCCTTCAGGGGGAACCGGCTCGTCTACTACTTCTTCGTCAGCGGGGCGATGTTCCCCGTCTTCCTGGCGCTCGTACCGCTCTTCTTCATGGTCAAGCGCCTGGACATGCTCAACACCTACCAGGGGCTGATCCTGGTCTACGTCGCGTACTCGCTGCCCTTCACCGTCTTCTTCATGCACTCCTTCTTCCGCACCCTGCCGACGGCGGTCCACGAGGCGGCGGTGATCGACGGGGCCTCCGACACCCGGATCTTCTTCCAGGTGATGCTGCCGATGGCCAAGCCCGGTCTGATCAGCGTGGGGATATTCAACGTCCTGGGCCAGTGGAACCAGTACATCCTGCCCTCGGTCCTGATGCAGCCGCAGAGCGGATCCGACCCCGAGCGCTACATGCTCACCCAGGGCCTGATCCAGCTCCAGTACCAGATGGGCTACGAGACGGACCTGCCGGTGCTGTTCGCCGGCGTGACCATCGCGATGATCCCGATGCTGGTGGTCTACCTGTCCTTCCAGCGCCAGATCCAGGCGGGCCTCACCTCGGCCACCCTGAAGTAGCCCTCCGCAGCCGGTACAGCTTCCCGGAACCCGGCGGCCCGACCTCCTGGAGGAGTCCGGGCCGCCGCTCGGTGCCGCCGACGCCCCACGCCGGCCAGGGGCAGCCCGGCACGTCCACGCGGACACGCTGGGACCGGGCGCCGCGGCCCGGCTCGTACGACCAGGTGCCGGACCCCGAGCAGCGCCGCGAGGCGCCGCTCGGGTGGTCGCCGGGGGAGTGCACGCCGACGCCGGAAGCGGTGACCCGGCCGTCCGGGGTGAAGGCCAGCGTCCCGCCCGTGTGGTCGACCCAGGTCCCGGCCAGGCCCTCCCGCCCGATCACCGGCGGCTCGTACGCGGGCAGCACCCCGGTGGCGAGCCCGAGCGCGCCGAACAGGCCCGTCCCCGCCACCAGCGCCCCGCCCCACAGCGCCACCCGGCGCGCCGCCCCCGCGCCCCTCGGCCGGGCGGCCAGCGCGCCCGCCGACAGGGAGGCCGTGGCCGAGGCCCAGAAGATCAGCGCGGGCCGGATCTGGGCGTCGTTGTACCAGGCGAACGCCCAGACGGGCGGCGCCAGCAGGCCGGCCACCAGCAGCGGCACGCAGCACCACGCCGTGCGCTCGCCGAGCCGGCGGCCGAGGAGGTCGGACAGCGCGACCGCCGGCAGTACGAAGAGCAGCGACAGCAGGCACCCGATGACGCCGGTGAAGCCCGCGAGGGAGAAGAGGCCCGCCCCGATCCGGCCGTAATCGGGCGGCACGTCCGGCGGCGGCTGCGTCCGGACGTACAGCAGCACGACCACGACGGTGAGCGCGACCTCGACGTATCCCACCAGCACGGAGACCAGCAGGACCCGCCCGTACGACCGTTTCTGACGCATGCTCGCCCCCCGGTGACCGTCCTGGATCCATACTGCCAGCCGGGCTGAACGTGTTCAATTCATTGGCCGTCCCGAAGTTCCCTAGAGCCAGGTCCCGAAGCGGCGGATGTACCAGGTCTTCACGAGCTGGGTGAGCGTGCAGTACGCGAGCAGTACGCCGATCAGCCAGGGGAAGTAGCCCGCGGGCAGGGCGACGAACCCGAGCGAGGGGGCCAGCGGCGAGAAGGGCAGCCAGAGCCCGGTCAGCACCGCGAGGACGGTCATCGCCATCACCGGCCAGGAGGCGCGGGACTGGACGAAGGGGATCTTGCGGGTGCGGATCATGTGGACGATCAGGGTCTGCGAGAGCAGGCCCTCGATGAACCAGCCGGACTGGAAGAGCGACTGCTCCGCCACGGTGTTGGCGGCGAACACGTTCCACATGATCGCGAACATCGCGATGTCGAAGACCGAGCTGATGGGGCCGATGGTGACCATGAAGCGGAAGATGCCCTTCGCGTCCCAGTTGCGGGGCTTGCGCAGATACTCCTCGTCCATCCGGTCCCAGGGCGTGGCCAGCTGGGAGATGTCGTAGACCAGGTTCTGCACCAGCAGCATGATCGCGAGCATCGGCTGGAAGGGGATGAACGCGCTCGCCACCAGCACCGAGAAGACGTTGCCGAAGTTCGACGAGGCCGTCATCTTGATGTACTTGATCGTGTTGCCGAAGGTGGTCCGGCCCTGGACCACGCCCTGTTCCAGGACGGTCAGGTCCTTCTCCAGCAGGATGATGTCCGCCGACTCCTTGGCGATGTCCACGGCGGTGTCCACCGAGACGCCGACGTCGGCGTCGCGCAGGGCGGCCGCGTCGTTGATCCCGTCGCCGAGGAAGCCGACGGTGTGCCCCTCGGCCTGCAGGGCCCGGACGATCCGGGCCTTCTGGACCGGGTTGGCCTTGGCGAAGACCGTCGTACGGGCGGCCAGTGCGCGCAGCGCGGCGTCGTCGAGGGCGTCCACCTCGGAGCCCGGGACCACGTGGCCCACCTCGATGCCGACGTCGGCGCAGACCCGGGCCGCGACGAGCTCGTTGTCGCCGGTGACCACCTTCACCGCGATGCCCTTGTCCGCCAGGCCCCGCAGGGCGGCGGCCGCGGAGGCCTTCGGCGGGTCGAGGAAGGCGAGGAAGCCGACCAGGGTCAGCCCGTCCTCGTCCGCGACGGTGTAGGTGTCGCGGGGCTCGGCGACGGTGCGGGTGGCCACCGCCAGGACCCGCAGGCCCTGCCGGTTGTTCCGCTCGGCGATCCGGGTGGCGCGCAGGCGCAGCTCGTCGGTCAGACCGACCTTCTCGCCGCGGTCGGTCATGTGCGTGCACAGGGCCAGGACCTCTTCGACCGCACCCTTGGTGATCATGACGTGCTCGGGCCGGCCGGCGGCCGCCGCCATGCTGTTGCGGTTGAGGACCACGGACATCCGGCGCCGGGCGAAGTCGAAGGGGATCTCGTCGA
This sequence comes from Streptomyces sp. NPDC040718, assembly GCF_055593565.1. NCBI lineage: Bacteria > Bacillati > Actinomycetota > Actinomycetes > Kitasatosporales > Streptomycetaceae > Streptomyces > Streptomyces sp. NPDC040718. The sequence goes on along the minus strand of NZ_JBVIXO010000007.1, from coordinate 93,472 downwards.
CCATCGAGAACCGTGCGTCGACGACAACCTCCTCGGCCTCGTTGACGCGGTCGATGACCGCCTGGTCCATCAGGTTCTTCAGGCCGGTCTGGAAGTGGGCGTTGAGGTAGCCGTACTCCAGGACCTCGCCGTCCTCGGCGCCGTGGACGTCCAGATAGCGGTCCAGGACGATCCGGTCCTCGGTGAGGGTGCCGGTCTTGTCGGTGCAGAGCACGTCCATCGCGCCCAGGTTCTGGATCGCGTTCAGCCGCTTGACCACGACCTTGCGGCGGGACATGGCGACCGCGCCGCGCGCCAGGTTGGCGGAGACGACCATCGGCAGCATCTCGGGGGTCAGGCCCACGGCGACGGCGATGCCGAAGAGGAAGGCCTCGTCCCAGTCGCCCTTGGTCAGACCGTTGACCATGAAGACGACGGGGACCATCACCAGCATGAAGCGGATCAGCAGGAAGCTGACCTTGCGCACGCCGGTGTCGAAGTTGGTCTGAGGGCGCTCGCCGACCAGGGTGCCGGCCATGGAGCCGAAGTAGGTGTCGGCGCCGGTCGCCACGACCACGCCGGTGGCGGTGCCCGAGGTCACCGAAGTGCCCGTCAGGCAGAGGTTGTCGGCCTCCACCGGGTCGGTGGCCGCCTCCTGGCCGAGGTCCTCGGCGTTGGGGGTCCCGCCGGCGGAGCGAGGGGGGGCGTCGGCCTTGGCGACCGGCAACGACTCGCCGGACAGGGCCGCCTGGCCGACCATCAGGTCCTTGGAGGCGATCAGCCGCAGGTCGGCCGGGATCAGGTCGCCGGCGGCCAGCTTGACCAGGTCGCCCGGGACCACCCGGTCCATCGGCACCTCGACGGTGGTGGGCGCCGAGCCGCTGCCGGCCCGGCGCTGCACCGCGCACGTGGTGGTGACGAGCTTCTTCAGGGCGTCGGCGGCCCGGCCCGAGCGGTACTCCTGCCAGAACCGCAGCAGCCCGCTGACCGCCACCATCACGGAGAGGATGACGACCCCGGGATCCGCCGGGTCCTGCCAGAACATGACGGCGGCCAGGAAGACCAGGACGCCGATGAAGGGGTTCCAGAAGGCCTTCGCGAGCTGCGTGAACCACAGCGGGGTGCGCTCCTGGGCGACGGCGTTGGCGCCGTGCCGCTCCAGCCGCAGCGCGGCCTCGGCGTGGGTGAGGCCGCTCCGGGAGGTGTCGACGTCCTGGAGGACCCGGACGGCCGGCCGGGCGCTGATCGCGGTCAGGCGCTCGCCGGCGAGGCGGGTGGCGGCTTCGAGCTCGGCGGCCTTGCGCCGGCGCCGGCCGCGGCCCGGCGGCGCGAGCTTCGTGGGGGTGCGAGGAGTGAGCATGGTCATGGCGAATACCTCCCTCCACGGCGTCCGGGCAGCGCGGAGCCGCGCGGTGACGTGGAGTGGTCGATGTGCGGCGCGTGGTGGCGCGTGACGCCACGGGGTGCGCCGCGGACACGGATGACGTATGCCTGACAGGAGAGTCAGGGCATGCGAAAGGAGAGGGGAAGCAGGCTCCCGCGGGGGAGCCGGCGAGGGCGCGGCACGGGAACGGCGCGGAGCCGCTGCCGTGGGCACGCGTGAAGGGTCCGCCGATCAGCGCGTCGGCGCGACAGTGGCTTGGCGGAGCGGCGGGTCAGCCGGCGCAGGCGCGGCGAGGACTTCGATCGGGACTCATCCCGAACACCTCCTCGCGTAGCGCTGTCATGGCACGGCGCGCGGTCCGGCCGGAAAGGCCGCAGAGGACCGGCGCCTCAGCGACCGTAGCACGATCTCGGTGGCCCTTGTTCATACTTTCGGGCTATGTGTCCGGTTCGCTCCGTCTCAGGCTCTTGACGGCGGAGAGGCCAAAGGCTCGACTTAAGGTTCACAAGTTGGAGAGACGCCGGGGTCTCGGAGCGCATAGCCGCGACACCGGCCGGGGGGCGGCGGATGGCCGTCGCCAAAGGCAGGAGTGGATGAGTCGTGCAGACTCCCGGATCGCAGTCCTCGCTGCACCGCGCGAACCTGGAGAGAGTCGTGCGGGCCGTGCGCCTCGCCGGTTCGCTGACCCAGGCGGAGATCGCCCGCACCACCGGACTGTCGGCGGCCACGGTCTCCAACATCGTCCGCGAACTGAAGGAGAGCGGCACCGTCGAGGTCACCGACACCTCGGCCGGCGGCCGCCGGGCCCGCAGCGTCTCGCTCAGCGGCGACGCGGGCATCGTGATCGGAGTGGACTTCGGCCACACCCACCTGCGGGTGGCCGTGGGCAACCTGGCGCACCAGGTACTCGCGGAGGAGGCCGAGCCGCTGGACGTGGACGCCTCCTGGGTGGACGGCTTCGACCGGGCGGAATCCCTGGTCGGACGGCTGGTCCAGGGCATCGGGGTGGCCCGCGACAAGGTCATCGGCGTGGGGCTCGGCGTCCCCGGCCCGATCGACGTGGAGTCCGGAACCCTGGGCTCGACGGCGATCCTGCCGGGCTGGGCCGGGATCAACCCGCGCCAGGAGCTCTCGCAGCGCCTGGGCGTACCCGTCTACGTGGACAACGACGCGAACCTCGGCGCGCTGGGGGAACTCGTCTGGGGCAGCGGACGCGGGGTCCGCGACCTGGCGTACATCAAGGTCGCGAGCGGTGTGGGCGCGGGCCTGGTGATCAACGGTCAGATCTACCGGGGACCCGGCGGCACGGCGGGGGAGATCGGGCACATCACCCTGGACGAATCGGGCCCCGTCTGCCGCTGCGGCAACCGCGGCTGCCTGGAGACCTTCGCCGCCGCGCGCTACGTGCTGCCGCTGCTCCAGGGCACGCACGGACCGGAACTGACGATGGAGAAGGTGGTCGAGCTGGCCCGGGACGGGGACCCCGGCTGCCGCCGGGTCATCACCGACGTGGGCCGGCACGTCGGCAGCGGCGTGGCCAGCCTCTGCAACCTCCTGAACCCGAGCCGGATCGTGCTCGGCGGCTCGCTGGCGGAGGCCGGCGAACTGGTGCTGGCGCCGATCCGGGAGTCCGTGGGGCGGTACGCGATCCCGAGCGCGGCCCGGCAGCTGTCGGTGCTCACCGGCTCCCTGGGGGGCCGTGCGGAAGTACTCGGCGCGCTGGCCCTCGTACTCAGCGAGATGGGCGATTCGACGCTTTTGTCGGAAAATGGCATTGGGATGCGACCTCCCGCGGCCATGTCTTCAGTTAGATAACGGATGGCACCGTTGTCATCTCGTTAAGGATTCACTCCTTGACGGCAAACTCGCGGCCGAGGTTGACTCACACCCACCTCGGCCGCAGCGTTGCGGCCTCGTCAGGGAGGTTCAACGAATGAACACGCGTATGCGTAGAGCCGCCGTAGCCGTCGCCGCCGGCGCCATGGCCGTTTCGCTGGCCGCATGTGGCAGCGCCAAGGAAGCGGACGGCGAGAAGAAGCCCTCCGGTGCCGCCGCCGGTGACGCGATCAAGGTCGGTCTGCTCCTGCCCGAGAACCAGACCGCGCGCTACGAGAAGTTCGACAAGCCGCTGATCGAGAAGAAGGTCGCCGATCTCACCGGCGGCAAGGCCGAGGTGGTCTACGCCAACGCCAAGCAGGACGCGACCACGCAGAACTCGCAGGTCGACACGATGATCACCAACAAGGTGAACGTCCTGATCGTCGACGCGGTCGACGCCAAGGCCATCGCCGGCTCGGTCAAGAAGGCCAAGGACGCCGGTATCCCGGTCGTCGCCTACGACCGCCTGGCGGAGGGCCCGATCGACGCCTACACCTCCTTCGACAACGAAGAGGTCGGCAAGGTCCAGGGCAAGGCCCTGCTGGAGGCCCTGGGCGACAAGGCCAACGGCGGCCAGATCGTCATGATGAACGGCTCCGTCACCGACCCGAACGCCGCGCTGTTCAAGAAGGGCGCCCACTCCGTCCTCGACGGCAAGGTGACCATCGGCAAGGAGTACGACACCAAGGAGTGGAAGCCGGAGAACGCCAACACCAACATGGCGGGCGCGCTGACCGCGCTCGGCAAGGACAAGGTGGTCGGCGTCTACTCCGCCAACGACGGCATGGCCGGCGGCATCATCACCGCCCTCAAGGCGGCCGGCCTGTCCCCCCTGCCCCCGGTCACCGGCCAGGACGCCGAACTCGCCGGTGTGCAGCGGATCGTGGCGGGCGAGCAGTTCATGAGCGTCTACAAGCCGTACGCCCCCGAGGCCGCGGCCGCCGCCGAGATGGCCGTCGCCCTCGCCAAGGGCGAGAAGATCGACGGGATCATCAACAACAAGGTCGACAGCCCGACCTCCAAGGGCGTCCCGTCCGTGCTGATCCCGGTCGTCTCGCTCACCAAGAGCAACATCAAGGACACCGTCGTCAAGGACGGCGTCTACACGGTCGAAGAGATCTGCACCGACAAGTTCGCGACCGCCTGCGCCACCATCGGCCTCAAGTAGGCCCCGTCGCCGCCGCCCCCTCGCGGCGCGGCGACCCTCCGGCCCTGCCCGGCGCCCCGCCCCTCATACCCCGCCAACCGCGGGGCGCCGGGCAGAAACGATTCATCGAATTACCGGATTCACCTTTCGCTCGTCGTATCCCATCCGCCCCGCTCCTGCTCTTTTGCACGACATCCCCGCCGGTCAGGCGGCGAAGGAGATGGTTCATGTGTCCGCTGCGCCCGTGCTGGCGTTGCGAGGGGTCTCGAAGCGGTTCGGCGCCGTCCAGGCCCTGACCGACGTAGAACTCGAGATCCACTCCGGTGAGGTGGTCGCCCTGGTCGGCGACAACGGCGCCGGCAAGTCCACGCTGGTCAAGACGATCGCCGGCGTGCACCCCATCGATGACGGAGTCATCGAGTGGGAGGGCCGCCCGGTCTCCATCGGCAAGCCCCACGACGCCCAGAACCTCGGCATCGCGACCGTCTACCAGGACCTCGCGCTGTGCGACAACATCGACGTCGTCGGCAACCTCTTCCTCGGACGCGAGCTCAAGCGCTACGGCGTCCTCGACGAGGTGGAGATGGAGCGCCGCGCCCGCGAGCTCCTGACCACCCTGTCCATCCGGATTCCCAGTGTCCGGATCCCCATCGCCTCGCTCTCCGGCGGCCAGCGCCAGACCGTGGCGATCGCCCGCTCGATGCTGGGCGAGCCCAAGCTCGTCATTCTCGACGAGCCCACCGCGGCCCTCGGCGTCGAGCAGACCGCCCAGGTGCTCGACCTCGTGGAGCGGCTGCGCGAGCGCGGCCACGCCGTCATCCTCATCAGCCACAACATGGCCGATGTGAAGGCCGTCGCCGACAAGGTGGCGGTGCTGCGACTGGGCCGCAACAACGGTGTCTTCAACGTCGCCGACACCTCGCAGGAAGAGATCATCTCCGCCATCACCGGGGCCACGGACAACGCCGTGACCCGCCGGGCGGCCCGCACCGGGGAGGCCCGCAAGTGAGCACCGAACACCACACCGCGGCGGAAGAGGTGGCCAAGCTGGCCAACCCCGCCGCCCCGGCGGACGCCATTCCGGTGGTGGACCCCCGCCTGCTCGTCCGCGAGCAGGGGCTGTCCGGCTACCTGAGCGAGTTCGGCCGCAAGATGAAGGCCGGCGACCTGGGCTCGATCCCGGTCGTCGTCGGCCTGATCATCATCTGGAGCATCTTCCAGGGGCTGAACTCCAACTTCCTCTCCCCGGAGAACCTCTCCAACATCGCGATCACCATGGTCGCCACCGGCATGATGGCCGTCGGCATCATCTTCGTCCTGCTGCTCGGCGAGATCGACCTCTCGGTCGGCTCGGTCAGCGGCGTCTCGGGCGCGATCGTCGCCGTCCTCGCCGTCACCCACGGCGTCAACGAGTGGGTCGCGATCCTCGCCGCCGTGGGCGGCGGAGCCCTGATCGGCGCCATCCACGGCTTCTTCTTCGCCAAGATCGGGGCCCCGGCCTTCGCCGTCACCCTGTCCGGCCTGCTGTTCTGGTCCGGCGCGATGCTCCAGATCCTGGGCAGCAACGGCACCATCAACCTCGACTCCGAGGGCGTGGTCGGAAAGCTCACCACGTACTACTTCTCGGACGTGGCCGCCGGCTACGGCCTCGCGGCGGTCGCCACGGTGGCGTACTTCCTCGCCACCTACTCCGACAACCGCCGCCGGGAGGCCGCCGGGGTCCCCTCGCGCCCGCTCAGCGAGATCCTGCTGCGCACCGGCCTGCTGGCGGTCTTCACCTTCGGCCCCGCCGTCGTGTTCAACCAGTACAAGGGCCTGCCCCTGGCGCTGGTGATCTTCGTGGTGGCTCTGGTCGGCACGGACTTCGTCCTGCGCCGCACCACCTTCGGCCGCAACGTCTTCGCCCTCGGCGGCAGCGTCGAGGCCTCCCGCCGCGCGGGCATCAACGTCAACGGGATCCGCATCGCGGTCTTCGCGATCGCGGGCACCTTCGCGGCCGTCGGCGGCCTCTTCTGGGCCTCCAAGATCGCGGCGGCCAACCAGAGCGCCGGCGCCGGCGACCTCCTGATGAACGTGATCGCGGCGGCCGTCATCGGCGGCACCAGCCTCTTCGGCGGCCGCGGCCGCACCTGGAACGCCCTCCTCGGTGTGATGGTCATCACCAGCATCCAGTACGGTCTGGCCCTGGAGGGGATCGCGACTCCGATCCAGTACATGATCACCGGTGCCGTGCTGCTGGCCACGGTGGTCATCGACTCGGTGACCCGCAAGACCCAGAAGTCGGCCGGCCGCGCCTGACCGCGCGACCTGGGCCGATCCCAGGTGGTAAGACCCGTCACAGTGCCCGGCGCCACTCCGTGTGGCGCCGGGCATCCGTGCGTACACGTGTGCGTACGGGTGTGCAGGTATACGCCCGTTTGGGATGTGTGATTTCGCGACGAGGTGTACAGGTATGACAAAGGTGTGACCCGCCAGGTACCGCCCGATGACCGCCCTCGCGAGCGGAACATTAGACTCGACAGACCAGCAAGCAACTGCAAGGAGGCACGGGTGCTGCTGACCCGCATCAAGGGACCGCGCGATCTGGACCGGCTCAGCCAGGAGGAGCTCAACCAGCTCGCGGCAGAGATCAGGTCCTTCCTCGTCGACGCCGTCTCCAAGACCGGCGGGCACCTCGGCCCCAACCTCGGCGTGGTCGAACTGACGATCGCCCTGCACCGGGTCTTCGAATCGCCCAAGGACAAGGTCCTCTTCGACACCGGCCACCAGGCCTACGTCCACAAGCTGCTCACCGGTCGCCAGGACTTCTCGGACCTGCGCGCCAAGGGCGGCCTCTCCGGCTACCCCTCGCGCGCCGAGTCCGACCACGACGTGATCGAGAACTCCCACGCCTCGACGGTGCTGGGCTGGGCCGACGGCCTCGCCAAGGCCAACGAGGTGCTCGGCCGCGAGGACCACCACGTCGCCGCCGTCATCGGCGACGGCGCGCTCACCGGCGGCATGGCCTGGGAGGCGCTGAACAACATCGCCGCCGCCAAGGACCGCCCGCTCGTCATCGTCGTCAACGACAACGAGCGCTCGTACGGCCCCACCATCGGAGGCCTCGCGAACCACCTGGCCACCCTGCGCACCACGGACGGCTACGAGCGGTTCCTGGCCCGCGGCAAGGAGATCCTGGAGCGCACCCCCGTCGTCGGGAAGCCGCTCTTCGAGACCCTGCACGGAGCCAAGAAGGGCCTCAAGGACTTCATCGCCCCCCAGGGCATGTTCGAGGACCTCGGCCTGAAGTACATCGGCCCCATCGACGGCCACGACATCGAGGCCCTGGAGTCGGCGCTCCAGCGCGCCAAGCGCTTCAGCGGCCCGGTCATCGTGCACTGCCTCACCCAGAAGGGCCGCGGCTACACCCCGGCGCTGGAGCACGAGGCGGACCGCTTCCACGCGGTCGGCGTGATCCACCCCGACACCGGCCTGCCGGTCAAGACCGCCGCCGCCAGCTGGACCTCCGTCTTCGCCGACGAGATGGTCAAGCTCGGCCACGAGCGCGAGGACATCGTCGGCATCACGGCCGCCATGCTCCACCCGGTCGGCCTGAACAAGTTCGCCGAGGCCTTCCCTGACCGCATCTACGACGTCGGCATCGCGGAGCAGCACGGCGCCACCTCGGCCGCCGGCCTCGCCACCGGCGGCGTCCACCCCGTCTTCGCGGTCTACGCCACCTTCCTCAACCGCGCCTTCGACCAGGTCCTCATGGACGTGGCCCTGCACAAGTGCGGCGTCACCTTCGTCCTGGACCGCGCGGGCGTCACCGGTGACGACGGCGCCTCCCACAACGGCATGTGGGACATGTCCATCCTCCAGGTCGTCCCCGGTCTGCGGCTGGCCGCCCCGCGCGACGCCGAGCAGCTGCGCGCCCAGCTGCGCGAGGCCGTGGAGGTCAAGGACGCCCCGACCGCCGTGCGCTACTCCAAGGGCGTCGTCGGCCCGGCAGTTCCGGCCGTCGGCCGGATCGGCGGCATGGACGTCCTGCGCGAGCCCGCCCCCGAGGTCACCCGTCCGGACGTACTCCTCGTCTCCGTCGGAGCGCTCGCCCCGATGTGCCTGGAGATCGCCGGCCTGCTCGACAAGCAGGGCATCTCCACCACCGTGGTCGACCCCCGCTGGGTCAAGCCCGTGGACGAGGCCCTCGCCCCGCTCGCCGACCGGCACCGGGTCGTCGTCACCGTCGAGGACAACGGCCGCACCGGCGGTGTGGGCGCCGCCGTGTCCCAGGCCCTGCGCGACGCGGGCGTCGACGTACCGCTGCGTGACTTCGGCATCCCGCAGCGGTTCCTCGACCACGCGCAGCGCAAGGAGATCATGGCCGAGATCGGCCTGACCGCCCCGGACATCGCCCGTCAGGTCACCGGACTCGTCGCCAAGCTGGACGGCCGCTTCGAGAGCGAGCCGGCCGCCGCCGTCGACTAGCCGGAACAGGCCGGAACGCGCGGTTGCACGTCACGGGCCGGGAGATCACCCTTGAAGGGTGGGCCTCCCGGCCCGTTCGCGTACTTCTTGGGAGGTGCGTCTGTGAGCACGGATCAGAACAGCCCGTTCCGCACCAAGACGGTGGAACAGTCCATCCGTGACACGGAGGAGCCGGAGCACGCGCTCCGCAAATCGCTCTCCGCCTGGGACCTGACCGTCTTCGGCGTCGGTGTCATCATCGGTACCGGCATCTTCGTCCTCACGGGCATCGCGGCCCGCAACAACGCCGGCCCCGCCACCGCGCTCTCCTTCGTGGTGTCGGGCGTCGTCTGCGCCCTCGCGGCCCTCTGCTACGCCGAGTTCGCGTCCACCGTCCCGGTGGCCGGATCGGCGTACACCTTCGCGTACGCCTCGATCGGCGAACTGCCGGCCTGGATCATCGGCTGGGACCTGGTCCTCGAATTCGCGCTCGGCACGGCCGTCGTGGCCGTCGGCTGGTCCGGGTACGTACGCCACCTCATGCACACGAACCTCGGCTGGGACATGCCCGTCGCGCTGTCCGGGCCCGACGCCGGCGGCACCTTCGACCTGATGGCCTTCCTGCTGGTCCTCGTCCTCACCGCGATCCTCGTCGTCGGCACGAAGCTGTCGGCCCGGATCACCGCGGTCGTCGTGGCCATCAAGGTCTTCGTCGTGCTGCTGGTCATCGTCGCGGGCCTGTTCTTCGTCAAGGCCGACAACTACTCGCCGTTCATCCCCCCGGCGAAGCCGCAGGAGGGCGGAAGCGGCTGGACGGCACCACTGGTCCAGCTGTTGTTCGGGTACGAGCCCACCAACTTCGGCGTCATGGGCATCTTCACGGCGGCGTCCCTGGTCTTCTTCGCCTTCATCGGCTTCGACGTCGTGGCCACCGCGGCCGAGGAGACCAAGAACCCGCAACGGGACATGCCGCGCGGCATCCTCGGTTCGCTGCTCATCTGCACGCTGCTCTACGTCGCCGTGACCATCGTGGTCACCGGCATGCAGTACTACGCGGAGATGTCGCCGACCGCCCCGCTCGCCGAAGCCTTCAAGTCGGTGAACCAGCCGTTCTTCTCCGGGGCCATCAGCCTCGGTGCGGCCGTCGGCCTGATCACCGTCAGCATGATCCTGCTGCTGGGCCAGACCCGGGTGTTCTTCGCGATGAGCCGCGACGGACTGCTGCCGCGCGTCTTCTCCGTCACCCACCCCAAGTACCGCACCCCGTACCGGGCCACGCTGCTCCTCGGCGGGATCATCGCGATCATCGCGGGGTTCACCAGCCTGGCGAAGCTCGCGGAACTGGTCAACATCGGCACCCTGTTCGCCTTCGTCATCGTGGCGCTCGGCGTGATCATCCTGCGCAAGACCCGCCCCGACCTGCACCGGTCCTTCCGCACCCCGTGGGTGCCGGTGATCCCGATCCTGTCGATGGCGGCCTCGCTCTGGCTGATGCTCAACCTGCCGGCCGAGACCTGGGTCCGCTTCGGGATCTGGATGGTGATCGGCTTCGTCGTCTACTTCCTGTACGGCAAGCGCAAGAGCCGCCTGGCCCAGGTCGGCCAGGACGCGGAGTACTAGGAGTACAGGGAGCTACGCGGACGGGGACGGCTCGGGCGCCGGGGACTTGGCGCCCGAGCCGCCCTTGGCGGGGGAGTCCTTCGCCGAGGCGGGCACCTTCTGGTCGGTGCGCAGGGCCTCCCACAGCCGGGAGGCCCGCTCCTGTGCGACCACGACCCGGTTCGGGTCCACCTTGTCGTAGGCCACCGGCAGCATGATGGTCTCCATGGTGGACGGGTCCACGCCCTGCATGCTCCGCGCGAAGTCGGACAGCGCGGTGAGCGAGGCCAGGTCGGAGTCGGTGGTCAGCGACTTGGTGCCGGCGTCGGCGAGCTTGTAGAGCCGTGCCGGATTGCCGAGGGCGTCCTGCTTCTTGATCTCGGACAGCATCGCGAGCATGAACTGCTGCTGGAGCCCTATGCGCCCGAGGTCGCTGCCGTCCCCGTAGCCGTAGCGGGTCCGTACGAACTTCAGCGAGGCGTTGCCGTCCAGGCGGTGCGTCCCCGCGTCCAGTTTGAGGCCGCCCTTGGCACCGGTCATCGGCTTGTCGAGGGTGACGGTGACCCCGCCCAGGGCGTCGACGAGGCCCTTGAAGCCGGCGAAGTCCACCTCGACGAAGTGGTCCACGCGGATCCCGGACAGCTGCTCCACCGTCTTGACCACGCAGGCCGGACCGGCCAGCGAGTAGACGGAGTTGAACATGACCCGGCCGGCGCCGGGAACGGTTTCGCCGTCCTTGTCCTTGCACTCGGGCCGGGTGATCAGGGTGTCGCGGGGGATGCTCACCGCGGTGGCCCTGGCCCGGCCCGCAGGTATGTGCACCAGCATCGCGGTGTCGGAGCGGGCGCCGCTGACGTTGCCGTGGTCGAGCTCGCCGTTGGCCCCGGCCCGGGAGTCGGAGCCGAGCACCAGGACGTTCTGCGCGTTCTCGACCACCTTCGGCGGCCGGTTGTCCGTGCCGATGGCCTGGTCCAGGTCCACACTGTCGATGTTCCCGTTGAGGTGGTCGTAGACCCACCAGCCGGACCCCGCCGCGCCGAGGACCACCACGGCCGCCGTCCAGGCGAGCCCCCGGCGGATCCGGGAGGCGCGCGAGCGGGGCGGCTTCGTGGTGGCGGGGGAGTCTGAAGTCATGCCCGGGAACCGGTCCTTCCGAACGGGTGGCGGGAGATCCGGTGGGGATCTCGGGGGGATCTCGCGGGCTACAACATAGACGCAGGAGGCCGCCCGGGAGCCCCGGGGTATCCTGATTCTGTTCGAACGGCGAAGCGGAAGGGTTGCTGCGGTTTCATGGCGACGCGATCCCGGCGCGGTTCGAACAGATCTCCCGAGCAGCCCTCCGGAGCCGTCCGGGCCCCCGCGGGCGACTGGAACACCGTGGCACTGGGCCCCCTGACGGGCCGTTGGCTCCTCACCGGCAAGGACGGCCGGCTCACCGCCTACGCGCACGCCGAGGACGGTCTGCTCCGCTGGACCGAGAGCGCCCCGGGCGGCCCCGCGTGGAGCGGCCCCGACCTCCTCCCCGCCGACGGGCTGACCGACCTCGCCGTGGGCCAGGGTCCCGACGGGTACGCCCACTTCGCGGGCCGGCGCCGTACCAGGAGCGGCGACGCCGAGACGGTCACCTACCACCACGCGGTGCAGTACCAGAGCGGCCGCCCGATGGGCCCCTGGGAGTCCCTGGGGACCCTCTACCAGCGGCCGGAGATGTCGCACCGAGGCGGCCCGCCGGCCGTGGCGGTGGACGCCCGGGGCGCACCCCACGTCTTCGTCCGCAACGCGGGCCGCGGAGTCCACGTCAGGCGCCAGGACGGGAAGGGCGACTGGCAGCCATGGGAGGACCTGCGGGGCAGCAAGGCCTTCGAGGGCCTCGCGGCCGACTCGGCCCGCGACGGCCGGATCTGGCTGGCCGCGCCCGGCGAGAAGGGCCTCTCCCGGTGGGCCCAGGGCACGCCCGGCGGCCCCATGGGGCGGGCCGGGGACGTCCCGTACCTCGCGCAGGACGGCTCGGTGCGCACGCTGGAGACGGCCCCGGGCCGGGTCACCCACTTCTGGCACGCGGCCGACGGCAGCGGGGTGTTCGCCTGCCGGGAGGGCGCCGGGGTGCTGGCGCTCGGCGGCGGACCGGCGGTCGGCGCGGTCGCGGCGGTCCGCGCCCTGGTCGACGGCTACGACTGCACGGTGCTGGCCCACCGGGGAGTGAACGGGCGCACCGCCCTCGCCGCGTACCCCACGGAACACGAGGCGGCGGGGCTCTGGTGGACCGAGATCGGCGAGGAGTGCCTCGGTTCCCCGGCGCTCGCCGTCGACGCCCGGGGCCTGGTCGTCATCGCCTGCGTCAGCGCCCGGGGCGAACTGCTGGTCAGCAGGCAGAAGGACAACTCCGGCCTGTCACTGGGCCGCTGGCAGCGCCTCTGACGGCTCGGGGCGCCGCCGGCCCTGCGGCGGGATCCTCGTCAGGTTGTGCCGGTCCACCGCCAGCGCCGATATCCGCCGGAGGAAGTCCACCGACCGTTCGGCGGTGTCCGGGGTGATCCAGGTGTCGTCGATGTCGCACAGCTCCACCCGCACGGGCGAGCCGCCCAGCACGATGGGCAGGGTGTAGGCGATGGTCGACGCGAAGGTCAGCAGGGACTGGCCGATGGGCTCGGTGAGGGCGGTCAGTTCGAGCGGCAGCTCGGGGTGGACGATCTCCATGCCGGTGAGCCCGGCGATCCGCTCCAGTTTGGGCCCGCTCTCCCTGCGGTGCGCGAAGTAGCGGCCGGCGGCCCGGTGGCGGGCGATCCAGCCGACCGCGTCGATGTACCGGTCCTCGTCGACGACCCCGGTCTCCACCAGCGAGCTGCCCGCCAGGTCGGCCCCGGACCGCACCCGCACCGGACCGAACGTGGCCCGGCTCCAGGCGTAGTCGTTGGGCCGCACCTCGGTGCCGGGCGGCGCGGCGACCGGCATGCAGGTGAAGAAGACGGCGCGCTCCAGCTCCTCCCGGGCCAGCCAGCGGTTGACCGGGCCGCCCTTGGCGGAGGGCTTGAGCTCGCCCTGGTGCCAGCGGGTCAGCTGCCCGCCGTACGTCAGCAGGCTGACCAGCTCGGTGGTGGCCGTGCCGTCGTCCACGACGACGACCTCGCGGGCCTTGGAGCGGGGCAGCAGCAGCTGGATCGTACGGGAGAACAGGTCGCCGATCACCAGGCGCCGGGCGGCCGCGACCGCGCGGCCGAGGCGGACCAGCTCCCCGGCCCGCCCCAGATAGCCCGCGCGGACCTCGTAGCGCCGCCAGACCACCTTGGACTGGGAGGCGAACCGGCACAGCCGGCGGACCTGCGCGCGGGAACGCGGGTCCACCGGCTGGAGGACGGCGATGGTGAGGGACGCTGCCTCGCCCGGGTGGACGTGGGCCCACTCCAGGACGTTCAGTAGTTGAGCCGGGCTCTCCACCAGGGCGAGGGTGTCGCTCATGCCGAGGCCGTCACGCCCTCGGCGGGGAGGGTGCCCTGGACGCGGCGGAGCTTCTTCATGGGGCCGAGCTCGGAGGCGTAGACGCGCTTCACGCCGTCGCCGAGGGCGGTCTCGATGGTGCGGATGTCGCGGACCAGGCGGGCCAGGCCCCCCGGCTCGACGGAGGCGGCCTGGTCGGAGCCCCACATGGCGCGGTCGAGGGTGATGTGCCGCTCCACGGCGCACGCGCCGAGGGCGACGGCGGCCACGGTGGTCTGGAGGCCCGTCTCGTGGCCGGAGTAGCCGATCGGGACGTTGGGGTACTCCTCCTGGAGCGTGTTGATGACGCGCAGGTTGAGCTCCTCGGCCTTCGCCGGGTACGTGGAGGTCGCGTGCAGCAGGACGACGTTCGCGCTGCCCAGCACCTCCACCGCGTGCCGGATCTGCTGCGGGGTGGACATCCCGGTGGACAGGATGACCGTCTTGCCGGTGGCGCGCAGGGCGAGCAGGAGCTCGTCGTCGGTCAGGGAGGCGGAGGCCACCTTGTGGGCCGGGACGCCGAACTTCTCCAGGAAGGTCACCGCCTCGGTGTCCCACGGGGAGGCGAACCAGTCGATGCCGCGCTTCGCGCAGTGCTCGCCGATGGCCCGGTACTCGTCCTCGCCGAACTCCACGCGGTGGCGGTAGTCGATGTACGTCATCCGGCCCCAGGGGGTGTCCCGTTCGATGTCCCACTGGTCGCGGGGGGTGCATATCTCGGGGGTGCGCTTCTGGAACTTCACCGCGTCACAGCCCGCGTCGGCGGCCGCGTCGATCAGCGCGAGGGCGTTGGCGAGCTCACCGTTGTGGTTGATCCCGATCTCACCGATCACATAGGTGGGTCGGCCGGGGCCGACCTCCTTGTTCCCGATCCGGCGGATTCGGCTGCTGTGCACCACTGTTCAGAGTTCCTTTCCGGGGTACTGCGAGGGGTCCGGCGACGACGGGGCCGCCGGGGTCTGCTGGGGGTCGAGGAGGGGGGCCAGGGCACGCGCCCGGTCGAGGTCGCCGGGCTCGTCGATCTCGATGGCCCGCTCGGGGGCCGTGGGGACGAGCTGGGTCCGGCCGAAGAAGCGGTGGCCGTGCCGGCGGAAGCCGTCGGCGCGCATGGCGTAGACGGCGCCCGACTCCAGGTACTCGGGGGTGCGGTCCTGGCGGCGCAGGCGTACGGAGCTGTCGTGGTTGACGCCGTGCGCCTGGTGGCCGGGCTCCGCGCCGGCGGGCCCGGTGCCCCAGAGGAAGCCGTGGAAGGGCACGGCGGTGAAGGCGGAGTCGGCGCCGTCGCGGACCACGGCCAGCACGGTCTCCTCCACCTCCTCCGGGGTGGTGAAGGGGCTGGTGCACTGGACGAAGACGAGCACGTCCACGGGCTCGCCGTGACGTTCCTCCAGCACGTCCAGCGCGTGCAGCAGCGCGGACTCGCTGGAGGCCCGGTCGGAGCCCAGTTCCGCCGGGCGGTCGACGACCTCGGCGCCGGCCCCGCGTGCGGCGCGGGCGATCGCCGCGTCGTCGGTGGAGACCACGACCCGGGACACGTGGGCGGCGCCCCGGCAGGCGAGGACCGCGCGGGCGACGAGCGGGACCCCGCCGACCTCGGCGGTGTTCTTGCCGGGGATGCCCTTGGAGCCGCCCCGGGCGGGTATGACGGCGGTGACGTTCACGAGGCTTCCCCCTGGGGTGCCGGGACTTCGGGGGCGGTCACACGCCGCCCCACTGCTGGATCTTCGGGGCCACGCGCTGGACCCCGAACTGGTAGGCGACCTTCAGCACGCGGCGGGAGGTGCGCCGCATCGGGCCGCCCGGGCGGCGGGCGGCGGCGGCCGCGCCGGGGGAGCCGTCCGGGTTCAGGCCCCGGCGGCGCAGCAGCGCGCCCACGTATTCGGGGGCGCTGTCGGCCGTGTAGTACGGGGATATCGGCGGCAGCGGGGTGCCGCGCAACTGGTCGATCCGGTGGCGCAGTTCCCCGTACGGATTCACCGCGCGGATTCCCTGGTCGGCGGTCCAGAATTCGTCCGCGAGCGGGGCGTCGCCCTCGTCGATCGCGGTCCAGTCGGTGACGCAGCCGGAACCGGTGAAATAGTGGTTCCCGTGGACTTCGCGAACTCCGAGATCACTGAGGATCGCGGTCGGCATTCCCCGGTGCATCGATTCGAGCGCGGCCGTGGAACTGACCGTCACCAGCAGGTCGGTGCGGTCGAGGGTGTCCGACATGTTTCCGTAGACGAAATGCAGATTGGGCGGCAGCGGCTCTTCCAGCTGTTCCGCGAGCACCTGGTAGTGGAAGGCCTCCACATGCGTGGTCGCCTCACCGGGCTTGCTGCGGAGTTTGATCAGTACGTCGCGCCCAGGCCGCAGCCGCGCGTGGGATATCGCACGGCGCAGCATGTAAAGGCGGCCGTTCCGGTCGGCGGGCACCGACGGCTGTACGGCGAAGCACACCGTATAGGGGTGCGTGGCGTGCGTGCGGCTCGCGTCGTAGGGCCTTTGGTCGAGGAACGGGAGCGCCGTCTGGACTATGCAGGAAGCGGGAATTCCCAGGGGCTCGTACACCTCGGTGAAACGGCGCCGGTCGAAGGGGCTGTTGGCGAGGACGATGTCGGCGCCGGCCCGCAGCAGGAGCCCGTCGGTCATCTTCTCGTAGACGACGCCCACGTAACCCGTCATCAGGACCGGCCGCCGCGGCGCCCCGGCGAACCGGCGGGCGAGCGCGTGCAGGGCCGCGTGGGTGGCTCCGCCGACCGTGCCCAGGATGATCAGATCCGCTCCGTCGAGTTCCGGCGCCGCCGCGAAATCGGCGAGCGTGGCCTCGGTGGTCGAGGCGGGGGTGATGCCGACCTCGGCCAGCTGGCGCGCCGTCGGGGTGCTGCGGCCGCGCAGCATGTGGGCATGCACCTCGCTGCCCGGTGCCAGGCCCACCGCCAGGCCCGCGCCCCATTTCCAGCGGGTGTCGGAGTCTGCGAGCACGTGGATGCGCACTTGGTGATTCCCGGGTCGGTCGGCGGAGCCCAACTGCCGTCGGCTTGCCCGCGGCCGGCCGCGGGCGAGGGGCGGGACTGCCGCCGGGCCCCATAGACCCTACATGCTCACCTGAGCCTTACGTGTCACGAAAAGGCTTCGGCGGCCCGGGGAGTTGTACGTCACACCCGGAGGATCCGGGTGCCTCTCCGGGCGCTTCTATCATGATGTCCGGTCCGTCCGCGGGGCTTCGGCGGATGTGTGTGGGCAATGGGGAGAAGGTGAGTGCTTCCGGTGGTGACCCTTTCGGTAATCGTCGCGATGTGTGACGTCCGGGAGTTCTGTCGGACGGCGCTCAAGTCCTTGGCGCTCAATGCCCGGGAGGATTTCGAGTTCATCGTCGTCGACGACGGCTCCGTCGACGGCACGTCAGAGATCCTGCGGGAGATGGTGCCGGGGATTCCCGGTGCCGTGCTGATCCGCAACGAGCGGAACCTCGGGATATCGGCGACGCGCAACATCGGCCTCGCCGCCGCCCGCGGCCGCTTCTTCACCTTCCTCGACGGCGATGACTGGTACGCACCCGGATATCTCGCGCAACTCGTCGGCTGGATGAGCCAGTCCGGCGTGGATTTCCTGCGCACCGGCCACGTCCGCGTCTACGGCAGAAAACGGAAGGTCGTCATGGCGCCGCTCGCGCCGAGGGCCCTTCCGCTGGATCCGGCCGACTACATCGGCCCCGTCGACGCCTCCACCTTCATGGACTACCCGCAGTCCTGGGCCGGCATCTACGACCGGGAGCGCCTGCGGGAGGCCGACGCGCTGTTCTTCGACGAGAGCCTGCGCACCGCCGAGGACCGTCCCTGGTTCTACAAGCTGCACCTGCGGATGCGCTCCTTCGGAGTGGTCGACCTCCACGGCGTCTTCTACCGCCGCGACGTCTCCACTTCCCTCACCAAGGTCCCCGACGAGCGGCAGCTGGACTTCCTTCCGGCCTTCCGCATGATTTTCGACGAGCTCGCCCGCCACCCGCGCGGATATGAACTCTCGTTCAAGGCCATGCGGACCCTGTGCGCGCTCATCGTCATTCATCTGGGCCGCGAGGACCAGTACGAGGAACTCACCCGGGACCTGCTGCGCGAACGCGGCGCGCAGATCCTCTTCGACCTCCCCCAGGACATCCTCGAAGGAACCCTGGCGGGAATGGACTCCGCACGCGTGACCAAGCTCAGGGAACTCATGTCGCAGCACCAGGGCGCCGCCGCCCGATGACCCGGATATTCGCCGCCTCCACCCTCTACGGCGCCATGACGGTGGCCGCCGCCATCGACGCCGGGCAGCTCGGCCAGGACGACCGCGAGCGCATCCTGCTCGTCTGCAACAACGTCGACATCCCCGAAGTCGCCACCCCGCTGCACCACATGCCCGGTGCCGCCGCCGTCCTCGCGCGCTTCCACCGGGTCGTCTACTGGAACGACCTCATCTACCCCTTCCACCCGGCGCTGTGGGCACCCCGTGACGAGGACGCCCCCCTCTGGCGCACCGTCATGGGGGAGAAGATGGCCATCCGGCCCGGACCCCTGGAGCTCGTCGTCGAGTCGATCCAGGTCAAGCCGGCCCAGACGCTCTGCAAGATCTTCTCGGACGCCACCCTCGCCGTGTACGCCGACGGCGTCATGAGCTACGGCCCCACCCGCAACGACCTGCCCCGCCCCGTACACGGCCGGATCGGCCAGGTCCTCTACCTCGACCTCATCCCCACCCTGCTGCCCATGCTCCTCACCGAGCACGGGATCCCCTCACAGCCCGTGCACACCGGCGCCGTCCTCAAACTGATGGCGGAGCTCACCGAGGAGTGCCGCCCGATCCTCGACCGGGTGATCCCGCGGCAGCTCGCAGAGAGCGGCCCGGCGAGCGCACTGCTCCTCGGCCAGTACCTCTCGCCCCTCGGCATCCTCACCGAAGACGAGGAAGAGGACCTGCACCGGCGCATGTTCGAGCACGCGGTGCGGCTCGGCCACACCTCCGTCGTCTTCAAACCGCACCCCAGCGCCCCCTCCAGCCTCTCCGACGCCGTCGCCGAAGCGGCCCGCGAGGCCGGCGTCCCCTTCCTCGTGCTGGACGTCCCGGTCCTCGCCGAGACCGTCTTCGAGCACCTGCGCCCCGGCCGGGTGATCGGCTGCTTCTCCACCGGCCTGTTCACCGCCCGGGCCCTGTACGGGATCCCCGTCGCCCAGATCGGCGCGCTGGAGGTCGTCCGGCGCATGCGGCCGTACGCCAACAGCAACCGGATCCCGGCCACCCTCACCCACGCCCTGGTCCCCGACCTGGAGGAGCCGACGGCCGCCCCGGCCGACCGGATCCTGGACGTGGAACACATCCGGACCGAGGTCACCCCGTACGTCCAGGCCGTCGGCTACTGCATGCAGCCCAAGCGGTTCGACTTCCTGCGCCCGGTCGCCGAGGCGTACATCGCCGCGGCCGTCGACCAGTGGGAGGGCCGGCCCGAGCTGTCCATGCACTTCAACGAGCGCACCCGCACCCGCCTGGAACTGCCCGGCCCGCGCACCTGGAAGTGGCGCCGCGGTCTCGGCTGGACCCTGCGCAGCACCGGGGAGCGCGGCGAGCCCGACGAGGTGCCCTTCACCGACGTCTCGATGAGCGGCTTCGCCTCCCTCGTGGAGGCCAAGGACGACCGGGGCGTCCTGGAGGTCGGCTCGCGGCTCCTCGCCGAACAGGAGAACCTCGACCTGCTCATCGGCATGGCCCAGGCCCACATCCGCCGCAAGGAGACCGACCAGGCCCGGCGGCGGATCGAGCGGGCCGTCGAGATCTCCGCCGACAGCGGGCGCGCCCTGGTGTGGCTGCGGATCGCGGAGACGGCCGCCAAGCTCGGCAAGCGCGGCGACGACCTGCGCCTGCCGGCGGCGCGGCGGGCGCTCGGCATCAACCCGGACTCGCCCGCCGCCCAGCGCCTGGTCAGGACCGGCCGGCTCGGCCGCAGGTAGGAGCACGTACGCGAATCGGCCCGTCCGCACCAGGTGCGGACGGGCCGATTCGCGAACTGCCCGCGGTGTTACGCCGGGACGCTGGCGACACCCGGGGCGAGGAACTTCTTGCCGTTCACCCGCTCCGAGACGCCCTCACGGTCCAGGTACGGGGTGATGCCGCCCAGGTGGAAGGGCCAGCCCGCACCGGTGATGAGGCAGAGGTCGATGTCCTGGGCCTCGGCCACGACACCCTCCTCCAGCATCAGGCCGATCTCCTGCGCCACCGCGTCCAGGACGCGGTCGCGGACCTGCTCCTCGGTCAGGACGGAGTCGCCCTGCACCAGGAGGGCGGCGACCTCGGGGTCCAGCTCCGGCTTGAAGCCGTTCTCGGCGGAGTAGACGTAGAAGCCGCGCTTGCCCGCCTTGACGACCGCAGCGAGGTTCGGGGAGACGGTGAAGCGCTCCGGGAAGGAACGGTTCAGCGTCTCGGAGACGTGCAGACCGATCGCCGGACCCACGAGCTCCAGCAGCACCAGCGGGGACATCGGCAGGCCGAGCGGCTCGATGGCCTTCTCCGCCGTGACGACCGGGGTGCCCTCGTCGATGACGTTCTGGATCTCGCCCATGAAGCGGGTCAGGATGCGGTTCACGACGAACGCCGGGGCGTCCTTCGTCAGGACCGCGGTCTTCTTCAGCTTCTTGGCGACACCGAAGGCCGTGGCCAGCGAGGCGTCGTCCGTCTGCTCACCGCGGACGATCTCCAGCAGCGGGAGGATCGCGACCGGGTTGAAGAAGTGGAAGCCGACCACGCGCTCCGGGTGCCGGAGCTTCGAGGCCATCTCCGACACCGACAGGGAGGAGGTGTTGGTGGCGAGGATCGCGTGCGCCGGGGCGACCGCCTCGACCTCCGCGAACACCTTCTGCTTGACGGACATCTCCTCGAACACGGCCTCGATGATGAAGTCCGCGTCCGCGAAGCCCTCGGCCTTGTCCAGGACACCCGTCACCAGGGCGGTCAGGCGGTTGGCCTTGTCCTGGTTGATGCGGCCCTTGCCGAGCAGCTTCTGGATCTCGGCGTGGACGTAGCCCACGCCCTTGTCCACGCGCTCCTGGTCGATGTCGGTGAGGACCACCGGCACCTCCAGGCGGCGCAGGAAGAGCAGCGCCAGCTGCGAGGCCATCAGGCCCGCGCCGACGACGCCGACCTTGGTGACCGGACGGGCCAGGGACTTGTCCGGGGCACCGGCCGGGCGCTTGGCGCGCTTCTGGACCAGGTTGAAGGCGTAGATGCCCGAGCGCAGCTCGCCGCCCATGATGAGGTCGGCCAGGGCCGTGTCCTCGGCGTCGAAGCCGGCCTGCAGGTCGCCCGACTTGGCGGCGGCGATGATGTCCAGCGCGCGGTAGGCGGCCGGAGCGGCGCCGTGCACCTTGGAGTCCGCGATGGAGCGGCCCTTGGCGACGGCCGCGTCCCAGGCCTCGCCGCGGTCGATCTCGTCGCGGACGACCTCGGTGGTGCCGTTCAGGACGTTCGCGGTCCACAGGAGCGACTGCTCCAGGAAGTCGGCGCCCTCGAAGATCGCGTCGGCGATGCCGAGCTCGAAGACCTGCTTGCCCTTGAGCTGGCGGTTCTGGTTGAGCGAGTTCTCGATGATGACCGAGACCGCGCGCTCCGCGCCGATCAGGTTCGGGAGGATGGCGCAGCCGCCCCAGCCCGGAACCAGGCCGAGGAAGACCTCGGGCAGGGAGAAGGCCGGGATGGCCTTCGAGACGGTGCGGTACGAGCAGTGCAGCCCGACCTCGACGCCGCCGCCCATCGCCGCACCGTTGTAGTACGCGAAGGTGGGGACGGCCAGCGCGGAGAGGCGCTTGAAGACGTCGTGGCCGCCCTTGCCGATGGCGAGCGCCTCGTCGTGCTTCTTCAGCAGCTCGACGCCCTTGAGGTCGGCGCCGACCGCGAAGATGAACGGCTTGCCGGTGATGCCCGCGCCGACGATGGTGCCGGCGGTGGCCTCCTGCTCGACCTGGTCGATCGCCGCGTTCAGGTTGGCGAGGGACTGCGGGCCGAAGGTGGTCGGCTTGGTGTGGTCGAAGCCGTTGTCCAGCGTGATGAGCGCGAAGCGCCCGGCGCCGAACGGCAGGTCCAGGTGACGGACGTGCGCGGACGTGACGACCTCGTCCGGGAACAGCTCGGCCGCGCCCTTCAGGAGCTCAGCGGTGGTGCTCACTTGGAGTCTCCCTCGGCGTTGAAGTTCGGGTTCTCCCAGATGACCGTGGCGCCCATGCCGAAGCCGACGCACATGGTGGTCAGGCCGTAGCGGACGTGCGGCTGCTCCTCGAACTGGCGGGCCAGCTGCGTCATCAGACGCACGCCGGAGGAGGCCAGCGGGTGACCGAAGGCGATGGCGCCGCCGTACTGGTTCACGCGGGCGTCGTCGTCGGCGATGCCGTAGTGCTCCAGGAACGCGAGGACCTGGACCGCGAAGGCCTCGTTGACCTCGAAGAGACCGATGTCGTCGATCGTCAGGCCGGCCTGGGCCAGGGCCTTCTCGGTGGCCGGGATCGGGCCGTAGCCCATGACCTCCGGCTCGACACCCGCGAAGGAGTAGGAGACGAGGCGCATCTTGACCGGGAGGTTGTTCTCCCGGGCGAAGTCCTCGGACGCGATGATCGCGGCGGTGGCACCGTCGTTGAGACCGGCGGCGTTGCCCGCGGTCACGTTGCCGTGCACGCGGAACGGGGTCTTCAGGCCGGCCAGGTTCTCCAGCGTGGTGCCCGGGCGCATCGGCTCGTCGGTGGTGACCAGGCCCCAGCCCGTCTCACCGGCCGCCTCGTTGGTGTTGCGCACCGAGATCGGGACCAGGTCCTGCTGGATCTTGCCGTCGGCGTAGGCCTTGGCGGCCTTCTCCTGCGAGCGCACGGCGTACTCGTCGGCGCGGAGCTTGGTGATCGTCGGGTACCGGTCGTGCAGGTTCTCGGCGGTCATGCCCATGAACAGGGCGGACTCGTCGACCAGCTTCTCGGAGACGAAGCGCGGGTTCGGGTCCACGCCTTCGCCCATGGGGTGGCGGCCCATGTGCTCGACACCGCCGGCGAGGGCGACGTCGTACGCACCGAAGGCCACACCGCCCGCGACGGCGGTCACGGCGGTCAGCGCGCCGGCGCACATGCGGTCGATGGAGTAGCCCGGGACGGACTGCGGGAGGCCCGCGAGGATGCCGGCCGTGCGGCCCAGCGTCAGGCCCTGGTCGCCGATCTGCGTGGTCGCGGCGATGGCGACCTCGTCGATCTTCTTGGGGTCCAGGTCCGGGTTGCGGCGCAGCAGCTCCCGGATCGCCTTCACGACGAGGTCGTCGGCGCGGGTCTCGTGGTAGATGCCCTTCGGGCCCGCCTTGCCGAACGGGGTGCGGACGCCGTCGACGAAGACGACGTCCCTGACGGTACGAGGCACGTTGGCTCTCCTCCAGGTACGGGATGGCGCTGCTGCGCGGGGGCGGCCCGGCCGGTATGGCTGAGCGCCCGCTCACCCGGCCCATGCTACTTGCGGGTAACCAATGTGCACACCCCCTCCCCGAGGAGCGGCGAAGGTCACACTCCCGCGAGGGGGCGCGGGCAGCGCGAAAGCCCCCGGCCGGGGACCGGGGGCTTTCGTCGGGTCGGGCTCAGGCGGTCGCGGCCAGGGCCGTGACCAGGGCCGGGGTCACCTGCTCGATCTGCCAGGGGCGGGCGCCGTAGCCCGCCAGGGCCTCGGCCACCGTGGCGGCCTCCAGCCGCTTCGGGGGCTCCCAGCACAGCCGGCGCACGGTGTCCGGAGTGATCAGGTTCTCCTGCGGCAGGTTCAGCCGCTCGGCCAGCGCGGAGACGGACGTGCGGGCCGCCGACAGCCGGGCCGCGGCGGCCGGGTCCTTGTCCGCCCAGGAACGCGGCGGGGGCGGGCCGGACGGGGACGCCCCCGGCTGCGGCAGCTCGTTCTCGGGCAGGGCCTTCGCCCGGTCCACGGCGGCCATCCACTGGTCCAGCTGGCGCCGGCCCATCCGCTGCCCGTACCCGGGCAGGGACGACAGGGCGTGCACGTTCGCGGGGAGCGCGAGGGCCGCCTCCACGATCGCGGCGTCGCCCAGCACCTTGCCGGGGGAGACGTCACGGCGCTGCGCGATGCGGTCGCGGGACTCCCACAGCTCCCGGACGACCGCCATCTGCCGGCGGCGGCGCACCTTGTGCATGCCGGAGGTGCGGCGCCACGGGTCCTTGCGGGGCGGGGCGGGCGGGGCCGAGGCGATGGCGTCGAACTCCTGCCGGGCCCACTCCAGCTTGCCCTGCCGGTCCAGCTCCTTCTCCAGCGCGTCCCGCAGGTCCACCAGCAGCTCCACGTCGAGAGCGGCGTAGCGCAGCCAGGGCTCGGGGAGCGGGCGGGTGGACCAGTCGACGGCGGAGTGCCCCTTCTCCAGGGCGTAGCCGAGCACGCCCTCGACCATCGCGCCGAGTCCGACCCGGGGGAAGCCCGCCAGGCGGCCGGCCAGCTCGGTGTCGAAGAGCGAGGTGGGCACCATGCCTATTTCACGCAGGCACGGCAGGTCCTGGGTGGCGGCGTGCAGGATCCATTCGGTCCCGGAGAGCGCCTCGCCCAGCGCGGAGAGGTCCGGGCAGCCCACCGGGTCGATGAGCGCGGAACCCGCGCCCTCGCGGCGCAGCTGCACCAGGTAGGCGCGCTGGCCGTAGCGGTAGCCGGAGGCGCGCTCGGCGTCGACGGCCACGGGTCCGGTGCCGGCGGCGAAGGCCGCGACGACCCGGGCGAGGGCGTCGGCGTCGGCGACGACCGGCGGGATGCCCTCACGGGGCTCCAGCAAGGGGATCGGCGTCGGCTGCCCATCGGACGGAACCTCGGCGTCCGGGGGGCCGCCCCCGGTGGTGGTGCGCAGGTGCGCTGCGGTCTCTTGGGCGTCGGTCACCGGTAAAGGGTATCCGTGTATGTGACGCGCCCGTCGCCGGAACGTTCCGTCGACGGGCGCGAGGGGGAGGGCGGCGGCCGGTTCCCGGGGTCTCGGGGCGGTTCGCCCGGGAGCCCCGGGACGGATCAGTGGATGATCCCCGTCCGCAGCGCGACGGCGACCATCCCGGCCCGGTCGCCGGTGCCCAGCTTGCGGGCGATCCGGGCGAGGTGGGACTTGACGGTCAGGGCGGACAGGCCCATCGAGACGCCGATGGCCTTGTTGGACTGGCCCTCCGCGACGAGGCGCAGGACCTCGACCTCGCGGCCGGAGAGCTCTCGGTAGCCGCCCGGGTGGCTCGGGGCACCCGGGGGGCGGCGGTGCATACGGGCGGCGGCGGCGCCGATGGGGGCGGCGCCGGGCCGGGTGGGGAGCCCGATGTTGGTCCGCGTACCCGTGACGACGTAGCCCTTCACCCCGCCCGCGAGGGCGTTGCGCACGGCACCGATGTCATCGGCGGCGGACAGGGCCAGGCCGTTCGGCCAGCCCGCGGCGCGGGTCTCGGAGAGCAGGGTGAGACCGGAGCCGTCGGGCAGGTGTACGTCGGCCACGCAGATGTCGCGCGGGCTGCCGACGCGGGGGCGGGCCTCCGCGATGGACGACGCCTCGATCACGTCACGGACTCCGAGGGCCCACAGATGGCGGGTCACCGTGGAACGGACGCGCGGGTCGGCCACGACGACCATGGCCGTCGGCTTGTTCGGGCGGTAGGCGACCAGGCTTGCGGGCTGCTCGAGAAGAACGGACACCTAGGCCTCCTGGGGGAGTGGCGGGACGGGCCGGCTCGGGGAAGGAAGCCGGTTCGCACCGTGCGGATGGTCACTGACTCCTTCGGCACGTCACCCACCCGGCTTTAGGGAATGATCACGATTTGGTGAGTAACAATTCGGGCAATTCGGACGCACGATCGATCAAGGGATGATCGGAAGGTCGCCCGGCGCGCGCCCTTCTGACGCACCGTTACGACAACGACCGGTCGACACCGGTGGGTACGGAGGAGCCGGGCGGGGCCGTACGGCCCCCTCGGGCCGCCCGGCTACGGGTGGTGCGGACCGCGCCGCTGTGGCAGGGACACCACGCCCGTGGCGTTGTCCGTCGGCCCCACCGGCGGCAGCCCCGCGATCTGGCACAGCAGCTCGCACCAGGCCGCCAGGTGCGCGGTCGTGTCCGGCACCCCGCCCGCCCCCTCGCGCGGCGTCCACGAGGCCCTGATCTCGATCTGGGTCGCCGGACGCCGCTCCGCGAGCCCGCCGAAGTAGTGCGAGGCCGCCATCGTCACGGTGCCGCTCGCCTCGCCGTACCCCAGCCCGCGCGCCTCCAGCGCCCCCGTCAGCCAGGACCAGCACACCTCGGCCAGCAGCGGGTCCGCAGCCATCTCCGGCTCCAGCTCCGCCCGTACCAGCGTCACCAGCCGGAAGGTGCCCTGCCAGGCGTCGTGCCCGGCCGGATCGTGGAGCAGGATGAGCCGGCCGTCTGCCAGGTCGTCCTCCCCGTCCACGACCGCAGCCTCCAGCGCGTAGGCGTACGGCGCCAGCCGCTGGGGCGGCTTCGTCGGCTCGATCTCGATCCCGGGCCGCAGCCGCGCCTTGCGCAAGCCGTCGACCGCCCGCCGGAACGGGAGCGGGACCGAACTCTCCTTCGCGCTGTCCGTACCCTCGGCGCCATCTGAAAATCGTCCCTGAGCCGCAGCCATGCCGGGAAGACTAGGCGGAACGAGCGCCCGTACGGCGCAGGGACACCCGCGCCGGGCCGGGCACTTCTTCATACGTGCGAAGATTCGGGTCGTGAGCGCCAACGACCGCCCCCAGGGCCCGCCGAGCCAGACGTACGATTCCGCCTTCCTGAAGGCGTGCCGGCGGGAGCCGGTACCGCACACGCCGGTGTGGTTCATGAGGCAGGCCGGCCGCTCACTCCCCGAGTACCGCAAGGTGCGCGAGGGCACGGCCATGCTGGAGTCCTGCATGCGCCCCGACCTGGTCACCGAGATCACCATGCAGCCCGTGCGGCGCCACAACGTGGACGCGGCGATCTTCTTCTCCGACATCGTCGTCCCGCTGAAGGCCATCGGCGTCGACCTGGACATCAAGCCGGGCATCGGCCCGGTCGTCGCCCAGCCGATCCGCCGCCGCGAGGACCTCGCACAGCTGCGCGACCTCACCCCGGAGGACGTCCCGTACGTCACCGAGGCGATCGGCATGCTCACGGGTGAACTGGGCGGCACGCCGTTGATCGGCTTCGCCGGTGCGCCGTTCACCCTCGCGAGCTACCTCGTCGAGGGCGGCCCCTCCAAGAACCACGAGCACACCAAGGCCCTGATGTACGGGGACCCGGAGCTGTGGGCCGAGCTGCTCGACCGCCTCGCCGAGATCACCTCCGCCTTCCTGAAGGTCCAGATCGAGGCCGGGGCCTCGGCCGTCCAGCTGTTCGACTCCTGGGTCGGCGCCCTGGCCCCGGCGGACTACCGCCGCTCGGTCATGCCGGCCTCCGCGAAGGTCCTGGAGTCCGTCGCCTCGTACGGCGTCCCGCGCATCCACTTCGGCGTGGGCACGGGCGAGCTGCTCGGCCTGATGGGCGAGGCCGGCGCGGACGTCATGGGCGTCGACTACCGGGTCTCGCTGGACGAGGCCGTCCGGCGCGTGGGTCCGGGCAAGGCGCTCCAGGGCAACCTGGACCCGGCCGTCCTCTTCTCCACCCCGGAGGCCGTCCAGGCCAAGACGGACGAGGTCCTGGCGGCCGCCGCCGGTCTGGAGGGCCACGTCTTCAACCTCGGCCACGGCGTCCTGCCGACGACCGACCCGGACGCGCTGACCCGCCTGGTGGACTACGTCCACACCCGGACGGCCGGCTGAGCACCCGCCGCCCGCCAGGGCGGCCCCCGACGCGCCGCAGGACACCGTCCTGCGGCGCGTCGCGTTTTCCGGGGTCTTTTCCTTTAATTGCGAAGTAAAAACGGAATGATTGATTCATGAATTAGGGCCTACGCCATGGCGCGCACCACTTGGTGATCATGGCCTGAAATCCCTGTGTATGATCAACGAGTTCGCGCCATTGGTGACGGACATCGAAAGAAAAATTTCATGGGGGTTATCGTGCGTAAGCTTCACGCACTCGCAATCGGTGTCGCCGGCCTGACCATCGGCGTCGCCTGCGCGACGTCGGCATCGGCCGACACCGTTTCCAAGCCGGCCGAGACCACGGCCGTCACCTTCGCAGAGGCCGGCACCCAGCCGGACAAGCTGCGGGACGTCAACGCCGCGCCCATGGGTGCCTGGGGGTCCTTCCTCAAGAAGGCCGCCGGATCGGCCGCGGGTCAGGCGGCATACGACTACGTCAAGGCCTCGGGCTGCATTCCGAAGCGAGAAGGCGCCGCCTTCCGACGGGGTGACGTGGGTGTCGACGTCCAGAGCGGGATCGACCTCTCCAGCTCCTTCGACAAGTAGCTGAAAGGCCGGTGGGCGCGGCTCTGCCGCGCCCACCGTACGGGGAAGACGAAAACGAAACAGTGACGGAAGAATCCGGGCATCGGACTCTCATGGACATGAGCGGCGGCCAGCGTGCCGCTCTGTCCCTCATAGGTGTACTCGTGGCGGGAGCAGTGTTCTTCCACTTCTCCATGACGGCACTGCACCACACGCCTTTCAACCCGGTCCGTGAAAAGCACGACGACGAGATCCGCGCCTACATGGCGCCCTATTTCCAGCAGGACTGGCACCTGTTCGCCCCGGAGCCGGTGTCCGAGGACTCCGGCTACCTGGTCCGCGCCCAGGTGAAGCGGCCCGACGGCTCCGTGGAGACCACGCAGTGGGCCGACGTGACCACACCGCACATCGACAAGGTGCAGAGCCAGCGCTTCTGGCCCTCCCGCGTCGACAGGCTGGCGCCCGGAGTGCGCCAGCGCCTCGAATCCTGGCACGACCAGGACCTCGACGCGATCCGGCTCGAGAAGAACCCGGCCATGCCGAAGAACGCCGACGTGAGCGCGGAGGCGCAGCCCCTTGACCCCCCGCTCGTCCCCGGCGAGCTGGCCGCCCGCGACAGCGCCCTGCTGTACGCGCGAGCCGTCGCGAGCAGTGACGCGAGGGCCCTGTGGGGCGACGGCGTCAGCGCGGTCCAGGTCCGCATCGTGGTGAACAAGTTCCCCCGTTTCTCGCAGCGCGCGGTCCGCACCAACAAGGGCGAAGTGTCCTACTACGACGTCCCCTGGATGCAGCCGCTTAAGGTCTCCCCATGAATTCTGGTGTCGTGCGCGCAGGAGCGCGCTCCACCGTCCGGAATTTCCGGACGAGCTTTTACGCCACCCTCGACCGGCTGAGCCTGAACCGGCACGCCCTGATCGGCTCCGCGCTGGCGCGCATCATCATCGGCGGGCTCGGGTTCTACCTCTACGCGCGGGACTATGCGCAGCGTGCGCTCCTCTGGGGTCCCGACGGTACGTGGCCGTGGCAGAACTTCACGGCGCCCGACGGGCAGCAGGGATTTTCCCTGTACTCGGTGAGCAGGTCGGACACCTGGTTCGAAATCGTTTTCCATCTCGGCATGGTGTGCGCACTTCTCTTCATGCTCGGCTGGAAAACCCGCGCCGTGAACGTCCTCCACTACGTGTTCCTGTGGTCGCTCCACCAGCGCAATCCGGTACTGCTCGACGGCGGCGACAACGTCACGGTCATCGTGCTGGTCTTCTTCGTGTTCATCGACTCGGGTGCGCGATTTTCCCTCGACGCCCGTCGGCGGAAGGCCGAGAAGACCGCGGCGTCGAATCCGTTCCTGTTCCGCGTCGGTTCCCTGCTGCACAACGCCGGAGTCCTGGCAGCCGTTCTCCAGGTCTGCACCGTCTACCTCGTCTCGGGCATGTACAAGGTGCAGGGCCACAAATGGCAGAACGGCACGGCGCTCTACTACGTCCTGCGCGCCAATGAATTCGGCTGGCCCGGAGTCAACCGCTTCATCTACGAGAGCGCCACGCTGGTCGTCGCCATCACCTACGCGACGGTCTTCTTCCAGCTGGCCTTCACCTTCCTCCTGCTGAACAGGAAGTGGCGGGTCTTCGCCGTGGTCGGCGGCGTCCTCATGCACCTGGGGATCGCCGTCCACATGGCCGGACTCGTCAACTTCTCCCTCACCATCGTGGCCCTGGAGCTGCTGATCATGGGCGACGGTCACTACCGGCGGCTGGCCCGGGCCGTCCGGAGCCTCGACGGCCCGCGGAAGGCGGAACCCGGCACGGCCGACGCCGACCGGCCCGGCTCCGCGGACACGGACGCGGGCACGGCCCCCGGGGCCGGGGAGAAGGCGCCGCCCCCGGCCGCGCCGGACTCCGTCCTCGTCCCGTCCTGAGGAGCGCCCGGATGCCGCGACGCAGGACCACCCGGGCCCTCGGGCTCACCCTGCTGCTCGCCGTCTGCGCCGGAGCGGGGGCCCTCACCGCCCCCGCTCCGGCCCGGCTGGGCAGCGCGACCACCGGCGACGCGGCCCTCGCCGCGCGCGTGCGCGAGGCGGCCGGGGACGGACCCGGCCACCGGGGCCTCGCCGTAGCCCTCGTCGACAAGGGGCGTCTCACCCTCGCCGGCCTCGGCGACTCGGGCGACCCGGCGCACCCGGCCGTCGACGCCACGACGGTGTTCGAGGCGGGCAGCATCGGGAAGCCCATGACCGGCATGCTCCTCGCCGACCTGGAGGACCAGGGGCTCCTCGACCTCGGCACCCCGCTGGAACAGCTGCTCCCCGAGCGCCGCTTCTCCGACCCGCTGATCGGCCGGGCCACCCTCACGGACCTGGCCACCCACCGGGCGGGCCTCGACAAGATGCCCGACGACCTCGGCATGGCCGGCCGCAACCTGCGGCTGATGCTGCTCGGCGAGGACCCCTACCGCGGTCTCGGCGAGGACGACGTCCTGACCGCGGCCGAGGCGGCCTCCGCGGGCACCCCCGGCACGTACCGCTACTCGAACCTCGGGATGGCGCTCGCCGGCCACGCGGCGGCGCACCGTGCAGGCCGCCCCTTCCCCGAGCTCCTCACGACCCGGCTGTTCGGGCCGCTGGGCATGCGCGACTCGCGCGTCATGGCGGCCGGAGGCCCCCTGCCGCCCCGCACGGCCGAAGGCGGCCAGGCCACCGGCCCCCCGGCCGACCACTGGTTCTCCTCCGGCTACACCCCGGCCGGCGACATCTGGACGACCAGCGGGGACCTGGGCGTCTTCCTCCGCGCCGTCATCGCGGGGACGGCGCCCGGAGCACGCGCCGCCCTCCCCTCGCACGAAGCCGAACGGGGCGGCCGCACCGGCCTGGGCTGGTTCACCAGTCCCCTCGGGGGCCGGGAGATCACCTGGCAGAACGGGGCCACCGGCGGCTTCACCTCGTACATGGCCTTCGACCGCGCGGCCGAACGCGGCGTCGTCGTCCTCGGCAACACCGACCGTCCCGTCGACGCCATCGGCGAACGCCTCCTCGGCCTGCCGCCCCCGGCCCACCGGGCCGCCGGTCCGGCCCCCCTCCTCTTCACCGCCCTCGCGGCCCTCGGCGCCCCCGTCCCGCTGCTGGTGGCCTGGCTGCGCCCGCCCGCCGGGGCGGGCCGCCGCCGCAGGACCGCCCTGTTCTGCGTCCACGCCCTCTTCGGGGCCGCGGCGCTCGCGGTCACCCGGCGACGGGGCAGCTGGCTGGACGTCCCGCCCGAACTGTGGGCCGTGGGCGCCGGAGCACTGCTCGGCGTGTTCCTCCTCGCCGTCGCGGGAACGGGCCCCCGCACCCCGGACGGGCCACCCCTCCCGGCCCCCGCCGGAGCGCCGGCGCGGACCGTCGCCCTGTGGACGGGATCGCTGATCCTCCTGCTCACCGCCCTCCTGTGAGCCGACCGCCGAAGGAAGCCATCGCATGACAGACGCCGTCGTCGTCGGATCGGGCCCCAACGGCCTCGCGGCCGCCCTCACCCTCGCCCGCGCCGGACTCCGGGTCGAGGTGTTCGAGGCCCACGAACGGATCGGGGGCGGACTGCGCAGCGAGGCCCTGTTCGACTCGGAGGTGATCCACGACATCTGCGCGGCCGTCCACCCGATGGCACCCGTCTCCCCGTTCATGCAGTCCCTCGACCTGGAAGGGCACGGGGTCCGCATGACCCGCTCGCCGGCCGCCTACGCGCATCCGCTGAGGGGCCGGCCCGCCGCCATGGCCTGGGGCGACCTCGACCGCACCTGCGCAGGCCTCGGGAAGGACGGGCACCGCTGGCGGGCCCTCATGGCCCCGCTGATGGAGCACTCCGCCGCCGTGGTCGGCCTCATGCTGTCCACCCAGCGCACCGCGCCGCCCCTGCGGGCCCTGACGGCGCTCGCCCCCCGCATGCCCGTCCACTCCCTGCGCCTGGGCGGCGGCCTGCGCACCCCCGAGGGCAGGGCCCTGCTCGCGGGCGTCGCCGCGCACGGCATCGGCCGGCTCCCCTCGCCGACGGCCGCCGCCGTCGCCCTGCTGCTGGGACACCTGGCCCACACCACGGGCTGGCCGGTCCCCCAGGGCGGCTCCGGGGCCATCGCGGACGTCATGGCTGCGCGGATCCGCGAGCTCGGCGGACGCTTCCACACGGGGGTGCGGGTCGACAGCCTGGACGAACTGCCCGCCGGCAGGCGCGTCACCATGCTCGACGTCTCCCCCCGCGAGCTCGCCCGCATCGCGCCGCTCCCCGCCGGCTACCTCCGCAAGCTCTCCCGCTACCGGTACGGCCCCGGCGCCGCGAAGGCCGACTTCCTCGTCGAGGGGGAGATCCCGTGGACCGACCGCCGCCTCTCCCAGGCGGCGACCCTGCACCTGGCGGGCGTGCGGGGAACGGCGGAGGAGGTGGCCCGGGCGGAGACCCTGACCGCGAAGGGCAGGCGTGCGGAGCACCCGTACGTCATCGTGGTCGACCCCGCCGCGGCGGACCCGGCACGGGCCGTACGGGGCCGCAGGCCGGTCTGGGCGTACGCCCACGTACCGAACGGCGACACCCGCGACCCCCTCCCCCCGATCCGCGCCGCCATCGAGGCGCACGCGCCGGGCTTCCGCGACACCGTGCTCGCCGAACGCGGGGTCCCGGCGGCCGGGCTGGGCGCGTACAACACCAACTACGTGGGCGGTGACATCGGTTCCGGCGCGATGAGCCTGTGGCAGACGCTGGCGCGCCCGGTGCCCCACTGGAACCCCTACCGGACCCCCGTTCCCGGCACCTGGCTCTGCTCTTCGGCGACGCCGCCCGGCCCCTCGGTGCACGGGATGTGCGGACACCACGCCGCGGTGGCCGCGCTCCGGTCGCTGGGGTTGGCCCGGCCCGATCCGGAAGAGACCGGCTAGACGGCTGCCCGGACCGCGGTGACGGCCTTGCGGGCCGCGACCAGTACCGGGTCCCACACGGGAGAGAACGGCGGGGCGTAGCCCAGGTCCAGCGAGACCACCTGCTCCACCGTCATCCCCGCCGTCAACGCGACCGCGGCGATGTCCACCCGCTTCGCCGAGCCCGCCCCGCCCACGATCTGGACCCCCAGCAGCCGGCCCGTGCGGCGCTCCGCCAGCATCTTGACCGTCATCTCCTGGGCCCCCGGGTAGTAGCCCGCCGTGTTCGTCGAGCGGATCGCCGCCGTCACGAACCGCAGGCCCGCCTCCCGGGCGTCCTTCTCCCGCAGCCCCGTACGGGCGATCTCCAGGTCGCAGACCTTGCTCACCGCCGTCCCGACGACACCGGGGAAGGTGGCGTAGCCGCCGCCCGCGTTCGAGCCGATCACCTGGCCGTGCTTGTTGGCGTGCGTGCCCAGCGGGATGTGCCGGGTCCGGCCCGCCACCAGGTCCAGGACCTCCACGCAGTCACCGCCGGCCCAGATGTCCTCGTGGCCCCGGACCCGCATCGACAGGTCCGTCAGCAGGCCCCCCGACTCGCCGAGCGGCAGTCCGGCGGCACGGGCCAGCGCCGTACGCGGCTCCACGCCGATGCCGAGCACGACCACGTCCGCCGGGTACTCGCGCCCGTCCGCGGTGGCCACCGCGCGGGCCCGGCCCTCCTCGTCGGTGAGGATCTTCGCCACGTCGGCGTCGGCCACCGTGACGATGCCCATGCGGTTCATGGCGCTGTGCACCAGGCCGCCCATGTCCGGGTCCAGGGTGGACATGGGCTGCGGGCCCCGGTGCAGGACGGTGACCTCGAAGCCCCGGTTCAGCAGGGCCTCGGCCATCTCCACGCCGATGTAGCCCGCGCCGGCCACGACCGCCCGGCGGCCCCGCGTACGCTCCAGGTCGTCCATCAGGCGCTGGCCGTCGTCCAGGGACTGCACCCCGTGCACCCCGTGCGCGCCGATGCCCGGCAGCTTCGGCCGGACCGGGCGGGCGCCGGTCGCCAGGACCAGCTTGTCGTAGCCCGTCCAGGACTCGGCGCCGCTCTCCAGGTCCCGGGAGCGCACCCGGCGGCCCGCCACGTCGAGCTCCACGACCTCCGTTCGCGTGCGCAGGTCGATGCCCCGGGCGCGGTGCTCCTCGGGGGTGCGGGCGATCAGCTCGTCCCGCCCGCCGACCTGCCCGCCGACCCAGTACGGGATCCCGCACGCGGAGTACGAGGTGAAGTGCCCGCGCTCGAACGCGACGATCTCCAGCTCTGCCGGGCCCTTCAGCCGCCGCGCCTGCGACGCGGCGGACATCCCCGCCGCGTCACCGCCGACCACCACCAGTCGTTCCACCGCCATCGTCCGCCCCGCCTCCGTGCCGCAGTCTGCCTACGGGGACACGCTACGGGCGGACCCGCCGTCAGTCCTGGAGATCCGCTCCAGGGGCGTCGGACCGCTCGGGGGCGGGCGCGGGGGCCTGCCGGGGCACCAGGGTGCGGTTCGGGCCCGTCTTCGGCTTCGCCGGGCGGAGCCTGCGGTAGACCTTGAACCCGAGGACCAGCAGGGCGGCGGCGATCCCGAACGGCAGCACCGCCGCCACCGCGAGCGCCAGGTAGCGCACGAGCGTGACGAACACGCCCCAGCCGGCGCCCAGGGCGTCGCCCAGGCCCGGCTCCTCCTTCTTCCGCTCCGCCGCGGCCGCCGCGGGCTCCGAGACGGACACCGTGACCGTGCCCATCGCCGTCTGGTCCTTCAGCGCGTTCTGCTGGGCCAGCAGCGACTCCAGGTCGGACTGACGCCGGCTCAGCTCGCCCTCCAGCATCACCACGTCGCTCAGCGCCGAGGCCTTCTCCATCATCTCCCGCACCCGGGCCACACTGGCCTGCTGCGACTTCACCCGGCTGTCCACGTCGGCGACCTTCTCGGTCACGTCCTGCGCCTCGACCTTCCGGTTCAGCAGCTTCCCGCTGCCCTCCAGCGCCCCGATCACCGAGTCGAACCGCTCGCCCGGCACCCGCAGCGTCAGCGTCGAGGTCATCCGGCCGTCCCGGCCGCGCTCGGTGGACTCGTTGCCGACGTACCCGCCCGCGCCCTCCGCCGCCGTACGCGCCGCGGCCAGGGCCTTCTGCGGCTCGGCCGTCTCGATGCCCAGCGTCCCCGTACGGATGACGTGCGGGCGCAGCGGCGCCTGCGGCCCCGCCTTGGAGTCCTGCGCCGCCGCCGGGGGCGCGGCCGCCCCGGCCCCCGGCTTGCCCTGGGCGGCCGCGCCCTCCCGGGGCCCGGCGACCGCCGCCCGGTCCGAGGAGGACTTCGCGCCGCCGTCGGCCCCGCAGCCCGTGAGCGCGAGGGCCCCCGCGAGAGAGAGGCCGGCCAGCGCCACGGCGCCGCGGTGTCTGTGGAGCGTGTGCATCGTCAGTACCCCCGGGGGATCGGCTGATGTCCCCGTTTCGACGCCCGGCGGCCCCCGGCGGGTTTCGTCCGCCAGGTCCCGAGGTGGTCCCGATGCGGTCACGTTCAGGCCTCACCGGCCGGTCTGAGACGATGTGTTCATGCACGAAGCGGACACACGTACGGACCGGCCGGGCCCCCCGCGGCACGTCGTCGTCATCGGCGGCGGCATCTCCGGCCTCGCGGCCGCCCACCGGCTGCTCGCCGACGGGGTCCGCGTCACCCTCCTGGAGGCCGGCCCGCGCCTCGGCGGCAAGCTGTACTCCGGAGAGCTCGCGGGCCTCCCCGTCGACCTCGGCGCCGAATCCGTGCTCGCCCGCCGCCCCGAGGCCCTGGAGCTGGCCCGGTCCGTCGGCCTCGGCGACGCCCTCCAGCCCCCGGCGACCGCCACCGCCCGGCTGTGGACCCGCGGCGCCCTGCGCGACATGCCCAAGGGGCACGTCATGGGCGTCCCCGGCGACACCGCCCCGCTCGCCGCGTCCGGCGTCCTGTCCGCCGAGGGCCTCGCCCGCATCGCCGCCGACACGGCGCTCCCGCCCACCGAGGTCGGCGAGGACGTCGCCGTCGGCGAGTACGTCGCCGCCCGCATGGGCCGCGAGGTCGTCGACCGGCTCGTCGAACCGCTGCTCGGCGGGGTCTACGCCGGCGACGCGTACCGCATCTCGATGCGTGCCGCCGTCCCGGCCCTGTACGAGGCCGTACGCACCCACTCCACGCTCACCGAGAGCGTCCGCTCCCTCCAGAGCGGCGCCGCG
Source organism: Streptomyces sp. NPDC040718 (assembly GCF_055593565.1). NCBI lineage: Bacteria > Bacillati > Actinomycetota > Actinomycetes > Kitasatosporales > Streptomycetaceae > Streptomyces > Streptomyces sp. NPDC040718. The sequence continues at coordinate 57,102 of NZ_JBVIXO010000007.1, read as the reverse complement.
GCCCGCGCGGCCGCCGAGCGGACCACCGTCACCGGCGCGGCCGCCACCGGCGGCTTCTTCGCCGGGATCGCCGGCGGCATCGGCCGCCTCCCGCTCGCCGTCGCCGACGCCTGCCGGGCCGCCGGGGCGCGGATCCTGACCGGCACCCCCGTGCGCGGGATCGCCCGTACGCCCGGGGGCTGGCGGATCACCGCCGACGGCGAGGTCCTCGACGCCGACGCCGTGGTCATCGCCACCCCGGCCGGACCCGCCGCCGACCTGCTCGCCGGCCTCGCCCCCGCGGCCGCCGCCGGACTGCGCGAGGTCGAGTACGCCTCCATGGCCCTGGTCACCATGGCCTTCCGGCGCTCCGACCTGCCCGCCGCGATCGCCGACGGCGGCGCCAGCGGGTTCCTCGTACCGCCCGTGGACGGCCGCACCATCAAGGCGTCCACCTTCTCCAGCAACAAGTGGGCCTGGGCCGGCGCCGATCCCGAGCTGTTCCTGCTGCGGACCTCCATCGGCCGCCACGGCGACGAGGGCGACCTCAAGCGGGAGGACTCCGAGCTGGTCGACGTGTCCCTCGGCGACCTCGGCGAGGCCGTCGGGCTGGCCGCCCGGCCGGTGGCCGCCACCGTCACCCGCTGGGACGGCGGACTGCCCCAGTACCCGGTCGGCCACCTCGCCCGGGTCGCCCGGATCCGGGCCGCCGTGGCCGGGCTGCCGGGCCTCGCGGTCTGCGGCGCCCTCTACGACGGGGTCGGCATTCCGGCCTGCGTCGCGAGCGCCGGGAAGGCGGCCGACGCGGTGGCCGCCGCTTCGGCCACCCCTGGGACAGACCACTGATCAGCACACGGGACAATGGACACATGACTGCACCAGAGAAGATTCCCAACGCGGGGAAGAAGGCGAAGGACCTCAACGAGGTCATCCGCTACACCCTGTGGTCCGTCTTCAAGCTGAAGGACGTACTGCCCGAGGACCGCACCGGCTTCGCCGACGAGGTCCAGGAGCTGTTCGACCAGCTGGCCGCCAAGGACATCACGGTCCGCGGCACCTACGACGTCTCCGGCCTGCGCGCCGACGCGGACGTCATGATCTGGTGGCACGCCGAGACCGCGGACGAGCTGCAGACCGCCTACAACCTGTTCCGCCGCACCAAGCTGGGCCGCGCGCTGGAGCCGGTGTGGTCGAACATGGCCCTGCACCGCCCCGCCGAGTTCAACAAGTCGCACATCCCGGCCTTCCTGGCCGACGAGGTCGCCCGCGACTACGTCAGCGTCTACCCCTTCGTGCGCAGCTACGACTGGTACCTGCTGCCCGACGAGGACCGCCGCCGCATGCTCGCCGACCACGGCAAGATGGCCCGCGGCTACCCGGACGTGCGCGCCAACACCGTCGCCTCCTTCTCGCTGGGCGACTACGAGTGGCTGCTGGCCTTCGAGGCCGACGAGCTCTACCGCATCGTCGACCTCATGCGCCACCTGCGCGCCTCCGAGGCCCGGATGCACGTCCGCGAGGAGGTGCCCTTCTACACCGGGCGCCGCAAGTCCGTCGCCGATCTGGTGGCCGGGCTCGCCTGATACCTCCCCTGGGGGGAAGGACCGGAGGAACACCCGTGACACAAGGGTGGCCTCCGGGGATCGGGAGGCCCTGCCCCCGAAACGACGCAGCCGGAGATCCCGCCCGGAAGTTCAGACGACCGGGGGCAGCAGCGCCCTGGAGGCGCCCGCCGCCCCGTCGTCCAGCGACACCGGTGCGGGCTCCGGATGCGGCGCGCACGTGACGCGCCACCCCGGGGTGGCGCCCGTCAGCAGGTACCGCTCCACATGCCGGTCCACGCACGCGTTGCGTCCGCCGGCCACCCCGTGGGCGCCCGCCCGCTGCTCCGTGACCAGCGAGGCCCGGGCGCCGAGCCGCCCCTGCAGTTCCAGCGCGCCCCCGTGGGGCGTCGCCCCGTCCCGCTCCGCCGCGACGATCAGCGTCCCCGGCAGCCGGCCCGGTTCCGCCCGGACATCTACGGGGCTCTGCCGCGCGGACACCGGCCAGGAGGCACACGGCAGGTTCAGGAAGGCGTTGGCCCAGGTCTCGAAGGGGGCCCGGCGGGCCAGTTCGGAGTTGTCGCGGTCCCAGGTCTCCCAGTCGCCGGGCCAGGGGGCGTCGTTGCACAGCACCGCCGTGTAGACGGCGGTCGCGTTGGCCGCCCGCTGCGCCGTCCCGGGATCACGGGCCGCCTGCCGGACGAGCGGGTCCGGGTCCCCGCGCAGGAAGGCGGCGAGGGCCGCGGCCCGCTCCGGCCAGACGTCGTCGTAGTACGCGGTCTGGAGGTACGCCGCGTGCAGCTCGCCGGTGCCCACCACCCCGCCCGCCGGGGTACGGGCCACGGCCGCGCGGACCTTCTCGTAGCTCTCCCGCACGGCCCCCGCCGTGGTGCCGAGCCCGTACACGGAGTGGTGGCGGGCCGCCCAGGCGCGGAAGTCGGCCCAGCGGCGCTCGAAGGCCGGGGCCTGGGCGAGGTTGTTCGCGTACCAGATGCCGCGCGGGTCCGGATCGACCGCCGAGTCGAAGACCATGCGGCGCACGCGCCCGGGGTGGCGGGTGGCGTAGACGGCCCCGAGGTAGGTGCCGTACGAGGCCCCCATGAAGGTCAGCCGGGGCTCGCCGAGCGCGGCCCGCAGCACGTCCAGGTCGCGGGCGTTGTTCAGGGTCGTGTAGTACCCGAGCGCGGAGCCGGCGTGCCGTGCGCAGCCGCGGGCGTAGGCCCGGGCGGCGGCCAGCCGCTCCCGCTTGTACGCGGCGGAGGGCTCGGCCGGGACCTGGGTCGGCCCCTGCGGCAGTTCGGCGGGGTCCTGGCAGGTCAGCGGGGCCGAGCGGCCGACTCCGCGCGGGGCGTAGCCGACGAGGTCGTAGGCGGCCGCGATACGGGTCCAGGCGGGGCGGCCGGCGAGCAGCGGGAAGGACGTCCCGGAGGCGCCCGGCCCGCCGGGGTTGTACACGAGCGCGCCCTGTCGGGCGGCGCCGCCGCGTCCGGTGGCGGGGACCCGGCTGACGGTGAGGGAGATCTGCGGGCCGTCGGGGCGGGCGTAGTCGAGCGGGACCCGCAGGGTGGCGCAGCGCACCGGGTCGGGGAGTTCCTCGACGGCGGGACAGGGCCGGAACTCCAGCCGCCCGCCCCCGGCGGCGGGGGGCCGGGGCACGGGCCGGGTCACGGGCCGGTTCCCCTGCGCCGGAGCCCCTCCGGCCCCGGCCGTGCCGCCCACCGGCCGCAGCGCGGCGGCAGCGGCGGCCCGCCGGGCGATCAGCTCCGCCCCGGCGTCCTCGGCGGCGGTCCGGGCGTCCCCGCCACCGCCGCCGCCCGGCCCGGTCCCGCTCGCCCGGGCCGGCGCGGGGGCGCACAGGGCCAGGCAGAGCGCCGCCGCGGCGACCCCCTGCCGCGTGAGCGTCGTCGTCCGGCACTTCCGCATGGCGACCCCTTCATCTCATCGTCCGGTCCGATGAGATGCCAGGTCCGTGCGCCGGTGCGGGCGAACCGCCGCAACGCCGTTCCCGGTACGCCCTGTTGCCGTAGCGCTCACGGCGTGTCGCGCTCCAGCGCCGCCCGCAGGTCCGGGTCGCGCACCGCGCTCATGCCGTGGACGGCCACCGCCGCCAGGGGGTCGCCGGCGCCGCGCTCGTCGTCCAGGGCCACCAGGAGGCGCCGGCCCGCCGGGGAGGCCCAGGGGGAGTGCGCGGGGCCGCCGGTGCCGGCGACGGCCAGACAGCACACCGCGAGCAGCATCGGCATGGCGAACCAGTACAGCACCTTCGACACGTCCGCCCCGTCCGCCGGGACGGCCAGCGAAGCCCCCGCCATGGCCGCCACCAGCACGGCGCCCCACCGCACCGACCGGGCCCCGTCCGCCACCGCGTCCCGTACCCCGCACGGCACCGCGAGGCCCGCCTCGTCCAGCCGGTCCGCGAGTGCCCGTACCGCCGAGTGCGAGGCGGCGGCCTGCCGGAGCGCCGACACCGGGGACCGGCCGTCGGGGCCGAACGCGGCCAGCACGGCCCGCTCGTGCGCGTCCCGGGCGACCGGGTCGAGCACGGTGGCCCAGCCCGTGCGGGCCAGCAGCAGCCGGTGCCGGCGTTCCATCGACAGCAGGGTCAGCACGGCGACCCGCTCCGGGCCGCCGGCCAGGTACGCGGCCTCGTACAGGTTCAGCGCCCCCGGCCGCCGGGCGGCGGCGGGGCGGGGCGCCGGCTCGGCGGCCTCGGCGGCGGCCCGCAGCAGGCGGGCGGCCGAGGTCAGCACCCCGGCCCAGGCCAGCAGCAGGAACAAGATCCAGAACATGGCCGATTTCTACAGCCGCCGGAGCCGCTTTCAGGCGGCCGGTGCCCAAGCGTGAGCAGCTCGTGATGCGGTGGTGATGGTCGGTCAGGAACTGCTGGAGCAGCTGGAACCGGAGGAGCTGCTGGAGCAGCTGGAACCAGAGGAACTGCCGCAACTCGAACCGCTGGAGCAGCTCGAACCGGAACCACCCGAGCAACCCGAACCGGAGCCGCCTGAACAGCTGCTCCCGGAGGAACCGCAGCCACCGGACCCCGAGGACCGGTCCCCGCTGTCGCTCCCCGCGCACCACAGCACCGGGAGCAGCTCCGCCGAGCCCGCCCGGAGCGTGTCCGACGAGCCGCCGCGCACCCGGGACTGGGCCGCCGCCAGCCGGGTGTCGCGCGCCGCCGGCAGCAACTGCTCGCGCAGGCGGGGGTCCCGCAGCCCGCGCAGCCCGAACAGCGCCACCTGCACCCGCGGCGCCGGATCGGCCGCGTACCGCTCCCGGAAGCGGGCCAGCGCCCGCCGCCCCGCCGGGGTGATCCGCAGCCTGGCCCGCCGCGCGCACACCACGCCCGCCACGAAACCGCCCAGCAGCGCCGGGAGGACCTTGAGGACGAACGGCACCTGGGGCTCCGGGTACAGCGACCAGAACACGGTGGTGACCACCAGCGACACCGGCACCATCGCCACGCACACCACCGCCTGCGCCAGCGCGCAGTGCCGCACCCCGCGCCCCGCGCCGGGGGCAGACAGCAGCCCGCGGGCCGCCAGGGCGTCCCCGGTCTCCTGTACGGACGGCTCGCGCATGGCCGCGTACCGCACCTGGTAGAGCCACCCGGACGGCGCCTGCGCGAGCGCCAGCAGCACGGCCCGCTCGGCGGGGTCCGCGCCCCGCGCCCCGGGCAGGGCCTGCACGATGCCCGGACCGCCGACGGCCAGCCGGCCGTCCCCGAGCAGCGAGACGAGCGCGCTGTCGACCACGGTGCCGGGACCGCCCGTGAGGAACGCGGACTCCGACAGGTCGTGCAGTTCCGGCCCGGGCCCGGACAGCGGCGGCCGGGCGCGGCGCAGGGCGCGCAGCAGCAGGACGGTGGAGAGCGCGACGGCAGCCCAGACGGCGAGGGCGAGCGCGTTCACGGCGTCCTCCCGACCAGGGCGCGGGCCCAGCGCGCGAACCGGCCCGCAGGCCGCACCCCCGCCCGCTCCCGCCACCAGGCGGTGAGCCGGCGCCGTGCGGCCGGGTCGGCCGGCAGGTCCCGTACGAGCAGGTGCTCGGCGAAGTCCAGCGCGTCGCGGCGGTATCCGGCCGTCATGGGGCGGCCGCGGGCGTAGCCGAGGAAGGCGGTGCGGTAGGAGGCGGGGCCGCCCAGGATCCCGGGCAGCTCCGGCGCGACCTTCGCGACCACCGAGGCCCGCTTGGCGACCAGCGCCCGCGCCTGCACCCGGACGCGCTGCCGGTCGAAGCCCTCCGGTACGGGCGTCCCGGCGACCAGCGCCGACAGCAGGGCCGCCTGCCCCAGTGCCAGCCGGGTCCGCGCGGCCTCACCGGCCGGCGCCGGGGCCTCCTCGCGCAGGGTCACCCGCTCGCGCACGGTGCCCGGAGGCCCGCCCGCGTCCACCACCGCGCGGATCCGCGCCAGTTCGGCGGCCAGCTCCGCCTCGGGCGGGAAGTCGTCGTCCCGCTCCAGCAGGACCCCGGGCGGGTCCACCCGCTCGCGCAGCCGGGCCAGTACGTCGAGCACCACCGGCGGCACGGGGTGCGCGTGGGTGTCGTGCCAGACGCCGTCGCGCTCCACGCCCCCGGCCACGTGCACGTACGCCAGCGCCTCCAGCGGGATCCCGTCCAGCACGGCGGCGGGGTCCTCGCCGCGGTTGACCCGGTTGGTGTGCAGGTTCGCCACGTCGACGAGCAGCCGCACCCCGGTCCGCTCGACCAGCTCCGTCAGGAACTGCCCCTCCGTCAGCTCCTCCCCGGGCCAGGACACCAGCGCGGCGATGTTCTCCAGCGCCAGCGGCACGGGCAGCGCGTCCTGCGCGATCCGCACGTTCTCGCACAGCACGTCCAGCGCGTCCCGCGTCCGGGGCACCGGCAGCAGGTGCCCGGCCTCCAGCAGCGGAGAGGACGTGCGCACGAAGGCGATGTGCTCGGTGGCCAGCGGCGCTCCCAGCGCCACCGCCCGCTCCCCGAGCGCCGCCAGCTTCGCCGGGTCGGGGCGGTCGGCCCCGCCCAGGCCCAGCGAGACCCCGTGCGGCACGACGCGGACCCCCCGCTCGCGCAACCGCACCAGGGACTCGGGCAGGTGGCCCGGACAGACGTTCTCCGCCACCACCTCGACCCAGTCCAGGCCGTCCAGCCGCTCGACCGCGTCCGCGATCTCCGGCCGCCAGCCGATGCCCACCCCCAGGCGTTCCATGGGCTTCATGTCCCCCTCGCCCCCCTTATACGGACCGTATGCCGAAGTGATGGCCCCGGCGCGGCCCGGCCAACCACCGGCCGGGGACGTTCAGAGGAACATTTGAGGTTCCACGGCCGGAGCCGGGACCTCACGCCCCGCCAGGCCGGACAGGCCCAGCCGGTTCAGAGCCGGGCACGCAGGGCCGGGTGGTCCGAGACCACCGTGCAGGAGCCCGGGGCGATCTCCGTGAAGCCGGCGTCGCGGACCACGGGCAGGCCGCTGCCGCTCAGCTCCGCCCACCGCTCGCGCGGGGCCGTGCGTACCGCCAGCCGGAAACCGGAGGCCTGCCACAGGGCGCGTTCGGCCGCCGTCAGCTCCCACCAGGCCAGCTGCGCCGCGTGCCCGGCCTGGGCCATCGCCTTGCCCGCCGACATGGCGAGGTCCGGGTTCAGCCACAGCACCGGGATCCCCGGCTCGACCGGGCCCGCGGGCTCCGGGTCGTCGAGGTCGGTGCCGGAAACCTGGAGCTTGGCCAGCTCCTTGGGCCAGCCGTCCAGGGGGACCGGCGGGAAGACCCGCACCTCGGACGCCTCGCCCTCGACGGTGACGCCCGGCAGGGTCCCCGCCTTGCGCCACTCCGCCCCGCGCGCCCGCCGGACCACCTTGCGGATCCGCGCGTCCTGCCAGTCGCGCACCGCCCGGGCCCACTCGCCCCCGCCGTGCGAGCGCTCGTCCGTCAGCAGCACCAGCACCGCACGGGCCGCCGTCTCCAGCGCGTCGGTGCGCGCCGGCGGTTCGGTCTTCTCGATCCGCACCACGAGCGGCAGGACGAACTGCGGGGCCTCGTCGCGCAGGGCGTGCTCCCGCCGGAAGGGGCTGTCCGCGCCGACCGCGGGTACCTCTGTGGTCTCGTTCACGTGCTGGCTGCTCATCCCGCCAAGCATGCCAGCCTCCGCCTTCAGGAGGATGTCCCGGGTGGCCGGCGCGGGCGAGGATCGGGTCCATGAAGAGCGACCTTTTCGCGAGCGAGAACCTCGTCCAGCCCGCCACCGCACCGGGCATGACCCTGCAGAACGCCAAGTCCGTCAAGTACGCCGTCAACGGGGAGATGCTCGCCCGCCAGGGGTCGATGGTCGCCTTCCGCGGCAACCTCCAGTTCGAGCGCAAGGGCCAGGGCATCGGCGGCATGCTCAAGCGGGCCGTCACCGGCGAGGGCCTCGCGCTGATGTCCGTACGCGGTCAGGGCGAGGCCTGGTTCGCGCACCAGGCCGGCAACTGCTTCATCATCGACTTCGAGCCCGGCGACGCCCTCACCATCAACGGGCGCAACGTCCTGTGCTTCGATCCGACCCTGTCCTACGAGGTCAGGATGGTGAAGGGCGCGGGCATGACCGGCGGCGGCCTCTTCAACAGCCTCTTCACCGGCACCGGCAAGCTCGCCGTGGTCTGCGACGGAAACCCGATCATCATCCCGGTCACCGCCCAGGCGCCGGTGTACGTGGACACGGACGCGGTCGTCGGCTGGAGCGCGGCGCTGGAGACCGGGCTGCACCGCTCCCAGTCCGTCGGCTCCATGATCCGCGGCGGCTCCGGCGAGGCCGTCCAGCTGAAGCTGAGCGGCGAGGGCTTCGTCATAGTCCGGCCCAGCGAGCTCACCGAGACGGCGGCCGCGCACTGAAACTCACGGACGTGGGCCGCCGCTACGGCAGGCGGCGGCCCTGGGTACTGCGCGGGATCACGGCCGAGCTGCCGCCCGGCGCCCTGGTCCGGTTCGAAGGCGGCAACGGCGGCGGCAAGTCCACCCTGCTGCGCCTCGTCGCGGGCATCGACACCCCCACCGAGGGCCGGATCGAGGGCCGGCCGCCCCGCACCGCCTACGTCCCCGAACGCTTCCCGGCGGCCCTGCCGCTCACGGCCGGCGCCTACCTGGCCCACCTCGGCCGGATGCACGGCCTGACGGGAGCGCAGGCGGCCCGGCGGGCGGCCGAGGGACTGGAGCGGTTCGGCGCCGCCGCCCACGCCCGCACCCCGATGGCCGAACTGTCCAAGGGCACCAGCCAGAAGGTGGCCGTCGCCCAGGCACTGCTCGCCGGGCCGGGGCTGCTCGTCCTCGACGAGGCCTGGACCGGGCTGGACGCGCCCGCCCGGGCGGAACTGGACCGTGCCGTCGCCGAACGCACCGCAGCCGGCGGCACGGTGGTCTTCGTCGACCACGACCCCGCCCGGCTCGCAGGCCTGCCCGACGCCCGCTACCGGGTGCGCGGCGGCACCCTGGAGGCCCCGGCCGCGTCGCACGCCGCCGGGCCCGCGGGCACCGTACGGATCCACGCCGCCGGCCCGCCCGGCGCGGCCCCGCCCCCCGGCCTGGCCGCCGCGGCCGTCCCCGCCCCCGACGGCGGGGTCCTGCTGACCGTGGACGCCGCCCGCTCCGACGCCGTACTGCGCGAGCTGCTCACCGCCGGCCCGCCCTGGCACATCCGCGCCGTGGAGGAACTCCCGTGACCGTGACCGCCCTGCTGCGCTACCAGGGCGCCCTGCTGCTGCGCTCCCAGCACTGGATCGGCCCGCTCGTCGTGTACGCGGCGTTCCTCGCGGTCGGCATCCGCTCCGGCGACCCGGCGCTCGACGCCCTCGGCTACACGGCGGCCGGCCTGGTGCCGCTGAGCACCTGGCTGGTCCGGATCTGCGTCACCGCCGAACCCCCGGCGGCCCGGGCCGTCTCCGCCGCCGCGGCCGGCCCGGTACGGGTGCACGCGGCGGCCCTGCTGACCGCCCTGGCCGGAACCCTGCTCGCCGGGGCGGCGGGCACGGCCTACGCCCTGCTGCTCGGCGACCTCACGCACCAGCCCCCCGCCGGAACCGCGCTCGCCGGAGCGGTGGCGGTGGCGGTGTGCGCCCTGACGGGGGCGGCCGTGGGCGCGGTGTGCAGCAGGCCGCTGCTCCGCGGGCGGGGACGCGCCGTCCTCGCCGGGGGCGTGGGCTCGCTGCTGGCCTGGGTCGTGGCGTTCTCCCCGGCCCGCAGCGCGGTGTCCGCCCTGGTCGGGGCCGCCCGCTCGGACACCGCGCCGCTCCCGCTCGGCGCGCTGGCGGGGGCGCTGCTGCTGGCCGGGGCGGCGGGGGCGGTGGCCTGCCTGGTCAGCACGCGGCGGGGCTGACCGGGGCGGGCCGGAGTCGGCGGCGGGGAGGAGGAACGCTACTTCCCCATCAGCTCCGACACCTTCACGAAGCGGAATCCCCGCTTTCGCAGCTCGGGGACGATCTTCTGGATCGCCTGCTCGGTCACCGGGGCCGCGCTGCGCGTGCAGTGCATGACCACCACCGACCCGGGCTTCACCCCGGCCAGCACCTGCTCGGCCACCGCGTCGGGGTCCTTCGCGAAGGCGTCGCCGCTGACCACGTCCCACTGCACGGCCGTGACCTTCGCGGGGGTCAGGGCCTTCAGCGCCTGGTCGTCGTAGCAGCCGCCCGGGAAGCGGAAGTACGGGACGGTGTTGACCGCGCCCGCCTTCCTGAACGCCGCGAAGGCCCGCTCGACATCGGCCCGCGCGGCCTCGCCGTCCAGCGCGGGGAGCCCGTAGCAGGGGGACTTGAAGGCGTGGTGGCTGTACGAGTGGTTGGCGACCTCGAAGTTCGGGTCCGTGCCGATGGACTTGGCCTGGTCGGGGTACTCCTCGGCCCAGCGCCCGGTCATGAAGACCGTCGAGGGCACCTTCAGCCGGCGCAGGGTCGCGATCAGGTCCGGGTTGTCGAACCGCTCCCCCGAAGCGGCGCGCGGCCCCTGATCGGATGTCATGTCGGCGTCGAAGGTGAGCGCCACCGTCTTCTCGGAGCGCTGCCGGGTCCGCTCGAAGACGGGGGTCAGGCCGTTCGCGCCGGGGGTCAGGACCGGGACCCGCGCGGGCGCGCCGGGCAGCGGGGAGGCGGGGGCGGAGGGGGAGGCCTGGGTGGACGCGGTGGGGGAGCCCGAGGCGCCGGGGGTGGCCATGCGGGCCTGGCCGGCACCCCGGGGTGTGCTGTCGGGGCCGCCTCCGCATCCCGCGAGGGCGGCACCGAGCACGGCCAAGGCCGCTACTTTGCGTGCAGAAATGGTCACGTACGCAAAATATATGACTTTCCGATAAGAAGGCTGCGTGACAGGCGGTCAAGCGGGCGGAGAGGTCTTCCCGGACGTGACCGTCCGCGGGCGCACGGGCCTCATCCGGCCAGCAGGCGCTCGCGGCACTCCTGGACGTCGAAGCCGGCCGGCGGGTACTTCGGCCCGATCGCCTCCAGGTGCTCCAGCAGCAGTGTGCCGACCGCCCAGTTGCGGTACCACTTGCGGTCCGCGGGCACCACGTACCAGGGCGCCGCCTCCGTCGAGCAGCGCTCCAGCGCCAGCTCGTACGCCTCCCGGTACGCGGGCCACAGCGCGCGGTCCTCGATGTCCGCGGGGCTGAACTTCCAGTGCTTGTCGGGGTTGTCGAGCCGCGCCAGCAGCCGCTCGCGCTGCTCTTCCCGGCCGATGTGCAGGAAGACCTTCACCAGGGTCACGCCGTCGTCGGCGAGTGCCTTCTCGAACGCGTTGATCTGCTCGTAGCGCCGCTCCAGCCGGTCGGCCGGCACCAGCTCGCGGACCCGGGCGACGAGGACGTCCTCGTAGTGCGAGCGGTCGAAGATGCCGATCTCGCCCGGCTGGGGGAGGGCCTTCTCGATCCGCCAGAGGAAGGAGTGGGCGCGCTCCTCGCGGGTGGGGGCCTTGAAGGCCCTGATCCGGCAGCCGGACGGGTTGAACTGGCCGATCACGTGCTTGACCGTGCCGCCCTTGCCGCTGGTGTCCATGCCCTGGAGGACGAGCAGCAGCCGGCGGCGGTCCCCGGCGGTGCTGGCCGCGTAGAGCCGCTCCTGGAGGGAGGCCAGCGGTGCGGCCATCCGGGCGACGGCCTCGGCCGCGGCCGCCTTGCCGGACGGTCCGCCCGGGGTGGCGGAGGTGCCCAGCGCGGCGAGACCGACCCGTTCCCCGGGCGCAACCCGCAGCAGCGGCGCGACCGCCGGGCCCGGTCCCTCCCGGTTCCCTCCGGCCTCGCGGGCGTGCCCGGCTCCGCGGGTGCCCCCGGACTTCCGGGTGCCGCCGCCCCTCTTCTCCTTCTCGGCCACCGCTGTCCACCCCGATCCGGTCGGTTCCGTACGATCGTGCAGCACATCGGACGGCGGCGCGAGACGGCCGGTACCGGCCCGCGGATCACCGCCAGGGGCCGGTCACCGCGAACGTGGTGCCCGGCGCGTAGGCGTTGACGAACATCGTCCGCGCGTCCGGGGAGAAGGTGACCCCCGCGAACTCGCCCCGCTCCGGCGCTCCGGGCGCTCCGATGTCGTCCGCGTTGCGGGCGACCGGGTAGACCACCCCGCCCGGGGTGACGCCGAAGACGTACTGGTCGCCGCCGCCGTCCTCGCACACCATCAGGCCCCCGTCGGGCGCCAGGCAGATGTTGTCGGGGGAGTCCCCGGGCAGGGCCGTGTCCGCGGCCGGGCCGAAGAGCACCTCCAGCCGGAGCCGGCCGCGCACCGGGTCGTGGAACCAGACCTGCCCGTGGTGGTCGGCGGCGGCCCCCTCGCTGCCGCGGGCGTAGCTGGAGACGAAGTACACCCCGGTGCCTCCCCAGTAGCAGCCCTCCAGCTTCTGCGCGTGGGTGATCCCGCGCGGCCCGAAGTCCTGGAACCGGACCGGCGTCACGGCCGCGGCGGGGTCCGGTACGGGGACCCACTCCACCGGGAACTCCGCTCCCGGCTCGTCCACCGCCGACAGGTCCGCCACGCCGGGCACCCGCATCGCCTCCAGGACGCCGCCGGCCCGCAGGGAGCCCCGGCCGCCGAGCGGCAGCGCGGGCATGAAGCGGTAGAAGAGCCCGAAGGGCCGGACGAACGCGTCCTCGGTCTCGTAGACCACCCCCCGGTACGGGTCCACGGCGACGGCCTCGTGCGCGAAGCGGCCCAGCGCGGTCAGCGGGACGGCGCCGAGGCGGTGCGGGTCTGCGGGGTCCACCTCGAAGACGTACCCGTGGTCCCGGGAGTACCCCGAGTCACCGGCCCGGTCCTCGGTCTCCTCGCAGCTCAGCCAGGTGTTCCAGGGGGTGCGCCCACCCGCGCAGTTGACGGCGGTCCCGGCGAGGCCGACCCGTTCGGCGCGCACCGCGCCCGCCGGGTCCAGCTCCAGCACCGTGCAGCCGCCCAGTGCCCCGGGGTCGTAGGTGAGCCCGTCCACGGCCGGGACGCGCAGCGCGGCGGTGGCGCGGTTCTCGTGGTTGCGGACCAGGCGGAGCCGGCCGCCGCCCGCGCCGAAGGCGGCCATGCCGTCGCAGTTGGCCGGCACCGCGCCCCCGCCCGAGCGCAGCGGGTCCCCGGCGCGCGAGAGCACCCGGTACGAGAACCCGGCGGGCAGGTCCAGCAGCCCGGCCGGGTCGGGCAGCAGCGGCCCGTACCCCCGGGCGGAGGCGCGGGCCCGGCCCGGGGCGCAGAGCGCTCCGAGGGCTCCGCTGAAGGCGACCGCGCCGGCCGCGAGCAGGCTGCGTCGGGTGACGGACATCGGCAACTCCCCGCTGGACCACTGGAGATGTGACCGGCCCGTGGTACCACGCGGGGCGTCCGCGCCCCGCGCGACGCGTGCGCGCACCCGTCCCCGTCACCCCACCGGGCCCCGGTACCGCGCGGGCCCGGCGGTGGTGACGGCGGAGGGGGATCAGGCGAGCTTGGCGCTCAGGGTGATCGTCGTACCCGTCAGGGCCTGGCTGACGGGGCAGTTCTTCTTCGCGTCCTCGGCGGCGGCGACGAAGGCGTCGTTGTCGATGCCCGGGACCTCGCCCTCCACCGTCAGGTGGATGCCGGTGATGCCCTCACCCGGCTGGAAGGTGACGTCGGCCTTGGTCTCCAGGCGGGTGGGAGGGGCGCCCGCGCCCGCGAGGGCGTGCGAGAGGGCCATCGAGAAGCAGCTGGAATGGGCGGCGGCGATCAGCTCCTCGGGGCTGGTCTTGCCGTTGGCCGCCTCCGAACGGGCCGGCCAGGAGACGTCGTACGAGCCGAGGCCCGAGGAGTCGAGGGAGACGACGCCCTTGCCCTTGAGGAGGTCGCCTTCCCAGACGGTGTGCGCGTGACGCGTGGTGGCCATGGTGATCCCTTCGCAGAAGTGGAAACGGCCGGGCCGCGAGAAGCGACCCGGCCGTGCCAAACCTACTGGGAGACCAGGGGTTTCGCGTCGCGGGCGAGGGCCGTGAGCCGCGATATGGCTCGGAAGTACTTCTTCCGATAACCCCCGTTGAGCATCTCTTCACTGAACAGCCGGTCGAAGGGCACCCCGGAGGCCAGTACCGGCACCTCGCGGTCGTACAGCCGGTCGGCCAGCACCACCAGGCGCAGTGCCGTCGACTGGTCCGGCACCGGGACGACGTCGGTCAGGCAGACCGCCGCTATCCCGTCCGTCAGTGCTCCGTAGCGGCTCGGGTGGACCTTCGCCAGGTGGTCCAGCAGGCCCGGGAAGTCGTCGAGGCTCGCGCCCGGGGTCGCGTACGCGGCCTTCGCGACCTGCTCGTCGGAGAAGGGCGCCGGTGCTTCGGGCAGGCCGCGGTGGCGGTAGTCCTGGCCGTCGATGCGCAGCGGCCGGAAGTGGGCGGACAGCCCCTGGATCTCGCGCAGGAAGTCGGCGGCGGCGAAGCGGCCCTCACCGAGCTTGCCGGGCAGTGTGTTGGAGGTGGCGGCCAGCGCCACGCCCTGCTCCACGAGGCGGCTGAGCAGGGAGGACACCAGCACGGTGTCGCCCGGGTCGTCGAGCTCGAACTCGTCGATGCACAGCAGCCGGTGCCCGCCCAGGGTCTGCACGGTCTGCTGGAAGCCGAGCGCGCCGACCAGGTTCGTGAGCTCGACGAAGGTCCCGAAGGCCTTGAGCGCGGGCTCGGCCGGGGTGGCGTGCCAGAGCGAGGCCAGCAGGTGGGTCTTGCCGACGCCGTAGCCGCCGTCGAGGTAGACCCCGCGCGGACCGGGCGCCGGGGCGGGGGCCTTCTTCTGGAACCACTTCCGCTTGCCGGCACCGCTGGCGTGGGCCCCGCCCAGGCCGGCGGCGAAGCCGCTCAGCACGGTGACGGCCTCGGCCTGGCTCGGCTGGGTGGGGTCGGGGTTGTAGGTGTCGAAGCGCACCGAGTCGAAGCGGGGCGGCGGCACCATCTCGGCCACCAGCCGTTCGGCGGGCACGCGCGGTGCGCGGGCGCACAGGGCGAGCGGGCCCGCGTCGGCTATGGGGGGCTGCCCGGAGGCAGGACCAGAGGTGGAGAGTGATGTTGACACAGCTCTTAACTCTACGGGGCGTGTCACACTGCACCGATGCGACGCCTGTTCCCTGTGACCGATCAGACATCCGCCGCTCCCGGGGACCCGGCCGACCCTGCGTGGCCGTCCGGCGACCGGGAGTGGTCGCTGGACGAGCTCGCCGACGCCTACGCGTATCCCGAGCTGGCCCCCGGCGCCCACTGGCTGCGGGCCAACATGGTCTCCACCCTGGACGGCGCGGCCCAGCACGACGGGCGCTCCCAGCCCATCTCGGGCGAGACCGACATGCGGATCTTCGGCACCCTGCGTGCGCTGGCCGATGTGGTGGTCGTGGGGGCGGAAACGGTTCGCCAGGAGGGCTACCGCCCGGCGCGGGCCCGGGAGGCCTTCGCGGCCCGCCGCGCTGCCGCGGGGCAGGGCCCCGCCCCCGCCATCGCGGTGGTCACCGCGAGCCTGGACCTGGACTTCTCCCTGCCCCTGTTCACCTCGCCCCTGGTCCCGACCCTGGTGGTCACCGGGGCGGGCGCCCCCGCCGGGCGGGTGGCCGAGGCGGCCGCGGCCGGGGCCGAGGTCGTGGTGGCGGGAGAGGGCTCCGGCGCGGACCCGGAGCGGGCGGTGCGGGAGCTGGCCGCGCGGGGGCTGCGCCGGCAGCTGACCGAGGGCGGGCCCCGGCTGCTGGGGCAGTTCGTGGCGGCCGACGTACTGGACGAGCTCTGCCTGACGATCTCCCCGACGCTCACCGCCGGCGGCGCCCAGCGGATCTCCGGCGGGCCCTCCGTCACGGTCCCCCACCGGCTCGCGCCC
This sequence comes from Streptomyces sp. NPDC040718, assembly GCF_055593565.1. NCBI lineage: Bacteria > Bacillati > Actinomycetota > Actinomycetes > Kitasatosporales > Streptomycetaceae > Streptomyces > Streptomyces sp. NPDC040718. The sequence continues at coordinate 41,322 of NZ_JBVIXO010000007.1, read as the reverse complement.
GCCTGCGTACTGGAAGAGGCCGGGTTCCTGTTCACCAGCTACCGTCGGATCTGACCAGGGGCGGAATTTCTCGTTCCGCTTAGCTTCCGACGGGCACATACCTGGGCACACATACTCGCGAGGCCCCGCGCGCAAGCGGGGCAGGATGGTTTCCGCAGGGGCCGGCCGACCGGCCTCGGCCCATGAAGGAGAGGGCGTCCGTGTTCACGAGCGTATTGATGATCGAGCAGCCGCTGACCACGGTGGACGTGGACTTCGTCACCACCCTGCACGGAGACGACGCCGTCTCCTTCTTCGTCCTCATGCAACCCAGGGGTGACCAGGACCGACTGCTCCGCGCCATCGACGACGTGGCGCTCGGCGAGCTGCCCGAGGCCATCCACGAGGCCGACGTCCCCGAGGGCGAGGCCGCCCGGGGGCCCGCCGCACAGGCGCTCGAACACTCACTCGCCGCCCTGCGCGCCAAGGGCGCCAAGGCCGTCGGCCAGATCGTCGAGGACCACCCGCTCGACAAACTGAAGGCCGTCGTCGACGAGACCGGAGCCGACGAGGTGATCGTCCTGACCGCCCCCCACCTCGTCGAGGAGTTCTTCCACCGCGACTGGGCCTCCCGCGCCCGGCACAAAGTGGAGGTTCCGGTGCTCAAGCTCTTCGCCCACAACGAATAGGCTGGGGCGGACACACCCCGCGGGCCCACCCCGGGGGCCCACCCCGCACTCGATCCTGGAGCGACCTGAATGAAGCCCGGCCTGCCGACCGCGATGGAACGGCCCCACTTCATCGGCATCGGCGGCGCCGGCATGTCCGGCATCGCGAAGATCCTCGCCCAGCGCGGCGCGCAGGTGGCCGGCAGCGACTCCCGTGACTCCGAGACCGCCCAGGCGCTGCGCGCCCACGGGGCCACGGTCCACATCGGGCACGCCGCCGGCCACCTCGCCACCGACGCCACCTGCGTCGTCGTCTCCAGTGCCATCCGCGCCGACAACCCCGAGCTGGCCCGCGCCGCCGAGCTCGGCATCCCGGTCGTGCACCGCTCGGACGCCCTCGCCTCCGTCATGGACGGCCTGCGCCCGATCGCGGTCGCCGGCACCCACGGCAAGACCACCACGACCTCGATGCTGGCCGTCGCGCTCAGCGCCCTGGGCCTGGACCCCTCGTACGCCATCGGCGGCGACCTGGACGCCCCCGGCTCCAACGCCCACCACGGCGAGGGCGACGTCTTCGTGGCCGAGGCGGACGAGAGCGACCGCAGCTTCCACAAGTACACCCCGCAGGTCGCGATCATCCTCAACGCGGAGCTCGACCACCACGCGAACTACGCGTCGATGGACGAGATCTACGAGTCCTTCGAGACCTTCGTCGGCAAGATCGTCCCCGGTGGCACCCTCGTCGTCGCCCACGGCCAGGAGGGCGCCGCCGAGATCGCCTACCGGGTCAGCGGCAACCCCGAGCTGACGGTCACCACGTACGGCGAGCACGAGGGCGCCGACGTCTGGATCCGGAAGGTCACCCCGCGGGGCCTGACCAGCGAGGTCTCGGTCGTGATCGACGACCGCGAGATCGTCTTCACCGTCTCCGTGCCCGGCCGCCACTACGCCCACAACGCCGTCGCCGCCCTCGCCGCCGGCATCGCCCTCGGCATCCCGGCCGACGACCTGGCCGCCGCCCTCGGCAAGTACACCGGCGTCAAGCGCCGCCTCCAGCTCAAGGGCGAGGCCGCCGGGGTCCAGGTCATCGACTCCTACGCGCACCACCCCACCGAGATGACCGCCGACCTGGAGGCCATCCGCGGCGCCGCCGGGGACTCCCGCATCCTGGTCGTCTTCCAGCCCCACCTCTTCTCCCGCACCCAGGAACTGGGCAAGGAGATGGGCCAGGCCCTCGCCCTGGCCGACGCCTCCGTCGTCCTCGACATCTACCCGGCCCGCGAGGACCCGATCCCCGGCATCACCAGCGAGCTGATCATCTCCGCCGCCCGCACCGCCGGCGCCGACGTCGCCGCCGAGCACGACAAGGCCGCCGTCGCCGAGGTCATCGCGGGAATGGCCAAGCCCGGCGATCTCGTTCTGACCATGGGCGCCGGCGACGTCACGGATCTGGGCCCCCAGATCCTCGCGCGGCTGTCCAGCTGAGGGAGCGGGAGCGTCATGGCGTACGAGGTCCAGAAGACGGACGAGCAGTGGCAGGCGGAACTGACCCCGTCCGAGTACCAGGTGCTGCGCCTCGCCGGCACCGAGCCCGCCTTCCGCGGTGAGTACACCGACACCAAGACGGAGGGCGTGTACTCCTGCCGCGGCTGCGGCGCCGAGCTCTTCCGCTCCTCGGAGAAGTTCGAGTCGCACTGCGGCTGGCCGTCCTTCTTCGACCCGAAGGACACCGAAGCCGTCGAGCTGAAGGCCGACACCACGCACGGCATGGTCCGCACCGAGGTCCTCTGCGCGAAGTGCGGCTCCCACCTCGGCCACGTCTTCGAGGGCGAGGGCTACCCGACCCCCACCGACCAGCGCTACTGCATCAACAGCATCTCCCTGCGGCTCACGCCGACCGAGGGCTGAGGTAGTCCTCCAGGGTCCGCCGCGGGGTCCAGCCCTGCGCGCGGGCCCCGGCCAGGTCCAGGACCACCGGGTGCGCCAGCTGGTCCACCGCGCAGCGGCTCAGGGCCGGCTCGGTGCCGGTCAGGCGGGCCAGGGACTCCGCCGCACGGGCCGCCGCCCCCGCCACCGGCAGCGGGAGGTGGCGGATCCGCGCCCGCACCCCGTGGGCGCGCAGCACCGCCGTGACCGCCGCGTCCCGCGCGTACGGGGCCGCGTCCGCCACGTTGTACGCGCCCGGGGCCCAGCCGGGCGCCGCCAGGCAGGCGTCCGCCAGGTTCTCCACCGCCGTCAGGCTCAGCTCCACGTCCGGGCCCGGCAGCAGCAGGGTGCCGGCGCGCACCCGCGACAGCAGACGGGGCAGGAGCTGGGTGTCGCCCGGGCCGTAGACCGCCCTCGGACGCAGCACCACCGCGCCCGCCGCCAGGGCCAGCGCCTCGCCCGCCGCCTTCGTACGGCCGTAGGCGTTGAGGTGGTTCGCCCGCGGATGGTCCTCCGTGACGCGGGCCCGGCCGCGGCGCGGATCGTAGACGCTCGCGCTGCTCACCCACACCACCGGCCGCCCGGCCGCCGCGCGCAGCAGCCGCGCGGTGCCTTCCACGTTCACGGCGCGCATCTCCGCCTCCGCCCGCGAGCCCGGCGCCGGATCGCCCACCGCCGCAGCACAGTGGACGACGCGGTCCACCCCCGACAGGTCCGGCCCGGCCGACGCCGCGTCCCAGAACCGGTGCTCGCCCAGCGGGCCCGGCCGGCGGCCCAGGCAGACGACCGAGTGGCCGGCCGCGGCCGCCGCCCGGGCGACGTGCCCGCCGCAGAAGCCGCTCGCGCCGGTGACCGCGATCCTCACGAGGCCGCCCCGGGCCGTGTCTTTCGGATCAGGCCGGGCCCGCGGCGTCTGGTGCCGCGGGCTGATCCGGCCTGATCCAGAAGACACGACCTGAGCGTCAGCACGCGCCAGCCCGGCAGGGCCGCGCGCCGGTCCACCCGGGAGCGTGCCACCACCGGCCGGTACCCGGCCAGCGCCTCCAGCACGTCCTCCAGCAGTACGGTCGCCAGCCGGGCCCCCGGGCACACGTGCGGCCCCGCCCCGAACACCAGCCGCGCCACCCCCGCCCCCGCCGGGTCCCGCCCGTCCGGGTCGCGCAGGTGAGCCCCCGCCGCGTGCCGGGCCACCAGCAGCAGCCGGTCCCCGCCCCGCACCGGGCAGCCCCCCACCGACCCCGCGCCCGCCGCGACCCGGGGCAGCACCGGCGAGGCCGCCGTCACCCGCAGCAGCTCCTCCGCCAGCCGGGGCCGCAGCCCCGCGTCCGCGGCCTGCCCCCACAGCCCGGCGTCCGCGCACCAGGCGACCGCCCGGGGCACCGCCGCCACGGTGGTGTTCACCGCGGCCACCGCCACCATCGCGTCCAGGGCGTCCCCGTCGCCCAGCAGGCCCCGCAGGCGCTCCGCCGCCCGGGCCGCGCCCGCCGCCGCCCCGGGCCTCGGCGGGCCCGGCAGGTGGCCGCGCACCGAGGCCGACGCGGCCTCCGCGGCCGCCTCCGCGAGCGCCGCCGGCTCGGCCGCGCAGCCCAGCAGGGCCGCCGCCACCGACCCGGCCAGCTCCCGCGCCAGCGCCACCACGTCCACCTCCGCACCCCGGCCCAGCGGCGCGAGCCCCCGTACCAGCAGCGGCCGCCACAGCGCGCGCAGCTCCTCCACCCCGGCCGCGCCGAGCCCCTCCGCGATCGAGCGCCGGCCCGCCCGGTGCCCGCCGCCCTCCTGGTCGAACAGCACCCCGCCGGCCCCGCGCAAGGCCTCCCGCGCGGCCCCGCCCGTGGTCCCGGCCGCCGTCCGGTCCAGCGGGATCCGGGTCAGCGCCTCCCGGTAGGCGCCGGCGTCGTGCACCAGCACCGTGGCCCCGATCCGGCGCACGGACCGCCCCCGCGTGGCGGCGAGCAGCCCGAACAGCAGCGGGTGGCTGCGCAGGTAGACCCGGCGGTCGCGCCGGCGGGCCCGGGCATGGCTGGTCATCGGACGTGGACCTCTTTCGTGTCGGTGGGCCGGTAACGCCGGTCCCAGTACCAGAGCAGGGTGCGCCGCGCACCCCAGGAGCGCAGCCGCCGCAGGCTGTTCTGCACCACCAGGTGTTCGGCGCGCACGACGCGCGCGCTGTGCTCGCGCGCCCGGTTGAGCAGGGTGACGTCCTCCGAGCCGTCCTCCAGCCGCTCGCGCGGCGTCCCGCCGCAACGCACGTACAGCTCGGCGGTGATGCCGAGGTTGTGGCCGTGGCACAGCACGTACGGGGCGAGGTAGCGGGGGCCGCGGTGCGCGGACCGCCACCGCCCGTACAGCGCCGACAGCCGCACCAGCGCGGGCAGCAGCCGGGCCTCGGCGAACGTCGGCCGCTCGTCGCGGCGCGGCACGCTCCGCCCGCACAGCAGCTCCGCCCCCCGGCCGAACTCCGCACGGGCGACCGCCGTCCAGTTCCGGGCGGGCAGGCAGTCCGCGTCCGTGCGCAGCAGCAGGCGCGCCCCGCCGCGCACGGCGTGCCGGAAGCCGGTGTCGGCGGCGGTCCCCGCCCCCGGCTCGGGCTCGTGGACCAGCTCGACGGGGAAGGGGGCCGAGCGCGCGAACTCCCGTACGATCCGGGCCGTCCCGTCGGTGGAGGCGTTGTCGACGACCACCAGCCGGAACCCCGTGTCCCGCTGCGCGGCCAGCGCCGCCAGGGTCCCCCCGATCGACCCCGCCTCGTTGTACGCGGGGACCACCACCCACAGGCTCACCCCCGGCTCCCCGGAGCCGTCACCAGCCGGGCCGCCAGCGCCGACACCGCCGCCCGGTCCGCTTTGCGCGAGCGCCCCGACAGGGGGATCCGCGCGAACAGCAGCGCGTCCGGCCGGGCCGTGCCCATCCGCCGCAGCGGCTCGGACAGCGCGGCCCGCAACGCCGGTTCGGGAACTCCCGGCTGCGGCTGGACCACCGCCACCAGCCGCTCGTCCCCGTCGCCCGCCGGGACCCCGACGAGCACCCCCAGCTCCACCCCCGGCACGTGCAGGGCGGGTTCGTACAGGCCCGGGTAGATGTTCTCCGCCCGGCGCAGCACCATGTCCTTGCAGCGGCCCTCCAGCACGATCCGGCCGGCCCCGTCCAGGCTCGCCCGGTCACCCGTCGCCACCCACGGATCGGGCTCCTCACCCAGGTAGCGGTCCCGGGCCGCGGGCCCGGTCAGCAGCAGCTGGCCGGACGCGTCCAACGCGGTCCGCACCCCGGGCAGCGGGGCGCCCACCAGGTCCCCCGCCCCCTCGAAGGCGGCCTTCTCCCGGGACTCCACCGCGGCCGCCGGGAACAGCTCGGTCAGCGCGTACACCCCCCACGCCTGCTCCGCGCCCGCCTCCCGGACCCGGCCCAGCAGGCCGGCGCTCGCCGGAGCCGAACCCGTCCACACCCGGCCCCCGAACCGGGCGCCCGCGGCGAGCGCGTCCCGCAGCTGCGGCGGCGTCAGGTACGTGTCCCCCGGCCGCAGCCGCGCCAGCTGCCGGGCCAGCGTCGCGGGGGAGCGGGCCGGCAGAGCCACCGGCGCCCCGCGCGTCAGCGAGGGCACCAGCACGAAGAAGGTCCCGCCCAGCACGGGCCCGTCGGCGCCCCCGTCGAACAGCTCCGACACCGCCTCCATCCCGGCGGCCAGCCCCGCCCGGGTGTGCACCACGGCCCGGGGCCGCGAGGTGGTCCCGGAAGTGAACACGATCACCGCGTCGCCATCGCCCTCGTACGCGGACGGCACCCCCGCCCGGGACGCCCCCCGCTCCAGCGCGGGCGCGCACCCCGGCAGCCGCGGCCCCACCGTGGCCACCGGCCCCAGCGAAGCCAGCTCCGGCAGCTCCAGCGCCGCCCGCCGGGCCAGCGGCCGGGCCCACCCCGCCACCGCCTGCGCGGCGCCGTCCGCCAGCACCAGCGCGGGCCGCGCCAGTCCCAGCCGGGCCCGCAGCACCTCCGCACCGGCCCCGGGGTCCAGCACCGCGCCGCGCAGCCCGAGCCGCCACAGCGCGAGCAGCACCGCCAGGGCGCGCGGCCCGGGCCGCACGGCGACCCCGACGGTGTCCCCGGCGCGCAGCCCGCGCGCGTACAGCGCGGCGGCGAAGTCGTCGGCCAGGTCGGCGAGTTCACCCCGGGTGGCGCGCACCCGGGTACCGCCCGAACGGGTCGCGGAGAGCACGGCGGGCTGCTCGGGCCTGGCCCGCAGCGCCCCTTCGAGTCGGTCCAGCATCAGCGGGGGTCGTCCGTTCCGTGCGTGCCGCTGCCCTGGTCGAGGTACCAGCGGGCGGTTCCGGCGAGGCCGTACGCGCGCAGCCGGCGCGTGGAGTTCTCCACGACCATGCCCCGGCAGCGGGAGATCCGGTCGGTGTGGCGGCGCACCGCGTTCAGGAAGAGCCGGTCCGTCGGCGACGGGCGCCGCGGCATCCCGCCCACGGCCAGGTACAGCTCGGCGGTGATGGCCATGTTGTTCCCCGCGTGCATCCGGTACGGCGCCCGGAAGCCGTGCCGTCGGCCGTGCTCCGGCCGCAGCCGCCCGAACAGCGCGGCCAGCGCCACCAGCCCGGCGAAGCCGGCCCGCCCCAGCGGCCCGTGCTCGTCGCGCCGGGCCGTGACCCGCCCGCACACCAGCCCCGGCCGGTCCAGCAGCGCGGCCCGCGCCGCACCCGCCCAGCCGGGGCGGGGCAGGCAGTCCGCGTCCGTCCGCGCCAGCAGGGTCGCGCCGCGCCCGATCGCGTACCGGAACCCGGTGTCCACCGCCGAGCCGACCCCCTTCTCCGGCTCCTCGATCACCTCCACCGGGAACGGCGCCCGCGCCGCGAACTCCCGCGCGATGGCGCCCGTACCGTCCGCCGACGCGTTGTCGACGACCAGCAGCGTGAAGTCCCGGTCGCGCTGCGCGGCCAGCGCCCGCAGGGTCCCGGCGAGCCGCGCCTCCTCCTCGTGAGCGGGCACCACCACCCACATCGGCGTGCTCACGACTTCTCCCAGACCATCGTCATGATGCTGATCCCGCCGCCCAGCCCCACGAACAGCACCCGCTCCCCGGCCGCCAGCCCCGGGAATACCCGCTCCAGCTGCACCCCGATGCTCGCGCTCGCGACGTTCCCCAGCTCGGGCACCGTCACCACCAGCTTCTCCGCCGGCACCCCCGTCAGCTCCGCGAACCGCTCCAGGTACGGCACCGTCACCTGGTGCACCAGCACCTTCGCGAATCCGTCCCAGTCCATGCCCGTCCGGTGCAGCGTCCGGTCGATGACCGCCGTCCCCACCTTCTCGAACACCCCGCGCAGCTCGTGCCCGTCCCCCTGGAAGTACGTGTACGCGTCCCCGCGCGGGTGCCGCGACCCGCCGCCCGGGATGCCCCCGACCTCCCAGTGCTCCGAATGCGTCTCACTGTCCACGTCCAGGATCCCGCCGCGCTCCACCTCCTCCAGCAGGACGGCCGCGCCCGCGTCGCCGAACGTGTAGCCGGCGAAACCGCTGCGGAACTCCGCGAAGTCCTCGGGGTCCCTGCGCACCGCCCGGCTCGGGGTCTCCCCGGTGACCACCAGCGCCCGCCGGGCCCGCCCGGCGAGGAGCATGCTCCGGGCGAGGTCGATCCCGTTGACGAAGCTGTTGCAGGCGTTGGTCACGTCCACCGCGTGTGCCCTGGAGCCCAGTTCGGCCTGCACGATGTGCGCGGTCGCCGGCTCGACCAGGTCCCGCGAGGCGGAGGCGAAGACCAGCAGGTCCACGTCCACCGGGGTGAGCCCGGCCGAGTCCAGCACCCGCCGCGCCGCGCCCACCGCGAGCGTGGACGCGTACACCCCCGGTGCCGCGACCCGCCGCGAGACGATCCCGGTGGCCTGTGTCAGGAGCCGCGCGGGCAGCGCCAGCCCGCTGCGCCGGGCCACCTCCCGCTGGAGCTCGTCGGAGGACAGCACGTCCTCGGGCAGCAGGCTGCCGACGGCGGTTATACCGACGCGCGGCCGCGGATCACAAGACTGTATGGACATGCCCCAACGATGGCGATCCGGCCGCGCCCGGGCCTGAGTACGGATGCTCAGTTCCCTTGTGGGGACGCTGAGTAGGACCCCCGTCCACCCGCCCAGAGGACGCGGCGCCGAACCCCGGGACACCGCGCACGGCTTTCCGTATCGTGGTCCGACCGGCCACACCCACGGGGGAGGGCACATGGCGGACGGCAGAGCCTTACCCGGACTCGTCACCTACGGGGACGACGCCACCAACCGGCTGCTGAGCGCGGCCGCGCACCTGGACGAGGAATTCGCGCACAGAACGGCGGCCGACCTGACCGGGGACCGGCTGGAGGCGCTCGGGCCCGCACTGGGCGTCGACCTGGTGGCCGTGGCCCGGCACGCCCGCGCCGCGACCCGCCGCACCGGCCTGCGCGACGCCCTGCTGACAGGCCTCCTCGCGATGCTGGCGGGCGGCGTCGTGCTGCGCGTCTACGCGAGCGCCACAGGCGGGTCCGATCTGCTGCTGGGCCTCTCACGCTCCGCGCTCGCGGGCGGACTCCTCGGCGCCTGGCTGCTGGTGCTGGCCGCCGAACACCGGGCGCGGACCATGGCCCTGCGGACGATCGGGACCAAGGGGTACCCCGGAGGGCTGGTCCCGCCGCTCGCCCCGGCGGTCGAGACCGCGTTGCGCGAGCAGGAGCGGGCCAACGCCGTTCCGTACCACGAGGAGACGGGGCACGACACGCCGTTCGTCGGCAGCGGCCGGGCCTTCCTGGAGCGGGTCTGGCAGCCCATCGACGTCAGCACGCCCGCCGCCGGCCCCGCGGGCGGGCCGGCGCCGGAGATCGTCCCGTTCGACGTGGTCGAGCTGCACGAGTTCGTCGCCCGGCAGATGGGCACCATCGCAGGTCTGGAGGGGCTGCGCACCCAGGACCGGCTGTACGTGCTCGGCACCCGGGTCGGCTACGCGGGCCCGGAGTTGCTGCCCGACCGGCTGCGGGCGCCGAGCCCGGTCGTCCCGCAGGAGCTGGTGCGGGCGGCCCTGACCCGGCCCGGTGCGGGCATGCGCACGTACCTCTGCATGGAACGCGCCGGTGAGGGAGGCCGGGTCATCGTCTCCATGCACCTGAGAGCCCGGCTCCAGCACCCGAGTCTCACCTGGGAGCTGGCCGCCTACGTCATCCCGCCCCTGCGGGAGGAGTTCGAGGAGGTGCGCACGCTCCGGCTGGACCCCTTCGGCCGCTGGTCCACCCTGTTCGCCTCCGGCACCGGCCGCTTCCTTCCCCTCCTGTTCAAGGCCCCGGTCCGGCTGCTGCGCAGGGGCTGGGAGCGGGGCCTGCGCCGGGGCCGGCTGCGGTACTGGCGGTGGGTCATCGGCAGGCGGCACGCCGAGTTCGACTACGGGGCGACCGGCGGGATCCGCGAACGGGCCGGCGACTGGGAGCGGATGGGGTTCACCGAACAGACGGACGCGGTGGACTTCTTCCAGCGCCTCCAGCAGGGCGTCCTCACCGCGACCGAGCGGTTCCTCAAGGCCCACAACGTCGACACGAGCTCCTTCGAGGAAGCCCGGCAGGTCATCAACCACCACAACTACAACTTCCAGGGCCACGTCAACGGGCCGGCCAACTTCGGGGCGGGCGGCTCGGTGAACATCTCCGCCACCGGCCCGCTGACGGGCCCGGCCAAGCCCGGCCCGCCCCCGGCCGGCGGCCCCGGGCCCTCCCCGGCGCCGGCCTAGTGCTGAACCCGGCCAGTACCGTACCCACCGCACCGGAAGAGGAGCCGCGCATGGGCACGTACAACTTCCACGGGAACGTCAACGGCCCGGGGAACTACGGCGACGACGGCGTGATCAACATCGGGCGGGAGGACGACGCCGCCCGGGTCGTCCGGCTGGCCGCCGAACTCGCCCGGTGGCTCACCGACCGGGACGCCGGCCCGGAACGCGTCGACGCGGCGCACACCCTGCGCGGCGAACTGGAAGAGGCCGGCCGGGACCGGCGTGCCCCTGAACCGGGGCTGGTCCGGCGCAGCCTGGAGACCATCACCCTCGGCCTGGGCGCCGGCAGCGTCGGCCTGGCCCTCGCCCAGCAGATCAGCGCCGTGCTCGGGGGGTGAGGGCCCGCAGGGCGCCGCGCAGCCGGTCCGCGGCGGACGGGCGCCGCCAGGCCTGGAACTCCCGGGCCCGGTGGCCGTCGTGGCGGGCCAGCTCCCGTCCGGCCGCCGCCAGGTGCGCGGCCGGCAGCTCCCGCACGAGCGGCCGCAGCACCCCTTCGAGGAGCTCCGTACGGGTTTCCCGCCACAGCGGACCGGCCTGCGGCTGCGTCGACCAGGCGGCGTAGCAGGAGGCGAGGTAGCCCGGGTCGCTCCGCAGCCGCTCCGCCACCGGGGCGGAGCGGGCAGCCTGCCGGTACGCGGCCAGCAGTCCGGAGTCCTCGCCGCCGGCCAGGGCCCGCAGCGCCGACTCCTCGGGCCCGTCCTGCGCGAGCAGCCGCCCGGACACCGCCGCGTACGCGGCCTCCCGCGCGCCCGGCTCCGGGGACAGGGCCCCCAGCTCCAGGGCCCGGCGCAGCCCGTCCCCGGCCGGACCGCCCGCGCGCAGGTCCCGGACCAGTTCCCACAGCAGCAGCGCGGGACGCGGCCCGTCCGGCAGCTCCGTCCCGAAGTGCCGCAGCAGCTCCGGCGCGAGGTCCGCGGCCGCGCCGTCCCCGGCGGGCGCAGCCGCGGCGGCCCGCACGAGCAGCTCCCAGGTGCCGGCGTCCCGGTGCACGGCGGCGCCCGTCGTGGCCAGCAGCAGCCCGGCCTCGGCCGCCTCCGGCGGGTGCCCGCCCCAGACCAGCCGCATCCCGGTGCGCAGCACGAGCGGCTCGGCGTACAGCGAGACCCCTGCCTCCCGCAGCAGGGCGTCCAGCGCGACCACCCGGTCGGCGTGGGCGTCCGGGGCCTCCGCCGCCCGGGCGCACATCCGCAGGTGCGGCAGCGCCTCCGCCGCGCCCAGCCGCAGCCCGGTCCGCTCGAACAGCCGGGCCCCGGCGGCCGGATCGCCCGCGGCGAGCGCGTCCAGCCGGTCGAGCACGAGGGCCCGCAGTACGGGCAGCTCCGCCAGCGAGTCCCGCTCCCGCTGCCCGTACGCCCGCTCCGGGTCGGTGATCAGCGCGTGCGCCAGCCGGCGCGCCACGTCCGGCAGCGGCTCGCCGCCCGTCGCCCGCGCGGGTACGCGTACGCCGCCCCCCGCGGGCCCGGCCCCGGCCGTGCCGTCCCACCCGGCGGCCGCGTCCCGGGCGGCCGGCTCCAGCGGGATCCCGGCGGCCAGCGCCAGCGAGGCCAGCGGGCCCGCCGCGTACGGCTCCGCGGGCAGCTGCCGCACCCGTGCGAACAGCTCGGGCCGCTCCGCCAGCCACACCGCCGCCGCCGTCCGCGCCCACAGGTCCCCGCACTCCCCGGGAGCGCCCGCCCCCGCGGCCCCGTACACCCGCCACGGCCCCGGCTCCGACGGCTCGTCGCCGGGCAGCACCCCGACCAGCCGCTGCGGGGCGAGCAGCGGCCGCCGGGCGTACGTGGTGAAGGTCAGCCACTGTCCCCGCTCGTGCGGCAGGACCCCGCAGGCCAGCATCACCCAGCGGGCCACGGCCGCGCTGTCCTCCTCCACCAGCAGGACGCGCGGGGCGTCCGGCTCCTCCGCGGCCCGCCGCACATCGGCGAAGAACCCCGCGAGCCACGGCCCCCGGGCGGCGACGAAGGCGGCCAGCGCCGCCCGGTCGTGCCGGCCGGGCGCGGGTATCCGCTCCAGCGGCGGGGGCGGCCCGCCCGCCGGGGTCCGCTCCTCCCACTGCGCGGAGCCCCAGGCGGTGACCGGCAGCGGCCGCGCGGGGCCCGCCCCGGCGGCCTCGGGCAGGTGCACGGCGTGCGCGTGGAAGCCGTCCCCGGACCCGGAGCCGCCGCCGTACCCGGAGTCGAAGTCGAAGCCCGCGCCGGTGTGCACGGCACGGGACAGCAGCCGGCTCCCGTCGGAGAGCAGGCTCAGCGACAGCGCCTCGGGGAACCCGGCGGACGGCGCTTCCCGCGGCGGCTCGTACCGCAGGAGCGGCTCCGCCTCGCGCAGCAGCTCCCCGCCCACCCCCGGGGTGACGGAGGTGAAGCCGGAGCCCTCGGGGCCGCCCGCGTAGTGCAGCTGGGGGAGGCTCACACCCGGCCCCCCGCCCGGCCGGAGCCCGCGCCGATCCGGACTGACGTGACGTCAGGGTCTGTTGTGCGGGGCGTGGTTGCCCGTACCGTACCGGCAGCGGAGCGCACGGCACGTCCCTTCACGTCCCCCGCCATCCGTCTGCGCCCCCCGTTGCAGTGTGTGGAGGCCATTCCAGCAGACATCCGGGCCGTCCGGGAGCACCACCCCCCACGGCCTTCCGTTCGCCCGCTGTACGGCCCGACGTCAGACGGGGATCTCCGTCCGGTACCCCGGGACCGCTGTCCTTGGGACGCCCCTCGATCCCCCCTCACCCCCCTATGAGGTCGTCACCCATGGCTGAACTCAACCGACGCAGGTTCCTCCAGATCGCCGGCGGCACGGCGGCCGCCGCGATGCTCAACGAGAGCATCGCGCGCGCCGCCGCCGTCCCGGCGCAGGGCAGCACCGGAACCATCCAGGACATCGAGCACATCGTCGTCCTCATGCAGGAGAACCGGTCCTTCGACCAGTACTTCGGCACGATGAAGGGCGTCCGCGGCTTCGGAGACCCGCGGCCGGTGCTCCAGGACAACGGAAAGTCGGTCTTCCACCAGTCCAACGGGACGAAGGACATCCTCCCCTTCCACCCGCAGGTCAACGACCTGGGCATGCAGTTCGTCGAGGGCCTGAACCACGACTGGGCCGGCGGCCACCAGGCCTACAACAACGGCAAGTACGACAAGTGGGTCCCGGTGAAGACCGCCACCACCATGTCGTACATGACCCGGGGCGACATCCCGTTCCACTACGCCCTCGCCGACGCCTTCACCGTCTGCGACGCCTACCACTGCTCCTTCATCGGGGCCACCGACCCCAACCGCTACTACATGTGGACGGGCCACACGGGCAACGACGGCACCGGCGGCGGCCCGGTCCTCGGCAACCAGGAGGCCGGCTACGGCTGGAAGACCTACCCGGAGCGCCTGGAGGCCGCCGGGATCTCCTGGAAGATCTACCAGGACATAGGCGACGGCCTGAACGCGGCCGGCTCCTGGGGCTGGATCGGCGACGCCTTCCGGGGCAACTACGGGGACAACTCGCTGCTGTACTTCAACAACTACCGCAACGCCCAGCCGGGCAGCGCCCTCTACGAGAAGGCCCGTACGGGCACGAACGCGAAGGCGGGTGAGGGCTACTTCGACAGGCTGCGCGCGGACGTCGTGGGCGGCACCCTGCCCCAGGTCTCCTGGATCGCGGCGCCCGAGGCCTTCAGCGAGCACCCGAACTGGCCGGTCAACTTCGGCGCCTGGTACATCTCGCAGGTGCTGGACGCGCTGACCGCGAACCCGGCGGTGTGGGCGAAGACGGCCTTCTTCATCACCTACGACGAGAACGACGGCTTCTTCGACCACGTCGTACCGCCGTACCCGCCGGCGTCCTCCGCCTGGGGCCTGTCCACGGCCGACGTCACCCGCGACCTGTACGCCGGTGGCGGCGGCTACGCGGCCGGCCCGTACGGCCTCGGCCCGCGCGTGCCGATGATCGTGGTCTCCCCGTGGAGCAAGGGCGGCTACGTCTGCTCCGAGACCTTCGACCACACCTCGGTGATCCGCTTCATGGAGAAGCGCTTCGGGGTGCAGGAGCCCAACATCTCGCCGTGGCGCCGTGCCGTCTGCGGCGACCTGACCTCGGCCTTCGACTTCACCCGGGCCGACGCCACCCCGGCCGCGCTGCCCTCCACGGCCGGCTACCTCCCGCCGGACCACAACGCGCACCCCTCCTACCACCCGGTCCCGCCGGCGACGGGCGCCCTGCCCAAGCAGGAGGCGGGCTCCAAGCCGGCCCGCGCGCTCGGCTACAGCCCGTACGTGGACGGCTCGCGCGCCGTCTCCACCGGCAAGTTCACGCTCACCTTCTCCTCCGGCCCGAAGCTCGGCGCCCACTTCCACAGCACCTCGGGCAACCGTACGGACGGCCCCTGGCCCTACACGGTCGAGGCGGGCAAGACCCTCTCGGACACCTGGAGCACCAGCAGCTCCACCGGCAACAAGATCGACCTCACGGTCTGGGGCCCCAACGGCTTCCTGCGCACCTGGAGGGGACCGGCGAAGAAGGCCGGCCCCGAGGTCACGGCCCGCCACGTGGACGCCACCGGCAACCTGGCCCTGACCCTGGCCAACGGGGGCACCGCCGCGGTGAACCTCACGGTGACCGACGCCTACGGCGGCGCCGCCCAGACCTTCAAGGTCAACCCGGGCGCCACCGTCTCCCACACCGTCGACCTGCGCGCCTCGGGCCGCTGGTACGACGTCTCGGTGGTCTCGGACGCCGACGCCGGCTTCCTGCGCCGCTTCGCCGGACACGTGGAGACGGGCGCCCCCAGCGTCTCCGACCCGGCGATCAAGACCGTCTGATCCGGTCGTCCGGTGTGCGCAGCAGCCGCCGCTCCAGGACCGCCAGGTCCCCGGGGCGGTGGCTGCGGGCGTGCCGGAGCAGCAGGTCACGGGCCGTGTCGGGGACGCGGCGGCGCTTGGGGTGCCGGGTGGTGAACTCCTCGCTCGCGAAGAACCGCACCGCCCCCTCCGGCCCCGCCCGGTCCGTCTCCCGCACCGCCCAGGAGAGTTCCGCGGTACCGACCCCGGCCGGCGGCCGGCGGGGCGGTTCGGTCGGCACGGTGTGACCGTAGGCCGGATGGGCAGAACGTACGGCGTCGGTTTCCACCACCCCCGTCACCGAGGGAGAACGCATGCCCATCGCCCATCGCCGGATCGGCACCGGACCCGTCCGCGTCATCGTGCTGCACGACTGGTTCGGGACCTCCGCCAACTGGGGCTCCGTGCTCGACTACCTCGACCCGCAGGGGTTCTCGTACGCCTTCCTCGACTACCGGGGCTACGGCGAGCGCCGGGACGTCCCCGGCCGCTACAGCCTCCCCGAGATCGCCGACGACGTCCTCGCGCTCGCAGACGAGCTGGGCTGGGACACCTTCTCCCTGCTCGGCCACTCCATGGGCGGCAAGGCCGCCCAGCAGGTGCTGGCCCGCGCACCCGAGCGCGTCGAGAAGCTGATCGGGCTCACCCCCGTCCCCGCCGGGCCGTACGCGATGGACGAGGCGACCCACGCGCTCTTCTACGGGGCCGCCGAGGACCCCGGCAAGCGGCGGACCATCCTCGACCTGGTGACCGGCAACCGGGCGAGCCGCCACTGGCTGGAGCGCATGGTCGGCCACTCCCTCGACGTCTCCCGCCCCGAGGCCTTCGCCGGCTACCTCGCCGACTGGCAGCCCCGCGACCTGTTCTCCGCGATCAAGGGCAGCACCGTGCCGGTGCTCGTCCTGGTGGGGGAGTACGACCTGGCCCTGACGGCCGAGGTGATGCGGGCCACCTGGCAGGCCTCGTACCCGAACTGCAGAATCGTCACGATCCCCGGCGCCGGCCACTACCCGCCCCACGAGACCCCGGTGGCCTTCGCCACGGAGGTCGAGGCCTTCCTGCGCGGCTGACCCGCACCGGGAAAGCCCGTAGGGGGTACGAGGCGAACCTCGTACCCCCTACGGGACCAACAGGGTGAGTGACGGGACTTGAACCCGCGGCCACCTGGACCACAACCAGGTGCTCTACCAGCTGAGCTACACCCACCACGAAGGGCGGCGGACCGCCCGTTCGTTGTGCATGCACAGCATAGCCGATCCGCGGGGTGGTCCCGCGACGGGTTATCCGGCGGTCCGGCCGCCGCCCGGACGCGTCCCCTCCGTGCGGCGCGCGGCGCGGGCGACCGCCGCGACGGCCAGGGCGCGGATCACCGGGTGCGGCCGCGACCCGTCGCCGGAGAGCTCCGGCTGGAAGAGGGTGGCCAGGAAGAACGGGTGCCCCGGCAGCTCCGCCATCCGCGCCCGGCCCTCCTCGTCGTGGCCCGACAGGCGCAGTCCGTGCGCGGCGAGCACCGGCAGGTGGCCGGCCGCGGGGCCGTAGTGGCAGTGGTAGCGCTCCGTGGACCGCTCCGCCCCGAGCGCCGACTCGGCCAGGGAGCCCGGCTCGGCCCGTACGACCGCCTCGTGCCCGGCCAGCGAACAGGCCAGCCGGGCGATCAGCGGGTCCTCCGCCCCGGGGTCGTTCTCGGCGTGCGCGGCCCCCGCCAGCCCGCACACGTGCCGGGCGTACTCCAGCAGCGCGTGCTGGAAGCCGCCGCACGTGCCGAGGAAGGGGACGCCGTCCTCCCGGGCCACCCGGATCGCCGCCAGCGCCCCCGCCTCGCTCGCGTACGGGCTGCCCGGCAGCACCCACACGGCGTCGAACCCGGACAGGGTCCCCGCCGCGGCCTCCGCCTCCGCGGCAGCGGTCGGGATCCAGCAGGCGTCCAGCACCAGCCCCTCGCGCGAGGCCAGCGCGTCGAGGAGGAGCGGGATCCGGGTGTGGGACTCCACGTGCGGGGAGCGGTCGCCGACGAGGGCGATCCGGGCGACGGTCAGCGGTGCGGCGGACGCGCCGTGGGGCATCTGTGCGGTGGTCATGCGGATCATCCTGCGACCCGGTCCCGGTTCAGCGCCAACGATTGTTTCCGGAGCATCGATAAGCAGCGCTGATGGGTGCGATGGCATCCTGCGGGCATGGACCCGCACCTCCTGCGCACCTTCACAGCCGTCGCCCGCCTCGCCTCCTTCTCCGCCGCCGCACGCGAACTCGGCTACACCCAGTCCGCCGTCTCCCAGCACATCGCCGCCCTGGAAGCCGACCTGCGCACCGAGCTCCTCACCCGCCGGCCCGTCGCCCCCACCCCGGCCGGCGCCCGGCTGCTGGAGCACGCCCGGCCGCTGCTGCTCCGGCTCGACGCCGCCCGCGCCGACGTACTGCGGCTCGCCGCCGCCCCGCACGGCCGGATCACCCTCGCCGCCTCCCCGCTCGCCGCCGGCCTCCCCCGGCTGCTCGCCGCCCTGCCCGCCACCGGCGTCACCCTGCGCGTCCTGCCCCCGGTCCGGGTGCCGGCCGCCGTCGCCGCCGGGGACTGCGACCTCGGGCTCGTCGACGGGCTCGCCGCCCCGAGCGACCCGCTGCGGCTGCCCGACGTGGCCCCGCTGCGGGTCACCGGCGTCGGCGAGGAGGACCTCGCCGTCCTCTTCCCCGCCGGGCACCCCTTCGCCGCACGGGACTCCGTCCGGCTCGGCGACCTCGCCGACGCCCGCTGGCTCGACGCCCCGGACGCGGGGCTGCCGCTCACCACCGGACGCCGGGCCCTGCGCTACGACGGCACCGACCTGCACGCCCTGTGCGCCCTCGCCGCCGCCGGCCACGGCCTCGTGCTCCTGCCCCGCCGGGTCGCCGGGACCGCCCGCACCGGGGTCGCCGTACCGCTCGCCGCACCCCGGCTGGTGCACCGTACGGAGCTGCTCGCGCCCGCGAGCCTGTCCGGCGCGGCCGCCGCGCTCGCCGCACGCCTCACGGCAGGATCCCCGTATGACCACACCGACTCCTGACCCCGAGGCCTTCACCGCCGCCGACTACGCCGCCCGGATGGCCGCCGCGGCGCAGAGCGCGGCCGACGCGGGACTCGCCGGGCTGCTCATCGCGCCCGGCCCCGACCTCGTCCACCTCACCGGCTACCGTCCGACCGCCGAGACCGAGCGGCTCACCCTGCTCGTCCTCGCCGCCGGCCAGGACCCCGTGCTCGTCGTGCCCGCCCTGGAGGCCCCCGACGCGGCCAGGGCACCCGGCGCGGACGCCCTGACCCTGCGCGACTGGACCGACGGCAAGGACCCGTACCGGGTGGCCGCGCCGCTCCTCGACGTCAGCGGCCGCTTCGGCGTCAGCGACAACACCTGGGCGCTGCACCTGCTCGGCCTGCAACGGGAGTTGCCCGCCACCGCCTACGCCCCGCTCACCGACGCCCTGCCCATGCTCCGCGCCGTCAAGGACGAACGGGAACTGGCCCGCCTCGCGGCCGCCGGAGCCGCCGCCGACGCCGCCTACGCGCAGATCCTGCACGTCCCCTTCGCCGGCCGCCGCGAGAGCGAGGTCGCCGCCGACCTGGCCGGGCTGCTGCGCGTCCACGGCCACTCCCAGGTCGACTTCACCGTCGTCGGCTCCGGCCCCAACGGCGCCAACCCGCACCACGAGGCCGGCGAACGCGTCATCCGGCACGGCGACATGGTCGTCCTCGACTTCGGCGGCCTCAAGCACGGCTACGGCTCCGACATCTCGCGCACCGTCCACGTCGGCGAGCCCACCCCCGAGGAGCAGCGCGTCCACGACATCGTCCGCGAGGCCCAGCAGGCCGGGTTCGCGGCCGTCCGGCCCGGCGCGAGCTGCCAGGACGTCGACCGGGCGGCCCGCGCGGTGATCACCGAGTTCGGCTACGGCGAACGCTTCATCCACCGCACCGGCCACGGCATCGGCGTCACCACCCACGAACCGCCGTACATGGTCGAGGGTGAGGAGCAGCCCCTCGTCCCCGGCATGTGCTTCTCGGTGGAGCCGGGCGTCTACCTGCCGGGCCGGTTCGGCGTCCGGATCGAGGACATCGTCACCGTCACCGCGGACGGCGGCCGCCGCCTGAACAACGCGCCGCGCGAGATGGCGGTCGTCGGGTAGGGGCGTTCGGCGCTACGGACCGAGCACCACCGCCGACTCGCCCGGCACGTGGATCCGCCCGTCCGGACCCGGATGATCCACCGGCTCCCAGGACGCCAGCACCCGCACCCCGTTGCGGCCCAGCGCGACCGTCACCGACTCCGTCGAGAGGTTCACCACCACCCGCACCTCGCCCCGCCGGAAGGTCAGCCAGCGGCGCTCCTCGTCGTAGGCGACCCGGACCGCCGCCAGGTCCGGGTCGCGCAGGTCCGGGTGGGTGCGGCGCAGCCGGATCAGGGTCCGGTACCACTCCAGCAGCCAGGCGTGCGACTCCCGCTCCGGTTCGGCCCAGTCCAGGCAGGACCGGTCGCGGGTCGCCGGGTCCTGCGGGTCCGGTACCTCCTCGGCCTTCCACCCGTGCGCCGTGAACTCCCGCCGCCGGCCGCTGCGGACCGCCTCGGCGAGCTCCGGATCGGGATGGTCGGTGAAGTACCGCCAGGGCGTGCCGGCCCCCCACTCCTCGCCCATGAACAGCATCGGCACGAACGGCCCCGTCAGCGCCAGCGTCGCCGCGCAGGCCAGCAGCCCGGGGGAGCAGGAGGCGGACAGCCTGTCGCCCAGCGCCCGGTTGCCGACCTGGTCGTGGGTCTGGGTGTAGCCGAGGAAGCGGTGCGCGGGGGTGCGGCGGCGGTCCACCGGCCGGCCGTGGGTGCGGCCGCGGAAGGAGGACCAGGTGCCGTCGTGGAAGAACGCCCGCGTCAGGGTCTTGGCGAGGGCGCCGAGCGGGGCCTCGGCGAAGTCGGCGTAGTAGCCCTGCGACTCGCCGGTCAGCGCACAGTGCAGGGCGTGGTGGAAGTCGTCGTTCCACTGTGCGTGCAGCCCCAGGCCGCCGACCGCGCGCGGGGTCGTCAGCCGCGGGTCGCACTGGTCGGACTCGGCGATCAGGAACAGCGGCCGCGTGGTCTCCGCCGCCAGCGCGTCCACGGCGGCCGACAGCTCCTCCAGGAAGGACAGCGCCCGCCCGTCGGCCAGCGCGTGCACCGCGTCCAGCCGCAGGCCGTCGATCCGGTAGTCCCGCAGCCAGGCCAGCGCGCTCCCGATCAGGTACGCGCGGACCTCGTCGGAGCCGGGCGCGTCCAGGTTCACCGCCGCACCCCAGGGCGTGTGCCGGGTGTCGGTGAAGTACGGGCCGAAGGCGGGCAGGTGGTTGCCGGAGGGGCCCAGGTGGTTGAGGACCACGTCCAGGACCACCCCGAGGCCGGCCGCGTGCGCGGCCTCCACGAAGGCCGCCAGACCGGCCGGGCCCCCGTACGGCTCGTGCACCGCCCACGGGGCGACCCCGTCGTACCCCCAGCCGTGCCGGCCCGGGAAGGGGCACACCGGCATCAGCTCCACGTGCGTGACGCCCAGGCCGGCCAGGTACCCCAGGCGGGCCGCCGCCGCCTCGAACGTGCCCTCGGGGGTGAAGGTGCCGACGTGCAGCTCGTACAGGACCGCGTCCTGGAGCGGTACGTGCGGCGGGGGCACGTGGGGGGCGAGGGCCGTGAGGTCGACGACCGCCGACAGGCCCTCCGTACCGTCCGGCAGCCGCCGCCCGCGCGGATCGGGCCGGACCACCGGATCGTCGCCGAGCCGGAACCCGTACCGGTCGCCGTCGGCAGCCGGGGCCTCGGCGGTCCACCAGCCGGAGCGGCCGGGGGCCGGGTCGGGGGCCATGTCGTAGGTGGTGTCGTTCAGTCGCATGGCGACCCGACCTGTCAGCGGTGCCCACACCTCGAACTGCACGGACGGTCCCCTCGTCTCCGGCGGTGTCCAGCATGCGTAATCGTGCCCGTATCGTGCCCATCATTCCGGGCCGGGCGGGGGAGTTCTGGACACTCCGCACCCGACGGGCCGACAATCACCCTGTGACATCCAGTTTCGAGTTCCCCGCCTACCCCGCCCCGCGGCTCTCCGACGCGGAGCGGGACCGGGCGTTGGGCCAGCTCAGGGAGGGCGCGGCCCTCGGGAAGCTGTCGCACGACACCTTCCTGCGCCGCATGGAGCTCGCGCTGGTGGCCCGCCGCTCCGAGGACCTCGCCCCGCTCCTCGCCGACCTCCATGCCCGCCCGGGCCCGCTCGGAGCCGAAGCCCCTTGGACCAAACGGCTGTTCGGCTGGGTCGGCCGCGCCTCGGCCGTCTCCGCCGGGATGCGCCGGGCCTGGCAGGTGGAGCGCCTGCCCAAGCTGCTGTTCCCCCACCCGGCCGCCGGCCCGCTGCGGATCGGCCGCGACCCGGGCAACGGGCTGCGGCTCAGCCATGAGACCGTCTCGCGGGCGCACGCCGAGCTGAGCATGCGGGACGGGACCTGGCTGCTGCGGGACCTCGGATCGACCAACGGCACCACCGTCAACGGGCGCCGGGTGACGGGCGCGGCGGTCGTGCGGCCGGGGGACCAGGTGGGGTTCGGGCGGATGAGCTTCCGGCTCTCCCAGGACTGAGCGGCCGGGGGCGCCGAGGAGGCAGAACCGGGGCCGTGGACGACCGGTCCGGTCCAGCCGGTCTGTACCCCCGGCCCGGGGCCCGGCAGGATGCCCCCCATGGACCACACCGGTATCGTGCGCCCCGCCCGCCCCGAAGACCTCCCGCGTCTCACCGAGCTCATCCACGAGCACGTCGCGTACGAGAAGTCGGCGCCCCGGCCCGCCGGCCTCGCCGAACGCCTCGGCCCCCGGCTGTTCGCCGAGGACGCCCGGCTCTGGGTGCTCCTCGCCGAGACCCCCGGGGGCGAGGTGGCCGGATACGCCGCCTGCTCCGAGGAGTTCGCGTTCTGGGACGCCCGCCACCACCTCCACATGGACTGCCTCTACCTCGCGGAGGAGGCCAGGGGCCACGGCCTCGGGGCCGCCCTGATGGCCGCCGTGGCCGACCTCGCCCGCAAACTCGGCCTCGAACACGTCGAGTGGCAGACCCCCGACTGGAACGAGGGCGCGATCCGCTTCTACGACCGCCTCGGCGCCACCGGCCGCCCCAAGCGGCGCTACGCCTGGCCGGTCTGAAGACAGCGGTACGCGGCCAGGACCGTCCGCGACTGGTGCTCCACCTGCGTGGCCACCGGCACCCAGCGGGCCTGGAACCGGGCCGAGAACGCCTCGCACCACCCCGTCACCAGGCGGTCCAGGCCGGGCGCCGCCGGATGCGCCTGGGACCGCAGTACGCGCAGCAGCATCGCGGCGGCGCGCAGCGACAGCCGCCGCCCGAAGGCGTCGATGCTGCCGAGGGAGGCCGTGGTGGCATCGGCGGGCGCGCCGGGAGCCGTCCACTCGGCGGCGACCTGCGGGATCAGCCCCAGCGTCCAGTCCACCGCCCGCAGCAGCGCGGCGGCACCCGGCCCGGTGCCCGGGATCCCCTCCCGTAGCCCGGCCACCCGCGCCGCCTCACCGGTCAGCCGCTCCGACAGCATGCGCAGGGCGCCCCGAGGGTCGGGGTGCGGGGCCGGGTCGTCCACCAGGTCGGAGGCCCACATGGGCACCTCGACGATCGCGGTGGTCCCGCGGTGGCGGTGGCACCAGGTGCTGCGCCGGGTGTCCTCGCTCCCGGCCTGCGGCATCACGAAGATCCCGGGCCCGGGGGAGCTCCAGCCGGCGGCGTCGGAGGCCCCGGTCTCCACCGGGATCCGCAGTTCGGCGGCCGACTTCCCGAAGGGCTCGGCGAGCCCGGGCACGTCGCGCGTCAGTTGGACCCAGGACCCGCCGAGGTCCGTACCGTGCAGGGAGACCTGCAGGGCGGGCCGCAGCTCGTCGAGGAGCGCGGTCAGGGTACGGGTCTCCGGCGGGAGCCGGTCCGGGGGGAGCATGGACGGCGCCCACTCGGGCTGTTCCGGGCCGGGCGGGCGGTAGAAGTTGCGGTGGTAGTCCAGCAGCGAGCACGGGCGGGGCGTGCGGTGCAGGTCGGCGCCGTCCGGGTCGGCGCAGAGCAGGAAGTGCCAGCCCGCCCCGCCGCTCCCGGCCCGGATCACCCGCCGGGCGAGGTCCAGGGCGGTCGCCCCGCCGACGGGCTCGTTGGCATGGGCCCCGGCGACGACGAGCACCTCCCGGGGCCCGCCGCGCTGCCCGTCGACGGAGAGCAGCCACAACGGCCTCCCGCCCCGGGAGACACCGGCCTGCCGCATCCGCACCCGCCCTGGGTGCTCGTCCGCCAGCGCCCGTCCGGCCAGGGCGAGTTCGTGCGGGGTGGGGTAGTACATGTCACGGAGGAGGGTCACATGGTGTGCCATGCCCGCCACACCGGCCGGCTACTGCTCCCCGGGGGTCGAATGTGTGTGCCGGCGTTCGGGATGCTCTTCCCCGCCGCCGAGGGCGCGCCTACGATCGGACCGTGCCCGGATGGATCGAGTTGGCGTACACCACGGCCGGCGGTGTCGTCGGCGGCGCGGTCACCAACCACCTGTCCCGGAACCAGGAACGCCGGCAGCTGCGCGCGGCGGTCATGCAGCAGCTCCTCCGCGTCGCGGCGGTGCGCGACGGGGTGTGCGACGTCGTGCCGGCCCGGCCGGGGAGCCGGTCGTGCCCGCCCGTCACGGCGGTCCTGGAGGACGGCCGCGACGCCGGGCGCGTCCAGCGGGAAGCGCTCTCGGAACTCGTGGTGGCCGCGCTCTCGGCCGGCGTACCGCGCAGGGTCCTGGACTTCGCCGGAGGCGCCGAGGAACGCGCCCTGCAGTGCGAGGCCGTCAGGTTGGCCGACCTCCGCCTGGGCGGTGTCCTGGGCGAGCCGCTCGAAGAACTCACGGCGCGGAGCGAGGAGTACCGGCAGGCCACGGCCCAACTCCTGCTCCGAGCCCTGTGGCACCCGTGGCGGACGCGGCCGGGGATCAACGCGCGCCTCCGCCGGCTGCGCCGGGACGCCGCCGCGCTCCAGCGCGCTCAGGAGGCGGCGACGTCCGTCCTGGCCCGGCCGGAGCACGCCACCGCCCTCGCCGCCCGGCTCACAGCCGTCGCTGAGCCGCCTCCAGCAGTTCCCCCACCGTGGAGTTGAACGCGATGGCGGCCTGGGGGGCGTGGCGGGGGATCAGGTTCACGATGAGCTCGAACAGCGGGAGCAGGTGCTCGGACTTGCGGATCCCGCCGCCGACGATCACGACGTCCCACGGCTTCCTGGTCAGCGCCGCGACGAGGGTCGACTCGACCGCCGCGTCGTGGACGACCAGCTCCATGGCCACGTCGATCCCGTGCTCCCCGAACCGGGCGAGTTCCGCGTCGAGCGCCGCCTGGAGTGCCGATCCGTCGATACCAGGGATCGCCTGGGGTTCATATCCGATGAGAAGTGTAGAAGGCATGCAACGAACCTAACGAAGCCCGCCGGACATTGATCGATTTCCGGCCGCCCCGCAGGAGCCGGCCCCGTTTCCGGCGGTCCGACCGGTCGCAGGGGCGCAGGCGGAGGCCGGCGGGGCCGTCGTCACGGCACTGGCCGGCGGTCTTGCTCCTGACCTCGACCGACGCGTCGGGCAACGCGGTGAACGCCTCTGCCTCACCGGCCACCCGCGCGGCACGGCCTCGGCGCAGCCGTGTGACAAGGCGAAGGACGAGAGCCGGATCCTCCACCGCCGACGGGGGGATATCCCCACCCCCGCCATCCGGACAGCAGGATCGCCCCGGCGGCCGGACCCGGAAATGCTGGGCATACCACCGATCTCCCCACCATTGCGCAGGAGTTGCCCCATGCCCGAGCAGGCCCGCCGATCGACCCTCCTGCGGGTGGCGACCGCAGCCGCCGCGATCACCGGCCTCCTGGCCCCGTCCGCGGCGGCCGCCACCCCCCGTCCGGACGCGGTCCGGCAGGGGCTGAACGCACTGGTGCGGAACGACCGCGTCCCCGGCGCGCTGGCCACCGTCACGGACCGCGACGGCCGCACCCGCACCTACACCGCGGGCGCCGAGGACGGCCGGATACGCATCGGCAGCAACACCAAGACCTTCACCGCCGTGGTCGTGCTGCAACTGGTCGGCGAAGGAAGGGTCGGCCTCGACACCCCGGTCGACACCTACCTCCCGGGCCTCGTACGGGGCGAAGGGATCGACGGTCGCCACATCACCGTGCGCCAGCTCCTCCAGCACACCAGCGGACTGCCCGACTACGAGGCGGACGTCACCGACGACATCCTCCGCCACCGGTACCTCGAACCCCGTGACGTCCTCGACATCGCCCTCCGGCACAAGGCCGCCTTCCCTCCCGGCACCGGCTGGGCCTACAGCAACACGAACTACGTACTGGCGGGCCTGATCGTCCAGAAGGTCACCGGACGCCCCCTCGCCGAGGAGATCGACAAGCGCGTCATCCGGCGCATCGGACTGCGCCACACCTACTTCCCCGCCCCCGGCGACACGACCCTCCCAGAGCCCCACCCCAAGGGCCACCACCAGGACTCACCGGGCGCCCCGGTGCGCGACGTCACGGAGATCGATCCCTCGGCGGCGTGGGCGGCGGGCCAGATGGTCTCCACCAACGCCGACCTCAACCGCTTCTTCGCCGCGCTCCTGGCCGGCGACCTCCTCCGGCCGGCCCAGCTCGCCCAGATGCGCACCACCGTCCCCCTCGGCGACACCGGAGCCGGATACGGCCTGGGCCTGATGAGCCGGCCCCTGTCCTGCGACGGCGTCTACTGGGGCCACGGCGGCGACATCCCCGGATACGAGACCCGCGGGGGCGTCACCGAGGACGGCCGCGCCGCCAACGTCGCGGTGACCATCGACCCGATCGACGGCGCGACCACGAAGCACGTGGAAGAACTCGTGGACACCGCCCTCTGCCAGGGCGCGTAGGCGGTGTCTTCCGGATCAGGCCGGGCCCGCACCGCGAGTCCCTACTCCCGCACCAGCACCGCCACCGGCAGCCCCTCCAGAAGCTCCGCCAGCGCCACCCGCCCCTCGTACGCCGGACCCCCAGGCTCCCCCGGACCCCCCGCGCGCTCCCAGCGGCCCGGGGGCAGTTCCAGGGCGGTGTCCCGCCAGCCGCCCGCCGCCGCCAGGCGGTGGGAGAGGCGGGTGGCCACCGCGACGAGGCCGGCCGGGCGGGTGAAGGCCACGCAGTGGCCGGCCGCCGGGCCCCGGGCCGGCAGGGGGGCGTAGCCGGTGAACAGCCCGGGCCGGTCGCGGCGCAGCCGCAGCAGGGCCGCCGTCAGCGCGAGCTTCTCCCGCGCGAGGTCCGGCGGGGCGGCGCCGGCGTCCAGGGCGGCCAGGGCCTCCCGGGGGAACTCGGCGGGGCGGCGGTTGTCGGGGTCGACCAGGGCCCGGTACTCGTACTCGGCGCCCTGGTAGACCTCCGGCACCCCCGGCATCGCCAGGTGCAGCAGGGTCATCCCCAGCAGGTTGGCCCGGGCCGCCTCCGCGAGTTCCGGCGGCAGTTCCACCGCCTCCCGGGGCACCAGCGCCGCGATGCCCGCCTCGTACTCCTCGTCGGGGTCGGTCCAGGAGGTGTGCACCCCGGCCTCCCGGGCGGCCTTCAGCAGGGCCGCCGCCAGCCGGGACTCCCGCTCGGGCGCCCCGCCCAGCCCGAGCGCGCTCTGCCGGGCCGCCCACGCCAGCCGCGGATCCGCCCCGGCCGGCCCGCCCGGCCCGCCCATCGCCTCCGGGGCCTGTGACAGCACCGCGATCCGCGCCCGTACGTCCGCGCTGCGCTTCGTGTCGTGCGTGGACAGCACCGTCCCCGAAGCGGGCCAGTCCCGCTCCAGCTCCGCGCAGTACGCGTGGAACCCGTCGACCGACACCGCCGGGTCCCCGGGGTTCCCGCCCACCTCGGTGGCCGACAGCAGCGGCGCCCAGCGGTAGAAGGCGCGGTCCTCCAGGGACTTGGCGCGCAGGGCCGCCGAGGTCTGGGCGAAGCGCGCCGCGAAGGCGGGATCCCGCAGCAACAGCGCCCGTACGCCCTCCACCGCCCGGGCCCCCGCCCGTGCGGCGGCCCGCTCCAGGGTCGCCGCCGACGGTCCCGGCCCGCCCGGGTAGGTCCGGTACACGGGCGAGGCGATCAGCAACTCCCGCACCGCGCACGCCAGTTCCGGACCGGCCCAGCGCTCCAGCAGGGCCAGCTCGGCGGCCAGGTCGACGGTCAGCACCTCCCGCGCCGCGGCCGCGGCGGTCTCCTCCCACGAGGCCGGCCCGCCGCCGGACTCCCCGTACGCACGGGCCAGTTGCCCCGCCCCGGCGGGGTCGGTGAACACCCCGTCGACCCGGTGCAGCGCGTCGTAGCCGGTGGTGCCGGCCACCGGCCAGGACGCCGGCAGCCGTTCCCGGCGGGCCAGGATCTTCTCCACGACCACCCAGCAGCCGTCCCCGGTCGCGGCCCGCAGCCGCCTCAGGTACTGCTCCGGATCCGCCAGCCCGTCGACGTGGTCGACCCGCAGGCCGGCCACCACCCCGTCCCGCACCAGCTGGAGCACCTTCGCATGGCTCGCGGCGAACACGGCGGGGTCCTCCACCCGCACCCCGATCAGGTCGGAGATGGTGAAGAAGCGGCGGTAGTTGAGGCCCGTCCGCGCCTCCCGCCACCACGCGGCCCGGTACCACTGCGCGGCCAGCAGCTCCGGCATGGGCAGTCCGGCCGTCCCGGCCCGCAGGGGCAGCTCCACGGCCCCGTACCGCAGCAGCGCCTCCCCGTCGCCCCCGCCGATCACCTCGCCCGGCTCCTCCTCGCCGCCCAGCACCGGCAGCAGGACCTGCCCTCCGCCGCCCTCCCAGTCGATGTCGAACCACCGCGCGTACGGCGAGTGCGGCCCCTCCCGCAGGACTTCCCACAGGGGCCGGTTGAGCCGCAACGGCACCGGTACGGCCATGTGGTTCGGGACGATGTCGAGCACCAGGCCGAGCCTGTGGGCCCGTCCGGCCTTCGCGAGCGCGCGCAGACCCCGCTCGCCGCCCAGTTCGGCCCGCACCCTGGCGTGGTCGGTGACGTCGTAACCGTGCTCCGAGCCCGGCACCGCCTCCAGTACGGGGGAGAGGTGCAGGTGTGACACGCCGAGTGAGGCGAGGTACGGTACGGCTGCCTCGGCCGCCGCGAACGTGAAGCGCGGGCCCAGCTGGAGACGGTAGGTCGACGCAGGAGCGACCGGCGTCCGAACGCCGGATTCCGATTGGCTGATTGAATTCCCGAGGCTCATGAGAACGTACGTACCCAGCCCGCACGATTCCGTGCCATTACCCAATGCATCCGGGTGACTGCGCCGCGTTAGTGTCGATCAAGTGGTTGGAACCGTCAGTACCTATCGTCACGTCATCGCCCTGACCGGGCCCCTACTCCCGCTCGTCTCCTTCTTCGCCCGACTGCCCGTCGCGATGTCCCAGTTCGGCAGCGTCCTGCTGGTCGCCGAGACCAGCGGCTCGCTCGCCACCGCCGGCATCGTCGGCGGCACCCTCTCCGCCGGCCAGGTGGTCTTCGGGCCCCTCCTCGGCCGCCTCGCCGACCGCCACGGGCAGCGGCCCGTCGTCCTCACCGCGGCGGCCGTCAACGCCCTCGCCACCGCCGCGCTCGTCGCCGGCGCCCTCGGCGGCCTCGCGACGGCCCCGCTCGCCGCGATCGGCGCCGTCACCGGGGCCTCCGTACCGCTCGTCGGGCCGCTCGCCCGCACCCGCTCCGTCGCGCTCGCGCACCGCGCGAAGGCCGACGAGAAGACCGTCGGCGCCGTGCACTCCCTCGAAGGCACCCTCGACGAGGTCTCCTTCGTCTTCGGCCCGGCCCTCGTGGGCCTCGCCGCGCTCGTCGCGCACCCGGCCGTCGCCCTCGGCGGCGCCGCCGCCCTGGTGGCCGTCTTCGGCACCGCCTACGCCCTGCACCCGACCGCCGCCGTCACGGCCGGGACCCCCGCGCCCGAGCGCGCCGACGGCGCCCGGCCCGCCCGCCTGCCCCGCGTGGTGCACGCCGTACGCGGCTCCCTGGCCCTCCAGGGCGCCATGTTCGGCGCCTGCCAGGCGGGCATCGCCTCGCTCACCGACCGGCTCGGCGTCCCCGGGCAGGCCGGCATCGTGTACGCCGCCATGGGCGTCGTCAGCGCCGCCGTCGGTCTCGCGCTCGGCGCGCTGCCCGCCCGGTTCGGGCTGCGGCTGCGCTGGCGCGTGGCCACCGGCGCCGCCCTGCTCCTCTCCGTGCCGCTGCTGTTCACCGACACCCTGTGGCCGCTGTACCTGGTCGTCACCGTCCTCGGTGCCGCGTACGCCCCGCACCTGATCACCGCGTTCGCACTCACCGAGCGCGTGGTCGAGCCCGCCCGGCTCGCCGAGTCCATGGCCTTCGCCGCCAGCTCCCTGGTGGCCGGACAGGCCGCCGCGCTCGCCGTTTCCGGGCGGCTCGCCGAGTCGTACGGGCCCGCCGGGGCCTTCGCCGTCGCGGTGGGCGCCGCCGCCCTGTGCCTGGCCATCGCCCTCGTCACCCGGGTGCCGTCCGCCCGGCCCCAGGACCCGGCCAAGCCGTTCGTCCCGGCCCAGCGCACCACCTCCCCCGAGGGCTCGGCGGCCGGCTCCGCCAACGGCTACGCCGGGCGCTGAAGCACCACCAGACACCGTCCCGTCAGGGCCACCCGGTCCCCGGCCGCGTACTGCGGCCCGGTGCCGGGTGGCAGTACCTCCGCCCGCGCCGTGTCCACGACCAGCCGCCAGTGCGCCCCGTGCCCGGCCGGGACGGTGAAGTCCTGCGGATCGGCGCCCGCGTTGAACATCAGCAGGAACGAGTCGTCGGTGATCCGCTCCCCGCGCGTGCCGGGCTCGGAGATGGCCTCCCCGTTGAGGAACACGGTCAGCGCCCGCGCGTGCTGCGCCTGCCAGTCCCGGGCCCGCATCTCCTCGCCGTGCGGGGTGAACCAGGCGATGTCCGAGAGCTCGTCGTGCGTGCCCTCCACCGGCCGGCCGTGGAAGAACCGGCGCCGCCGGAAGACCGGGTGGTCGCGGCGCAGCCACACCATGCGGCGGGTGAACTCCAGCAGGCCGGGCGGCGGTTTCCCCGGCTCGGGCCAGGTCACCCAGGACAGCTCGTTGTCCTGGCAGTAGGCGTTGTTGTTGCCCTCCTGGGAGCGGCCGAACTCGTCGCCGTGGCTGAGCATCGGCACGCCCTGCGACAGCATCAGGGTGGCGGTGAAGTTCCGCATCTGCCGCGCGCGCAGCTCCCGGACCTCCGGGTCGTCGGTGGGTCCCTCGATGCCGCAGTTCCAGGACCGGTTGTGGGTCTCCCCGTCCCGGTTGCCCTCCCGGTTGGCCTCGTTGTGCTTCTCGTTGTACGAGACCAGGTCGTTGAGGGTGAAACCGTCGTGGCAGGTGGTGAAGTTGATCGAGGCGAGCGGCCGCCGCCCGTCGTCCTGGTAGAGGTCGGAGGAGCCGGTCAGCCGTCCCGCGAACTCCGCGAGCGTACGCGGCTGCCCGCGCCACAAGTCCCGTACGGTGTCGCGGTACTTGCCGTTCCACTCGGTCCACAGCGGCGGGAAGTTCCCCACCTGGTAGCCGCCCTCGCCCAGGTCCCAGGGCTCCGCGATCAGCTTCACCTGGCTGACCACCGGGTCCTGCTGCACCAGGTCGAAGAACGAGGACAGCCGGTCCACCTCGTGGAACTGCCGGGCCAGCGTCGCCGCGAGGTCGAAGCGGAAGCCGTCCACGTGCATCTCGGTCACCCAGTACCGCAGCGAGTCCATGATCAGCTGGAGCACGTGGGGGGAGCGCATCAGCAGCGAGTTCCCGGTGCCGGTGGTGTCCGTGTAGTGCCGGGGGTCGTCCGCGAGCCGGTAGTACGAGGCGTTGTCGAGGCCGCGGAAGGACAGCGTCGGGCCCAGGTGGTTGCCCTCGGCGGTGTGGTTGTAGACCACGTCCAGGATCACCTCGATCCCGGCCTCGTGCAGCGCCCGCACCGCCGACTTGAACTCCAGCACCTGCTGGCCCCGGTCCCCGGAGGCGTAGCCGTTGTGCGGGGCGAAGAAGCCGATGGTGTTGTAGCCCCAGTAGTTGCTGAGCCCGTCGTTCACCAGGCGGTGGTCGTTGACGTACTGGTGCACGGGCATCAGCTCCAGCGCCGTCACCCCCAGCTTCGCCAGGTGTCCGATCACCGCCGGGTGCGCGAGCGCCCCGTAGGTGCCCCGCAGCTCCTCCGGGAGGTCCGGGTGGCGCATGGTCAGGCCCTTCACGTGGGCCTCGTACAGCACCGTGTGGTGGTACTCGTGGCGCGGCGGCCGGTCGTTGGCCCAGTCGAAGTACGGGTTCACCACGACCGAACTCATCGTGTGCGGGGCCGAGTCCAGGTCGTTGCGGGAGTCCGGCCGGCCGAAGTGGTAGCCGTACACCTCCTCGCCCCAGGACACCTTCCCGCTGATGGCCCGCGCGTACGGGTCCAGCAGCAGCTTCGCCGCGTTGCAGCGCTGCCCGCGCTCGGGCTCGTACGGGCCGTGCACCCGGAACCCGTACCGCTGGCCGGGCATGATCCCGGGCAGGTAGGCGTGGCGCACGAAGGCGTCCGTCTCGCGCAGCTCGACGGCGGTCTCCGAGCCGTCGTCGTGCAACAGGCACAGCTCGATGCGCCGCGCGGCCTCGGAGTAGACCGCGAAGTTGGTGCCCGCGCCGTCGTACGTGGCGCCCAGCGGATACGCCTGCCCCGGCCAGACTTGCATGGCTAACGACTCTTCCCATCCTGGTCCGGCTCGGTCCGGCGCGCGGTCCGGCTGGATCCGGCGCGGATCACGTCTCTGCCAGATCTTCCCCGAAAGAGGGTCCGCACGCGTGGACTTGGAATGCTGCCGACGGGTGAACCGGAGAGCTGATAGGCGGGTCAACGGACTGTCCGGGCATCACATAATGGGTCAACGGACTGTCGGACCAGGGGACCTGAGGTCAAAGGGGACGGCTTCGGGCTGCGTCGGGCCGCGTGCGCGGAGTACCCTTCCGTGATCACTGGAGACGGGCGTCCAGACGCAGAAGGCGGTGCACGGGTGAGCTCGGGAGGTCTGGAGCTGCCCCCTGGTGACAGCGGTCACGAGGGTGGCCCGGTGGACGCCGCGGGTGGTGCCGGCGGTACGTCCGGCGGAGTGCCGGGCGCGGCGGCGGCCGCGGCGGCGGTGTCACTGGCCCCGCAGGCGGCCGGGGACGCGCGGGCCGGGGCCGAGCTGGACTGGGGCGCGGACGCGTGGAGCGAGGTCCGTACGCGGGCCCAGCGCGCGGGCCGTGCGTACATCTGGCTGAACCTCATCGAACAGCGGCTGCGGTCGGTGGTCGGCGCCGTGCTGCGGCCCGTCTACGAGCCGGTGCACGGCGGCGACGACTGGGTCGTCGCGGCGGCCGGTCCCGCCGGGCAGGAGTGGGTGCAGCGGGCGGTGGCCGTGCGCGAGGTCAGCCGGCGCAAGGGCTACCTCCTCGATCCGGCCGACGACAACGTGCTGAGCTTCCTGACGCTGCCGCAGCTGCGGGAGCTGATGGTCCAGCACTGGCCCTGCTTCGAGCCGTACTTCGACGACCGGCGGGAGATCGAGCTCGCGCTCGACGAGCTGGAGGTCACCCGGAACGTGGTCTCCCGCAACCGGGCGCTGTCGAGGGCCGTGCTGGAGCAGGCGGAGCGGGCCTCGGCGCGGCTGCTGGAGGTGCTGGGGGCCGGCTCGGGCAGCCCCTCGGCGGACCGGCTGCCGATCGACGCCGTCGAGGACCTGGTCGGGGACCGGTACGCGGACGTCATCTCCGTCCACCCGGACCGGGTGCGGCTCCAGCGGCAGCTGCCGGCGGAGGACCTGTTCGGGGGCGCGCGGCGGCTCGACGCCATCGGCATAGGCCTCAACCTGCTGGTGCAGAACTTCTCGGGCCGCAGGCTCGTCAGGCTGACCGAGGCGGGCTGCCGGGTGCGGCTGCTGTTCCTGAACCCGGCGAGCAGCGCGGTCAAGCGGCGCGAGCGGGAGCTGGGGCTGCGCAAGGGCGAGCTGAGCCGGTCGGTGGAGATGAACATCCTGCACGTGCGCAGGGTGCGGGCGGGCCTGAAGGACCCGTCGCGCTTCGACATCCACGTCTTCGACGAGACCCCCCGCTTCACCGCGTACCTGGTGGAGGGGCAGTCCTCGGGCATCGCGGTGGTCCAGTCGTACCTGCGGCGGGCCCGGGGGATGGAGGCGCCGGTGCTGGTGCTGCGCGGCGGCGGGCGGGGCGTGCCCAAGGACGCCGACCACGGGCTGTTCCAGACGTACCGGGAGGAGTTCGAGTCGGTGTGGGAGGACTCGCGGCCGGTGTCGTGACCTCCCGGCCTACCAGGCCGGGTCCGGGCCGGCGCCCGGGGGTGCCCCCGCCGGGTGTCAGTGGCGCGTGGCAGGCTGAAACGCGTTGACCGGAAACACGGGGGAGGGGCGCGTCATGGAGGCGTGGCACGGGGGAGCGCTGGTCGGGTTCGACCTGGAGACGACCGGTACGGAGCCGGGGGAGTCCCGGATCGTGACGGCCGCGGTGGTCGAGGTGCGGGGCGGTGAGGTCCGCGCGAGGCGCGGCTGGCTCGCGGATCCGGGGATGCCGATCCCGGAGGAGGCCGCGGCGATCCACGGGATCAGCACGGAGCGGGCCGTCGCCGAGGGCCGCCCGGCGGGGGAGGTCGCCGAGGAGGTCGCGGCGGCCCTGGTGGAGCACTGGCGCGGCGGTGCGGTGGTGGTCGCCTACAACGCGGCCTTCGACCTGACGCTGCTCTCGGCCGAGCTGGCCCGGTACGGGCTGCCCTCGCTCGCCGACCGGCTGGGCGGGGCCGAGACCGGGCCGGTGGTGGACCCGCTGACGATAGACCGGGCCGTGGACCGCTTCCGGCGCGGCAAGCGGACGCTGGAGGCGGTGTGCGGGGTGTACGGGGTCACCCTCGACGCCGCGCACGACGCGGGGGCCGACGCGCTGGCGGCGGTCCAGGTGGCCCGGGCGATAGCCGCCCGGCATTCGGAGGTCGCCGCGCTCAGCCCGGCGGAGCTGCACGACCGGCAGGGCGGCTGGCACGCCCGCTGGGCCCGTGACTTCCAGTCCTACCTGCGCCGCCAGGGCAGCCCGGACGCGGTGATCGACACGGCGTGGCCCCTGCGCGGCGTCCTCCCGGCCCCGGCCTGACCCCTACTCTGGCGGGGTCTCGCGGTAGTCGACGTGGAGGTCCCGGCAGCGGGGGCCGCCGTACACGCCGCCGCGCACGTGCGAGTGGCGGGCGCCGGGGAGCGCCTGCCGGGGCCGCACCGGGGCGGACGGGTGCGGGGCGCGGGCGCGCGGGCGACCTGCCCCGGGCGTGCCGCCGGCCCGGTGGACCTTTGCGGTCACGGCACTAGAAGGGGTGCCAGCGGGCTCCTGTGTCGGCCTCGCGGAGGGAGGCCACGCGGCGGCGGAATTCGGCGAGGGCCTTGGGGTTGGCGGGGGCGTGCTGGGCGACCCACGCGCAGCTCGCCGTCTCGCGGGCGCCGCGCAGGACCGCGCAGCCCTCCCACTCCCGTACGTCCCACCCGTACGCGGCCGCGAAGGCCTCGTAGGCGGCGGCGGGCATCCCGTACCGGTCTCGGGACAGGGCCATCACCACCAGGTCGTGCTCCCGCAGGTCCGCCGACACGGTCTCCAGGTCCACCAGGACCGGCCCGTCCGGGCCCACGTGCACGTTGCGCGGCAGCGCGTCGCCGTGGATGGGGCCGGGGGCCAGGTGCGGGGTGAGCGCGGCGACCTCGCCGGCGTAGGCGTCGCGCCGGGCGCGCAGGTACGCCGCGTCTGCGGGGTCGACGGCCCCGCCGGCCAGCCGGAGCCAGCGCTCGACCCCGCCCAGCAGGTCCCGCGCGGGCAGCGCGAAGGAGGGCGCGGGCAGCGCGTGCAGCGGGCGCAGCAGCGCCGCGAGGTCCTCGGGGCCGGCCGGCCGCAGCGGTTCCGGGAGCCGGTGCCAGAGGGTCAGCGGGTGCCCGCCCACCAGCCGGGGCTTCGGTTCGGCGGCCCGCACCGCCGGGATCCCCGCCCCGGCGAGCCAGTCGGCCACCGCGAGTTCCCGCTCGGCCCGTTCCAGCAGTACCGCCTCGCGGCCCACTTTGACCACCAGGCCGCCGACCGCGAAGACGGCGTTCTCGCCGAAGGCGAGCAGCTCCGGGCGGTACGCCCCGGTGCCCGCGAGTCCCGTCTCCGCCAGTACGTCCCTGGCCCGCGCCTCGTCCATGCGTTCGTCTCGTCCTTCGCCGGGTGGTCGTGATGGGTGATCACCGTGAGTCCGCCCAGTCTCGCATTCCGGCTCCGGGAGCCCCCTGGGGGACGGGAATCGGCCAGCATGTCGATTTTCGGGCAGGGCGGCCCGCGCGGCCTCTTCTCAATTGCACGAGACGTCTCGTCTCGTTAGAGTCGGGGCATGACTTCAGCAGCCAAGCCCGCACACATCGCCATGTTCTCCATCGCCGCCCCCGGGCACGTGAACCCGAGCATCGAAGTGATCCGGGAGCTCGTCGCCAGGGGCCACCGCGTCAGCTACGCCATCCCCGCCTCCTTCGCCGAGAAGGTCGCGGAGACCGGTGCCACCCCGGTGATCTGGAAGTCCACCCTGCCCACCGAGGACGAGCCCGATGCCTGGGGCACCGAGCTCATCGACAACATCGAGCCCTTCCTGAACGACGCCGTCCAGGCGCTACCGCAGCTCGCCGACGCCTTCGAGGGCGACGAACCCGACCTCGTCATCCACGACATCACCGCCTACCCGGCGAGGGTCCTCGCCCGCCGCTGGGGCGTCCCCGAGATCTCCCTCTCCCCGAACCTGGTCGCCTGGACCGGCTACGAGGAGGAGGTCGCCGCCCCGATGACGGCGCAACTGCGCGCCTCCGAGCGAGGGCAGGCGTACTACGCCCGCTTCCGCGCCTGGCTCGACGAGAACGGCATCGACGAGGACTCCGACCGCTTCGTCGGCCGTCCGCCGCGCAGCATCGTCCTGATCCCGCGCGCCCTCCAGCCGAACGCCGACCGGGTCGACGAGTCCGTCCACACCTTCGTCGGCGCCTGCCAGGGCGACCGCAGCGCCACCCAGGGCACCTGGGAACGGCCCGCCTCCGCCGAGGGGAAGAAGGTGCTCCTGGTCTCCCTCGGCTCCACCTTCACCAAGCAGCCCGCATTCTACCGCGCCTGCGTCGAAGCCTTCGGAGACCTCCCCGACTGGCACGTGGTCCTGCAGATCGGCAAGTTCACCGACGAGGCAGAACTGGGCGAGGTCCCCGCCAACGTCGAGGTCCACCGCTGGGTCCCCCAGCTGGACGTCCTGCGCCAGGCCGACGCCTTCATCACCCACGCGGGCGCAGGCGGCAGCCAGGAGGGCCTGGCCACCGCGACCCCGATGGTCGCCGTGCCGCAGGCCGTCGACCAGTTCGGCAACGCCGACATGCTGGCCGGCCTCGGCGTGGCCCGGCACGTCCCGATGGACGAGGCGAACGCCGCCACCCTGCGCGAGGCGGTCCTCGGCCTGCTCGCCGACCCCGAGGTCGCCGTCCGCGCGGAGGCCGTCCGCGCCGGCATGGCCTCCGAGGGCGGCACGCGGCAGGCCGCCGACCTCATCGAGGCCGCACTGTCCTAGTCACCGCCTAGGGTGCGGCCATGACGAAGACGACGAAGGCAGCGAGCACGAAGAAGTACGCCGCCCTCCTGCGCGGCATCAACGTCGGCGGGAACAAGAAGGTCCCGATGGCCGAGCTGCGCACCGTACTGGAAGGCCTCGGCCACGGCGGCGTACGGACGTACCTGCAGAGCGGCAACGCCGTCTTCAGCAGCGCCGAGACCGACCCCACCGCCCTCGCCCGGGGCCTGGAGGCGGCCATCGAGGCCCACTTCGGCTTCCGGGTGCCCTGCCTGGTCGTCGACGGGGACCACCTGGCGGCCGTAGCCGAGGCCTGCCCCTTCCCGGCCGCCGAACTGGAGGGCAGGCAGCTCCACGCCACCTTCTTCTCCGAACAGCCCGGCCCCGAGCGCTTCGCCGCACTCGACGGCCCCGCGTACCTCCCCGAGGAATACCGGCTGGGGGACCGCGTCCTCTACCTCTACGCCCCCGACGGCCTCGGCCGCTCCAAACTGGCCGAGGCCCTCGCCAGGCCCGCCGTGGTCAAGGGCCTGGACGTCACCACCCGCAACTGGAACACCGTCGTCAAGCTCGTGGAACTGACCCGCCCGTGACGACGGCCTACCCGGCACCCACCGCGTCGAGCAGCGCCATGTCCCCGCCGGACAGGGAGAGCGACGCCGCGGCCAGGTTCTCCGCCAGGTGCGCCGGGGACCCGGTACCCGGCGTCGGGCACAGCACCGGGGAGCGGTGCAGCAGCCAGGACAGCGCCACCTGCCCCGGGGTCGCCCCGTGCGCGGCGGCCACCTCCGCGACGGCGGCCGCACCCTCGCGGGTCAGGGCTCCGCTGCCCAGCGGGTAGTACGGCAGGAAGGCGATCCCCCGCGCCTCGCACAGCGCCAGCACGTCGGCGGAGGACCGGTCCAGCAGGTTGAAAGGGTTCTGCACCGCCGCCACGGGCGCCGACTCCAACGCAAGGCGCAGCTGTCCGGCCGTGACGGTGTCCAGGCCGATGTGCCGGATCTTGCCCTCCGTCCGCAACTCCGCCAGCGCGCCCAGCTGTTCGGCCATCGGCACCGCCGGGTCGAAGCGGTGCAGCTGGTACAGGTCGATCCGCTCCACCCGCAGCCGCCGCAGGCTCGCCTCGCACATCCGCCGCAACTGCTCCGGACGGCCCGCCACGTGCCACTCGTCCGGCCCCGTGCGCACCACCCCGCCCTTCGTGGCGACCACCAGCCGCTCCCCGTACGGATGGAGAGCCTCGGCGACCAACTCCTCGGCCAGGCCGGGCCCGTAGTTGTCGGCGGTGTCGATCAGCGCCACGCCGCGCTCCACCGCCGCGCGCAGCAGCGCCCGGGCCCCGGCGCGGCTGCCGCGCGGCCCCCAGTAGCCGGCGCCGACCAGTCCGCCCGTACCGAAACCGAGACGGCGCAAGGGCAGGTCCCCGCCCAGGACGAACGTCGATTCCATCATGGCCCGACCGTATCCGGGGATCACCGGTGTGTCAGGCTCGGGGCATGCGTTACATCATCATCGGCGCCGGTGCGATCGGCGCGACCATCGGCGGACGCCTCGCCGGAACGGGCCGGGAGGTCGTCCTCGTCGCGCGCGGCGCGCACGCCGAGGCGCTGAAGGCGGACGGCCTGCGGCTCACCACCGCCGACGGCGCCCGCGTCCACCGGCTCCCCGTG
Source organism: Streptomyces sp. NPDC040718 (assembly GCF_055593565.1). Classification (NCBI taxonomy): domain Bacteria; kingdom Bacillati; phylum Actinomycetota; class Actinomycetes; order Kitasatosporales; family Streptomycetaceae; genus Streptomyces; species Streptomyces sp. NPDC040718. Next base: position 2,844 of record NZ_JBVIXO010000007.1, on the reverse strand, counting down.
GTCACCGGCCCGTCGGAGCTGGGCGAACTGCGCCCGGACGACGTCCTGCTGCTCACGGTGAAGACCCAGGACGCCATCGCCGCCCTGGACGCGTGGGGCGACGCGGAGGTCGCCGGCGGCGGAACGGCCGCGCAGCGGCTGCCGCTGCTGTGCGCGCAGAACGGCGTCGAGAGCGAACGGCTCGCCCTGCGGCGCTTCTCGCGGGTGTACGGGGTCTGCGTCTGGCTCCCCGCCACCTTCCTGGAACCGGGAGTGGTCTCCGCCCTGTGCTCCCCGCTCACCGGGATCCTGCACCTCGGGCGGGCCGCCGGCGGGTCGGACGCGCGGATCCGGGCCGTCGCCGCGGACCTCGGCGGGGCGGGTTTCGAGGCGCCGGTCGTCGAGGACGTGATGCGGTGGAAGCACGCGAAGCTGCTCGGCAACCTTGGCAACGCCATCCAGGCGACCACCGGCCCCGAGCCCGACCCGGCCAAGGCGGCCCTGCTGCTGCGGGCCATCCGCGAGGGCAAGGCCGCCTTCGACGCGGCGGGCATCGCCTACGTCACCGAGGCAGAGCAGTCGGCGGCCCGCGACGGCAAGGTGGACCAGCCGGCGGGCGTACGCGGCGGCTCCTCCTGGCAGAGCCTGGCCCGCGGCACGGGCTCGGTGGAGGCCGACTACCTCAACGGCGAGATCTCCCTGCTGGGCCGCCTCCACGGCGTGCCCACCCCGGTCAACGACGTACTGCGCCACGCGGCGAACATCTTCGCCCGCGAAGGCCTCCCCCCGGGCGCGATGTCCATCGCCGACCTCACCGCCCTGGCCGACGAGGCCGCCGCCCGCACCTGACCGGTCCGCCGTCCCGGCGACGGGGCCGGCGAACGGCGGACGGCGCCTCAGGCCGTGAGCGCCTCGTGCGCGGCGCGGGCCGGGGCCGCGGTGTCGTAGCGGTGGAGGAGCAGGCGGGCCAGCTCCGGGGTGGCGCCCAGGACGGGCGCGATCACGTCCGCGCCCGCCGCCCCGGCGCCCGCCGTGATGCGGTCCGGGAGGAAGCCCGGGGCGATGACGTACGGGGCCACCGCCACGCGGCGGACGCCCTCCGCGCGCAGGGCGCGTACGGCGTCCTCCGTGCGGGGAAGGGCAGCGGAGGCGAACGCAGGCCGCACGGCGCACCAACCGGTGTGCCGCCACTCCCGCGCGATTTCAGCGATCACTGCGATCGCCTCCGGGTCTGTGGAGCCGGCGGACGCGAGGACGACACCGGTCGTCGCGCGCCCCGCCGGGCTGAGGTCGACGCCGGCCTCGGCGAGGCGTCGTTCCAGGGAGCTGATGAGGAGGGGGTGGGGTCCCAGGACGTCCGCGACCCGGACCGAGAGGTCGGGGAGGCGGACGGCCGACTCCGCCAGGACCGCCGGGATGTCCGCCTTCGCGTGGAAGGCCCGGGTGAGGAGCAGCGGCAGGGCCACGACCTCGCGTACGCCCGAGAGGTACAGGGAGGCCAGCGCCTGGGAGACGGTCGGGCCGTTGAAGTCCAGGAAGGCGGTCTCCACCCGGAGCCCCGGCCGCAGCGACCGGGCCCGCCCGACGAGGGCGTGCACGGTCGCCGCGTGCCGCGGGTCGCGGCTGCCGTGGGCTATGACCAGAAGTGCGCGGGACATCGGGTGCTCAGTTCTTGACCAGGAGGCCGCGGCTGCGCAGGACCCAGCGCTCGACGGGGCTGAAGATCAGCAGGTCGATGGCGATGCCGACGACCAGGATCAGGATGATCGCGAGGAACACGCCCGGCAGGTCGATGTTGTTGCGGCCGTTCTCCAGGAGCTGGCCGAGGCCGAGGCCCAGGTCGGGGGAGCTGGCGATGATCTCGGCGGCCATCAGGGAGCGCCAGGAGAAGGCCCAGCCCTGCTTGAGGCCGGCGACGTAGCCGGGGAGCGCGGCCGGCATGACGACGTGCCAGGCGCCGCGCAGGCCGGTGGCGCCCAGGGTGCGGCCGGCGCGCAGGAACAGCGGCGGGACCTGGTCGATGCCGGAGACGAGGCCGTTGGCGATCGACGGCACCGCGCCGAGCAGGATCACCGTGTACATCATGGCGTCGTTGAGGCCGAACCAGAGCACGGCCGGCGGCACCCACGCCACCGACGGCAGGGACTGCAGGCCCTGGAGGATCGGTCCGATCGCGGCGCGGACGAACTTCACCCGGGCGACGAGCAGGCCCAGCGGGGTGCCGATGGCCAGGGCGAGGAGGAAGCCGAGCAGGCCGCGGGAGACCGAGGTCCAGATGATTTCGAGGAGCGTCCCCTTCAGCCACATCTCGGACAGGCTGTCCCAGACCGCGGACAGGGCGGGGAGCTTGGTCTCGTCGGTGACCTTCGCCGAGACGAGGACCTGCCAGACCACCAGCACCAGGCCGACGGCCAGGATCGGGGGCAGGACCTTCTTGGTGAGGACCTCGCGCACCGGGGTGCGGTGGGTCTGGACCGCGTCGAGGGCGTCGAGGCCGGCCTCCAGGCCGGCCAGGTCGTCGCCCTTCGCCGCCTTGGGGGTGGTGTCAGTGCTGGCCATGGCGGCGGATCTCCCCACGCAGGTGTTCAGTGATCTCGAGGGACAGCTCGGCGACGTCCGCGTTCTCGATGCGGCGCGGCTGCGGGATGTCCACGGTCCATTCCTTCGCGACCCGCCCGGGGCGGGAGGAGAGGAGGACGACGCGCTGGGCGAGGCGGACGGCCTCGCGCACGTTGTGGGTGACGAAGAGGACCGACACTCCGGTCTCCTGCCAGATGCGGGTGAGTTCGCCGTGCAGGACGTCGCGGGTGATGGCGTCGAGGGCCGCGAAGGGCTCGTCCATCAGCAGGAGGCGGCTGTCCTGGG